>NZ_JAYESJ010000001.1:3318000-3955000 GCF_034720595.1 Rhizobium sp. CC-YZS058 | reverse complement strand
ATGCCAGTCAAGGATCGTTGCGTGCTGAAGGGCGGAAGCTTTTTGGATGCGGAACGATCTGGTGGATGTTGCCTGACCGCGCATCCTCGGATTTGATCTCGAGAAGCTGGTCTTGAAGATCCGGCCTCGAAGTGCACCGGCGTGCCTTCGGATGAGGACCGGATCGAACACGTCGATGGCATCATTGAAGACGGCGGTTGTAAAAGGTAACCGCTGGTGTTCGTTCCTCGCCGATCGTTAGCGAGGAACGGTCTGTCCCGGCGCCCTGGAGGTGCCCGGATGGCCAGGTTTGGACTGCCCTTCGAGCGGAAGCGAGAAGGATAGCTTAGCCAAACCAGACAGATGATGAGCATTGGCAATGAGAACGATCAAGAGAAGTAAGGGCATTTGGTGGATGCCTTGGCATGCACAGGCGAAGAAGGACGTGATACGCTGCGATAAGCCGTGGGGAGCTGCGAATGAGCTTTGATCCATGGATCTCCGAATGGGGAAACCCACCTTGGATGCTTGGGAATCTGGCGCCGTTGGCGCGGACAATCGGAATTGGGCAGTCGGCAGTCGGGTTTGAAAATCCGATTGGCGAATGTCGATTGGCGATTGGCTGCGTCGACGAGGCGGCGCGAGGTTCCAAGCATCGAAACAAGGTATCTGACCTTCGAATACATAGGGGTTAGAAGCGAACGCAGGGAACTGAAACATCTAAGTACCTGCAGGAAAGGACATCAACCGAGACTCCGTTAGTAGTGGCGAGCGAACGCGGACCAGGCCAGTGGCGATTGAAGATAAAGCAGAACGCGTTGGAAAGCGCGGCCGGAGCGGGTGACAGCCCCGTATGCGGTGAGGCTTTGATCGTCCTTGAGTAAGGCGGGGCACGTGAAACCCTGTCTGAACATGGGGAGACCACTCTCCAAGCCTAAGTACTCGTGCATGACCGATAGCGAACAAGTACCGTGAGGGAAAGGTGAAAAGCACCCCGACAAGGGGAGTGAAAGAGAACCTGAAACCGGATGCCTACAAACAGTGGGAGGCCGCAAGGCTGACCGCGTACCTTTTGTATAATGGGTCAACGACTTAGTGTGACGAGCAAGCTTAAGCCGGTAGGTGGAGGCGCAGCGAAAGCGAGTCTGAACAGGGCGTTTGAGTTCGTCGCATTAGACCCGAAACCGAGTGATCTAGCCATGAGCAGGTTGAAGGTTGGGTAACACCAACTGGAGGACCGAACCCGCATCTGTTGCAATAGATTGGGATGACTTGTGGCTAGGGGTGAAAGGCCAATCAAACTCGGAGATAGCTGGTTCTCCGCGAAAACTATTTAGGTAGTGCGTCGATCGAATACCTCAGGGGGTAGAGCACTGAATGGGCTATGGGGACTCACCGTCTTACTGATCCTAATCAAACTCCGAATACCTGAGAGTACTAATCGGCAGACACACGGCGGGTGCTAACGTCCGTCGTGAAGAGGGCAACAACCCTGACCTCCATCTAAGGTCCCCAAGTCATGGCTAAGTGGGAAAGGATGTGAGACTCCCAAAACAACCAGGATGTTGGCTTAGAAGCAGCCATCATTTAAAGAAAGCGTAACAGCTCACTGGTCTAAATAAGGGGTTTTGCGCCGAAAATGTAACGGGGCTAAAGCCATGCACCGAAGCTGAGGCTGACGATCTTACGATCGTTGGGGTAGCGGAGCGTTCCGTAAGCCAGTGAAGGGAGACCCGTGAGGGCTCCTGGAGGTATCGGAAGTGCGAATGTTGACATGAGTAACGATAAAGAGGGTGAGAGACCCTCTCGCCGAAAGACCAAGGGTTCCTGCTTAAAGTTCATCTGAGCAGGGTTAGCCGGCCCCTAAGACGAGGCGGACACGCGTAGTCGATGGGAACCACGTTAATAATCGTGGGCCTGGTGGGAAGTGACGGATCGGGCAACTTGTGAGGGCTTATTGGATTGCGCCTTGCAGGGAACCGGTTCCAGGAAAGAGCCCCACCGTACAGACCGTACCCGAAACCGACACAGGTGGTCAGGTAGAGTATACCAAGGCGCTTGAGAGAACTGCGTTGAAGGAACTCGGCAAATTGCACGCGTAACTTCGGAAGAAGCGTGACCCCATTTTGGGCAACCAGGATGGGGTGGCACAGACCAGGGGGTAGCGACTGTTTATCAAAAACACAGGGCTCTGCGAAGTCTGTAAGACGACGTATAGGGTCTGACGCCTGCCCGGTGCTGGAAGGTTAAGAGGAGAGGTGCAAGCTTTGAATCGAAGCCCCAGTAAACGGCGGCCGTAACTATAACGGTCCTAAGGTAGCGAAATTCCTTGTCGGGTAAGTTCCGACCTGCACGAATGGCGTAACGACTTCCCCGCTGTCTCCAACGCAGACTCAGTGAAATTGAATTCCCCGTGAAGATGCGGGGTTCCTGCGGTCAGACGGAAAGACCCCGTGCACCTTTACTATAGCTTTACACTGGCATTCGTGTCGGCATGTGTAGGATAGGTGGTAGGCTTTGAAGCAGGGACGCCAGTTCCTGTGGAGCCATCCTTGAAATACCACCCTTATCGTCATGGATGTCTAACCGCGGTCCGTTATCCGGATCCGGGACAGTGTATGGTGGGTAGTTTGACTGGGGCGGTCGCCTCCGAAAGAGTAACGGAGGCGCGCGATGGTGGGCTCAGACCGGTCGGAAATCGGTCGTCGAGTGCAATGGCATAAGCCCGCCTGACTGCGAGACTGACAAGTCGAGCAGAGACGAAAGTCGGTCATAGTGATCCGGTGGTCCCGCGTGGAAGGGCCATCGCTCAACGGATAAAAGGTACGCCGGGGATAACAGGCTGATGACCCCCAAGAGTCCATATCGACGGGGTTGTTTGGCACCTCGATGTCGGCTCATCGCATCCTGGGGCTGGAGCAGGTCCCAAGGGTTTGGCTGTTCGCCAATTAAAGCGGTACGTGAGCTGGGTTCAGAACGTCGTGAGACAGTTCGGTCCCTATCTGCCGTGGGTGTAGGAATATTGACAGGATCTGTCCCTAGTACGAGAGGACCGGGATGGACATATCTCTGGTGGACCTGTTGTCCTGCCAAGGGCATAGCAGGGTAGCTATATATGGACGGGATAACCGCTGAAGGCATCTAAGCGGGAAACCCCCCTGAAAACGAGTATTCCCTGAAGAACCGTGGAAGACGACCACGTTGATAGGCCGGGTGTGGACGTGCAGCAATGCATGAAGCTTACCGGTACTAATCGTTCGTTCGATCTTGATCGTTCCCATTGCTTGTGCTCATCACCGCGCGCCGCGCGGCGATGATGCCATGTTATGTGCTCGCGCTGTCGCGGCCTTCGGCCGCTTCGCTGCGCACGGCGCGCCGGACGCCCGGCGGCTCGGCTCTGCCGGCTGCTGGAAAAATCCGGCACGCGCTTGCGGAGCCTCCAAACGGCTCCCTCGCCACTGCCATACCAACGACGTGTTCAAAACCAGCGATTGCCGACTGGCGAATACCCTATTCGCACTGCGCACTTCGCACTTCGCCCCAAATCCAGCTTCTCGAAAAACACTTGCCCTTAGCCGACCTGGTGGTCATCGCGGGGTTCCCCCACCCGTTCCCATTCCGAACACGGCCGTGAAACGCCCCAGCGCCTATGGTACTTCGTCTCAAGACGCGGGAGAGTCGGTCGCTGCCAGGTCTGCTAAGCGCAAGTCATCCAATCTTCTCATCTCATATCCCCAAACCAATCCCATTCCGCGGGGTGGAGCAGCCCGGTAGCTCGTCAGGCTCATAACCTGAAGGCCGCAGGTTCAAATCCTGCCCCCGCAACCAAACACACCCAAAACACCAAAAGCCCCGTTCGCTCTCGCCGACGGGGCTTTCTTGCGTTCCAGGCAAAGCGGAAGGGGGGCGCCGTCCGCGGGGCAGGCTTCCCCGAGTATGGTGAGGGCAATTCGGCGAACGCGCCGAGCCAGAACCTACAGACTCGCGCGACCAGATGGGGCTTGCGAGACGCGTTGGCCATGTCCTGGACGTCAGGCCCAACCGCCGTAAGACAGTCGACGACAGTCTTAATGAATCTGTCGTGCTGCAAACAGAGACCGCCTCGCGCTAAACGCCGTGCTCTCTCCGACAGACCTCTCGTCAGCTGAGCGCGTCCCGGGCCGGTTTCGCTGACACGCAGCCCTTCGTCCTGTTTTGGATATTGCCCTGCGATTGATCGATCTTATCTAAGGCCGCGGCATCGCATGGCGTCTGGCCAGGGGTTCGTAGCTTCTGACCGGCATCGGCAGCCGGGGCGACAGTGTTCAAGGAATTTTCCGGGACCACATCCGCGTCTTCGCACACCATGCGCGAGACGACACGGTGTTGGGCCTTTTTTTGCTACCTTAAGCTTCGCGTTGCGCTTACACAGCAGGGGCGCCGCGCGACGACGGCATTTTTGTTGGGGTTGGATGACATGCACAGACGCGACGCCGCTGCTCGCCTGACACGAGGTTTGGGACTCGATCCCGTGGTCAGCCTCGGGCTCTCGATCGCGCTGCTTTTCTTTGTCGTCAGCACGCTCATTCTGCTCTCCACGACTCAATCCTTGCGGGAAAACAATGGTCGTGTGGTGCAGACCCACGATGTCATCGTCGCCATCGATCTGCTGCAGGCCGATGTGCAGGATTCCGAAACCGGGCAGCGGGGCTATCTGCTCACCGGCAATGAGCGCTATCTCGAGCCATTCGAGCGCGCGCAGGGACAGGTTCGCAAGCGTCTGGGCGACGTCGAGAAGCTTGTGGCCGGGAACCCGGTCCAGCGTCGGCGCCTGAGCGAGCTCGAGGGCCATCTGAACGTCAAGCGCGACGAGCTGACGCGGACCATCGAACTGCGCCGGGCCGGCAATGCCCAGGCGGCGATCGATCTTGTGAATTCCGATCTCGGCAAGAATGCCATGGATGCGATCCGGGCGACGATCTCGGACATGCGGGCGGAGGAGGCCAACCAGCGTGCCCTGCGGCTGGCCGATATGCGCTCGGCCTATGCGACAGCCTTCGGCCTCGTCGTTCTTACGGGGGCGCTCGGCATCCTGTTGACGGTGCTGATCGGCTTCCTGCTTCGCCGCGTTACGCTGGCCCGTCGCCGCCAGACCTGGCTGCAGCAGGCGCAGGTCGGGCTTGGCCAGGCGGTCATGGGCGACAAGACGACCGACGCGCTCAATGAGAGCATCCTTCGCTACCTTACCGACTATGTCGGCGCCGTGGCCGGCCTGATCTATGTGAAGGACGAGGAAGGCTTTGCCCGAAGCGCCACCTTCGGCGTGCCGTCCGAGGCATCGGTTCCCCTGCGGCTGGGCCGCAATGACGGCCTGTTCGGCCATGTGACGGAGGGGGGGAAGCCGATCGTCGTCGGCGCCGTGCCGGAGGGCTACATGCGCTTCGGCTCCGGCCTCGGCCAGGAGGCGCCCACCTATCTGAGCCTTGCGCCAGCCAGCATCGACGGCACGCTGAAGGCCGTGATCGAGCTCGGCTTCCTCTGGCCCGTCGGCGACCATGTTCTCGAGCTTCTCGAACAGTCATCCGCCACGATCGCCACAGCCATCCGCTCGGCCGACTTCCGTACCGAACTGCAGCGGCTGCTGCGCGAGACGCAGCGCCAGGCGGAAGAGCTGCAGGTTCAGGGCGAGGAGCTGCGGGTCGGCAATGAGGAGCTGGAAGAGCAGGGCCGGGCGCTGAAGGAGTCCCAGAGCCGGCTCGAGCAGCAGCAGGTGGAGCTGGAGCAGACCAATTCGCAGCTCGAGGAACAGGCCCAGGAACTGGAACGCCAGCGCGACGATCTGGAGCGCGCCAATCTGGCGATCCAGCTCAAGGCGCAGGAGGTCGAGCAGGCGAGCCAGTACAAGTCCGACTTCCTGGCCAACATGTCGCACGAGCTGCGCACGCCGCTCAATTCCTCGCTGATCCTCGCCAAGCTGCTCGCCGACAATCCGGACGAGAACCTGACGCCGGAGCAGGTGAAGTTCGCGCAGACCATCCAGTCTTCGGGCAACGATCTCCTGAACCTGATCAACGACATTCTCGATCTGTCGAAGATCGAAGCCGGCCATGTGGAGGTTCGCCCCGAGCCGGTGCTGATCGACCGGACGGTCAACACGCTGCGCCACATGTTCGATCCTCTCGCCAGCAACAAGGGTCTTGCCTTTGTGATCGACGTGGCGGCGGATTGCCCGGCGGTCATCGAAACCGATCCGCAGCGGCTGGAACAGGTGCTGAAAAACCTTCTCGCCAATGCGCTGAAGTTCACCGAAACGGGCAGCGTGTCCCTGCAGATCCGCCCGACGGGCGACCGCGATCTTGCCATCTCCGTCGTCGACACCGGCATCGGCATTGCCGAGGACCAGCAGCGCCGGATCTTCGAGGCCTTCCACCAGGCCGACGGCACGATCAGCCGCAGGTTCGGCGGCACCGGTCTCGGCCTGTCGATCTCGCGCGAACTCGTTCGGTTGCTCGGTGGGTCGATCCATTTGCAGAGCCGGCCCGGCGCGGGCAGCACCTTCACCATCGTCATTCCGCGGGTCTTCGATGCTGCCGCGGTGCGGCCGGCCGCAAATGTCGCACCGGCAGTCCCGCCGGCCGCCGCTGTCACGCCGCCACGCCCGGCCGCGCCGGCCGTCCGGTTGGCGGAGGAGCCGGCGCCCCGTCCGCGAGCACCCCGCGTGCTCGACGAAGAGCGGCTCCAGGCGTCGGATCCCTCGCGCAGGCTGTTGATCATCGAGGATGACCAGTCCTTCGCCATGATCCTGCGCGATCTCGCCCGCGAACTGGATTTCGAGGCCCTGCATGCGGGCACGGCGCAGGAGGCCTTGGAGCTGGCAAGGCAGTTCATGCCGAGCGCGATCGTGCTCGATGTCGGCCTGCCCGACCAGTCCGGCCTCTCCGTGCTCGACCGTTTGAAGCGCGACGTGCGCACCCGCCATATCCCGATCCATATCGTTTCGGCCGATGACTATACCGAACGGGCCCTGTCGCTCGGCGCGGTCGGCTATGCGTTGAAGCCGGTCCAGCGCGACCAGCTCGTCAATGTGTTCAAATCGCTCGAGGCGAAGATTTCGCAGAATGTGCGTCGGGTTCTGATCGTCGAAGACAATGACATCCAGCGCGATGCGGTCGCCAAACTGATCGGCTCGCCGGAGGTGGAGACGGTGGGCGCGGCCACGGCGGCAGACTGCCTGGCGCTTCTGAAGGAGCAGACCTTCGACTGCATGGTGCTCGATCTTTCCCTGCCGGATGCCTCCGGCTATTCGCTGCTCGAGACGATCAGCCAGGACAGCAGCCACTCCTTCCCGCCGGTCATCGTCTATACCGGCCGTCTGCTGACGCCGGAGGAAGAGCAGAAGCTGCGCCGCTACTCCAAATCGATCATCATCAAGGGGGCGAAATCGCCGGAGCGCCTTCTCGACGAGGTGACGCTGTTCCTGCACCAGGTCGTGTCCGAGCTGCCGGACGAGCAGCAGAAGATGATCCGCAAGGCGCGCAACCGCGATGCCCTGCTCGAAGGCCGCCGGATCCTGGTCGTCGAGGACGATGTGCGCAATGTCTATGCGCTCACCAATATTCTGGAGCCGCGCGGCGCCCTGATCGAGATCGCCCGCAACGGCGAGGAAGCGCTGGAGAAGCTCAACCAATCGCTGGCGCAGCCGGACCGGCGCATCGATCTGGTGCTGATGGATGTGATGATGCCGGTCATGGACGGGCTGACCGCCACGCGGATGATCCGCAAGATGCCGGACTTCAAGAAGCTGCCGGTGATCACGCTGACCGCAAAGGCCATGCCGGACGACCAGCAGCGCTGCATCGAAGCCGGCGCAAACGATTACATGGCCAAGCCGCTCGACGTGGAGAAGCTTCTCTCGCTCGTTCGCGTATGGATGCCGCAATGACCGAGACGACCGAGACCACAGAGACGATGAAGGTGGAAGATATCGAGATCCGGCTTTTGCTGGAGGCACTCTATCATCGCTATCACTACGACTTCCGCAGCTATGCCATGTCCTCGATCCGCCGGCGGTTGCGCCAGGCGCGCGAGCAGCTGGGGTTCGCCACCATCTCGGCCTTGCAGGAGGCCGCGCTGCACGATCCGGCCATGCTGCCGCATCTCCTCGGCTTCCTGACCGTGCAGGTCAGCGAAATGTTTCGCGACCCCGGCTATTTCCGCGCCATCCGCGAAAAGGTCGTGCCGCATCTGCGCACCTACCCGTCGCTGAAGGTCTGGATCGCAGGCTGCAGCAGCGGCGAGGAGCTCTATTCGTTCGTCATCCTTTTTCGGGAAGAGGGTCTGGAAGAGCGGACGATCTTCTATGCGACCGACATCAATCCGGATGCGCTGGCGCTCGCCGAAGCCGGCATCTACGATCTCGACCGCGTGCGGCTGTTTACCGAAAACCATCGGCTCTCGGGCGGTCGCACCTCGCTCTCGGATTATTACCAGACCGGATACAATCGCTGCCTGCTCGACAAGAGCCTGCGCCGCAACGTGGTCTTCTCGGATCACAGCCTGGTGACCGATCAGGTTTTCGGGGAAATGCAGCTCGTCTCCTGCCGCAACGTGATGATCTATTTCGATCGCGATCTGCAGGACCGCGCGATCGGGCTCTTCAAGGAGTCGCTGCCGCGCCATGGGTTCCTCGGTCTCGGCGCCAAGGAGACCCTGCGCTTCTCCGCCCATGCCGGCGCCTTTCGCGATTTCGTGCGCGAGGAGAAAATCTACCAGAGGACCGGATCATGAGCGGAGCGAGCAAGGGCGCGGTGGTGATCGGGGCCTCGGCAGGCGCGCTGGAAGCCCTCAGCATCATCCTGCCGAGCCTCAAGGCCGATTTTCCCTGGCCGATCTTCGTCATCGTCCACCTGCCGCCCGACAAGCGCAGCGTGCTGGCCCAGATCTTTGACGCCAAATGCGCGCTGACCGCCATCGAGGCCGAGGACAAGGAGCCGGTGCGCGCCGGCACCATCTATTTCTCGCCGCCCGATTACCACATGCTGATCGAGGACCGCGAAACCATCGCCTTGTCCAACGAGGATGAAGTGCTGTTCTCGCGGCCGTCGATCGACGTGTCCTTCGAAAGCGCAGCGGATGTCTGGGGCGAGACGCTCGTTGGCGTCGTGCTGACGGGCGCCAATCAGGATGGTGCGAAGGGTCTGCGCGCCATCGTGCGGGCCGGCGGCACCGCCCTCGTCCAGGATCCGAAGGGCGCCTATGCCAGCGCCATGCCGGAAGCCGCGCTGGCGGCCTGTCCGCAGGCGCAGGTTCTGTCGCTCTCCCAGATTGCCTCACACCTCTCAGGTCTTGCATCATGAACACGCCGGTTACCTTCCTGCTCGTCGATGATTTGCCGGAGAACCTGTTGTCGCTCGAGGCCCTGCTGCGCCGCGACGGGCTGCTTCTTCTCAAGGCCCGGTCGGGCGACGAGGCGCTGGAGCTGTTGCTGCAGCACGATGTGGCGCTGGCACTGATCGATGTGCAGATGCCGGGGCTCAGCGGCTTCGAATTGGCCGAGCTCATGCGGGGCAACGAACGGACGCGCCGCATTCCGATCATCTTCGTCACCGCCGGCTCCCACAGCGCCGAGCGCCGCTTTCAGGGATATGAAGCGGGCGCGGTCGATTTCATCCAGAAACCGATCGAGCCGGACATTCTGCGCAGCAAGACCGAGGTGTTCTTCGAGATCTACCGCCAACGGCAGATGATCGCCGAGCAGCGCGATGCCCTGGCGGCGCAGGCGCAGACCCTGCAGCATGCCGATCGCAAGAAGGACGAGTTTCTGGCCATCCTTGCCCATGAGCTGCGCAATCCGCTGGCGGCCCTTCAGGGCGGTCTGAACATCCTTCGCCGCCGCCCGGATGGACCGCGCTCCGAAGAAATCAAGCTGTTGATGGAAAGCCAGATGACGCATCTGGTGCGGCTGGTCGACGATCTGCTCGACATTTCCCGCATCACCCAGGCGAAGATCGAGCTGCGCAAGGACGAGTTCGATCTCAAAGATGCCCTGCATGCCGCTGTCGCCATGGCACGCCCGCATATCGATGCGAAAGAGCACCGTTTCGAAGTAATCTTGCCGGAGGCGCCGGTCCTGATCTTTGCCGATGAGGTCCGCATCACCCAATGCATCGCCAATCTCATCAACAATGCGGCCAAATACACCCCGCCCGGCGGCGCGATCGAGGCGAGCATCATTCCTGCCGCCGACCAAGTGTTGATCCGCGTGGTCGATGATGGGCTTGGCTTGAGTGCAGAGGACATGAAGGGCGTCTTCGACCTGTTCTCACAGGTGGATCGCCATCTCGAACATGCCCGCGGTGGGCTGGGCATCGGGCTGGCGCTCGTCAAGCAACTGGTCGAACTCCATGCCGGAACGATCACGGTGTCGAGCCCCGGCCGCGGCAAGGGCGCGACCTTCGAGCTCGCCCTGCCGCGCTGAGGCGGCGGCGGCAACGGGTCAGGGACCGGCCGAGAGCCGATCGATCAGCAGCTGGCGCAGCACATCCATGCGCCACTCCCGCCCATCGGCGGCCGGCTGCAGGCCGGCAGTAAAGCCTTCCGCTTCGAAGCTGGCGATGAGGGCTGGGTCTTGGGAGACGATATGGATGGGCACGGCGCGGGAGGCGCCGGGTCCGGTGATGATCGATGCGGGCTGGTGGTCACCAAGGATGACGAAGACCGCATCCTTGCCGAAGCGCGCCAGGTAGCTGCCCAGCGTCTCCAGCGAATAGTCTATCGTGGCGATGTACTGCGCGCGCACACGCTCCGGATCCGCCCAGAGAACGGCAGGAGCAGGCCCCTGGACCGCCTGATTGTCAAAGATCGTGCCGTCGCCGATCCGCGCCCAATCGACAAGGCTTGGAACGGGCGTCCAGGGTGCATGGCTGGAGATCAGCGCCAGCTCGGCCATCACACGGCGGCCCGCCGCATGGGCCGGAGCGCGCGAGAGACGCTCGAAGGCCGACAGCGTATATTGATCGGGCATGGTCACCCAGTTGAACGGTTTGCCGCGATAGCCGAGATCCTTCGCGGCCAGCACCTGGCGATAGCCGAAATAAGCGGACTCGGGCCAGTCGAGCGTGATGGCCGGCATGATGGCTGCGCTCTGCCAGCCAGCTTCGGCAAACAGGCGGTTGAGGCTCGGCTGGGTGCTTCGGACGAGGCGGTCGTAGCGTGCCTGGCTGTCGATCCAGAGGCCGGACAGCAGCGTGCCATGCGCAAGCCAGCTCAAGCCCCCGACCGTGGGGGAGGTGGCCCATGCGCTGGCGGCGGAGAGACCAGCACGCCTTATCTCCTCATCCACGGCACCAAGTCGCCTTGCCATACGGTCCCGGTAGCGCGGATCAGTCAGCGCCGAGCGTCCGTAGGATTCCACGAAGATCAGGATCACATCCTTGTCCCGGATGGCGGAAAACAGCTCCCGTCCGGTTTTGGGCCCAATCCCCCGCGCCAGCTCCGCCTCGAAGCGCCGCATGTCGCGGGAGGACTCGACCATCAGCGCCAGCCGCCCGGCCAGATAAGAGGGCATGCGCACCTCGACCAAGGGCAGGCCAAAACCCCGGACCAGACCGGCAAACAGGGCAAGCGCCAGGAACAGCATTGCCAGCCGCGCCCGGTGCCGCGGCGGTGCGGCTGCCAGACTTCGTCCGGCGGCGACCAGGAGAACGATGGCAAGCGCGAGGACGATCAGTGCGGCGAGCAGGGCGGCCAGCGCAAGAGGCAGACCGAGCGCCCCGCTGGCGACATTCCAGCCATCGCCGATCATCTGCTGGTCGAGCGCAGGATTGAAGGGCCGCTGGAAGGCCGCCTGCGTGCCGAGATCCGCAAGCTTCAGGCAGAGGATCAGTACGGCCAGGAGGACGATCAGCCACACGGCCAAGCGCCGCGTGACCGCAGGCCCGATCAGCAGCAGGAGAAAGGCGGCCGGCCATTCGAGTGGCAGTCGGGCGAAGCTGCCGGCGCTCACGGCATCGGGATGATCCGGCAGGTTGACCAGAAGGATCAGGATGAGCGAGAGGAAGACGGTGCTCGCCATGGTGCGGAACCGATCTCTCATCATGTGTCGCGCGTCCCTGTGTTCTCGATCATTCGCAGCTCCGCCGTCCGGTTCGTCGTCCGATGATGCCGTGCCCAAAGAGACGAAAGCCTGCCGCCTTGTCCAGTCTCCGCCTTCTCGCGCCGGTCGCCCTTCTTGCCCTGATGGTCTGGTTCCTGATGACGATGGACCTGGTGCCGCTGTGGCAGGCGCTGTCTCGGGTCTCCCTGGGTCCCCTCCTTGCCGGGCTCGCGCTCGTCCAGCTGCAGATCTGGCTCTCGGCGCTGCGCTGGCGGTTCACCGCCGCGCGTTTGGGGCAGCGGATCGCCCTCTCCCGGGCCATCGGGGACTATTATCTCGCCAGCCTCCTCAACCAGAGCCTGCCAGGCGGCATGGCGGGCGATGCGCTTCGCGCCTATCGCCAGAGGCAGGCGGGGCCGGGAGGTTGGAAGGTGCCCGCCAAGGCCGTGCTCTTCGAGCGGCTGTCCGGCCAGGTCGCCTTCTTCCTTCTGGCCCTTGCGGGCCTGGCTTTCTGGCCGTCGATGATTGCCGATGCGGTGCCGCGTGTGAGTCCGGTTTCCCTGGCGCTCGGCCTGCTGCTGCTGGCGGTGATCTGCGCTCTCAGTCTTGCCTTCGCTCGCCGCTTCGCATGGGGCTCGGGGCTTGCCGACGACCTCGCCCGCACCTTCCTCCATCAGCGCGCCTGGATGGTTCAGCTGGGGCTCAGCCTCATCATCGTCGCCAGCTATGGCGCCACGTTCTTCATTGCCAGCCAGGCGGTGGGTGCGGCCCTGCCCCTGGTCGCGCTCGTCACCATCATTCCGCAGGCGCTTCTTGCCATGCTGATCCCGGCCGGCCTCGGAGGCTGGGGCACGCGCGAGGCGGCGGCCATGGCGCTCTGGCCGCTGCTTGACGCCACGCCGACTGAAGGCCTCGCCGCCAGCCTTGTCTATGGCGCCCTCTCGCTCGCCGGCGCGCTGCCCGGGCTGGCCATGCTTCTCCGGCCTGTAAGGGGCGGGGGCGCGTAGGGGATGGAGGAAAGCAGCCCGGCGCAGGCGCGCGGTCAAGGCCGGCGGAGCAGAGACAGCGTGTCCACCGCGAAGGAATAGACCAGCGCAGCGAGCGCGGTTGCGGCGATCACCATGGACACGGGCGGCGTGACCACCGGCAGCAGCAGCACACAGAGGCTGAGGATCTGCAGCACGCAGACGAGCTTGCGCCGGGTCGAGGCAAACAGGGGGCGCGTCAGTCGCGGCACCATCCAGCCCACCACCACGAAGCCGTAGCGCATCGCGCCGATCAGCAGCACCCAGAGTCCGGCCTTGCCCAGAAGCACGGCGGCGGCCGAAAGAACCAGGATCAGGAAGGCATCGACCTCCATGTCGAAACGGGCTCCATAGGCCGATTGTTGGCGAAAGCGGCGCGCCAGATAGCCATCGACACCATCGAGCGACAGGGCGGCCAGAACGAAGCCGATGAGGATCCAGAGCGCCGTCGGTGCGCTCGCCAGCCCCTCGAACCAGACGAAGGTCGAGGCGGTCAGACACACCATTGCCGCCCGCAGCGCGGTGATAATGTTGGCGGGGCCGAAATGGGTGTGCGGATGATCGGACAGGCCCCATAGCGCGATCCCGTAGATGATCACGAGCGGCAAGAGGACGGTCGCGACGAAGGGCCACGCGAGCGGCAGAAGCAAGGCAAGCACTCCCGCCGTCGCGGCCGTTCCGGTCAGGAGCATCGAGAGGATCAGCCAGGTCTCGTCGAACAGTGCCGACGAGGCAGGCTGGAGACGAAGGCCGAGCCAGCTCGGCGTCACGGTCCATCCTTTGTCCGGTTTCGGCATGCGGTCCTCACTCGGCGGCAACCAGGGTGTCGAGATCGAGCAGATGTCCCGCCCGCAGCGTCTTGGTTCGCAGGTAGAAGGCGTTTTCCTGCGTTACGCGTCCGGTGACCGGAGCGCGCGTCTCGACCGCGATCCCGCCTGCCCTCAGGGCTGCGATCTTTGTCGGGTTGTTGGTATAGACCGCCACGGTCGCAATGCCGAGATCGCGCAGCATGGCGACGGCCGCCTCGTAGCGACGATGGTCCTCGGCAAGACCCAGTTCGGCATCGGCGTCGATCGTATCGAGGCCCAGATGCTGGTGACCATAGGCGCGCATCTTCGCGCCGATGCCGGTGCCGCGCCCTTCCTGGTCGAGATAGAGAAGAACCCCGCCGCCAGCGGCCTGAAGCAGCGCCAGACCGTTGCGCAGCTGGTCGCCGCAGTCGCATTTCAGCGAACGGCAGAGGTCGCCGGTGATGCAGGAAGAATGGATGCGGATCGGGACTGCCCGGCCGAGATCGGGTGTGCCGACGACAAGGGCCACCTGGTCCTTCTGCGCAAGACCGCCGCGATAGACGACGAAATCGACGTCGCCGAGATCCTCCAGCGGCACGCGGGTGCGTGCCACCCGGTCGAAGCGCTGGCGGGCTTCGTCTGCGCCTTTCAGCCGGTTCGCCTCCAGCCGGCAGCAGCCGGCAAACCGCTCGCCGCAGCCGGAAACATCGGCAACCACCATGGCGGGCAGCAGCAGGGCAAGGCGGGCGAGTTCGGCGGAGTGGGAGGCTAGCGCATCCGCAGGCAGCCAGCGGTCTGGCCCCTTGGCACCGAGCCCATAGGCCATCTGCGCCGCCGCGCTGAACGGAATGCCTGAGAGCGGCGCCAGAACATCGCCATCGCCGAGGATGCCGAGACGGGTGGCACGCGGCGCTGTCAGCAGCAGGGCGTGGCGATGGTCGGTGGCGGCCGCGAACTGGTCATAGAGGCTCGGCGCCACGCAATCGAGCGCCAGGGCTGCGAGGCGGCGTCTCCCGTCGTCGAGGACGACCGGACGGCCATAGCGCAGTTCGGACACGGCGCGCTCCACCTCCATCTCGGCGGTCGGACACGCAAAGCTCTGGTTGGTCAAAAGCGACATGATGCACACTCTCAATCGGAAACGGCAGCGCTTACGCCAACTCCCCGAGACCGGTTTGCAGATCTGTCATAAACTTTATTTGAGGGTCGGACAGTCTTTAAATCGGCCGGCAAACGCTATGTGCCGCGCTTCGTTCCGGCGCCATTGCAGAAGGTTCGGACGAACGACGATCGAGGGGACGAGGCGTGGAGAGCACTGACAAAATCACGACGAGCGGGAGCGAAGGCCGTGATGCAAGCGCACTCTGGATCACGGCGCCCGGGCACTGCCGGCTCCATCCGGAGCGCCTCGCCCCGCCCGGCGAGGGCGATGTCCTCTTGCGCACGCTCTGGAGCGGCATCAGCCGCGGAACGGAATCCCTCGTCTTCAACGGTCGTGTGCCGGAGAGCGAGCATGAGCGCATGCGCGGCCCCTTCATGGGCGGCGCCTTCCCCTTTCCCGTCAAATATGGCTATGCGGCCGTCGGCATCGTCGAAACTGGGCCGGATGCTCTGCGCGGGCGTACGGTCTTTGCGCTTCATCCCCATCAGGACCGCATCCTGATTCCGGCCCATGCCGTCCGGCTTCTGCCCGAGGAACTTCCGCCGCGGCGTGCTGTTCTTGCCGCCAATATGGAGACGGCGCTCACCATCGTCTGGGATGCGGGCGTGCAGCCGGGCGACCGGGTGGCGGTGTTCGGGGCCGGTCTCGTCGGCAGTCTGGTGGCTCATCTCTGCGCCCGCATCGCCGCGACCGAGACCCTGCTCATCGATCGCGATCCGCAGCGCCAGGCTCTGGCGGACGCGCTCGGCCTGACCTTCACCTCCACCGACAGGCTGGAGGGCGAGTTCGATCTCCTCATCAATGCCAGTGCTGCCCCGGAGGCGCTGGCGCAGGCGATCGATCACGCCGGTTTCGAGGCCCGCATCGTCGAGGCCAGCTGGTACGGCGATCGGTCGCTCGCCATACCGCTCGGCGGCGCTTTCCATTCCCGGCGCCTGCAGCTTGTCAGCTCGCAGGTTGGCAGCGTGCCGGCATCGCGCCGCGCCCGCTGGAGTTTCGAGCGGCGGATGATGACCGCGATCCGCCTGCTTGACGACGCCCGCCTCGACCGGCTCATTTCGGGCGAAACCGCCTTCGGCGATCTGCCGAAGGACTATCCGCGTATTCTCGCCGCACCCGATACGCTGTGCCACGCTATTCGATACTGACGCCCGTTCCTGCTCTCCTGCGCCTCCGATGAAAGGGGTTTTGATGTTTGCCGTCGAGGTTCGAGACCATATCATGATCGCCCACAGCCTGCCGCGCCCGGTCTTCGGGCCGGCGCAGGGCATGCACGGCGCCACCTTCGTCGTCGATGCCGCCTTCTTCACACGGGACGTGGACGAGGACGGGCTGGCGGTCGATATCGGCGCGGCCACCACGGTGCTGGGCGAGGTGCTGAAGCCGCTCACCTATCAGAATCTCGACGAACTTCCCCAGTTTGCCGGCAAGGTGACCACCACGGAGGTGATCGCCAAACATATTTTCGATGCGCTGGCCGACGCGGTTGCCGCCAAGCGGCTCGGCCCGGGAAGCCACCGCATTTGCCGGCTCAAGGTCACGCTGCATGAATCCCATGCCGCACGCGGCTGGTACGAGGCGGACTTATGAGCCGGGCGCTGACCTTCGCCTATCCCGGCGATCTCGCATTGAAAACCGGCGGCTATGGCTATGACCGGCGGGTGATCGAGGAGCTGCGGGCGCTGGGCTGGACGGTGGACCTGCTTCCGCTCGGCGAAGGATTTCCCGCCCCGTCTTCGCAGACCCTGGCGAATGCGGAAGCAGCACTCTCGGCCCTGCCGGATCGACGCCCGGTGCTGATCGACGGCCTTGCCTATGGCGTGCTCGATGCCTGGGCCTTCGGCGAGGCAGACCGGCTGCAGATCATCGCTCTGGTCCATCATCCCCTCGCGCTCGAAACCGGAGTTTCGCCAAAGGACCAGGCACGGTTGAGAGCCAGCGAAACACGGGCGCTCGCGGCCGCACGCGCAATCATCGTCACCTCGCCGATGACCGCGCGCGAGCTGACGGCGAACTTCGGCGTCGCCGCGCCGCGGATCACCGTCGCCCTGCCGGGAACGGATGCCGCCCCGCCGGCCAGCGGAGGCGAGGGGCGGTTCGCCATCCTCTCGGTCGGCACGCTCTCGCCGCGCAAGGGGCATGATGTGCTGATCGCCGCGCTCAAAAGAATCGAGCGGCTCGACTGGACGGCAACGATCATCGGCAGCCGAACGCTCGACCCGGCAACCAGCGACGCCCTGGAGCGGCAGATCGCCGATCTCGGTCTTGGCACCCGTATTGTGCTGGCGGGGGAAATCCAGGACCCGCGCCCGGCCTTCGCCAGCGCCGACCTGTTCGCACTCGCCTCCCGCTACGAAGGCTATGGCATGGTTTTCGCGGAAGCGCTGGCCCATGGCCTGCCGATCGTCGCCTGCCATGCCGGCGCCGTGCCGGAGGTGGTGCCGCCCTCGGCCGGCATCCTCGTTCCCGTCGACGATGTCGAGGCCTTTGCCGCCGCACTTGCCCGGCTGATCGAGGACCGGGACGAGCGGCAACGCCGTGCCGAGGCCGCACGCGAGGCCGGCGCCTTGCTGCCGAGCTGGCGCGATACGGCCGCCATCATCGCGGCGGTGCTGGAGACGATCGCATGAGCGGCTTCGATGCGGCATGGCTCGGCCTTCGGGAGCCCGCCGATCGCGCCGCCCGGGACCGGCCGCTGGTGGAAGCGCTTAGCCGTCATCTGGCCGCGCACCCGGCGCCGCGCCTCCTCGATATCGGCTGCGGCACCGGCTCCACATGGCGCAGCCTCGTCGGCCACCTGCCCGCCCACACCGGCTGGCGCCTTCTCGACCACGATCCGCTGCTTCTAGAGCAGGCCCGGCAACGGATCGGCTCCGAGACGGGAGTGGAGATCGCGGCCTTCGACCTGAACACGTTCGAGGCGCTGGACTGTGCCGACTTCGCGGTCGTCTCGGCCTCCGCGCTGTTCGATCTCTGCTCCGCCTCATTCTGCGACCGCGTCGTGGCACATCTCGCCCGGCATCGCGTGGGGCTCTATGCGGCGCTCAACTATGATGGGGTGATGCACTGGTCGGTCGGTCATCCGCTCGATGAGGAGGTGGTCGCGGATTTCAACCGCCATCAGACAGGCGACAAGGGTTTCGGCCCGGCACTTGGGCCGGCGGCGACCGACCATCTGCGTACCGCCTTCGAACGGCATGGCTATGCGATCGCGGTGGCGGAAAGCCCCTGGCTCCTCGGACCGGAGGATCGCGCCCTGCAGGAGGCGTTTCTCGATGGCGTGATGCAGCCCCTTGCCGAAATCGGCCGGCTGCCCTCAGGCGACGTTCTGGCGTGGCGCCGTTTCCGCTCTCGCGTGCTCGGTCAGCCCGGCAGCCTCTGCCGTGTCGGCCATCTCGATCTGCTGGCCTTGCCGCCGCAGTGAGCGGGTGGTGGTTTTGAGTTCGCAATCGAACAGGATGTCTTCGCCCAGCAGATAGAGCGTCGAGACCGGCCGGCGGGCGTTTGCGAGCTGTTCGATCGGCGAAAGCGCGATGCCCGGCGGTCCTGATCCGATGATCAGCGGCGCGATCGACACATGCAGCCGGTCGACGAGACCGGCATCGACGAAGCGGGCGATGGTGCGCGCGCCCCCTTCCACCAGGATGCGCCGCAACCCGCGCTGCTCCAGGCAGTTCAGAATGGCATCGGGCGCGAGACCGCAGGCTGCCCGAGGCAAGAGAATGGTTTCGGCCTTAAGCGCCTTGCCGGGCGTATCCTCGGAGCGGATCACGATGACCGGCGCGAGGCCATCATGGAACAGGCGCTCCTCACCCGTCAGTGCCGCGTGACAATCGATCACCACGCGAACCGGGTTCGGCCCGACAACGGCGCGAACCGAGAGGCGCGGATTGTCCATCTGCACGGTGGTCGCCCCCACGATGACGGCATCGGCCAACGCCCGGCATCGGTGAAGATGGGCGATCCCTTCGGGACAGGAAATATCCCGCGCATCACCGGCGGGCGTGGCGACGCGGCCATCGAGCGACTGCCCGACCTGAGCCAGGACGAAACGTCCGCGAGCGCCGGCAATGGGGCCATAGAGCGACAAGGCCGGATCGGCTTGCCCCAGCGCCGTCGACTCGCCCTTGTCCTTCAGGGCAAGGAGGCAAGCCCAGGTCTGGTCGGTCATCTGAATGCTGCGCATTGCGGTCCTCATGGGTGTGTCAGCTCATGCGCTGCAGAATGCCATCGCGGCGGATGGCCTGATGATAGATGACCGCGCCGAGATGAAGCCCGATCAGGCTCAACAGCATCCAGGCGCTGACGGTGTGCACGGTCGAAAGCGTGCCGGCGATGTCGGGCATCTTGCCGATCGGGCTCCAGACCGGGACGAGCCCGAACCACAGCAGCGGGAAGCCATGCGCGTTGGTGGCAAGGAACCCGGAAACGGGCATGACGACAAGAAGAAGATAGAGCAGACCATGGACGAGACCAGCCGCTTGGCGCATCGGGGCGGTGCCGAACGGCACCGGCGATGGGCTCGTCAGCCGCGCGCCGACCCGCAGCAGCATGAGCCAGAGAACGAGAAAGCCGAGGCTTTCATGCAGCAGATAGAAGCCGAGTTTGACGTCGTCTCTGACGAAGCCGATCATCAAGCCGAGCGGCCAGATGCAGAAGACGAGCGCGGCAATGACCCAGTGCAGAAGGATAAGGCGCCCGGCATGGCGCGGCGCTCGAGCCTCGGCCATCGCATCCGCGTCCATCCGCCTCTCCCTTTACAATGCCGATCCAGCCTTCACGCGCCAGATAGTTTGCCACCAAGACGCGGCAAGGCAAGGGTAGGCACTCGCGGGTCACGCTGTGGTGAAGGCAGATGTGACCAGCAAGCGCCGGCCGCAGAGGCACGCTGATAGTTAGTGAAACCTTTCGGTAAGGCGAATCAACCTAAGTCGCGGCCGCTGGGATCCATGAAGGAGAACGAGATGCGACGAGAGCGGATGATGCAGGCATGGGCCCTGCTGCCGTTGATGATGCTGGGTATCGGTCCGGTTCAGGCCGAGGATGCGGTCGAAACCGCCGTGCGCCGGGCGGTGGAGCCGGTCATGGCCGCCGAGGATATTCCGGGCATGTCGGTCGGCCTGTTGGTGAAGGGCGCGCCGCGGGTGTTTCATTTCGGTCGGCAGGCGCGTGGCGGTGCCAAGGTCACGGACAGGACCCTGTTCGAGATCGGCTCGCTGTCCAAGACCTATACAGGCACGCTGCTCGGCCGGCTGCAGGCCGAAGGCGCGATCGACCTGTCCGCTTCGGCCGATACGGTGATGCCGTCGCTGAAAGACAGCGCCATCGGCGGCGCAACGCTGCTGCAGCTCCTGACCTACACGGCGGGCGGCCTGCCGCTGCAGGTGCCCGATGGCGTCAGCGAGGAAACGCTGCCGGCCTATCTCAAGGGCTTCAAGCCGGAGAGTGCAGTCGGCCAGGACCGGCTCTATTCGAATGTGTCGATCGGGCTTGCCGGCTCCCTCGCTGCGGCGTCCGCAGGCGCACCGTTTGCCAGGCTGATGGAGGCCAAGCTTCTCAAGCCGCTGACACTCGACGATACGATGCTTGCCGTGCCGAAGGACCGGCAGACCGATTACGCACAGGGGTATCGGCGCGACAATGCGCCCGTTCGGGTCACGCCGGGCCTGTTCGATGCGCAGGCCTATGGCATCAAGACGACGGCGCGCGACTTCCTGCGCTTCCTGGCGGCTGCCAGTCGGCCGGATGCGCTGGAGCCGGCGCTGGCCAAGGGGTTCGAAACCGCCCGCAGCGGCGTCTATCGGGTCAAGTCCATGCATCAGGGGTTCGGCTGGGAGCTTTATCCCGCGCCTGCCACGGTCGATGCGCTGATGCTCGGCGCCAATCCGGATTTCGTGCTGAAGCCAAACAGCATCGAGCGGGTCGAAGCCCCGGTGACGGGTGCCGAGGTTGGAACCCTGTCGAAGACCGGATCGACGGCCGGCTTCGGCGCCTATGCCCTGGCGCAACCGGAGCGGGGCAGCGGCATCGTGCTGCTCGCCAACCGGTTCTGGCCGAACGACCTGCGCATCACGCTGGCGCATCGCATCCTGGCCGAGGTCGATCCCGCGTTTTTCGCCAAGCCTTGAAGGGCTCGGCTCCGGGTCGGTGGCCCTTCGCCGATCAGCGACCCGCAGCCACCAGCCGCTGCGCTTGAGAGCGGGATGGCGCAGAGTCCCTTCTAGATCGCCGTCTGCAGCTTCGCCACGATATAGGCCTGTCGCAGCGCCCGTGTGATCGGACCCGGTCGGCCATCGCCGACCGGGTTTCCATCGATCCGGGTCACCGGAAGGGCGAAGCTGGTGGCGGAGGTGATGAAGGCCTCGGCGGCGTCCTTCGCCTCTTCCGGCGAAAAGGCGCGTTCCTCGACCGCAACGCCCATGCCACGAGCAATGTCGAGAATGCTGAGCCGGGTAATGCCGTGCAGGATGGCCTCGGAGAGCGGGCGGGTGATCAATGTGCCGGCGCGGTCGACGATATGGGCATTGGCGGAGCTCGCCTCGGTGACGAGGCCGTCTTCCACCATCCAGGCGTCGTCGGCTCCGTGCCGCGCGGCCTCCATCTTGGCCATGGAGGGGTAGAGCAATTGCACGGTCTTGATGTCGCGCCGCGCCCAGCGCAGGTCGGGCACCAGAACAACGGCAATGCCGGTTTCGACCTTCGGATTGGCGAGCACCGCCTTTGCCTGCGTGAAGAGCACCAGCGTCGGGTCGGCCTTCATCGGATATGCGAAATCCCGATCCGCCGCCCCGCGCGAGATCTGCAGGTAGATCAGCCCCTCATCGAGCCGGTTTCGGCTCACGATCTCGCGGTGAAGCGCCAGCAGGTCCGCGTCGTCAAGCGGAGAGGCGAGCGACAAGGCATCGAGCGAGCGGCGCAGCCGGGCCGCGTGGCCGTCATAATCGAGGAGCTTGCCGCCCACGACGCCCACGACTTCGTAGATCGCATCGGCGAAGAGAAAGCCGCGATCGAAGACGGAGATCCGGGCGGCCTCTTCGGCCACGAAAGCGCCGTTCACATAGACGATCCGGCTCATGCGCCCGCTCCCCGCTCGCTTTCCGGGCGGGCGAAGGGTGCGAGATCCAGCCCCTCGGCGAGCAGGCGGGTGCGAAGCGCAGCCGCGATGGCCGGTGCGCCCGGCGTATCCCCGTGAATGCAGATGGTCGCAGCCTCGATCGGCAGGAACCCGCCGCCCCGCGTCGGCAGCCGGCCGTCCTTGACGATGGAGAGGACCTGGTCGACGCTCTCGTCGAGATCGTGGATCACGGCATCCGGCTCTCCGCGCGGCACGAGCATGCCCGTCTCGAGGTAGCGGCGATCGGCGAAGACTTCGAGAGCGATAGTGAGACCCACAGCCTCGGCGGCCTTGACGCTTTCGGAGAAGGGCAGGGCCACGAAGACGAGACCGGAATCGACCGCCCGGACTGCCCGCACGCAGGCCTCTGCCAAGGTCCGGTCCTCGGCCGCCATGGTGTAGAGCGTTCCATGCGGCTTCACATGGCTGATCGGCCAGCCGAGCGCGCTGGCCATGCCGGCGATCGCCGCAATCTGATAGAGGATCTGGGCTTCCAGATCGGCCGGCTTCTCACCGGCGATGCGCCGCCGCCCGAAGCCGTAGAGATCCATGAAGGAGGGATGCGCGCCGATCGAGACGCCCTTTTCCTTGGCCAGGAGGATCGTGTCGCGCATGACGACCGGATCTCCGGCATGGAAGCCGCAGGCGATATTGGCGCTGGTGATGATCTCCATCATCGCCGCGTCGTCGCCGATCCGATAGGCGCCGAATCCTTCGCCCATGTCGCAGTTGAGGTCGATGCCGCGCATCTCGTTCGTCCTCCATCAGGGGCAACCGCTCCGGCTGGGAAAAGCCGGCCATGCGGGTTGCGCTCTCTTCCTCTATGGCGAAAATGCCAAGAGGATGAAAGGGGAGGATCCATGATGCAGGCAAGCCCGATCGGTCCCCGTATCCTGCCCTGCGGCGACAGCGCACTGTCGGTCGAGTTCTCGCGGGAGATCGACGCGACGACGAATCGCCGTGTCGTGGCCCTGGCGGAGGCGCTGGCAGCCCATGCGCCGGACGGCCTGCTCGAAACCGTACCGACCTATCGGTCTCTGCTCGTCACCTATGATCCCGGTCGCCTGCGGGGGCGGGCGCTGACGGCGGTGATCGAGCGCCTGATCGTCTCCGGCTTGCCGGAACGCGAGCGCCCGCGCCGCATCACCGTGCCGGTGCTCTATGGCGGCCCGGTCGGCCTCGACCTCGATGATCTGGCTGCAGCCAAGGGCATGACGCCGGAGGCGCTCATCGCACTGCATGCCAGCGCGGCCTACCGGGTCTACATGATCGGCTTCCAGCCCGGCTTCGCCTATCTCGGCGGCTTGCCGGACGCGCTGCACATGCCGCGCCTGGCCGTGCCGCGCCAAAGGGTGGAAGCGGGCGCGATCGGCATTGGCGGCCAGCAGGCAAGCATCAATTCGGTGCCGGGCCCGAGCGGCTGGCGCTATATCGGGCGAACCCCGCTGCGCCTCTTCGATCCGGCGCGTCCCGACCCCTTCCTGCTGAAAGCCGGTGACCAGGTGCGCTTCCGCGCCATCGACGCGGAGGAGGCCGCCACGCTCGACCAGGCCGTCGCCCGGGGCGAGATCATGGCCGAATGGGATGTCATATCATGAGCCGGCTTACAATCGAACAGGCGGGGCCGATGCTGACTGTCCAGGATCTTGGCCGGCCAGGGCTGCTCGATCGCGGCGTGTCGGGCGCCGGGCCGATGGACCCCGCCGCCTTCCGGCTCGCCAATCTGCTGGTCGGCAATGGGGAGCAGGCAGCGGCGCTGGAATTCGCACTCTTCGGCGGCCGCTTCACGTCCGATCGTCCGATCCGCTTTGCGGTGACGGGCGGCGCGCTCGACATGCGGATCGACGCGCGGGCCTGCCGCCCGTGGGAAAGCCACTTTCTCCAGCCGGGCGAGGTACTGACGATAGGCGCGCTGCAAGGTGCGGTCTGGGGAACGCTGGCGGTTTCGGGCGGCATCGAGACACCGCCGGTCCTCTCCAGTCGCTCCACCCACCTGCGCAGCGGCCTCGGCGGTCTGGAGGGGCGGCAGCTCGCCGCCGGCGACAGCCTGCCGCTCGGCGAACCCAATGCGGCGCCGCTGATGCGCCTTTCGGCTGCCTTGCCGCGGGACCGGGGGCCGATCCGCGTCGTTCTCGGGCCGCAGCAGGACTATTTCGCTCCGTCGGTGCTGGCCCGCTTTCTTTCCCAACCCTTCACCATCGGGCCCAGCCGGGATCGCATGGCACAGGTGCTGAACGGGCCGGTGCTTCCTGCCGCCGGCGGACACGATATCGTGTCCGATGGAACCGTTGCGGGCTCGATCCAGGTCCCGGCTTCCGGCAAGCCGATCGTTCTGATGGCGGAGCGGCAGACGACCGGCGGCTATCCGAAGATCGCCACGGTGGCGAGCGTCGATCTTTCTCGCCTTGCCCAGATGCCGACCGGCAGCCGCATCACCTTCCGCGCCATCGACCGCGACGCGGCGGAAGATCTGCTGATCGAACACCGGCATCGGCTGGCCGTCCGCCTGTCCGGCCTCGAGCCGACAGCGGGGGCATGACCGCAGACTGGTCTTAGAGAAAGTCTCGTCTTACAGATAAGCTTGCCCTCGCTGCTTCGGAGATCCAACATGCAGTCGCTCTTCCATCTCGCCTATCACGTGACCGATCTCGACGCGGCACGGCGGTTCTATGGCGGCGTGCTCGGTTGCGAGGAGGGGCGCTCGACCGAGACCTGGGTGGACTTCGATTTCTTCGGGCACCAGATTTCGCTGCACCTCGGCACGCCGTTCCCGGTCACGCGGACCGGCAGAGTGGGCGATCATCTCGTCATGATGCCGCATCTCGGTGTGGTCCTGCCGCTCGACGCCTGGTTGGCGCTGGCCGAGCGGCTCGCGCAGGCTGGGATCGCCTTCGACATTCCTCCGGTCATCCGCTTTGCCGGAGAACCGGGCGAGCAGCGCACCATGTTCTTCTTCGACCCCAGCGGCAATCCGATCGAGGTCAAGGGCTTCAAGGATTTCGACAGCGTCTTCGCCCGCTAGGCAGGCCTGTCGTGACCCTGCTTCTTCTCAAGACTCCGGCTCAGACATGGAGACCCGTATGATCGCGCTGATCACCCGCCTTGCCCGTGCAGAGGAAGAGGCCTGGCTTGCCGTGTTGCGCGATGCGATGCCGCTCGAAACGATCCTGCCGATCGCCACGCTCACCGAGGCACAGCGGGCAGAGGTCGAGATCGCCATCGTTGCCGATCCGGATCCGGCCGATCTGCGCCGCCTGCCGAGCTTGCGTTGGATCCACAGCCTTTGGGCCGGCGTGGAGCGCCTGGTCGGTGAACTCTCCGATCTTGAGCGTCCCATCGTGCGGCTGGTCGATCCGGAGCTCGCGCGCACCATGGCGGAGGCGGTGCTGGCCTGGACGCTCTATCTCTCGCGCGACATGCCGGCCTATGCGAGCCAGCAACGCGTGCATCTCTGGCAACAGCGGCCCTATCGGCCGGCGACCGAGCTGCGGATCGGGCTGCTTGGGCTCGGAGCGCTGGGCAGCGCGGCGGCCGGGCTGCTGCAGGCGGCGGGTTTCACGGTGTCCGGCTGGGCGCGGTCGCCGAAGGCCATTGCCGGTGTCGAGAGCCATGCCGGCGCGGAGGGGCTGAGGACGCTTCTGGCAAAGGCCGATATCGTCGTTTGCCTCCTTCCGCTTACCGCGGAGACGAAGGGACTGTTGGATGCGGGGGCCTTCGCCGGCATGCGGCGCGGGGCGAGCCTGATCAATTTCGGCCGCGGCAGGATCGTCGAGACGGCGGCGCTGCTCGCCGCGCTTGATCAGGGGCACCTGTCGCACGCCGTTCTGGACGTCTTCGAGGCCGAGCCGCTTGCCACGGACAGTCCGCTCTGGGACCATCCGAAGGTGACCGTGCTGCCGCATATTTCCGCGCCCACCAACCCGAAAACGGCCGCCGCGGTGGTGGCCGGCAACATCGCGACCTACCGCAGGACGGGGGCAATTCCGCAGGCGGTCAACCGGGATCGCGGCTACTGAGCGCTGGACAGCAGAACGGGCGCCGCGGCGCCCGTCTGTGGTTTCGTGTCTGGATCAGGCCGCAGCGGCGGTCTGATCGGAGAGATGCGCGATCAGATCCTCGATGGTCACGATCGGCATGCCATGTGTCTTCGCGAAAACCAGAAGCTCCGGCAGACGGGCCATGGTGCCGTCGTCATTGGCCACCTCGCAGATGACACCAGACGGGGCGCGGCCGGCAAGGCGAGCGAGCTCCACCGCGGCTTCGGTGTGGCCTGGACGGGCCGCGACGCCGCCCGGATGAGCGCGGAGCGGGAAGATGTGGCCGGGACGGGCAAAGTCCGCCGGCTTCGCCGCCGGGTCCATCAGCGCCCGCACCGTGTTGGCGCGGTCGGAGGCGGAGATGCCCGTGGTCGTCGAGGGCAGGTAGTCGACCGAAACGGTAAAGGCCGTCTTGTGCAGTTCGGTGTTCTGCGGAACCATCAACGGAATATCGAGCGCATCAAGCCGCGCGCCTTCCATGGCCACGCAGATCAGCCCGCGCGCATGTTTCATCATGAAGGCGATCGTTTCGGGCGTGACGGCATCGGAGGCGACGATGATGTCGCCTTCGTTTTCCCGGCTCTCGTCATCCACCACGAGAACCATGCCGCCGCGCGCGATCGTCTCGACCGCCTCTTCGATTTTGGAAATGGTCATGTCATTGCCTTTCAAGGGTTAGCCGTTTCCGGCGTGAAACCGCAGCAAGTGCTGCTCTTCATCCCTTGGGCGAACAGGCCCGAGCCGCCGCCCCTGCAACAAGGGCGGTTTACAGACTTGTCCTCTTCCATCCGGACTATACCGTCGGCCCCGGCCTCTCACCGGGTCTGCTGACCTTCCATTGCTGGAAGCGCTCGCGGGCTCCCGGATCATCTCCGGATACCGCCGGTGGGGAATTTCACCCCGCCCTGAGAACAGATGGACAGTATCGCGCGCTTACCGAGTGAGACAAGGAAAAAATTCTCTCCTCACGCTGCCGACGGGCAAGATCGTTCCACAGTTCCCGGCAAATCGCGCGCTCAAGCGCCGGACAGCATCTCCCCAACCCGGCGGGCGAAGACATCGGAGGCAAAGGGTTTGGTGATGACCTGCATGCCACGCTCCAGATGACCGTGGTTGAGAACGGCGTTTTCCGCATAGCCGGTGATGAAGAGAACGTTGAGCTCCGGCCGCTGCACGCGCACGGCATCGGCCAGCTGCCGGCCGTTCATGCCGTTCGGCAGGCCGACATCGGTGATCAGCAGATCGATATCGGGCCGGGCCGTCAGGACACGCAGCGCCGAGGGGCCGTCATCGGCCTCGAGCACCGAATGGCCGAGTTCCTCGAGAATTTCGACCGCCACCATCCGCACGAGCGGTTCGTCGTCCACGACCAGGATCGTGCTCTGCCCGGCAGCAGGGGCCGGCCGCTCGAGCTCTGTCACGAGGTCCGCTTCGACGCCATCTCCCAGATGGCGCGGCAGGTAGATGCAGATCATCGTGCCCTTGCCGACCTCCGAATAGATCCGCGCGGCGCCGCCGGATTGGCCGGCAAAGCCATAGACCATGGACAGGCCGAGCCCGGTTCCCTGGCCGATCGGCTTGGTGGTGAAGAAGGGGTCGAAGGCGCGTTCCACCACATCCGGCGGCATGCCGGTGCCGGTATCGCTGACGCAGAGCGAGAGATATTGGCCGGGCGGCACGCCCCGCTCCTTGGCGGCGCGCTCGTCCAGCCAGCGGTTTCCGGTTTCGATCGTCAGCCGACCGCCGTCCGGCATGGCGTCGCGCGCATTGATGCAGAGGTTGAGCAGCGCGTTTTCCAGCTGCCCGACATCGACAAACGCCGTCCAAAGCCCGCCGGCGGCAACCGTTTCGATCGCGATCCCGGGGCCGACGCTGCGGCTGATCAGATCATGCATGTCGGCGACGACGCGGTTGATGTCGGAGGGCTTGGGATCGAGCGTCTGGCGACGAGAAAAGGCGAGCAGGCGCTGGGTCAACCCGGCGGCCCGCTTCACGGCCGACTGGGCGCCGGTCAGGTAGCGATCGATATCGCTCAGCCGTCCCTGCGCAAGCCGGGTCTTCATGAGGTCGAGACTGCCGGAAATGCTGGCGAGGATATTGTTGAAATCATGCGCCAAGCCGCCCGTCAGCTGGCCGACGGCCTCCATTTTCTGGGACTGGCGCAATGCTTCCTCGGCTTGGAGCAGCGCAGCCGTGCGCTCCTCCACCCGGTGTTCCAGCGTGTCGGTCAGGGTGCGCAGCGCGGCGATCGCCCGGTCGCGCTCGGCCTCCAACGAGCGGCGGCCCTCGATGTCGAGCAGGACGCCGGGGAAGCTCAGCGCCGTCCCGTCCGGGGAAAGATCGACCCGGCCGTTCGCTTCCAGCCAGTAATATTTCCCATCTGCCCGGCGCGTGCGGTACTGGTGCGCATAGGGGCCGCCGCGGGCCAGCGCCGCATTGATCGCTTCGGCAAGTCCGGCCTGATCGTCGGGGTGAACGGTCGCCACCACCTGCTCCAGGCTGAGCCCGGAGCGGCCGAGCGCGGGATCGAAGCCGAAGGCGGCGGCAAAGCCTTCGTCGACCGTGAACCGATTGGCTGGCACATCCCAGGACCAGGTGCCGATGATGGCGCCGGCCGCCATGGCAAGCTGGACCCGCTGCACGTTCTCC
Organism: Rhizobium sp. CC-YZS058; assembly: GCF_034720595.1. Classification (NCBI taxonomy): domain Bacteria; kingdom Pseudomonadati; phylum Pseudomonadota; class Alphaproteobacteria; order Hyphomicrobiales; family Rhizobiaceae; genus Rhizobium; species Rhizobium sp. CC-YZS058. The sequence continues at coordinate 3,926,170 of NZ_JAYESJ010000001.1, read as the reverse complement.
CGTGCCAGCGCCTCGCTCTTGCGCAGCGCATCTTCCGCCTGCCTGCGCGCGGTGATGTCCCGGAAGAGAACCGACACCTGACGCAGGCTTGGCGGCTCCACCCGGCTCGCCGAAACCTCGATAAGGCGGCCGATCGCTGCAAATTCCTGCTCGAAGCGCACCGTCTTGCCACTCCGCAACACGCCCCCGTAGAGATCCAGCCAGACATCGGCATTGTCGGGCTCGATCTCCCGCAGCCGCTTGCCGACCACATCGGGAATGCCGGTCTGGCGCTCGTAGCCGGAATTGCTTTCGATGTGCAGATAGTCGCTCAAAGGTCCATGCGGCCCGTCGATGAACTCGATGATGCAGAACCCGTCGTCGATCGCCTCGAACAGGGCGCGCCGCGCCGGATCTTCCTTCGGCGTCGGTCCTTCCCCGCCGTTCAAACCTGCCAGCCTGGCGCTCAGCTGCCGATATTCGTGTTCGAGCTGCTCGCGCGTGAGCGTGGCGGGGTCGTTGCTCAAGATCGGACCTTTCTTCGGTTCCCGTCTGTTTAACATAACGCCAGATCGGCAAAAGTCCGCAGCCCTGTGCAGCCGGGAAGAAAGTGAGAAATCTCTTACCGAGCCCATTCCTTGCTGCAGAAGTCCTCCTGCCGACCCTCTTTTCCGGTTGGGCGACATCCGCTGGGCGAGTGTGAGGGCAGGCCTATATCAGCCTGCATGCACCTGTTCCCGCAGCGCCGAAAGGATGCCCAGTCATGAAGCTCTTTGGTAAGACCGAAACGCTGTCCGTTGCCGATCTCATCACGGCAACCCTTGCCGATGCCGGCATTCGGCGGATCTGGGGCGTGACGGGCGACAGCCTGAACGCGATCAACGATTCGCTGCGTCGCCAGGGCACGATCGACTGGATGCATGTGCGCAACGAGGAGGCTGGCGCCTTTGCCGCCGGGGCAGAGGCAGCGGCGAGCGGCGGGCTCGCCGTTTGCGCGGGAAGCTGCGGGCCAGGCCATCTGCATCTGATCAACGGCCTGTTCGATTGCCAGCGCAATCATGTGCCGGTTCTGGCAATCGCCGCCCATATTCCATCAAGCGAGATCGGCCTCTCCTATTTTCAGGAAACCCACCCGACCGAACTCTTCCGCGAATGCAGCCACTTTTGCGAGATGGTGCAGACCCCGGCGCAGCTGCCGGAGCTTTTGCACCGGGCGATCCGCACCGCGCTCGGCAAGCGCGGCGTCGCCGTGCTTGTCCTGCCGGGCGATATTTCGCTTGCAGAGGCACCAAAGGGGGCCGAGGGACGCATGCCCGCTTTGGCCGAGCCACGGCTGGTGCCCGACGAACAGGCGGTTCGCACGCTTGCCGACACGCTCAATGGCGCGAAGCGGGTAACCCTTCTCTGCGGCTCGGGCGTGGCGGGCGCTCATCGGGAGGTGGTGGCCCTGGCCGACCGGCTGGCAGCGCCGATCGTGCATGCCTTTCGCGGCAAGGAACATATCGAGTTCGACAACCCCTTCGATGTCGGCATGACCGGGCTGATCGGCTTTTCCTCCGGCTACCATGCGCTGATGGAGTGCGAGACGCTTCTGATGCTCGGGACGGATTTTCCCTATCGCAACTTTTATCCGGACCAGGCCACCGTCGTGCAGGTCGACCGTGATCCCGCCGCGCTCGGCCGGCGCGTGGCGCTTCATCAGGGCATCGTCGGCGATGTCCGCGAAACGCTGCGGGTCCTGCAGCCGCTGCTGGCCGATGGCCGGGACCGCCGCTTTCTCGACAAGGCGGTCGAGCATTATCGCGAGGCGCGCGCCGATCTCGATGCCCTTGCCACGGCGCGGGAGGGCGACGCCCCGCTCCATCCGCAATATGTGGCGCGGGTGGTGGACAGGCTGGCCGCTCCCGATGCGATCTTCACCGCCGATGTCGGGACCCCCTGCGTCTGGGCGGCGCGCTATCTGTCGATGAACGGCCGCCGTCGCTTGATCGGCTCCTTCAACCACGGCTCCATGGCCAATGCCATGCCGCAGGCGCTGGGTGCGCAGGCGGCCCATCCCGCTCGCCAGGTCGTCTCGCTCTCCGGCGATGGCGGGCTGACCATGCTGATGGGCGAACTGCTGACCGCCGTCCAGCTGGACCTGCCGATCAAGATCGTCGTCTTCAACAACAGCTCGCTCGGTTTCGTGCAGATGGAGCAGAAAGCGGCCGGCTATCTCGATACGAATGTCGCGCTGAAGAACCCGGATTTCGGCGCCGTCGCCCGCGAAATCGGTCTCTTCGGCCGCCGTGTCACCCGCTCGGACCAGCTGGAGGCGACACTTGCCGAAGCCTTCGCCTATCCGGGGCCGGCCCTTGTGGACGTGGTCACCGATACGATGGAGCTTGCCCTGCCGCCGAAGATCAAGGCGCAGCAGATGGCCGGCTTCTCGCTCTACGCCTCGCGCGCGATCATGAGCGGGCGCGGCGACGAGCTGATCGAGCTCGCCAAGACCAATCTCTTCCGCTGACATTTCCGCTGCCGCCGAAGGCGGAAAGCTGCGGCTTTCCGCTCGCGGCTCTGCGGCCGACAGGCTATACCCGATGCCGCCCGGCGCTGCGCCGGCCACAGACAGGGAGGTCCTCTTGCTCAAAAACATCAATCCGGCGCTTAATGCCGACGTGCTGCACGCGCTGCGCTCCATGGGCCATGGCGACACGCTCGTCATTTCCGACACCAATTTTCCGACCGACAGCGTCGCGCGCCAGACGGTGATCGGCCGGCCGCTCTCGATCGCCAATGTCTCGGCGACTGAGGCCGTCGCCGCCATTCTTTCGGTCCTGCCGCTCGACACGCCGCTGCAGAATTCCGCCGGCCGCATGGAAGTGATGGGCGCTCCCGACGAGATCACCGATGTGCAGCGCGAAGTGCAGGCCGAAATCGACCGTGTCGAGGGCAAGCCCTGCCCGATGTACGGCATCGAGCGCTTCGCTTTCTACGATCTGGCCAAGAAGGCCTATTGCGTCATCACGACGGGCGAGACGCGTTTCTACGGCTGCTTCCTGTTCACCAAGGGCGTGATTCCGCCGGGTTCGGCGGCGTAATTCCGCACTTCCGCGGGTATCGACTGCTCCCGGCGCGCTTTGTCAGAAACTCACCGAAACATAATTCAGAGCAGAGCGTTCTCAATCCGCAACTCTGGGAAGATGAGGCATCGCGGCCCACGACCGCAAGTCATGCGGCCAAACGACGTCTTGTCAAACCAGTGTTGCGGACCATTTCTGCTCTCGTTCTCGCTGTCCACTGCGGCGGCATCACGGTTTTTTCTTCATCCGCTCTGCCGGTGGGTCCGGGCGGTTCTTGCTGCTCCGCTCGGAGGTCTGATAGACGTGTCTTACGCTGTGGCCAGGCCTGCCCCTGTTCGCTCGATTGTTGTTTCGGAATCGTATTTCCCCCGCCTTCGCTGAGATAAGCACTGTATGGACGAGCAAGGAAATTGGCACCTGACTGATATGCTGCATGCGGAGCAGGGTCGCGGCGATCCCTTCGCAGCGGCAGTGCGGGCCACGCGCATGCCAATGGTCATCACCGATCCGGGCCAGCCGGACAATCCCATCGTCTTCGTCAACGAAGCCTTCCAGACGCTGACCGGCTACAGCCGCGAGGAATGCATCGGCCGCAACTGCCGCTTTCTGCAGGGGCCGGGAAGCGATCCCGTATCCGTCGCCAAGGTGCGCCATGCGGTGGACAACGGCGAGGATGTTGCCGTCGACCTCCTGAACTACAAGAAGGATGGAACACCCTTCTGGAACGCGCTCTATCTGAGCCCGGTGCGCGGCGGCAACGGTAATGTCCAGTTCTTCTTCGCCTCGCAGCTCGATGTCAGCGAGCGGGTGGCCGCGCATCAGAGCATGATGGACCAGAAGGAGCTGGTGGACCACGAGGTTCGGGTCCGCACCGCCGACCTGGAGGCCTCGCTGGAAGCGCAGTCCATGCTGCTCCACGAGGTCGACCACAGGGTCAAGAACAATCTTTCGGTCATTGGCTCGCTGCTGCGCATGCAGATCCGTGAAGCAAACGATCCAGGCGTGCGGGCCGCGCTGCGCGCCACCATGGAGCGGGTCGATGCCATGGCCGCCATCCACCGCCGCCTCTACCAGGCGGAAGACGTGCGCTATTTCGAGCTGTCCTCCTTCGTCCTGAACCTCATCCAGGATGCGCTCAGCAGCAGCGCCTTCAAGAATGCGACGCTGCATTCCGATGTCAGCTTCACGCGCCTGCCCTCCGGCCAGGCAACCTCCGTCGGTCTTTTGATCAACGAGGTGCTGCTGCATCTCTTCAACAGCTACACACCTGTCGAATCCGTGCATCTGTCCTGCTCCTCGAATGCGCAGCGCATTCGCATTTCGATCGCCAACCGGCTGTCCAGCAAGACGCCCCAGAACGAAATCTCCCCGATCAGCACGAAGCTGATTTCGCGGTTGAGCGCGCAGCTCAACGCCAAGGTGCTGTGGGACCATTCTCTGGATGGCATGACGGCCACGATCGAAATTCCAGTGAGCAGAGACTGATGAAAAGGCCAAAGCCGCCGTTGAGCGTCGTCATCGTCGAGGATGAGCCGCTGATCGCCATGGATCTGGAATCCATGGTTGAGGATGCCGGGCACCGGGTGGTCGGCGAGGCAGCCTCTCTCTACGATGCCGAGGCATGGGATGTGTCCTTGCAGCCGAATGTCGCTTTCGTCGATATTCAGCTGGCCCGCAAGACCAGCGGGCTCGACGTGTCGCAGATGATCCAGGCCCGCTGGCCGGACACCATCATCGTCTTCGTCACCGCCAATCCCAAGATCATTCCGCCGGATTTCGCCGGCGCGCACGGGGTCATTTCGAAGCCGATCACGCGCAGCGGTTTTCTGGCGGCCATGCAGTATCTGCAGGAGGGGGTTTGCGATCCGCCGCCCACCGTGTCCCTGCCGAACAGCTTCATGGCCTCGCCCGCCTTTGCGGCGAGCTGGCAGAATTAAGACCCGACCGGGAACCGGTGTGCTCATCGATCCGGCGCCATCAGCCGCCGAAAGGCGGCCTCCGGCTGGCCGTAGGCATCATGCGCGAAGCGTTCCATGGCCGGCCGGTCGCGGATCAGCACGCTGCCGCGGCTGGCGCGGATCAGCCCATCTCCTTCCAGGATGTGCAAGGCGGTCGTTACGCTCGATCGGCGGACCGCGAGCATGATCGACAGGAAATCATGGGTCAGCCGAATATCGCCGCCGCCCAGCCGGTCGTGACACATCAGCAGCCAGCGGGCGAGGCGGATATTCACATCGTGGATGGCATTCGAGGCGGCGGTGTAGGCAAGCTGGATCATGAAGACCTCGACCGCACGCAGCGCGACCGAAAGCAGCATCGGCTGCTGCTCCAGATGTGCTCGAAAGCGCTCGAAGGGCATGGCATAGGCGTCTGCGTCGACCTGAATGGTCATTTCATGCTGGCTTTCGCGAATGCCGGCGATGACGGACGTTGGGATAAACCCTTCCTTGCCGAAAAGCCCCGCCTCCGCCCGGTTGCCGGAAGGCGTTCGCACAATGACGGAGCCGATGCCGGTCGTCAGGAAATAGACATGATCGATCGGCTCGTCCGTCCGGGCGATCACCGTGCCGCGCGTCAGCTGGACAGGCGCGAGATCGGCCGCAAGGCTGTCGAAAGTGGCCGTCGGCAGCAAGTCGAGAAGCCTGTTGTCCCTGGCCGACCTGTGCGGCGCCGTCATCGCATATTCCTCATCCTGTGCCGACATGGCGGTGCGCCGGAAAGCGGAGCGTGGTGGCTGGCGAACCATGAAGAGGGGTGAAGGTTCCCCGATGCCGGTGCGATGCTGCGCAGGGATGGAATTGATGCGAAGGTGGCATTTTCGATTTGGCGGCAATCGGTTAAATCAGGAGCGGACAAGAGGAGAACCCGATGCATCAATCCCTGGCGGAGGTCGAACGGCGGCGTGCGGAGGCGCGGCTTGGCGGTGGGGAGGCCCGGATCGCGGCGCAGCATGCCAAGGGCAAGCTGACTGCCCGCGAGCGGCTCGAGGTTCTGCTCGATGAAGGCTCCTTCGAGGAATACGGGCTCTATGTCACACACCGCGCGACCGAATTCGGGATGGCGGCGCAGAAGGTGGCGGGCGATGGCGTCGTGACCGGATGGGGAACGATCCATGGCCGACAGGTCTATGTCTTCTCCCAGGACTTTACGGTTCTCGGCGGGTCGCTCTCCGAAACCCATGCCGAAAAGATCTGCCGGATCATGGATATGGCCGTGCGCAACGGCGTGCCGCTCATCGGTCTCAACGACAGCGGTGGGGCGCGCATCCAGGAGGGCGTCGCCTCGCTCGCCGGCTATGCCGAGGTGTTCCGCCGCAATGCCGAGGCCTCCGGCGTCATCCCGCAGATTTCGGTGATCATGGGCCCCTGCGCAGGCGGCGCGGTCTATTCGCCGGCCATGACCGATTTCATCTTCATGGTGCGCGACACCTCCTACATGTTCGTCACCGGGCCGGATGTGGTGAAGGCAGTGACGAACGAGATCGTCACGGCGGAAGAGCTCGGCGGCGCCGGCACGCATACGCGCCGCTCTTCCGTTGCCGATGCGGCCTATGAGAACGATGTCGAGACGCTGGAGCAGGTGCGGGCCTTCTTCGATTTCCTGCCGCTCAACAACCGGCAGCCGCCTCCCATCCGGCCGAGCCACGACGACCCCGACCGGGTGGAATTGCGGCTCGACACGCTGATCCCCGATGCCTCCACCAAACCTTACGACATGAAGGAGCTGATCCTGGCGCTTGCCGACGAGGGCGACTTCTTCGAATTGCAGGCGGACTTTGCGAAGAACATCGTCATCGGCTTCCTGCGTATCGAAGGGGAAACGGTCGGCGTGGTGGCCAACCAGCCATTGGTGCTCGCCGGCTGTCTCGATATCGACAGCGCGCGCAAGGCGGCGCGCTTCGTCCGGTTCTGCGATGCCTTCTCGATCCCGCTGCTGACGCTGGTCGATGTGCCGGGCTTCCTGCCCGGCACGGCGCAGGAATATGGCGGCGTCATCAAGCACGGCGCGAAGCTGCTTTTTGCCTATAGTCAGGCGACTGTGCCTATGGTGACGCTGATCACCCGCAAGGCCTATGGCGGCGCCTATGACGTAATGGCCTCCAAACATATCGGCGCCGACATCAACTATGCCTGGCCGACGGCCGAGATTGCGGTCATGGGTGCCAAGGGCGCGGCCGAGATTCTCTACCGCTCCGAGCTTTCGGACCCGGACAAGATCGCCGCCCGTACCCGCGACTATGAGGAGCGCTTCGCCAACCCCTTCGTTGCCGCCGAGCGCGGCTTCATCGACGAGGTGATCCTGCCCCATTCCTCCCGCCGCCGCATCGCCCGCGCCTTCGCTTCGCTCAAGGGCAAGCGCAAGGAGCAGCTCTGGCGCAAACACGATACGATCCCCTTGTGATGAGGAGAAAGTATGCCAAAGGTCTTCGAATGGCGGGGCTGGCGCTTCGAATTCTACAGTCTCGATCGCGACGAGCCGCCCCATGTGCATATTCGCAAGGACCGAAAAGAAACGAAAATCTGGCTCAACAGCTTGAACGTGGCGCGCAACAAGCGTTGCACGGAAAAAGAGCTGAGCGATCTTCTGCGCATCGTGGGCGAAAATCAGCAGGATTTTCTGGAGAAGTGGCATGAGCACTTTGGAAATTGACGACGATCTGCTCGAACCAATCGGCGCTCACTGCACTGATAGCTCCGTGGTGGTGGAACTGGCCGATGGGCTGACGCTGGTCACGCCGCTCTGGTGGTATCCGCCTCTCTTGGCTGCAACGCCAGAGGAGCGCAATTCGATAGAACTGTCCCCCTATGGCCTCCACTGGCCCCTGATTGACGAGGATCTGAGTGTGGAAGGCATGTTGAAGGGCAAGAAATATCCAGGCGCAAAGCCGCCTGCAGGCGCAGCGTCGCCGCAGCCAGGCTTGGCAGGTCCGGCGGCCCTGCCTGCGGCCAGCGAGTCCCGCCGATGATCTCCAAAATCCTGATCGCCAATCGGGGCGAGATTGCCTGTCGGGTGATGCGGACGGCCAAGCGGATGGGGATCGCCACGGTGGCGGTCCATTCCGAGGCGGATGCGGGGGCCCTGCATGTGCGCATGGCGGACGAGGCGGTGGCGATCGGGGCGGCGGCCTCCAGCCAGTCCTATCTGAACGCAGAACGGATCATCGACGCCGTGCGCCAGACCGGGGCCGATGCCGTGCATCCGGGTTATGGCTTCCTGTCGGAAAATGCCGATTTCGCCGAGGCGCTGGAGGCTGCGGGCATCACCTTCATCGGCCCGCCCGCTTCGGCCATCCGCGCCATGGGCGACAAGATCACGTCGAAGAAGCTCGCGGCAGAAGCCGGGGTTTCGACCGTTCCCGGCCACATGGGGCTGATCGAGGACGCCGAAGAGGCGGTGGCGATCGCGCGGTCGATCGGCTATCCGGTGATGATCAAGGCCTCGGCCGGCGGCGGCGGCAAGGGCATGCGTATCGCCTTCAGCGACGAGGAGGCCCGCGCGGGCTTCCAGTCCTCGCGCAACGAGGCAAAAACCGCGTTCGGCGACGACCGGATCTTCATCGAGAAGTTCGTCACGGATCCCCGCCATATCGAAATCCAGGTGCTGGGCGATCGTCACGGGACCGTGCTGCACCTTGGCGAACGGGAATGCTCGATCCAGCGCCGGAACCAGAAGGTGATCGAAGAGGCGCCTTCGCCCTTTCTCACCGAGGAAACGCGGGAAGCCATGGGCGCACAGGCCGTGGCGCTTGCGCAGGCCGTCGGCTATGCCTCGGCCGGCACGGTGGAGTTCATCGTCGATGGCGCCCGCAATTTCTATTTCCTCGAGATGAACACCCGTTTGCAGGTGGAGCATCCGGTGACGGAACTGGTGACGGGGATCGACCTCGTCGAGCAGATGATCCGCGTGGCGAGAGGAGAAAAGCTCGCCTTTTCCCAGGCGGATGTGCGGCTCACCGGCTCGGCGATCGAAAGCCGGCTCTATGCCGAGGATCCTCTGCGCAACTTCCTGCCCTCGATCGGCCGTCTCACGCGCTATCGCCCGCCGCTGGAAGGCCCGCGGGCGGACGGCACGCTGCTGCGCAACGATACCGGCGTTTTCGAAGGCGGCGAGATCTCCATCCATTATGATCCGATGATCGCCAAGCTTTGCAGCTATGGCCCGGACCGGCATTCGGCGATCGAGGCCATGGGAGACGCGCTGGATGCTTTCGAGATGGAGGGCGTCGGCCACAACCTCGCTTTCCTGTCCGCCGTCATGCGCAGCCCGCGCTTTCGCGAAGGACGGCTGACCACAGGCTTTATCGCCGAGGAGTTTCCCGAAGGCTTCGCGCTGGGAGAACCGGACGGCGACGAGGCCCTGCGCCTTGCCGCCGTCGCGCTCATTGCCGAGGACGCGCTGCAGCGCCGCGCCGGCCAGATCTCCGGCCTGCTGCGCCATCCGCGCCGCGCGCCCGGGCCGGACTGGGTGGTTTCGCTCGCCGGACAGGAGTTTGCGCTCCACCTGTCGCCTTCTCCCGAAGGGGGTGTCGTCAAGACGGAGGAGGGACGCAGCCTCACGGTTTCCTCCTCCTTCATGCCTGGCCAGACCTTGTCGCGCTTCGTCATCGATGGGGTGGGCATGAGCGTCAAGATCGACCGGGCAGGCAGCGGTCTCAGGCTGCGCTGGCAGGGCATGGATGTGCGCGCCCATGTCCGCAGCCCCCGCGTCGCCGCGCTGGCGAAGTTGATGCCGGTCAAGCTGCCGCCGGACACCTCGAAATCGCTGCTCTGCCCCATGCCGGGCGTCATCACCTCGCTCGCCGTTCGCGAAGGCGATGTCGTGGAGGCAGGTCAGGTCCTAGCCACGGTGGAGGCCATGAAAATGGAGAACGTGCTGCGCGCCGAGCGCCGCGGCACGGTCCAGCGCATTGCCGTTTCGCCCGGCGCCAGCCTGGCTGTCGATGAGCTCATCATGGAGTTTGCCTGATGGCGGAGGAGAAGCCGAAGCGCGACGACTGGGCGCGCCTTGCGGAAAAGGAAGCGCGCCGGCCGGTGGATACGCTCACCTGGCAGACGCCGGAAGGGATATCCGTCAAGCCGCTCTACACGGAAGAGGATCTGGTCGGGCTCTCCCATCTCGGATCGCTTCCAGGCTTTGCGCCGTTCACACGCGGTCCTCGCGCCACCATGTATGCCGGCCGTCCCTGGACGATCCGCCAATATGCCGGCTTTTCCACCGCCGAAGCGTCGAACGCCTTCTACAAGCGCAATCTCGCGGCCGGCCAGAAAGGCCTGTCGGTCGCCTTCGATCTCGCTACCCACCGCGGCTATGACAGCGACCATCCGCGCGTCGTCGGCGATGTCGGCAAGGCGGGTGTGGCGATCGACAGCGTCGAGGATATGAAGATCCTGTTCGACGGCATCCCGCTCGGTGAGATGTCGGTATCCATGACCATGAACGGCGCGGTCATCCCCATTCTCGCGAGCTTCATCGTGGCAGGGGAAGAGCAGGGCGTGCCCCGCGCCGCGCTCTCGGGCACCATTCAGAACGACATTCTGAAGGAGTTCATGGTCCGCAACACCTATATCTACCCACCGGACCCCTCGATGCGGATCGTGGCGGATATCATCGCCTATACCGCGCGAGAAATGCCGAAGTTCAACTCCATCTCCATATCCGGCTATCATATGCAGGAGGCGGGCGCGACGCTGGTGCAGGAGCTCGCCTTCACCCTGGCCGATGGCCGGGATTACGTGCGCGCGGCGCTGGCCCGCGGGCTCGATGTCGACGACTTCGCCGGCCGGCTTTCCTTCTTCTTCGCCATCGGCATGAACTTCTTCATGGAGGCGGCCAAGCTCAGAGCGGCGCGGTTTCTCTGGGCGCGGATCATGGCCGAGTTCCAGCCGAAGAACCCGGCATCCTCCATGCTGCGCACCCATTGCCAGACCTCCGGCGTCTCGCTCGCCGAGCAGGATCCCTACAACAACGTCATCCGCACCGCCTATGAGGCGCTTTCCGCCGTGCTCGGCGGCACGCAGTCGCTGCACACCAACGCGCTGGACGAGGCGATCGCGCTCCCGAGCGAATTTTCGGCCCGTATCGCCCGCAACACCCAGCTGATCCTCCAGCACGAGACCGGCGTGACCAGGGTCGTCGACCCGCTCGCGGGCTCCTACTATGTGGAAAGCCTGACGGCGGCACTCGCCGAGGAAGCCTGGACGCTGATCGAGGAGGTGGAGGCGCTTGGCGGCATGACCAAGGCGGTGGCAAGCGGCATGCCGAAGCGCCTTATCGAGGAAGCCGCCACGCGCCGCCAGGCGGCCATCGACCGCGGCGAAGAGGTGATCGTCGGCGTCAATCGCTACCGGCTGGACAGCGAAGCGCCGATCGACACGCTCGACATCGACAATGCCGCGGTGCGCGAGGCGCAGATCCGGCGGCTTTCGGAAACGCGACGGCGACGCGACCCGGCAGCCGTCGACAGCGCCCTCACGGCGCTGGAGGCCGTGGCACGGAGCGGCGAGGGTAATCTTCTCGCCGCCGCGGTGGAGGCGGCGCGGGCACGCGCCACCGTCGGCGAAATGTCGGACGCCTTACGCCGGGTCTTCGGCGACCATTCGGCCCAGCCGGAGGTGGTGCGCGATATCTACGGCGCGGCCTATGAGGACGATCCGGAGTTTTCGACGCTGCAGCAGCGCCTGTCCGAAGTGTCCGATGCGCTCTCCGCGCGGCCGCGCATCCTCATCGCCAAGCTCGGGCAGGATGGGCATGATCGCGGCGCGAAGATCATCGCATCCGCCTTCGGCGATATCGGGTTCGAGGTGCTGGCCGGGCCGTTGTTCCAGACGCCGGAGGAGGCGGCGGCGCTGGCGGTGGACAACAAGGTCCATGTGGTGGGCCTCTCCTCGCTCGCCGCCGGCCATCGCACGCTTGCCCCGCAGCTCGTCGAGGCGCTGAAGGCCAAGGGCGCCGCAGAGATCATCGTCGTCGTCGGCGGGGTCATCCCCCGGCAGGATTACGATTTCCTAATCGAGACCGGCGTGTCCGCCGTCTTCGGTCCCGGCACGCCCGTGCTGGAAGCGGCGCGCGCGGTGATCGACCTCCTGCAGGGCCGCCTGCGCAACCGCTAGGAGCCCGCCATGTTCGGCCGCCTGAACCATGTCGCCATCGCCGTTCCCGATCTCGAGGCGGCCATGGCCCACTACCAGAGCCTCGGCGGCACGATCTCGGCCGTCCAGGCGCTGCCGGAGCATGGCGTCACCGTTGCCTTTGCCGAGCTGCCGAACAGCAAGATCGAGCTGCTGCATCCCCTTGGTGGGGAGAGCCCGATCGCGGCCTTTCTCGCCCGCAATCCGGCCGGTGGCATCCATCATCTCTGCTTCGAGGTGGACGATCTGGACGCCACGCGCGCGCGACTGCTGGAGACCGGGCATCGGCTGCTGGGGGATGGCACCCCCCGCATCGGGGCGCACGGCAAACCGGTGCTCTTCGTCCATCCGAAGGATCTGTTCGGGACACTCATGGAATTCGAGGAGGCCTGACACGCTGTGTCAGATCCGCACCATGCCCGCAGATGTGGGAAGAATGCCACAGCCGCGCGGCGATCGGTCACGCTCGGCATATGTGCGTTGTGACTCACATTTGACAGGCAATCGCGCTCTTGTCACATCTCACGCTTCCTCAGGGGGTGAGGGGGACAATCCATGCGACATGCGCGTTTTCTGCTCGCCGGCCTGGCGTTCGGGCTGGCCGTCGTTCCGGCGGCCGCGGAGGTCTTTCCGCGGGTGGGAGAGGCGCGCGGCTCGGTCATTTCCCACCGATCGGGCGAAGAAGTCCGCTTTATCGATGATGCCAGCGATTGGCGGGGCGTCGAGGTTTCCCAAGGGCTCTTGACCGGCGACACGCTGCGCACCAACAGCGCCGGCCATCTCGCCATCCTCTTCTCCGACAACACGCAGATGCGCATGGGCCGCAATACCGAGCTCGTCGTCCGCGCTGCGAACGGGGCCGACAGCCAGCTGGAATTGAAGTCCGGCGCCATCTGGGCCCGCGCCCTGCGCGGCGGCAGCGGACTGACCATCGCCACCCCCGCCGCCGCCACCTCGATCCGCGGCACCGACTGGTCGCTCCGCGTCGGCGCGAAGGGTGAGACGACGCTCTCCGTGCTGGAGGGCGTGGTGGAGCTTGCCAATGCCCAAGGATCCGTCACCGTCCGGCAGGGTGAAGGCGCCGTGGCGGCCATCGGCCAGGCGCCGCGCAAGTATACGCTGGTCGATCTGGAAGAGCGCGAGCAGCTGCTGCTCTATAGCGAGCTGCGCGGCGTGTTTTCGAGCCTGCCCGTCTCACCCCTTCCGCCGCAGGCGCTGCGCGCCGAGCGGAACCGCATTCTTGCGATCCCCACCGAGGCGCGCCGGGCCGAGGACTGGCTGACGCTGGCCGAGGCCGCGCTTTCGATCGACGGACGTGCGGCAGCCCGCGCGGCGCTTGCCAACCTGCCCGCTCGGCTGCCACCGCCCGAGCGCGCCCGGGCGAAGCTGGTGGAGGCCATGATTGCCGGGCAGGACCTTCGTTATGGCGAGGCCGCGCGGCTGTTTGGCGAAGCTAAGCGCGCGCTTCCCGCCGCGCGGCGATCCGCTGCCGCCTATGGCCGCTATTTCGCCCTTTCGCTTGCCGAGCCCGATCGGGCAGCCAAGGCGCCGCGCCATGCACCACGCAATGTCGCCGCCGTTCTGGCAGAGGCGGCCCTGAGGTCGCATGCGGATGGCGCTGCGGCGGCGATCGCTGTCATCGAAGCGGCGGAGCCCCGCTTCCCCGGCGATGTGCGCCTGCCGGTCGCGCTCGCCAATTACGCCTTCGAGCTCGATCGGCGCGATGCGGTGCGTGCGGCGCTTGCCCGCGCCCGGGCGCTCGATCCCGCCGATCCGGACCTGCTGCTGATCAGCGCCCGCTTCCGCGCCACCACGGCCGGCGATCTCGATGGCGCGAGGGCAGAGCTCGTCGAGGCGGTGCGCCAGGCGCCGGGCGCCGATGCGGCCTGGAACGAGCTCGCCATCGTCGAGCAGGATCGCAACGCGCCGGTGGAAGCCGATGCCGCTTACCGGATGGCGATCGCGCTCAATCCGGAAAATCCGGCGCTGCATGCCAATTATGCCCGCTTCCTCATCGACAACCACCAGATGGCCGCTGCTGCGGCGGAGATCGCCAAGGGCGAGGCGATCGACGCGGGTTCCTATGCCGTGCTGGCCGCCAAGGGTCGCTATCTGCTCCGGCTCGGCCGCACGAGTGAGGGGGAGCAGGCGCTGCTGCAGGCCTCCGCCATCGATCCGACCTATGGCGACGCGCTGGTCGGCCTGGCGATTGCCGCCTATCAGCAGGAAAGCGGCGAAGAGGCGAGCCAGGCGCTCGACAATGCCGACCGGTTCGACCGCGAGAACCCGTCCGTTCCGCTGATCCGCTCGGCCATCGCGCTCGACCGGGACGAGGCGGATCAGGCGATCGCGCTGGCGCGCGAGGCCGTGCGCCGGCGTCAGGCCCGGCTCGGCACTTATACCGGCTATGATGCCAACCGGCAGGTCTTCTCCTGGCTCGGCGTCACGCTCTCCAATCTCGGGCTCAACGAATGGGGGCAATTCCAGGCCGACCGGTCGATCGATCCCTTTGTCGGCACGAGTTATATTGACGAGGCGGCCAAGGGCCGCGTCTCTCCCTTCGTCGGCACCGATCCGCTCTCGCCGCCCGAGGAGCGGAGCGTCCCCGGAGCCACCAGCACCTCCTCGCAGTTGCAAGGCCTGCTGCTCGATCCCATGGCAGCGGCCGGCGAGACCCGGCGTTCGGCACTGGAGGGGCGCTCCTTCTTCGAAACCACGCTTGGCGGCGGGCTGATCTTCGAGGGCGACAAGCCAGGCTGGCGCACCGACCTGACTCTGGAAGGCACCCGCTATGAGGGCCTGCCGCTCAGCTATCATGTCGGGCTAGAGATCGCCCGGCCCCAGGGCGAGCGGCTGAACGACCGCAACGACGTGACCGGCGCCAATCTGATGCTGGGCCTGCGACCGAGCCTCGAGGATTCGCTGGTGCTTTTTGCCAATACCGGCACCTTCGACAGCGGCTTTCCGGGCGAAACGTCGGCCCCGAAGCTGAATGACGAAAGCCGCTCGCGGTCCTCCGGCGCGGGCGTTGCCTGGAGCCATGTCCTCGGCGAACGCAATGTCGTCCAGGCCTTTGCGGTCTATGGCCAGGTCGATACGGATGATCGCTACGAGGTGTCGCTGGCCGATCCCGCCGGGATCGCGCCTTTCGACCCGCAGCGTTTCACCCCGCTTGCCTTCGACCCCGCAGGCCTGCGTGGCCTGAGCAGCTATTTCGCCGATAATGACGGTCGCGACCAGAGCGTGACGGCCGGCCTCGGCCATCTCTACGGCCTTGGCCCCGTCACCCTGCATTATGGCATCGAGGGCAGCCTTTACCGCTCCGTCCTCGATCAACTGGCGGTCAGCCCCATCGACGGCACCATTCTCGACAGCGCGTCCTACAGCGCCAGGGGTAGCGCGCTGCGGCTTTATGGCGATGCTCTGTGGACGGTCAACGACCAGCTCTCTTTTGAGGCCGGGCTGCATGCGGTGGAGATCGAGGATCAGGACGATTGCGGCTGCCTCGACCCGCGCATCGGCATCGCCTGGGCGCCGGCCACAAACCACTGGCTGCGCGCCTCTTATCGCGAGGATACGAAGTCGGTCTCCAACTACACGCTGTCACCGATTTCCACGCTCGGGCTCTCGCCGCTCGAATCACCGCTCTATCTGGGGGGCTCGACCAAGACGACCGGACTGCGCTGGGATGCGGAATGGTCCGACCGGTTCTTCACCAGCGTCGACGCGCAGCATCAGGAGATCGAAGGTCTGGCAATCGGCATTCCCGCCCTGCTCGAGACCTTCGACGCCTATGCCGGCACGATCGACCGGGTAACCGCAAGCGCAAACTATTGGGTGGGCAATGGCATCGGTGCCTTCGCTTCCTTCACGCGCACGGTCAGCGAGGATGCAGCGGGCGATTACGGGCTGCCGCTTATTCCCGAGCATGTGGCGCAGGCAGGCTTCACGCTCGTGCATCCCTCCCGCCTGCGGTTGACCGTCGCCCAGACCTTCATCGGCCCGCGCGTCGGCGCGCAGAATGGCGTGGAGATCGACAGCTACCGGACGACCGATGCGTCTGTTCGCTGGACGAGCGAAAGCGGCCATCTGGAAGCCGGCCTGCAGCTTCTCAATGCGTTTGATGAGCGGTTCGAGCGCGCGCTCGACGTGCCCGGTCCGGGCCGAACGGTGATCGCCACCTTGCGCAGCCGGTTCTAGAGGATAGCCGTTAAACCCGATCGTCTCACGGGCTGCATCTTCCTGTTTGCCGCAGCCCGGACGCAAAAACCCGTGGAGGCAGAGTGGCACCGGCCGCGGCCTCGTATGTCAACCGAGCATCGAGGCGGCAGCGGCCGCAGCGCGGGCGGGCAGGGGATCGGGAAAGCCGAGCGGTGCCTGATGGATCGGGCACCGGCCGGTGGTCGCCTCTGCTGACGGCTCCAACGCGTCTTTCGCCGCACCGTAGCACCCGCCGGCAAGATCGATCAGCAGCGCACGGTTGAGGATGCGCACATTGCCGCGGGTCGAGCGAATGGCGTGCAGCCCTTCGAGCACATGCAGCTGGTCGGTGATCTCGGCGCGGCGCACGCCGAGCGACTGTGCCAGCGCGTCATGCGTCACTGGCAGATTGTTGCTCTCGATCCGATCCTGGCAGAGCAGCAGCCAGCGCGCCAGACGCTGCTTCATGGAATATTTCGCCGCCGAAAGCGCCGCTTCGGCCAGCTCCATGTCGCAGCGATGAAGATAGCGATGGAAGACCGCGCGAGCTTTCGGACATTCGAGGCTGTCGATGACTGTGCTGGTTGGCGCTTGCAATCCGAAACCGTCGATCTGGACGATGACGGCATGCGCGGACCTCGTGAGACCGAGCAAGGCCGAGTGCCCGATCATGCCGTCGCGGCCGATGGTGCGCACCTCCAGCTGCACGCCATCTCTGCCTTCGACCACGAGCGAGACGAGGCCGCTCTCGATGAAACAGACCGTGTCCAAGGAGTCCCCAGGCTTTGTGATGCACTGGCGGGACGTGAGCTCGACTGTGTTGAGGTGTGGCATGAGTGCGTGCAGGGCCGGGCTCGGCAGGCCCTGCAGCAGATGATTTCTCGCTTCTTGTCGGAACTGTCGCATGTCCGCACTTTCTGCTCGAAAGAAAGGCGAACCCGAAAACAGGGACATAAGTTCAGAAATTTTTCTTTTCGTCCGCTTTTGACAATCTTTACGCGAGAAGAGTCAGATGATCACCTCTCGATCGTTGAAAGCGGTACGATGGCGGGCTGTTACCGCTCCGGCGGCAGCCAGATTCGGCGTCCGTCCCGCGTGACATAGCGTCCTCCGCGGTCAGGCCGGCTTATTTCGGCCCGGCGCTCCACGCGACGATCGCGGTCATAGACGGCCGCGCGCTGCTCGCGCCGACGGTCATACCGCGGGGCGCGATCATAGCGGTCGTAGCGGTCATAGCGGTCGTAACGATCATACCGATTGCGATCGTAGACGATCACGCGGTTGTAGTTGTTACGATAGACCGGGCGGTCGTAATAGCCGTCGTAATATCCGGTGCTGGTATAGCTGTAGCCTTCGCTGACACAGCCGGTCAGGGCCAGGCAGGCAAGCGTGATGCCGGTGACCACGCCTATCGCTTTTTTCATCATGGGTCCACTCCCTTGCCGCGCCCAACGCAGACGGCATTCAAGAAATTGGTCATGGAGAAAGAAAGTCAACGGCTCCTAACGCAACGGTGACTGTGTCGGTTAAGCAGGCATTGACCGCGCACGATCACGGTCGGCCAGGAGCATGCAGATGGCGCCCGGCAGCTTCAGCGCCTCTGCCGCTTCGACCCGCTCCGGCGTGTAGTAGCCGGCCTCGTGCAGGCAGTTGATCGTGCCGATCACCAAACCATCCACCACGATCGGCACATTGATGACCGATTGGCAGCCGAGCGAGTCGATCAGCGCATAATCCGGAAAAACCTCGGCGATTGCCTCGATCGTATTGGCGACGAAGGTCTTCTGCTGGCGCAGCGTAATGTCGGACCAGTAGGTCTCGTTGTAGGGCTTGGTGCCGGAGACGGGGTAGTCCTCGGGATGGCTGGAATAGACGCGCTCGGCAAGCCGGGTCACCGTGTCGCTGGTCATGATCGTGAAGAGCTTCACGCCGACCAACTGCCGCGTCAGAGCCTCGAGCGCTGCAAAGGCAGCCTGCGGCTGGCCTTGGGCGGCAAGGCCGGAAAGAAACGCGGCGGTCGGGTCTGTCATCGTCATTGTCTCTGCTTTCGAATGTGCGCACATCAACGCTGCACGGATCGCGAGTGTGATCACGTTGCGCGGCGCAGGGCAAGCAGTGAAAGGCAAGATCGGCTTTGCGCTTGGAGGCGCATCGCCGCTCCAGCAAATTGAGCTCAGGGCGGTTGCCGCCCGGTCTCGCATGGCTAGATAGAACACCATCCTTCAGCCTAGCAGTCGAGGAGGCGCCGCGCCGTGCCGTCGCAATCCCCACCCGGTTCGATCCCGCGCTCTTCGCCCCTCGCGCCCTTTCGCCACGACACCTTCCGGCTGATCTGGCTGGCAAGCCTTGCGTCCAATTTCGGCGGGCTGATCCAATCGGTCGGCGCAGCCTGGATGATGACGTCGATCTCCTCCTCGGTGAACATGGTCGCGCTGGTGCAGGCCTCGACCTCGCTGCCGATCATGCTGTTCTCGCTGCTGTCCGGCGCTCTCGCCGACAGTTTCGACCGCCGCCGCATCATGCTGACGGCGCAGATCTTCATGCTGGTCGTCTCGGCGCTCTTGACCCTGTGTGCCTGGTCTGGGCTCATCACGCCCTGGCTGCTCCTGCTCTTTACCTTCCTGATCGGCTGCGGCACGGCGCTCAACAACCCGGCCTGGCAGGCCTCGGTCGGCGACATGGTCCCGCGGGAGGATCTGCCTGGCGCGGTGGCGCTCAATTCCATGGGCTTCAACATTACCCGCAGCGTCGGGCCGGCGATCGGCGGCGTCATCGTGGCTGCAGCCGGCGCGGCCGCAGCCTTCGCGGTCAACACGGTCAGTTACCTTGCGATCCTCTTCGCCCTGTTCCGCTGGAAGCGGGCGCCGGCGTTGAACGCGCTTCCGCGCGAACCTCTGGGCCGGGCCGTGGGCGCGGGGCTTCGCTATGTCGCCATGTCGCCGAATATTCTCAAGGTCCTGGTGCGCGGCTTCCTTTTCGGCCTCTCGGCCAGCGCCATCCTGGCGCTGCTGCCGCTGGTGGCGCGCGATCTGGTGGCCGGCGGGCCGCTCACCTTCGGCGTGCTGCTCGGCTGTTTCGGCATCGGCGCGATCGGCGGCGCGCTTCTGAGCCAGCGCCTGCGGGAGGTCCTGCTGGGCGAGATCGTGGTGCGCATCGCCTTTCTGGGCTTTTCCCTGTCCGCCATCATCGCTGCCGTCAGCCGCTCGGAGATCCTTACCGGGCTTGCCATGTTGCTGGCCGGCGGCGGCTGGGTGCTGGCGCTCTCGCTCTTCAACACCACAGTGCAGCTGTCCACCCCGCGCTGGGTCGTGGCACGCGCCCTGTCGCTGTATCAGACCACCACATTCGGCGGCATCGCCCTCGGTTCCTGGCTTTGGGGCAGCGCGGCGGAGACCTATGGCGCACCGACCGCGCTGTTGCTCTCCGCCCTGGTGATGCTGGCGGGCGCCGCAGTCGGCTTTCGCTACCAGCTGCCGGAGTTCAAATCGCTCAATCTCGATCCGCTCGGCAGTTTCCAGGAACCGGCACTGGAACTCGACCTCAAGCCACGCAGCGGGCCGATCGTGGTGATGATCGATTACGAGATCGACCCCGGCGATGTGGAGGCGTTTCTCGACGCGATGACGGAGCGGCGCCGGGTGCGCATCCGGGACGGGGCTGGACAGTGGACGCTGATGCGCGACCTCGAAAAGCCCCGGATCTGGACCGAGACCTACCATGTTCCGACCTGGGTCGAGTATGTGCGCCACAACCAGCGCCGGACGAAGGACGATGCGGCCGTGCATGATCGGCTGCGGGCGCTGCATCGCGGCGAGGGCCCGCCCTCGGTGCACCGTCTGATCGAACGCCAGACTATCCTGCCGCATGAATATGAGCAGTACAAACGGCAGGTGGACCTGCCGCACTGACTGCGCTCTGGACCCCGCTCAGCCGCCGGAAAGCCGGCTCTTCAGCGTCTGATCCGGGAAGCAGGTAGCGGGCAGGCCGTTCTTCGCCTGCCACTCGCCGATCGAGCGGCGGGTCTTGTAGCCCGCCAGCCCGTCGGCCTTGCCGATATCGTAGCCTTGCGCCTCCAGGCGCTTCTGCATGGTCAGCACGTCCGAGCGCAGCATCTTGCCGACATCGCCCCAGGTGCCGCGAAACGCGCCGCTGCCCGCGCCGATCCGGTCGGCGAGATTGCCGATGAACAGCGCATAGAGGTCGGAATTGTTGTATTCCTTGATCACGTAGAAATTCTGCGTGACGAGGAATTCCGGCCCGTTCCGCCCGGCCGGCACCAGCATCATGCCTTCGCCCTTCGGCAGTGGCTTGCCCGAGACACGGGCAATGCCGGACGCGGCCCATTGGCCGAGCGATTTCGCGCGGTCCGGGCCCTCCTGCGCGCAGGACACCTTGGCGGGGATTGTCACCTCATAGCCCCAGTCACGCCCGGGCTGCCAGCCTTTGAGCGAGAGATAGTGGGCGATGGATCCAAGCACGTCCGGCACCGAGGACCAGATGTCGCGCTTGCCGTCACCATCGAAATCCACGGCATATTGCAGGAAGCTCGAGGGAAGGAACTGCGGCTGGCCCATGGCACCCGCCCAGGAGCCGCGCATGTCGGCCTCCCGAACATCGCCCGATTCGAGAATATGCAGAGCGGCAATCAGTTCGCGCCGGAACAGCTCGCCACGGGTGGACATGAAGGCCTTGGTGGCGAGCACATCCATGATCGGATGCGGGATCTTGGCCTTGCCGAAGCCCGATTCCCGACCCCAGATCGCGAGCACGATCGGGCCCGGCACGCCATAGGTCTTCTCGATGCGCTTCAGCACTGCCGCATGGGTCTTTGCCAGCGCCCGGCCGGTGGTCGCCAGGCCCTGCATCCGCTGTTCGGAAAAATAGGCGCCCGGAGAGGCGAACTCCGCCTGGCTCTGCTTCTGCGGTCCGCCGGGCTTGCTGCCGGGAGGGGCAAGATCCGGCAGGTCCCAGTTGAGCGTGACATCGGCGAAGGCGGCATCGAAGGCGCTTTTGGAAATGCCGGCCTTCGCAGCTTCCGGCCAGAGGTCCGTCTGCAGCCAGCGGCGAAATTGCGCTTCCGTTTCCGCCTTGGTCGCAGCCGTGGCCGGCATGGGCAGAGCGAGAAAAACGGTTGCAACAGCGGCCGCAAGGGCGCGGCGGATGGGAGAGGAGATGCGCATGGGTTCAGATCGCCGTTCTGGCGCGCAGCGCCGCGGTCAGGGTGCCGTCATCGAGATAATCGAGCTCGCCGCCCACGGGCACGCCATGGGCAAGCCTGGTAATGCGGACATCCAGCCCTTCGAGCTGGTCGGTGATATAATGGGCGGTGGTCTGGCCTTCGACGGTGGCGTTGACGGCGATGATCAGCTCGCGCACCTCGCCCTTAGTCACCCGATCCACCAGCGTTCGGATGTTGAGATCGTCGGGGCCGATGCCGTCGAGCGGCGAAAGCGTGCCGCCGAGCACATGATAGGCGCTGTTCATGGCGCCGGTCCGCTCCAGCGCCCAGAGATCGGCGACATCCTCGACGACGATGATCACCGAATGATCGCGCTGCGCATCGGTGCAGACGCTGCAGGGGTCGCTGGTGTCGACATTGCCGCAGGTGGAGCAGATCCGCACCTTGCGATGCGCCTCGCCCATCGCATCGGCCAGGGGGCCAAGCAGCTGGTCCTTCTTCTTGACCAGGTGCAGCGCCGCCCGGCGCGCCGAGCGCGGCCCGAGCCCGGGCACCTTCGCCAGGAGCTGGATGAGTTTTTCGATTTCGGGGCCGGTGACTCGCTTTGCCATGGCGTCCTTCTAGCCCATAAAGGCTGTGAGAAAAACGCCTTTGCGACAGCGCAGGCTTCCCTCGGCACGAAGGAGAATTCCATGTCGACGATCCAAGCGGTCTGTCTCGGCCACCCGATCCGTCTCGGCGAGCGCGCCCAGCGCACCGGCATCGACAAGCGCCCGGTCGAAGGCCCCGTGGTGCTGTCCGCCGAGGGGCTCGCCGGCGACTCGGTGTGCAATCGCAAGGTTCATGGCGGACCGGATCAGGCAGTCTACGGGTTCGGCTCGGTGGATCTCGATGCCTGGTCGCTCGCCCTGGGCAAGAGCGTGCCGCCCGGGCTTCTCGGAGAAAACCTGGTGATCTCCGGCATCGACAGCCGCGACGTCGCGGTCGGCGACCGGTTCGAGACGGACACGGTGATGCTGGAGGTGACGGCCACCCGCATGCCATGCTCCACGCTGTCGCTGCGCATGGGCGATCCCCATTTCGCGCGGCGGTTCCTGGAGCTCGGCCAGCCCGGCTTCTACTGCCGGGTTCTCCGGCCGGGGGCGATCCAGGCGGGAGATTCTGTCCGTTTCACGCGCTTCGAAGGCGAACGGGTGCTGATGGGGGAGATGCTGACCGCCAAGGTCAAGGCGCTGAGCCCGGAGGCGGTGCAGCGCTGGCGGTCGACGCCGCTCAGCGCTCGCGTCGCCGCCGATCTCGATCGCGCCCATCCGCGCGCGTGACACGCCTCTGCAACGGGCAGGCAGGGATGCAGTTGCTCAGAACGGCAGTTTCATGCCGGGCGGGATCGGCAGGCCGGCGGTCAGTTCGCGGGTCTTCTCCGCCGTCAGGGCTTCGGCCTTGTCCTTGGCATCCTTGTGGGCCGCGACGATCAGGTCCTCGAGGATCTCGACATCGTCTTCCTTGAAGAGCGAGGGGTCGATCTTCAGGCTCTTCAACACGCCCTTACCATCGAGCCGCAGGGTCACGAGGCCGCCGCCGGAGGTGCCGTCGACTTCGAGCGCCGCGATCTCCTCCTGCATCTTCTCCATCTTGGCCTGCATTTCCTTGACCTTGCCCATCATGCCCATGATGTCGCGCATCGCTCTCTCCTTGTCCTCTTCGTTTCATCGTCTCTGCGGGCAGTCAGCCCGCCGTCCGGCCACATCACCGTTCGATATCGTCGCCGGGAAGAATGTCGCCCTCTTCGGATTCGGCAGTCGACGGCGGCGGTGCCGTGTCTTCCACGATTTCCGCCTCGGCGAGCTTGATGCGCACATCGGCAATGCGCGCGCCGGGGAAGCGCGCGAGGATCGCCGCCACATCCGGATCCTGGCGCGCATCGCTCAGGCGCTTTTCCTGCGCTTCCGTCTCCACCTCGATCAGGGTCGGCTGGCCGGCGTCGCGGCTGACGATCACCATCCAGCGGATGTTCGTCCATTCTTCCAGCCTGCGCTGCAGATCGGCGACCAGCGTCTTCGGCGCATCCTCGGGCAGGTTCACTTCCAGGCGACCCGGCTCCAGTTTCACCAGCCGCAGATAGTTGCGCACCAGCGTCTTCAGCCGGATATCGCGGTTGCGGGCGCAAAGCTCGGCAATGTCGGCGACCGAGCGCACCGGAACGGTCGCCTGTGCCGGTTCGGGCGGGGCCGGCTCGGCCCGAATTTCGGGCGCAGCCTCGGCATCGGGCACGGCGCGCAGCATCGTCGCGCCATTGCCGGTCATGCGCTGCACAGGCTCTCCGGCCCGCGCGGGCGCGGCGCTGACCGCCGTGGCCCCGTTGCCCGCACCGCCGTTGCCAGTACCCCCATTGCCGGTGCCGGCAGATGGCGCGCGTGATCCGCCGCCACCGCCGGCAGGCGGGCGGGGCGGCTCGCTGCCGGTCAGCGTCATCAGCCGGCGGGCCGCCTCTTCCGGCGAGGGGAGGCTGGCTGCATGGGCAAGCCGGATCAGCACCATTTCGGCGGCACCGGCCGGGCGCGAGGCGCTTTCGGTTTCCGCAATGCCCTTGAGCAGCATCTGCCAGAGGCGCGAGAGGGTGGACACCGCCACCGACCCGGCAAATTCGCCGCCGCGCTGGCGCTCGATCTCGCTCAGCGAGGGATCGTTGGCGGCGTCTTCGGAGAATTTCAGCTTGGTGACGAGATGGGTGAAATCGGCAAGATCGGTCAGCACCACCGGCGGGCTGGCGCCGGCCTCGTATTGCGCCGCGAACTCGGTCAGCGCCGCTTTCACGTCGCCGCGCACCACATGGTCGAAGAGATCGACGATGCGCGCCCGGTCGGCAAGGCCCAGCATGGCGCGCACGGCATCGGTCTCCACCCGGCCGCCGCCATGCGCGATCGCCTGGTCGAGCAGCGACAGACCGTCGCGCGCCGAGCCTTCGGCCGCGCGCGCGATCATCGACAGCGCATCGCGTTCCGCTTCGATGCCTTCCTTGGCAAGGATGGTGGTGAACAGGCCGACGAGATCGGACGCGGCGATGCGCCGAAGGTCGAAACGCTGGCAGCGCGAGAGAACGGTAATCGGAACCTTGCGGATCTCGGTCGTGGCGAAGATGAATTTCACATGCTCCGGCGGCTCTTCGAGCGTCTTCAGGAGGCCGTTGAAGGCCTGGGTCGAGAGCATGTGCACTTCGTCGATGATATAGACCTTGTAGCGCGCCGAGACCGGGCGATAGCGCACCTGCTCGATGATCTCGCGAATATCGTCGATACCGGTATGCGAGGCGGCGTCCATCTCGATCACGTCGACATGCCGGCCTTCCATGATCGCCTGGCAATGCTCGCCGGGCAGGCGCAGGTCGATCGTCGGCCGGTCGATCTCGGCGGTCTTGTAGTTGAGTGCGCGGGCGAGAATCCGGGCAGTGGTAGTCTTGCCCACGCCGCGCACGCCGGTCAGCATATAGGCCTGGGCTATGCGGCCGGTCTCGAAGGCATTGGTGAGCGTGCGCACCATCGGCTCCTGCCCGACCATGAGATCGGTGAAGTCCTTGGGGCGGTACTTGCGGGCCAGCACGCGGTAGGCGGCGGGCTTCTCGTCGGTCGTAGAGGGGGTGGCGTCGCTCATGTCTTGGCCGCTTTTTTCCGTGTGTCCCGGCAGCACGCAAGGCCGGTCGCACGAAGTCAGCGGCTTGCGAACGGCGGCGCTGTCAGTATCGCCGCAGCAGATGGCGGCCATCGATGCGGCGCCAGGCGGCGAGGGTGGGAGGCTGGCACGATGACCCGTGCCGGGGCTCGTTGGGGCTGCTTCCTTCCGGACCTGACCCGGTTGGCGAGTGGCTCGTCCACCACCAACCTCCCGGCCTCCATATCGGCAATATCAGGAGCGAATGCAAGCCGGCCCTTGAAGATTCTGCCCGTCCTGTCAAAACAGGCACCGGCGACCAAGGCTTGAGGAGGACGCGCTTGACCCCTGATCTGACCCCGCCGCCGGCCTTTTCGCTCGATCCGCGGCTGGAGCGCGACAGCGACAGTCTGATGGTGCTTTCCCTTTGCGATCTGCGCCTGCACAAGGATGGCCGCTGGCCCTGGCTGGTGCTCGTGCCGCGCCACCCCGGGTTGGAAGAGGTCTTCGATCTCTCGCCGGACGACCAGATGCGCCTTTGGCAGGAGGTCAACCGCGTCGCCAAAGCCCTGAAACAGGCGAGCGGCGCGCTGAAGATCAACGTTGCGGCGATCGGCAACATCGTCCGCCAGCTGCATGTGCATGTGATCGCGCGCCAGGAAGGCGATGCCAACTGGCCCGGCCCCGTCTGGGGGTTCGGCGCCGCCGAACCCTGGAACGAGGCGGCGCGCAGCCGGTTCCTCACGCGCTTGACAGGAGAGCTTCAATGACGGGCGCCATGTTCGACCTCGCCGGCCCGCACCCGGAGCCGAGCACGCTGGTGGCGTTTGCCGGCAACACGCTCGACCGGCAATCGGAGAACCGTGCGGATGATTGCCTGGAGCAGGCCTTGGCTGCCGAAGGGGCCCATCTCTTCGCCTTCGCGGAGGGCAAGCTCGTGGTCAAGCATGACGAGCAGGTGATCGACCCGCTCTTCGCGCCCTATGAACTGGCCGGGCTCGATCCCGTGCTCGAGGATGCGGTGCTGCTCGGCTTCCTGCCCTCCGGCGAACCGCGCCTTGCTGTGCCGGTGCGCCAGAGCGAGGAGACGCTGGCAAGCGACTACAAGCTTGCCGATGGCCGCACCCTTTTCCGCCAGGCGATGATCGGCGATGCGTTGCTCGGCCAGTTTGCCCAGGCCTCCAGCCTGATCTCCTGGAATGCCACCAACCGATTCTGCGGCAAATGCGGTGGGCCGATGGAGGCCAAGGGCGGCGGCTATCGCCGGGTCTGTACGGCCTGCGGGCATCTGGCCTTTCCCCGCACCGATCCGGTCGTCATCATGCTGACGATCGATGTGGAGCGCGATCTCTGCCTGCTCGGCCGCAGCCCGCATTTTCCACCCGGCATGTATTCCTGCCTGGCAGGCTTTCTCGAGCCCGGTGAAACGATCGAAGCGGCGGTGCGTCGCGAAACGCTGGAGGAATCCGGCATCAAGACCGGCCGGGTGCGCTACCATGCCTCCCAGCCCTGGCCCATGCCCCACAGCCTGATGATCGGCTGCTATGCGGAGGCGAAGTCGCGCGACATCCACCGCGACGAACTCGAGCTCGAGGACTGCCGCTGGTTCACGCGGGCGGAGACCCGCGCCATGCTGGCCCACAATACCGGGCAGCCGCTGGAGGACGGCGAGCGCGGCTCGCCGCCGAAGGGCGCCATTGCGCATCTGCTGATGCGGGACTGGCTGGATTGGCTAAAACCCTAAGCCGGGACGGTCTCAACCGCCGGCAAACTCGTTCCAGGCATCCTCGACGATGAGGATATGGTCGGCCATGCGCCGGCCGGCCTCCTCCGCCTCGCCGCGAAGAATCGCTTCGACGATGTGTCCGTGCTCGGCATGCGAGCGGGCGAGGCGGTTCAGGCCGGAAAACTGGGCGCGGCGAAAGGGCTGCAGCCGCTGGCGGGTGCTCTTCGTCACCTCTTCCAGATAGGCGTTCTGCGCACCGGCATAGATCGCCTCGTGAAAGGCCTCGTTGGCGCGGATATAGGCCTGCACATCGCCCTCGCAGACCATTACGGCCATGTCCTGATGCAGCGCGTCCAGCCGGTTGCGTGCCGCCGCGCTCATGCGGCGGGCCGAAAGCTCGGCCGACAGGGCTTCCAGATGGCCCATCAGTTCGAACATGCCGCGCAGGTCCGCAGCGTCCGGGCGGGCGACGCGCGTGCGGCCATGCGGCTTCTGCCGCACCAGGCCGCTGGCCGCGAGAAGCTTCAGCGCCTCGCGCACCGGCGTGCGCGAGACCGAGAACTCCGCCGCCAGCTGCGTTTCGTCGAGAACGGCATCCGGCGGCAGGGCGCCGCTGATGATCCGCTCCGACAACTGCCGGCGAATGTCTTCGGTCGAGGTTCGGCCGAGGGGTGTGTGCAAGGTCCTATCCGTCCATCATGCTCACATGGGCGGCCGCAACCTTCCAGCCATCGGCGGTGCGCACCCAGGTCTGCATCTGCCGGCCGATCTGCCCCGGCGCATCGTCTCTCCGGAACAGCGTCGAGGCGGTGGCGGCATCCAGCCCGTAGGTGGTGATGACCGTCCGCTCGAGCCGGCGGGAAAAGGGCGCCTGCGTCGCGCGAAAGGCGACGATCTCGTCATAGCCATGCTGCAGATCGGCAAGGCCATAGCGCAGGGTGACCGGACTGTCGAGGAAGAAGCCGGCGAGCGTTGCATTGTCATTGGCAAGAAGCGCCGTCTCATAGGCCGCAAAGGCCTCTTCCACCGCCTGCAGGGTTGCCGGGTCGTTGAGGCGCATCAGATCGCCCTCCGCCGCGCCAGCATGCGGCTGCGCAGCTCGGTCAGAAACGGGATGGTGGCGAACTGGTCCGGGCGGATCCGCTCCCAATCGACCCCTTCTGGACGGGCGCGCCGGCATTCGGTGATGATCAGCTCGCTCTGCGTGGCGATCATGTCGAGCGGCGCATCATGCGGCTCCATGACCACATCGGCATCCGGCACCAGCTGGCAGGAATGCACGGTGGTGACGATCGGCGTCGTGGCGGGAAGGAGGCCGAGTTCCTGGAAGATCGCGGTTTCAAGATCGGCAAAGCCTGCGCCCTTGCCGGTCCGCCCGCCGGTGCGGCTGACGGCGACCGAGCCGACCACGCAGAAATCGAGCCGCTCCACCGCCTCGAAGCCGATCCGCTCCCCATGGTCGACAAAGCCTTGCGCGGTCGCTGCGAGTTCGTAGGAGATGCCCATGGCGCTCATCCGGACAGGATCGATGCGCAGATAGGGAAAGTCCCGGGTTAGATAGGGCACCGGCGCATAGACCGTCTTGCCCTCATAGAGCGCCCGCAGCCGGATCGGCATCTGCGCCGCATCGGGATTGGTCTTGACCGTCCGCGCCGTCTTCCATTCCGGCGTCTGCGCCAGGAAGAAGGCCGCCATGTCGGCGCCCGCGAAATTGGGGATCATGCTCCCCGCCGGGCCGATGGCGATGCCGGTCTCCTCCAGCATCGTCCACACCCGCTCCCGCACCCTGTCCTTGCCGGCATGGCGTCCTGCCCAGCGTCCACGCTCGCTCATGATCCTATGTCTCCTGCCTTGCCTGCTCCACTGCATCCTCGAGCGCCGCAAGCGGCGTCGCCCAGCCGACGATTCCTCCCTGGGCAATGATCATCTCGATCGCCGCCTGCTTGAACTGAGCGAAATAGCTTTCCGTGGCGTCTTCGATCAGCAGGCACTCATAGCCGCGATCATTCGCCTCGCGCATGGAGGTCTGCACGCAGACTTCGGTGGTAACACCCGCGAAGACCAGATGGGTGATACCGCGCTCCTCAAGGGCCTTTTCGATGCCGGTCGCGTGGAACATGCCCTTGCCCGGCTTGTCGATGGCGATCTCGCCGGCAATAGGGGCCAGGGCGGGCAGGATCGCGTTGCCGGGCTCGCCGCTGACGAGCAGCCGGCCCATGGCGCCGGCTTCGCCGATCTTGAGCGACGGGTTGCCGCGGCGGATCTTGGCGGGCGGGCAATCGGAAAGGTCGGGCTTGTGCGCCTCGCGTGTGTGGATGACGAGCCAGCCTTCCCGGCGGAACAGGCCGATCAGCGCCGCCACGGTCGGCACGATCGCGTCCAACCGGGCGACGTCGTTGCCGAGACTGTCGCCGAAGCCGCCCTTCTCGATGAAGTCGCGCTGCATGTCGATGACGACCAGCGCCGTATGCGCCGGGTCGAGCGGATAGGCATAGGGGCGGGCGGGAACGGAGATCATCTCAATGCCCCGCCATATGCTGGCCGATCGTGTTGCGGTCGGTTTCCTCGATCGGCGCGACATAGGAGATCGTGCCGCCGGACATGACGGCCACCCGGTCCGCCAGTTCCAGGATCTCGTCCAGATCTTCCGAAACCAGCAGCACCGCCGCGCCGCGATTGCGTGCCTCCATGATCTGCGAGCGGATATCGGCGACGGAGGCGAAGTCGAGGCCGAAACAGGGATTGGCGACGATCAGCACATCGACATCGCCCGAAAGTTCGCGCGCCAGCACGGCCCGCTGCACATTGCCGCCAGACAGCGCCTCGATCGGCGCATCCGGCGAGGTGGTGCGGACATTGTAGCGGGCGATCAGCGCCTCGCCATGGCGGCGCAGGATGCGCGGGCTCATCCACCAGCCGAAGCGGGTGATCGGCGGCTTGTCGAAGGTGCGGAAGGCAATGTTTTCCGCCACGCTCATGCGCGGCGCGGTCGCGTTCTTCAACGGTTCCTCCGGCAGGCCGAACACCTTGAACCGGTCGAAATCCCCGCGCTTCGGCCGAAACTCCTTGCCGTTGACGCGAATCTCGCCCGTCGTCATCGGCCGCTGGCCGGAGAGCACCTCCACCAGCGCGCTCTGGCCGTTGCCCGAGACGCCGGCGATGCCCACCACCTCGCCGCCCTTAACCTTCAGGTTGATCGCATGGACGGCGGGCAGACCCTGGTCGTCCTCGGCAAAGATGCCAGCGAGATCGAGCACGTCCGGCTTCTTCTCGACCACGGCGCGCACGGCACGTTCGCGCACCTGCGTATCGCCGATCATCATCCGGCTCATCTCGGCCACGCTCGCGCTCTGCGCATCGCCTTCGCCGGTCAGCCGCCCACGGCGCAGCACGGTGAAATGGTCGCAGAAGCTTTTGACCTCCCGAAACTTGTGGGAGATCATCAAGACGGTGATCTCGCCGCGCTCGGTCATGCCGCGAAGCAGGCCCAGCATCTCGTCCGCCTCGCCGGGGGTCAGCACCGAGGTCGGCTCGTCGAGAATCATGAAGCGCTGGCCGAGATAGAGGAGCTTGAGGATCTCGAGCTTCTGCTTCTCGCCGGCCGAAAGCGAGGAGACCTGGGCATTGAGCGGTACGGCGAAGGGCATGGTCTCCATGAAACCGGCAAGCGCCTTCTTCTCCCTGGCCCAGTCGATCACCGCCGGCGTATCGGCCCGGGAGATCACAAGGTTTTCCGCCGCCGTCAGGCAGGGGACGAGGGTGAAGTGCTGGTAGACCATGCCGATGCCCTGGGCCAGCGCATCGCGCGGGCTCTTCACCTCGATCGGCATCCCATCGAGCGTCATCGACCCGCGGTCAGGCGTGTAGAAGCCCATGATGCACTTGACGAGGGTGGATTTGCCGGCGCCGTTTTCGCCGAGCAGGGCATGGAAGGAGCCGGCCTTGACCGAGAGCGAAACCGCGTCGAGCGCGGTGAAGCGGCCGAAGGTCTTGGTCATGCCGGACACGGTGAGCGACGGCGCGCGCGGCGGTGCGGCTGCGGTGGCGAGCGCGCTCATGCGGCAGCCCCCTTGACGGCGCCCGGGCGCTTCGAAGGAAGGGCGGCAATGAAGTCGTCGGAGGTGGCAACGGCGCCGAAGACGCCGCCCTGCATCTTGATCATGTCGATCGCCGCCAGATGGTTTTGCCGCTTGGTGGCGGCGCAGCAGTCTTCCAGCAGCAGGCATTCATAGCCGCGGTCGTTGGCGTCGCGCATGGTGGTGTGGACGCAGACATCGGTGGTGACGCCGGTCAGCACGATGTTGCGGATGCGGCGGGTGGCAAGCGTCAGCTCGAGATCGGTGGCGAGAAAGGAGCCCTTGCCGGGCTTGTCGATGATCGGCTCGCCGGGCTCCGGCTGCAGTTCGGGGATGATTTCCCAGCCCGGCTCGCCGCGCACCAGAATGCGGCCGCAGGGGCCCTGGTCGCCGATGCCGGCGCCGATGCGCTGCGAGCGCCAGCGCTTGTTCGCCGGCAGGTCGGAGAGATCCGGCTTGTGGCCTTCGCGGGTGTGAAGGATCGGGTAGCCGGCGGCGCGCATGGCGGCCAGCACGCGCTGGATGGGCTCGATCGGCGCGCGGGTCAGCGAGATGTCATAGCCCATGCTGTCGACATAGCCGCCCGGCGCGCAGAAGTCCGTCTGCATGTCGATGACGATCAGCGCCGTGTTGTGCGGGCCCCAATCGCCGTCGAAGGGCCAGGGATAGGGGTCGGCGTCGAGCGTCGTGCCGCCCGGCACCAGGGCTCCGGCAATGCGTTCATCCAGTGTATCGGGTTTCGGCGTGGCCATGGCGGTCTCCCTTGCGCGGCGCGTCGTCAACGGTTGATCGACAATTCGCCGGGCACTTCGCGCGCGGCGGATTTCGACTGGGCGGAGGCGATCATGATGAAGAGGGTGAGGATGTAGGGGGCGGCGTTGAAGAAGTAGTAGCCCTGGGAAATGCCGATCGACTGCAGCGCCGGCCCGAGCGCGCCGGCCGCGCCGAACAGCAGGGCGGCCGCCAGGCAGCGCAGCGGCTTCCAGCGCGCGAAGATGACCAGCGCCACGGCCATCAGGCCTTGGCCGGAGGAAAGCCCCTGGTTCCAGGAGCCGGGATAATAGAGCGAGAGGAAGGCGCCGCCGATGCCGGCCATGAAGCCGCCGGTGGCGGTGGCGAGGAAGCGGACGAGATCGACCGAGACGCCCATCGCCTTGGCGGAGGCGGCGCTGTCGCCGGTCATCCGCACGATCAGGCCAAAGCGGGTGTTGTTCAGTGCCCACCAGAGGAAGATGCCGAGCGCCAGGCCCACGAAGAACAGCGGGTTGATTTCCAGCGCCTGGGCAAGGCGCGGATCGCCAGTCCAGCCGCCGAGCGGGATGGCATCGAGCCTGGGCGCACTTGGCTGGATGAAGGGCTTGCCGAAGAAGAAGGCGAGCCCGGTGCCAAAGCTCATGATGGCGATGCCGACCGCCATGTCGTTGACGCGCGGCAGGCGGCAGAGAAAGCCATGAATGGCGCCGAGCACCATGCCGGCCAGGCCAGCACCGATGACGCCGAGCCAGGGGCTGCCGGTGAGGTAGGAGCCCGCATAGGCGACCATGGCGCCGAGCACCAGCGACCCCTCAAGCCCCAGATTGACCCGGCCCGACTTCTCGGTGAGGCATTCGCCGAGCGCCACGAACATGAAGGGGGTCGAGACGCGGATCGCGCCGCCGAGCATGGCGATGAGGGCGGTGACGAGCAGATCGTTCATGTGCGGGTCTCCAGGCTGCGGGGCTGAAGGAAGCCGATCCGGCCATACATGGTCTCGCTGGTCAGGAGCACGACGAAGATCAGCCCCTGCAGCACGAGCACGGTGGCATCCGGCAGGCCCATGCGCCGCTGGATGATGCCGCCGGCTGCGGCCAGCGCACCGAACAGGATGGCGACGGGGATGATGGCGATCGGCGTCTGCCTGGCGAGGAAGGCGACGAGGATGCCGGTGAAGCCATAACCGGCGACGAGCGAGGCATTGGCCTGCCCATGGATGGCCGCCACCTCGTAGAACCCGGCAAGACCGGCGCAGGCGCCGGCAATCACGCAGGCCGAGACGAGCAGGAAGCCGACCGGCAGGCCCTGGGCCTGCGCGGCGCGGGGATTGCCGCCGGTCATGCGGGCGGCAAAGCCATAGGTGGTCCGCGTCATCAGCACATGCAGACCGACCGCCAAGATGATGCCGGCGGCAAGGCCCCAGTGCACATCGGTGCCCGGGATGGGGCCGACCTTGTAGGCCTCGCCGATCGGCATGGTCGAGGGCTTGTTGGCCGAAGCCGGGTCGCGCAGCGCGCCTTCGACGAAGAAGTTCATAATGGCGATGGCGATATAGGAGAGGAGCAGCGAGGAGATGGTCTCGTTGACACCCCGATAGTGCCGCAACCAGCCGGTCAAGCCCAGCCAGAAGCCGCCGGCTGCCATGGCGGCCAAGGCCATGAGCGGCAGGGTGAGCACCGGCGGCACGGCGGCGCTGACCAGCGGGATCGCCACCGCGGCGGCCGCGAAGCCGCCGAGCACCAGCGCCCCTTCCGCGCCGATCATCGTCAGGCCGATGCGGGCGGGGATGGCGAAGGCGAGGCCGGTGAGGATCAGCGGTGCGGCGCGCTGCAGCGTGTTCTGAGAGGAGAAGACCGAGCCGAAGCCGCCGGTCCAGATCAGCGCATAGAAGGTCAGCGGCGATTTGCCGAGCAGCAGCAGGAAGACGGCGAAGAGCAGGGCGGAGACGAGGATCGCGCCGATCGGAATCAGGATCGCCTCGGCCAGTTTCAAGGTGCCGATCGATGGTCCGCGCGCGGCGCGCGCCAGGGCGGCGGTGTCAAGCGTGGCGGTCATGCGCGTCTCCGGTCGGTGCTGAACAAGGGAGAGAAGTCGCCAGGGCGGACGGGCGCCCCGGCGTGGCGTGAAGCGGCAAGCCGGTCAGGTGATCGAGCCCTGCACGCCGTCCAGAAGCCAGTTCATGCCGTCGAGATAGGGGTCGTAATTGTCATAGGTCTTGTCGACCACGACCTTGCCGGTATTGTCCTTCAGCGTGCCCTTGTAGATCGGTTCGCCCTTGACCAGCGCGGCGCGGGCCGCATCCGCCGCCTTGATCGCCTCCGGCGTCGCGCCGGCGCCATAGGCGGTGTTCTGCAGCATGTCCTTGTCGAAGCCGCCGACCAGGAAGTTCGGCAGGGTCCTGCCCGCGGCGATATCGGCGGCATAGGACTTGTAGATCGTTTCCCACTTGTATTCCGCGCCGGTGATGAAGCCCTTGGGCGCGAGCGGGGCTTGGGAGGCATTGTGGCCGCAGGTCTTCACGCCGCGGCCTTCGGCGGTCTCGATCACCACCTTGGGGCTGTCCACATGGCAGGTGATCACCTCGCAGCCGGCATCGACCAGGGCATTGGTGGCTTCCGCCTCGCGCACGGGCAGCGACCACTCGCCGGTAAAGATCACCCGCACGGTCGCATTGGGATTGACGCTGCGGGCGCCGAGCAGGACGGAATTGATGTTGGAGAGGACCGAGGGGATGGGCTTGGCGGCAACGAAGCCGATCTTGCCGGAGGGGGCGGAGAGCCCGGCAGCCACGCCATCCACATAGTGGGCCTGGTTCAGATAGGGGAAGTAGGAGCCGGCATTGGCCGGGTCGCTGTCC
The DNA here is from genome assembly GCF_034720595.1 of Rhizobium sp. CC-YZS058. Lineage (NCBI taxonomy): Bacteria > Pseudomonadati > Pseudomonadota > Alphaproteobacteria > Hyphomicrobiales > Rhizobiaceae > Rhizobium > Rhizobium sp. CC-YZS058. Next base: position 3,891,562 of record NZ_JAYESJ010000001.1, on the reverse strand, counting down.
TTGCTCCAGAGCGGCGCGGCATGGCGGAACTGGGTGTCCGGATATTTCCTGGCGGCATCGAGCACGAAGGGCTTGTAGTAGCCGAAGGAGGTGGCGAGGATCAGGTTGGCTCCGTCGATATTGATCATCGACTCCATCGACTTCGACACCGCGTCGGTTTCCGGAACGTTTTCCTCCTCGATGACCGTAACACCCGAAACCTGCTTCAGCGCCTCGACCGCCACCGCATGGGCCTGATTCCAGCCGAAATCGTCACGCGGCCCGACATAGACGATGCCGACGGTGACGGCGGACTGCGCGCGGGCGAAAGAGAGGGGCAGGGTGGCGGCCGCAAGGCCCGCAGCACCGGATTTCAGCAGCGAGCGGCGGGAGATTTCAAAGGCAGGCATGGAACAGACCTCCGACAAGCCGCGCCCCATGCGCCGGCTCTTCGAAGGTGTTGTCGCAAATTATATGCCAGTTTTTCGCGGCGGACCGTGCGGTGACTAAGGCATTGCCGGACTGTTCAATTTCGAAAGATCTCATATTCGGGTCAGCCGCATCGAGACTTTGCCGCTGCCGAAAACGACGCCGATATGCAGGTGATGCCTAATAATTAATCATAAAGACGCGTTCTGCATACAATAGCGAAGTTGGTCGGTTTAAGCTTACATTCTGGCTCGGTTTTCACCTGAACGGGCCGGTTTGGCTTGGCTTTCTGCCGCTGCTCCGTCATAAAGATTGCAAAACCGAAGTAAAAATTTACTGATCTCTCTCTTCTACCCGCGCCTCATCCCCGTCGCGGCAAGACATTGAAACAGCAGCCATGGTCACGATCAAGGAAATTGCCAAAGCCGTCGGTGTCTCCTCCGCGACCGTTTCGAGGGTGCTGAACTATGATCCGGCACTGTCCATTTCGGCGGCCAAACGGCAAGCGATCATCGAAACGGCAGAGGCGTTGAATTATGCAACACCCCGCGCCCGGGCACGCGGACAGGCCGGGCCGATCCTGCCGCAGACGCTGGCTTCGCTGCGCCTTGCCATCGTGCATTTCCTGCCCTTGTCGGACGAAGTGGCCGACCCCTATTATGTCGGTGTCCGGCTGGGGATCGAAAATCGCTGCCGGGAGCTCAAGGCCGATATCGTCAAGGTCTTCCATGCGGACGCCCCACCGGACCCGGCCGTGCTCGAGGCCGTCTCCGGCGTGATTGCCATCGGCAAGCAGTCCGACCGGGAGATCGCCTGGCTGGAGGCGCAGTCCCGACACCTCGTCTTCGCGGATTTTGTGCCGCCAGAAGACCATCTCGACTGCGCGCACAGCGACCTCCATGCCGCGACGCAGCGGCTTCTCGATCAGCTGGCTGCGCTTGGATACCAGCGCATCGCCTTCATCGGCAGTCACGAGCATCTAAACGGCGAAACCATGCCCTTCGCCGAGCGCCGCTGCCGCGCTTACATGAGCTGGCAGAAGGAACGCGGGACCTTCGATCCGGCGCTTCTGGTGCTGGGCGATGGCTGCAATTCCGGCCAGAACCTGCGGCTGGAGACCGGATACAGCCTCGCCCGCGAGGCTTTGGCGCGCGACATCAGGCCGGATATCATCCTGACGGCCAACGACAATGTGGCGATCGGCACCTACCGCGCCATACGCGAGGCCGGCCTTTCGGTTCCGGAGGATATCGCGGTCGTCTCCTTCAACGACATCCCGGTGGCGCAGTTTCTCAATCCGCCGCTCTCCACCGTCCGCATCCATGGGGAGCACATCGGCGAAGCCGCCGTCGATCTGCTGGTCGAGCGGCTGCAGGGCCGCAGCTATGCCAAGCACGTCTCGATCCCGACCGAAATCATCTGGCGGGAAAGCTGCCGGAAGCCGGAGTGAGGCCGCCTTCGCAGCTGCAATAAATATTTACTAAATTTTCTGTTGCGCGTTTCGCATTTCTCCCCGATAGTTGCGGACAGACAGGTGGAGCTGTCGTCATCAAGGGAGGAAAACATGGATCGTTCGACGCTTACGCGCCGGCTTGCCGCTGCGATGCTGGCCGGGGCCAGTCTGCTTTCGGCCTCTGCCGCTTTCGCCGGCGAAATCACCGTCTGGTGCTGGGACCCGAACTTCAACGTCGCCATCATGAAGGAAGCAGGCGCGCGCTACACCGCCACGCATCCAGACACGACCTTTAATATCGTCGATTTCGCCAAAGCGGATGTGGAGCAGAAGCTGCAGACCGCACTGTCGTCCGGCACCACCGACGCGCTGCCCGATATCGTTCTGATCGAGGATTACGGCGCGCAGAAATATCTGCAGTCCTTCCCCGGAGCCTTCGCCGACATGACCGGCAAGGTCGATTATTCCGGCTTTGCGCCCTACAAGGTCAATCTGATGACGGTCGAGGGCAAGACCTATGGCATGCCCTTCGACACCGGCGTCACCGGCCTGTTCTACCGCCGCGACTATCTGGAGCAGGCGGGCTACAAGCCGGAGGACATGCAGGCCCTCACCTGGGACAAGTTCATCGAGATCGGCAAGCAGGTCGAGGCTAAGACCGGCAAGAAGATGATCGGCCTCGACGTGACCGATGCCGGCTTTACCCGCATTCTCATGCAGTCCGGCGGCCAGTGGTATTTCGACAGCGAGGGCGGCCTCAACATCGAGAAGAACACGGCGCTGAAGGCCGCGCTCGAGGTGCAGCAGAAGATGCTGCAGGGTGGCGTGGTCAAGACCGCCTCCGGCTGGACCGACTGGGTCAGCACCTTCACCTCGGGCGACGTCGCCTCCATGGTCACGGGCGTCTGGATTACCGGCACGGTCAAGGCGCAGGCCGACCAGGCCGGCAAATGGGGCGTGGCGCCGATCCCGAGCCTCGGCATCGACGGCGCGAGCCAGGCCTCCAACCTCGGCGGCTCCAGCTGGTACGTGCTGGAAAGCTCGGCGGAGAAGGACGAGGCGATCGACTTCCTCAACGAGGTCTATGCCAAGGATGTGAGCTTCTACCAGAAGATCCTCACCGAGCGCGGCGCCGTCGGCTCGCTGCTCGCCGCCCGCACCGGCGACGCCTACATGCAGGCCGACAGTTTCTTCGGCGGCGAAAAGGTCTGGCAGAACTTCTCCGATTGGCTCTCCAAGGTGCCGCCGGTCAATTACGGCGTCTTCACCAACGAGGTCGACACCGCCGTCACCGCCCATCTCCCCTCGCTCGCTCAGGGCGGCAAGGTGGATGAGGTGCTGAAGGAGGTTCAGTCCCAGGCGGAAGGGCAGATCCAGTAGGCGGTTCTCAAGGCGCGCCGGCAGGAAAGAGAAAAAGACCTCCTCTGCCTTTCGACGGAGGCGGAAAAGTCCCCTCCGGCCTGCCGGCCATCTCCCCCACAAGGGGGGGAGAGACCGCGCTGAACCCGCTCGCTCTTGCCGCAGGCTAGAACCACAACCGATCCTCAGCAGGCGTCATCCTGCGAGGAAAGGACGTGTCTCCCTTCAACGCTTTTGGGCAGGCGCGCGCCTTATGGCCTCTCCCCCCTTGTGGGGGAGATAGCCGGCAGGCCAGAGGGGGTCTTCCCCCCGGGCCTCGACACCTTCATGATCCAACGCCGGAACTCGTCTCATGGCCACCGCAAAGCCCCAGGGCCTCAAGCGCTATTATGATGTGAATGGCTGGCTGTTCATCGCTCCCGCGCTGATCCTGATCGCCACCTTCCTCGTCTATCCGATCTTCCGCTCGCTCTATCTGTCCTTCTTCTCCGGCAAGGGGATGATGCTGAAGTTTGCGGGCTTCGGAAATGTCGTCCGCCTGTCGAACGATCCGGTCTTTCTCAAGGCGCTTACCAACACGACGATCTTCTTCGTCGTGCAGGTGCCGATCATGATCGTGCTGGCGCTGATGCTCGCCTCGCTGCTCAATACGGAGCGGCTGAAGTTTTCCGGCTTCTTCCGCACGGCGATCTTCCTGCCCTGCGTCGCCTCGCTGGTCGCCTATTCGGTGCTGTTCAAGAGCATGTTCTCCGTCGACGGCGTCATCAACCAGGCGCTGATGGCGGTCGGTCTCGTCGCCTCTCCGATCGGCTGGCTGACCGAACCCTTCTGGGCGAAGGTGCTCGTCATCATCGCCATCACCTGGCGCTGGACCGGCTACAACATGATCTTCTACCTGGCGGCGCTGCAGAACATCGATCGCTCGATCTACGAGGCCGCCCGCATCGACGGCGTGCCGGCCTGGGCGCGTTTCACGCATTTGACGGTGCCGATGCTCAAGCCCGTCATCCTGTTCACCACCATCATTTCCACCATCGGCACGATCCAGCTGTTCGACGAGGTCTACAACCTGACCGAGGGCAAGGGCGGCCCGGCGGATGCGACGATCACCCTTTCGCTCTATATCTACAACCTGACCTTCCGCTACATGCCGAGCTTCGGCTATGCGGCGACGGTGTCCTACGTCATCGTCGTCATGGTGGCGGTGCTGTCCTTCCTGCAGTTCTATGCCGCGAGGGACCGCGCATGACCCGCCTCAGCCCGTCGCGCGCCTTGACCTACATCGCGCTGTCCATCGCCGCCTTCGTGTCGATCTTCCCTTTTCTCTGGATGCTGATCTCGGCCACCAATTCCTCGATCGACATCATCAAGGGCAAGGTCAGTTTCGGCGGCGCGCTGTCCACCAATATCGCGAACTTCTTCGCGCAGGTGGATGTGCCGCTCGTCTTCTGGAACTCGGCCAAGGTGGCGGTGCTGACGACGGCGCTGACCATCGTCGTCTCCTCGCTCGCCGGCTATGGCTTCGAGATGTTCCGCTCGAAGATGCGCGACCGGATCTATTCGCTGGTGCTTCTCACCCTGATGGTGCCCTTTGCGGCACTGATGATCCCGCTCTTCATGATGATGGGGCGGGCCGGGCTAATCAACACCCATGTGGCGATCCTGCTGCCCTCGATCGCCTCCGCCTTCATCATCTTCTACTTCCGCCAGGCGACCAAGGCCTTCCCGACCGAGCTGCGCGACGCCGCCAAGGTGGACGGACTGAAGGAATGGCAGATCTTCCTCTACATCTATGTGCCGGTGATGCGCTCCACCTACGCGGCGGCCTTCGTCATCGTCTTCATGACGAGCTGGAACAACTATCTCTGGCCGCTGATCGTGCTGCAATCGAACGAGACGAAGACGATCACCCTCGTCGTCTCCTCGCTCGCCTCCGCCTATTACCCGGATTTCGGCGTCGTCATGATCGGCGTCATCCTCGCCACTCTTCCCACCCTCTTCGTTTTCTTCCTCATGCAGCGCCAGTTCGTGGCGGGCATGCTGGGTTCCGTGAAATAGGACGTCGACAATGCGCATCTATGACCGCTTCAACGCCAGCTGGACCTTTGCGGAGGGCTTCGACCGGGCCCGATCCGGAGCACCGATCCAGGGGGAGACCGTGCGCCTGCCGCACACGGCGGTGGAGCTGCCCTATAACTATTTCGACGAGACACGCTACCAGAAGGCCTTCACCTATCAGAAGGGGATCGCCTGGGACGAGGCCTTCGCCGGGAAAGAAGTTTCGCTGGTGTTCGACGGCGCCATGGCCGACAGCGAGGTGTTCCTGAACGGTGCGCCGGTTACGGCGCACAAGGACGGCTATACGCCCTTCGAGGCGCGGCTGACCGAGCATCTTCAGCCGGGCGACAATCTGCTGACGGTGAAGATCGACGGGTCGGAAAACCCGGAAATCCCGCCTTTCGGCGGCATGATCGACTATCTGTGCTATGCCGGCATCTATCGCGATGTCTGGCTGAAGGTCACCAGCCCGGTTTCCATCGCCAGGTTGAAGATCGAAACGCCGGAAGCGCTGGCAGACGAGAAGACCGTGACCGTGCGCGTCGATCTCGCCAATCCGCAGGCAAAGCCGCTTGCCGGCACGCTCACCGCGCAGATCACCGATGCCGAGGGTGCGCCGGTGGCGCAGGTCAGCGCACCGGTGGAAGGCGCATCCACGCTGCTGACGCTTTCCGGTCTACATGGCCTCTCCCTCTGGGACATTGACAATCCCGTGCTCTACACTCTGACGGTGACGCTCGATGGGCCGGAGGCCGAAGACACCCTGTCCAGCCGCTTCGGCTTCCGCACGGCGGCGTTCACGCCGACCGGCTTCCTGCTGAACGGCCGTCCGCTCAAGCTGCGCGGGCTGAACCGCCACCAGGCCTGGCCCTATTCCGGCTATGCCATGGGCCGGCGGGCGCAGGAGAAGGATGCCGAGATCCTCAAATTCGACCTTGCCTGCAATCTGGTGCGCACCTCGCATTACCCGCAGGCGAAAAGCTTCATCGACCGCTGCGACGAGATCGGCCTCCTCGTCTTCGAGGAAATCCCCGGCTGGCAGCATATTGGCGGCGAGGCCTGGAAGAAGGAATCGGTCGAAAACGTTCGCCGTATGATCGAGCGCGACTGGAACCATCCCTCGATCATCATCTGGGGCGTGCGCATCAATGAAAGCCAGGACGATCACGACTTCTACGCCGAGACCAACCGCGTGGCGCGGGCGCTCGATCCGACCCGCCAGACCGGCGGCGTGCGCTTCATCACCAATTCCGAGCTGCTCGAAGACGTCTATACGATGAACGACTTCATTCTCGGACAGGAGGAGATGCCGGGCAACAATCGCGGCCGCATCGTGCTGCGCGACCGGGTGGAAACGACGGGGATCACCCGGCCGATCCCCTATATGATCACCGAATATAACGGCCACATGTATCCGACCAAGCGCTTCGACCAGGAGCAGCGCCAGGCCGAGCATGTGACCCGGCATCTGCTGATCCTCGATGCCGTCGCCGGCCGCGAAGACATCTCAGGCTCCACCGGCTGGTGCATGTTCGACTACAACACCCACAAGGATTTCGGCTCGGGCGACCGTGTCTGCTATCACGGCGTGCTCGATACCTTCCGCGAGCCGAAATTCGCGGCCTATGCCTATGCCTCGCAGGGCGAGCCGGACAAGAACGTCGTGCTGCAGCCCGTCACCTACTGGGCGCGCGGCGAGCGCAATATCGGCGGCGTTCTGCCGCTGATTCTTCTGACCAATTGCGACTACGTGGAGATCAAGTTCGGCGATTTCGACGCTAAGCGCGTCGAGCCCGATCGCGACACCTATCCGCATCTCCCGCATCCGCCGGTGGTTCTGGATCTGCGCACCGTCACCCCATCGGAATTCGGCACTTGGGGGCGCATCTGGCGCGAGGGGGTCATCACCGGCTTCGTCGACGGCAAGCCGGTCAAGACCATCACCCTGCCGGCCGATCCGGTGCCGACGACGCTTGCAATCGCTCCGGACGACACGGCCTTGAAGGCCGGCGAGAAGGACGCGGTGCGGGTCATCGTGCGCGCGCTCGACCAGTGCGGCAACATCCTGCCCTTCTTCGAGGAACCGGTGCAGTTCACGCTGGAAGGGCCAGGGCGGATCATCGGACCGTCGCTGCAGAGCTTCAAGGGCGGGGTCACGGGCTTCTGGCTGGAGGCGGGCGATGAGGCCGGCACCCTTACGCTTCACGCCGCCTGCGCCGCCTTTGCCGATCAGACCGTCACCTTCACCGTCAGCGCCTGAGGGAGCACCATGGCCGACGTCACGCTTTCCGCCATCCGCAAAAGTTTCGGGGCCCTCGACGTCATCAAGGGCGTCGATCTCGACCTGAAATCGGGAGAATTCGTCGTTTTCGTCGGCCCCTCCGGCTGTGGAAAATCGACGCTCTTGCGCATGATCGCCGGTCTGGAGGATATTTCCGCCGGCACGCTGACGATCGGCGGACAGGTGATGAACGATGTCGATCCGTCCAAGCGCGGCATCGCCATGGTCTTCCAGTCCTATGCGCTCTACCCGCATATGACGGTCAGGGAAAACATGGGCTTCGCGCTGCGCTTTGCCGGCATGGACAAGGCGGAGATCGCGCGCCGGGTCGATGCGGCCGCCAGGATCCTCGAACTCGGCGCGCTGATGGACCGCAAGCCGAAGGCGCTCTCCGGCGGCCAGCGCCAGCGGGTGGCGATCGGCCGGGCGATCGTGCGCGAGCCGGATGTCTTCCTGTTCGACGAGCCGCTGTCGAACCTCGATGCCGAACTGCGCGTGCATATGCGCGTCGAGATCGCGCGGCTGCACAAGGAGCTGAAGGCGACGATCATCTATGTGACGCACGACCAGGTGGAGGCGATGACGCTCGCCGACAAGATCGTCGTGCTCCGGGCCGGCCGGGTGGAGCAGGTGGGTGCGCCGCTCGATCTTTACGACGATCCGGCCAACCTCTTCGTCGCCGGCTTCATCGGCTCGCCGAAGATGAACGTCTTCTCCGGCCGCGTGACCGGGGCCGATGGCGCGCGCGCGCTCGTCCGGCTCGACGGTTTCGCCGACAAGGAGGTGGCGGTGCCGATCCGCAGCGCGGTGCCCTCCGCCGGCACGCCGGTGAAGCTCGGCATCCGGCCGGAGCATTTTAGCGACGACCAGGCCGAAAGCCTGCCGATCACCATCGACATGTTCGAGCACCTGGGTGGCGAAACCTTCGCCTATGGCCGCTCCGCCTCCGGCGAGGCCATCATCGTCACCACCCGCAACGGCCGCAGCTTGAAGGCCGGCGAGGTGTTGCGGGCGGGGTTCGATCCGGCGCGGGCGCTGTTGTTTGCGGAAGATGGGGTGCGGATTCGGTAGGAGAGGGTGGGGCCGGACGGATGGAAGACCCCCTCTGGGCTGCCGCCCATCTCCCCCACGAGGGGGGAGAGACCCAGCGGCGCGTTCCCCACGGGATGGAACCAACAGAGATCGCTGAGGAGGGCGAACGGCTTGGCGGGCGGTCTCCTCACGATCTCTCCCCCCGTGTGGGGGAGATGGCCGGCAGGCCAGAGGGGGTCTTGCCGCCTTTGATCTGCAGGGCCAGAGGGGCTTGCCGCTCCAGACCGAAAGGGCAGAAAGGCACGTGGCCCTAAGCCCGTCAGGCCGAAAGGTACTCTACCTCCAGCCCGCCAAGGCTCCAATCACGCCCCCGGCTGGCGGGTCTTGCGCAGGTAGGGAAGGACCGTGTCGTAGCTGCCGAAGCGGGCGATGGCGTCCTCGTTGGAGACGGCGGCGGTGATGATCACGTCGTCGCCCTGCTTCCAATTGGCAGGGGTCGCCACCTGGTGCTTGCTGGTGAGCTGGATCGAGTCGATCGCCCGCAGGATCTCGTCGAAGTTGCGGCCCGTGGTCATCGGATAGGTGAGGATCAGCTTGATCTTCTTGTCCGGGCCGATGACGAAGACCGAGCGTACGGTCGCATTGTCGGCCGGCGTGCGGCCTTCCGAGCTGTCGCCGGAACCGGCCGGCAGCATGTCATAGAGCTTGGCGACGTTGAGATCCTTGTCGCCGATCAGCGGGTACTCCACGTCGAAGCCGGTGGCGGTGCGGATGTCACTCTTCCACCGCTCGTGGCTTTCGACCGGATCGACCGAAATGCCGATGATCTTGACGCCGCGCTTGCGGAATTCGCCTTCGAGCCCTGCCATGGTGCCGAGTTCGGTGGTGCAGACCGGCGTGAAGTTCTTCGGATGCGAGAAGAGAACCGCCCAGCCGTCGCCGATCCAGTCGTGAAAGTCGATCGGGCCCTGGCTGGTTTCGGCGTGAAAATCGGGCGCGATATCGTTGATCCGCAGGCTCATGGTTCGTCCTTTCCGTGGTTTGGCGGAAACCTCGCATCATCGCTGGGGTCGATCAAGCAATAGCGTTCCCTTTTGTGAGGTCGGAACCGCTGCGGCGTTCCTCTCGTTCCCGCTCGCGTGGAAAAGAGGAGAAGGACCCGCATGGCCGAGCATCCGCATACGCCGGACGGACGCTATTTCGTCGTGCGCGGACGGCTTTGGCGGCTGAGCAACCCGAAGCTGCCGGAGACGGAGCGGGCGCGTCTGGTCTCGGCGCTGATGCGCGCCCGGCAGGCGGTCCGCGCGGCAAAGGGCAATCCCGAGCGGTTGGCTGAGGCGCGCCGGGCGGTCGATGAGGCCAAGCACGGGCTTGGGGAGCGCGGCCCTGTCTGGTGGGAGGATGGAGCGCCCGACTACAATCGGAAAATGGCGAGGACCACGCCCTATGCGGCCTGGTTCGAGGCGCTGGAGGATGCCGAGGAACCTGGCGGCAAGAGCGCTGGTTAGCGGCGCTTTCAAGGAGGGTTTCCATGCAGATGCGGTATCTCGTGCTCCTGGCCGCGGCCATCGTGATCGTCGCCGTCGTCGTTTACGGCAGCTATCCGAGCTGGAATGGGGCAGCGACACCCTGAGGCCGAGGCTGCTTTTTGAGTTGCGGCTCCGTCCTTCGCATGCGAGGGGACGGAGACGGAACGAGAGAGGGCGCCATGAAGGACAGTGCGGAAGATCGCTTGATCATCGGGCTCGATGTGCCGAGCGTGGAGGAGGCGCGCGCCATCGTCGATGCGGTCGGGGAAGAGGGGCGGGTCTACAAGATCGGCTACCAGCTCGCCTTCGTCGGCGGTCTCGAACTGGCGCGGCAGCTGACGGCCGAAGGCAAACGCGTCTTTCTCGACATGAAGCTTCTCGATATCGACAACACGGTTGCCAAGGGCGTCGAGCAGATCGCGCGGATGGGGGTCTTCATGCTGACCCTGCATGCCTATCCGAAGGCGATGGCCGCAGCCGTGGCGGCGGCACAGGGCTCCGAACTCTGCCTGCTCGGGGTCACCGTCCTGACCTCCATGGATGCGGCGGACCTCGCCGAGGCCGGCTACCGCGATGCGCCGGAGGCGCTGGTTCTTTCCCGTGCCGCCCAGGCCCGCGCCGCCGGCATGGGCGGCATCGTCTGTTCGGCCGCCGAAGCGCAGGCGGTGCGCGCCACAGTCGGCCCCGACATGGCGGTCGTCACCCCCGGCATCCGCCCCGTCGGCGCGGATCATGGCGATCAGAAGCGCGTGGTCACCCCTTATGACGCGATCGTCGCGGGGGCGAGCCACCTCGTCGTCGGCCGGCCGATCGTCAAGGCCGAGGATCCGCGTGCTGCAACCCGCGCCATCCTCGAAGACATGCGCCGTGCCGCCTGGCCGGCCAATCAATAGCCTGTTCCGTCAGAGAAGCACCGTCGCATCAGGAGGATGATCAGCATGGCAAAGGGATATTGGATCGCGCGCGTCGACGTGCGGGATGCCGAGCGTTACAAGGATTATGTCGCGGCGGCCAAGCCTGCCTTCGAGCGCTACGGCGCCAAGTTCCTGGCCCGCGGCGGACCGTTCCAGCCGCTGGAAGGTGAAGCCCGCGGCCGCAATGTCGTCATCGAGTTTCCCTCAATACAGGCGGCGGTCGATTGCTACAATTCGCCGGAGTATCAACGCGCGGCCGCCATCCGGCAGGAGGTGGCGGATGCGGAGATGGTGGTGGTCGAGGGCGTCTAGCCACAGGCCCCGCCGCAACCGGCCGTTCGCTCGGATCGGCCGGCGCGGACATGTGGTGCCGCGCGGTGCGACAAGGCTTTCCGGCTGCGCTCGCTTGAGCTATGTAGCGGACACGATCAGGCCCATTTCGCGGAGCGCTTCCCCATGATCCTTGCCAATCTCCCCCCGCTCGTCACCGTGTTCGGCGGCTCCGGCTTTGTCGGTCGGCATGTGGTGCGTGCACTCGCCCGCCGCGGCTTCCGCATTCGCGTCGCCGTGCGCCGCCCGGACCTCGCCGGCTTCCTGCAGCCGCTCGGCAATGTCGGGCAGATCTCCTTCGCCCAGGCGAACCTGCGCCACCGCGGCTCGATCGATGCGGCGGTCCGGGATGCCGACCACGTGGTCAATTGCGTCGGTATCCTCTTCGAGGCCGGCCGCAACACCTTCGACTCGGTGCAGGAGTTCGGCGCCAAGGCCGTGGCGGAAGCGGCGCGCGCGGCCGGCGCCTCGCTGACCCATATTTCGGCCATTGGCGCCGACGAGAAGGGCGAGGCTGCCTATGCCCGCACCAAGGGCCGGGCCGAAAAAGCCATTCTCGAGATCAAGCCGGATGCCGTCATCCTGCGCCCCTCGATCGTTTTCGGCCCGGAAGACGGCTTCTTCAACAAGTTCGCTGACATGTCGCGCTTCGCGCCCGCCCTGCCGCTGATCGGCGGCGGCAAGACCGCCTTCCAGCCGGTCTATGTGGCCGATGTCGCCGAAGCCGTGGCGCTTGCCATCGAGGGCAAGGTCGAGAAGGGCCGGATCTACGAGCTCGGCGGGCCGGAGGTGCTGACCTTCCGCGACTGTCTGGAGCGGATGCTCTCGGCCATCGACCGCAAGCGCGGCTTCGTTTCTCTGCCCTTCGGCATCGCGTCGATGATCGGCAGCGTCGCCTCGCTGATCCCCTTCATCGATCCGCCGCTCACCCCCGACCAGGTGACGCTGCTCAAGCAGGACAATGTCGTCTCCAAGAGCGCCGAGCAGGAAGGCCGTACCTTCAAGGCCTTCGGCATCGAGCCGACGCTGGTGGAGGCGATTCTGCCCTCCTACCTGGTGCGCTACCGTCCGCAGGGGCAGTATACGCGGTCCGGCAAGGCCGCCTGAGAACACCAGTCCCAGTCGTCCCGTCTTGCGCCGCCGGACCGATCCGGCGGCGCTTTTGTGCCCGGCGGGTCACACAGTTGCAGTTCTGCCGCAGTGCAAAATTGCTCGTGCCCTTTACCAGCCATTCAACATGTCGCGCTATTGATCGCTCCGGTCCCTCGACTTAGACGAGGGCCGCGCCGCTTGGCCACCGAACAGGGGCAAGGACGCCGTCTCGTCATCTCGAAAGGCAGAGTTTTCATGGGCAAGTCGATCGCAATCTTTTTTGCGTGCGCGGCATTGGTGGTGGTTGCGGGTTCGTTCGCCGCACCGAAGACGGTGGCCATGAGCCACGACAATTGCGCGCCGGCCTATGGCGTCGATCCCTGCACCACGGCCTCGATCGGCCAGATCTCCCGCAACTGATCCCTTTCGCTCCGCGGTCGCGCGGCGCGCATTCCTTATGGCGGGGGCCAGGCGAACCGCATGCGATCCGGGGAACCGGCGCATGCGGTTTGTTTTTGTCCGGTCAGCCGACGATCATCAGGCCGATGAGGCCGGCAACGCCGACGACGATGCGCCAGATGGCGAAGGGTGTGAAACCGCGGCTGGAAACGAAAGCCAGCAGCGAGCGGACCACGAACAGCGCCGAGACAAAGGCGGCGATGAAGCCGACGGCGATGATCGAAAGATCGTTGAAATCCAGGATGTCGCGGTTCTTGTAGAGATCCAGCACGAAAGCGCCGACCATGGTCGGCATGGCGAGGAAGAACGAGAACTCCGCAGCGGACCGCTTGTCCGTGCCCATCAGCAGTGCGCCGACGATGGTGGCGCCGGAGCGCGAAGTGCCGGGGATCATCGCCAGGCACTGGAAGAAGCCGATCTTCAGGGCCAGCGACGGCGGGTACTCCATCACATCCTTGTAGCGGGGCTTGAGCGGCATGCGGTCGACGGCAAGCAGGATGACGCCGCCGATGATGAGCACGATGCAGATCAGCGCCGGCGTTTCGAACAGCACCGTCTTGATGAAATCATGCGCGATCGCGCCGATGACGGCGGCCGGCAGGAAGGCGAGAAGGATCGACAGCACGAAACGCCGCGCGGCCGGATCGTTCGGAATGCCGAGCGCGATCTTCAGCAGGCGCTGGAAATAGACGAGCAGGATGGCAAGAATGGCACCCAGCTGGATCAGCACGGCAAAAGTATTGCCGGGCGACTTGAAGCCGAGGAAATGCCCTGCCAGGAGCACGTGGGCGGTGGAGGAAACCGGGATGAACTCCGTCAGGCCCTCGATGAGGCCGAGAATGAGCGCACTGATGATCGATTGATCGGGCATCTGGTAAAGTATCCCTTAATCAAAGACGGATAGGGTTCGGCGTTGGGGCGATGGTGTGGATCGCTTGTGTGTGCAGGCGAGCGCCTCTATTAGCGTGCAGCGCAGCATTCTCATAGCCGTCTTCACCCTGCCTTGGCCAGAGCGGTCCGGCTGCCCTATATGACCGCTATCCTCCGACGATCGAGCCAGACCTCATCGATGCCCACGCTTTATCATCATCCCATGTCCACCGCCTCGCGCTTCGTGCGGCTCATCCTCTCGGAATATGGCTATCAGACGGATCTGGCGGAGGAGCAGCCCTGGGAGCGGCGTCGCGACTTCCTGGCGCTCAATCCGGCCGGAACGCTGCCGGTCTATCTGGATGACAGCATGCGGGCGCTGTGCGGCGCGACGGTCATTTCCGAATATCTCGACGAGACCAACGGCGTCTTGAAGCGCGAGCGTCGGCTTCTGGCGGAAGACCCGTTCCAACGCGCCGAAATTCGCCGGTTGACCGAGTGGTTCCTGCAAAAGATGGAATCGGACGTGACGCGGCCTCTGGTGCGCGAGCGGATCTTCAAACTGCAGATGACCCCGGCGGAGGGCGGCGGCGCACCGGATTCCAAGGTGCTGCGCCTGTCGCGCGCCAATATCCGCCAGCATCTGAAATATCTCTCCTGGCTTGCCGGTTCGCGCACCTATCTTGCCGGGGATCGGCTGTCCTATGCCGATCTTGCCGCCGCCGCCGCGCTCTCGGTGCTCGACTATATGGGCGAGATCGATTGGTCGGAGGCGCCTGTCGCCAAGGATTGGTATCAGCGGCTGAAATCCCGCCCCTCCTTCCGCCCGCTGCTCGCAGAGCGCGTGCGGGGGCTGACCCCGGTGTCGCATTATGCGGATCTCGACTTCTGAGACGGCGGAGGCCCGCCGCAGCGCGAGTCTCACCCGCTTCGTCAAGGCCGAGGCCGCCGACAAGGGCTTCGACCTCTGTCGCATCACCACGCCGGACATGATCCCGCAGGCGCCCGATCGTCTCGCCGCCTTCCTTGACGCCGGCTTTCACGGCAGCATGGGCTGGCTGGCGGAAACGGCCGAGCGCCGCGGCTCGCCGCGCGCGCTCTGGAGCGAGGTGCGCTCCATCGTCATGGTCGGCATGAACTACGGCCCTGATCATGATCCCCGCGCTATCCTGGCTGAGAAGGACAGGGGCGCGATCTCCGTCTATGCCCAGAACCGCGACTATCATGATCTGATCAAGGGCCGGCTCAAGGAGATGGCGACCCGATTTGCCGCCCGCGCTGGCGAGGATGTGAAGGTTTTCGTCGATACGGCACCGGTCATGGAAAAGCCGCTGGCCGAGCAGGCCGGGCTCGGCTGGCAGGGCAAGCATACCAACCTCGTGAGCCGCGAATTCGGGTCCTGGCTCTTCCTCGGCAGCCTCTTCACCACGGCCGCGCTGGAGCCGGACGCAGCCGAGCGCGATCATTGCGGCTCCTGCCGCGCCTGCCTGGCCGCCTGTCCGACGGACGCCTTCCCGGCCCCCTACCAGCTCGATGCGCGCCGCTGCATCTCCTACCTCACCATCGAGCACAAGGGCCCGATCGATCCGGCACTGCGGCCGGCGATCGGCAACCGCATCTATGGCTGCGACGATTGCCTGGCCGCCTGCCCCTGGAACAAGTTTGCCGCGGAAGCGCGCGAAATGAAGCTGAAGGCGCGCGACGATCTGCGCGCACCCGCGCTCGACCATCTGCTGACGCTGGACGACGCTGCCTTTCGAGCGCTGTTCTCCGGCTCGCCGGTCAAGCGGATCGGCCGCAACCGGTTCGTGCGCAACTGCCTGATTGCGGCCGGCAATTCGGGCAGCGCGTCGCTGGTATCCCCCTGCCTGGCTTTGCTCACCGATCCGGCGCCGGAGGTGCGGGCCATGGCGGTCTGGGCGCTCTCCCGCCTTCTTTCGGCGGAAGACTTCGCGCGGCTTGATCGCGGCGGCGAATGTGCGCAGGAGGTACTCGACGAATGGAACCGCGCGGGAGCCGCTACATGCATGTCCTGATCCTCGGTGCCGGCTTTTCCGGCGCCGCCATTGCCAAGACCCTGCGGCCGCTGGCGCAAACGGTGACCGGCACGACACGCAGCGAGGAAAAGGCGGCGCGGCTGAGCCTGCAGGGCATCACGCCGCTGATCTTCGACGGCGAGACGGTGTCGCCCGCCCTGATGGCGGCCATGGCCCGCACCACACATCTCATCCAGTCGATCGCGCCCGGCAAGGCCGGCGACCCGCTGATGCGCCCTGGGCAGCCGGCGCTGGCCGAATTGATGCCCGAGCTTGCCTGGGCCGGCTATCTCTCCACCGTCGGCGTCTATGGCGACCATGGCGGGGCCTGGGTGGATGAGGAAACACCGCTCCACCCGGTGTCCGAGCGCTCGCAAGAGCGCGTGGAGGCGGAGGAGCAGTGGCTCTCCTTCGGGAAAGCGACGGGCGTGCCGGTGGCAGTGCTTCGTCTCTCCGGCATTTACGGGCCGGGGCGCAACGGCCTGCGCAACCTGGCGGAAGGCACGGCGCGCCGGCTGGTCAAGCCGGGCCAAGTGTTCAACCGGATCCGCGTGGAGGATATTGCCGGCGCCACGCAGTTCCTGATCGAGCACGGCCTCGCCGGTATCTACAACGTCACGGATGACGAGCCGGCCCCGCCGCAGGATGTGGTTGCCGAAGCCGCGCGGCTGATGGGCATCGACCCGCCGCCGGAAATCCCCTTCGAGACCGCAGAGCTCAGCCCCATGGCGCGCTCCTTCTACGGCGAGAACAAGCGCGTCTCCAATGCCAAGCTCAAAGCAGCGGGCTACACCTTCGCCTATCCCACCTATCGCCAGTCGCTCGCCGCCCTCTGGGAAGCGGGAAACTGGGGCTGAAAACGCAGACAGTTTCCCTCTCTCGATGCAACCTCTGCGAGATATCAGCGCGCGCAGCCACTGGCGGACGCTGGAAATAGGGCGCTCTTAAAAATTCAATCTCATTTTATCCACAGGAGGCCAATGGTTTTCTCATTATGGAGTCTTGTGCAATGGAGTCGCTGATTCCACTGATTTTTACGCAGGGTGGCCGATAGATTAAATTTTTTAAGACTCTTAAAACTTCATCTTCGGCAAGTATTCCCTAACCAGACCTTAACGGTTGAAGCACGTTTCTGCCATTTTTCGTCCCGACAAGCCGGTCCACCGATTGACCAGCAAGGGACTGACTTTTTGACGAGCAAGACTTTGGGGGCTGCCGCTCTGGCGGCATGTGTTGCCTTGGGGGCAACCTTCACGTCGCCGGTGGCGGCCATGGCAAAGGGTCCGGGGTGCGGCGGTGCGTCGTGGTACGCACTCACTTCACGGACGGCATCCGGCGAACGGATGAATGCATCCTATCTCACGGCCGCGCATCGGAGCCTCGCCTTCGGCACCAAGGTCCAGGTGACCAACAAGCGCAACGGCAAGTCCGTCGTCGTCCGCATCAACGATCGCGGACCGTTTATCCGGGGCCGTGTGCTCGATCTTTCCAAGGCGGCCGCATCCAACATCGGCATGATCTCTTCGGGCACGGCCAGCGTCTGCTACCGCGTGATCGGCTGATCAGACAGCGGAAGAATGAGCCGCCGG
This sequence comes from Rhizobium sp. CC-YZS058, assembly GCF_034720595.1. Classification (NCBI taxonomy): domain Bacteria; kingdom Pseudomonadati; phylum Pseudomonadota; class Alphaproteobacteria; order Hyphomicrobiales; family Rhizobiaceae; genus Rhizobium; species Rhizobium sp. CC-YZS058. Next base: position 3,874,152 of record NZ_JAYESJ010000001.1, on the reverse strand, counting down.
AGGGATTGTTCCCGGCGGCCCCGCTTTTTCTCCACCCTGCGCTCCCGCTTGCTCTTGCCGCCGCTGGCCGCTACAGGGCGCGAAACGGAGTTTGAACATGCGACTGGGTGGAAGGCTCTCCGGAGCGATCGAGGTCCTCGCCGATATCGAGGCGCGCCGTCGGCCCGTGGCCGATGCGCTGAAGGACTGGGGCCTCTCCCACCGCTTTGCCGGCTCGGGCGACCGGGCGGCGATCGGCAATATCGTCTATGATGCGCTGCGGATGAAGCTGTCCCACGCCTATCTGATGGACGATGACAGCCCTGCGGCGCTGGGACATGCCGTGATGCTGCGCCAATGGGGGCTGACGCCGGACAGTCTGGCCGAGGCGCTGGAGGGTGACCGCTTCGCGCCCGCTCCCCTGTCCGAGACGGCGCTTGCCGCCTATTCGAGCCGCAGCCTTTCGGATGCGCCGCTGCATGTGCAGGCCGATATTCCCGAATGGACCGTTCCCTCCTTCCAAGCCGCCTTCGGCAGCGAATGGCTGGCGGAGGCGCAGGCGCTCGCCGGGCGGCCGGCGCTCGACCTGCGCGTCAACACGCTGAAAGCCGATCGGCCGAAGGTCGCCAAGGCTCTCGCCGAAGCCGGCGTGGTCGACACCGCGATCGCGCGCCATGGGCTGCGCGTGCCGCCGAGCGAAGGTCTATCCCGCCTTCCCAATGTCACCGCCGAACTCTCCTTCCAGAAGGGCTGGTTCGAGGTGCAGGACGAGGGCTCGCAGATCGTGGCGGATCTCGTTCTGCCGGCGCCGGGCGAACAGGTGCTCGATTATTGCGCCGGCGGCGGCGGAAAGACCTTGGCCATTGCGGCGGCGCTCGACAACAAGGGCCAGGTCCACGCCTTCGACGCCGACCGCAAGCGCCTGGCGCCGATCATCGAGCGGCTCAAGCGGGCGGGTACCCGCAATGTCCAGGTCCATGACCGGGTCGCAGGGCTGCAGCCTCTCGAGGGCCGCTGCGATGCGGTACTGGTCGATGCGCCATGCACCGGCACCGGCACCTGGCGGCGCCGTCCCGATACGAAATGGCGCCTGACGCCGCGCAATATCGAGGAGCGCCAGAGCCAGCAGCAGGAGGCGCTTGCTGCCGCTGCCCGCTTTGTCCGCCCCGGCGGCCGCCTCATCTATGTCACCTGCTCCGTCCTGCCGGAGGAGAACGACCGGCAGGTCGCGCGTTTCCTGTCCGACCATCCGCAGTTTGCGGCGACGAGCGCCATGCAGCGGTGGACCACGCTGTTCGGTACGCAGCCGCGCACGCCCTGGAGCGAGGATGGCACCACGCTCACTCTGAGCCCGGCGCGCACCGGCACGGATGGCTTCTTTTTCGCCAGCCTTCAGCGCCAGGCGTGAGCGGCAGGGCGTGCCCATCCGGCGGGCCCTGTGCGCTTTGTGAGCATTTAAACTATACTCTTTGACACTGGTTTAATTTTCGGCCATGAAGGCAGCGCGGGTTCGGCGCTGCGCCTGTCTGGCAGCCGCGCTCCCGATCAGATCGTTTCGACACTGGACTGAGGAGTGGATCTTGTCCAAATCGCTTCTTCGCGCCGCCGTTCTGGCGTTGACGCTCGGCACCTCGGCCCTTTCGGCCCATGCCGTCACGAAAGCAACACCGGTCGATGCGCCGGCCGTTCTCCAGCACTACGCAGCCCTCGCCCATGCCAAGTTCTCCGACGCGCTGACGACGGCGGAAACGCTGGACAAGGCGGTGGATGCGCTGATCGCCAGCCCGAGCGAAGCGACGCTGAAGGCGGCGCGCGAGGCCTGGCTTGCTGCTCGCAACCCCTATCAGGAGAGCGAAGTCTACCGCTTCGGCAATCCGATCGTCGACGAGTGGGAAGGCAAGGTGAATGCCTGGCCGCTCGATGAAGGCCTGATCGACTATGTCGATCCAAGCTATGGCACGGAGAGCGACGACAATGCGCTGTTCACCGCCAATGTCATTGCCAATCCGACGCTCTCCATCGACGGCAAGACCGTCGACGCAAGCAGGATCACGCCGGAATTCCTGGCCAGCACGCTTCAGGAGGCCGGCGGAATCGAGGCCAATGTGGCGACCGGCTATCACGCCATCGAATTCCTGCTCTGGGGGCAGGACCTGAACGGCACCGGACCCGGTGCCGGCAACAGGCCCTACACCGACTACGACACGAAGGCCTGCACCAACGGCCATTGCGACCGGCGCGCCGCCTATCTTAAAGCCGCAACCGATCTCCTGGTCTCCGACCTGAAGACCATGGTCGAGGCCTGGGCGCCGGAGGGCGCGGCGAGCAAGGCGGTGGAGGCCGATCCCAAGGCCGGCATCGGCGCGATCCTGACGGGCATGGGTTCGCTTTCCTATGGCGAGCTCGCCGGCGAGCGCATGAAGCTCGGCCTTCTGCTGCATGATCCGGAAGAGGAGCAGGATTGCTTCTCCGACAACACCTACAATTCGCATCTGCATGACGCGATCGGCATCCAGTCGGCCTATACGGGCACCTACACCCGCGTCGATGGCACCACGATGACGGGCCCGTCGCTCTCGGCTCTGGTGGCGGCCAAGGATCCGGCGCTCGACAAGGAGATGACGGACAAGCTTGCCGCAACCGTGGCCGCCATGCAGGCCATGGCCGAGCGCGGCCGCACGATCGAGGCCTATGACCAGATGATTGCGGAAGGCAATGCCGAGGGCAATGCCGCCGTACAGAAGGCGATCGACGGGTTGATCGCGCAGTCGAAGACCGTCGAGCGGGTGATAGCCGCACTCGATCTCGGCCAGATCGAACTGGAAGGGTCCGACAGTCTCGACAATCCGAACGCCGTCTTCCAATAAGCACCTGGCCCGCCGCCCCTGCTTCGCCTTGCGCGGTGGGGGGCGGTCGGGCGGCGTTTCTCCATCGGCCGGCGGCAGCCCTGCCGGCCTGTCCTCAAGGACGCATCGCCCGGATGATCGCGTTTCGCGTTTCCCGCCCGAGCCTGCCGATCGCCGCAGCCCTGCTGGCTGCCGGCGCCGCAGCGCTGTCCGGCTACGGGCTCTCTCCGAAGACCTTGCTGCCCGTCAGCACGGGGATGGTCGAAACGGCACCGGTGCTGCGGGACGATCTGACGCCCACGGAGCGCGCGCGCGTCGACGCCGTGACCCTGGCTGCGGACCAGTTCGACAGGCCGCAGCCTTTCGAGGCCATGGCGGGCGGCGGCGCGACGTCCACCGCCCAGCCGGGACCAGACAGTCTGTCCCAGCCGATCCCCACACTTGACGCCTCCGGTCGTGCCGACTTCGCGCTCGGCACCGCGCTGTTCGAGAAGCTCTGGGTTTCCGCGCCCTCGTCCACCCAGGCCTCCGATGGTCTCGGGCCGCTCTACAATGCGCGGGCCTGCGCCACCTGCCATCAGCGCGACGGACGCGGCCATGCCCCGGAGGAGGGCGCAATCGGGCCGTCGCTCGTGCTGCGTCTGGTCCAGCCGGATGGCCGCGGCGATCCGGTCTATGGCCGGCAGCTGCAGGACAGCGCGGTGCCGGGCCAGCCGGCGGAAGGCCATCCGTCCCTTCGTTTCGAAACCAGGATCGTCTCGCTGGCCGGCGGCGAGCAGGTAACGCTCCGCCGTCCGCGGTTTTCGATCGAAAATCTCGCCTACGGACCGCTCGACCCGGCCACCCATCTTTCGCCGCGCCTGGCACCGGCCATGACCGGGCTTGGTCTCATCGAGGCGATCCATCCTGCCGATCTCCTCGCCGGCGCGGATCCGGACGACAGAAACGGCGATGGCATCCGGGGGCGGACCATCATGGTTCGCGATCCGGCAACCGGCAGCCTTGCGCTCGGCCGCTTCGGCTGGAAGGCGGAGATGTCGAGCGTGCGTGCCCAAAGCGCGGCCGCCTTTGCCACCGATCTCGGGATTTCGACGCCCGCGCGGCCGCAGAGCGCGGGCGATTGCACGGTTCATCAGGCCGCCTGCCTTGCTGCGCCGGACGGCGTCCAGCCGCGGCTGGGGCCGGTGGAGGCACCGGACCCCGTGCTCACTCTCGTCGCGGACTATGCAAGCCATCTGGCCGTGCCGGCCCGGCGCGATGTCGGCCGAGCGGAGGTGCTGTCCGGCAAGGCCCTCTTCTCCACGATCGGCTGCGCGGATTGCCACCGCCCCAGCTTCGTCACCAGTCGGCAGGCTCAACCGCCGCTCGCCTTTCAGCTCATCTGGCCCTATTCCGATCTTCTGCTGCACGAGATGGGCGAGGATCTTGCCGATCCGGGCCGCGACGGCCCGGCCAGCCCCACACATGCCGGAAGCGGCGAATGGAGAACGCCGCCGCTCTGGGCGATCGGCCTGGCTTCCACGGTAGATCCGCGTGCCGGCTTCCTGCATGATGGGCGGGCGCGGACGCTGCAGGAAGCCATTCTCTGGCATGGCGGCGAGGGGCAGGCCGCGCGTGATCGCTATGCCGCCCTGTCTGCGCGGGACCGCCGCGCCTTGCTTGCTTTTCTGGAGTCGCTCTGATGCGCCTGTCGATCCTCATCATCCTTTCTGCGGCCCTTGGCCTTGCTGCGCCTGCCCAGGCGCAGGACGCGGAGGATGGGGCCAGCCTTGTGGCGGCCGGGCAGGGGCTCGTGGCGGAGCAGGTGCCGGCCGCCATGGCCGGTGCGGTCGATGGGTTCATTCGTCCAGGCTACCGCGCCTTTGCCGAGAAGGCGGCAGCCATGGCGTCGATCGCGCCTGGTCTGTGCGAAAAGCCCTCCGCCAAGGGTGTCGCTGCCTTCCGCGCCGCCTTTCGCGAGACGGCATTGGCCTGGGCGCGCATCGAGATCGTGCGGGTCGGCCCGGTTCTGGACGACAACCGCTTCGAACGGATCCTCTTTTTTCCCGACCGCAAGAGCCTCGGCCTGAAACAGGTCCAGCGGCTGCTGGCCGAAAAAGATGAGAGCGCCACCTCCGCAGGGACGCTGAAAGGCAAGAGCGTTGCCGTCCAGGGCCTCGGTGCGCTGGATTTCGTGCTGAACGGCACGGGCGCCGACGATCTCGCCAAAGAGCCGAACGGCTTCCGTTGCCGCTATGGCGCCGCGATCGCGGCCAATCTGGCCGGCTTGGGCCAGGATCTCGCGGCGGCATGGGACGCGCCGGACGGGGTCGCCAAGGCCTGGACGCAGCCAGGGCCGGGCAATCCGCTCTATCGCACCGAACGGGAAGCGGCGACGGAGCTGCTCGGCGTCCTGGTCCATGGTGTCGAGACCCTGAAGGACCAGAGGTTGCGGCCCTTCTTCGCCGGAACGGTCGACGGCAAGCCCGATCCCGGTCGGCCGCGCCTGGCGCTCTATTGGCGCTCCGGCCTCACCATCGCCGCGATCCGGGCCAATGTGGATGGGCTGAAGGCCCTCTTCGATGCCGCCCGGATGGACAATCTGGTCCCACCTGCCGACGCCCCCATGGCCGCCTCGATCCGCGCGGTGATGAGCGAGTTCTCCGCCTCGGCTGCGGCGGCTGATGCGCCGGTCGAGCAGATCCTCGCTTCGGAAGAAGGACGCATGAAACTCACGCAGCTCCTGCGCCATGCCAACGACCTGTTGCAGCGGCTCAATCTCGACTTCGGTGCCGCCATGGGGCTCGGTGCCGGCTTTTCCTTTGCCGACGGGGATTGACGCCATGTCCGTGCCGTTCGCATCGCCCTGTCTCGATCGCCGCAGCTTTCTCGCCATGGCAGGGGCCGCCTGGGCCGGAGCACTTGCCCCTCGCGCCGCCTCTGCATTTGCCGCTGCCGAGGCGGTCTATGCCTCCGCCTTTCGCGATCCCGATGGAACCTATGGGCTTGCGACGGTGACGGAGGCCGGCGCCGTGCTGGAGCGGGTGCGGCTGCCGGCGCGGGCCCATGGCCTGTGTCACGCGCCGGTCTCCGGCCTGGCCGTCGCCTTTGCGCGGCGGCCCGGCACCTTCGCGTTGGTGGCCGATCTTTCCGGGCGCAAAGCGCCCGTCACCATCGCCGCTGCCGAGGGCCGGCATTTTTTCGGTCACGGCTGTTTTTCAGGCGATGGCCGGCTGCTTTTTGCCACGGAAAACGACATCGAAACGGGCCAGGGCATGATCGGCGTGTATGACGGCACCGATCACTTTCGCCGCATCGGCGAATTTCCCTCCTATGGCATCGGCCCGCACGACATGACGCTGCTGCCCGACGGGCAGAGGCTGGTCGTCGCCAATGGCGGCATCGAGACCCATCCGGATTTCGGGCGCACCAAGCTCAATCTCGACCGCATGCAGCCTTCGCTTGCCGTGATCAGCACGGACAGCGGCGCGCTGATCGAGCGTCATCTCATGCCGCCCGACCTGAAACAGCTTTCGACGCGCCATGTGGATCTCGACGCGGACGGCCGCATCTGGTTTGCCTGCCAGTATGAGGGACCGCGCAACGACCTGCCGCCGCTTGCCGGCTCCTTCCGCCCGGGCGAGGACATCCGCTTCCTCACCCTGCCCGAAGAGGCGAGCCTGATGCTCGCAAATTATGTCGGCGCCATCGCCGTCAACCGCGCGAGCGGCCTCGTCGGCCTCGCTTCGCCCAAGGGTGGGGCGGTGGTGACCGTCGAGGCATCGACCGGCAGGCTCGTTGCGACCCGGACCGAGACCGATGCCGCCGGCATTGCAGCGGCGGGACGCGATGGCTTTGCCGTCTCCTCCTACGAGGGCCGGTTTGCCGAAACGGTGAGCCCGCTTGCCTGGGACCAGCATATCGTCCGCATCGCCGGGCAGGCCGTGTGATGCAGACGCGCGGACCCCTGTCAGACCGGCCGCCGCCGCGTTATCTCAATCCCATGCGCCCGTTCTTCGTCACTACGCTCTTCATCCTCCTCGTGCTCGGCATCGGCCTGCTGATCGGCATCACCAATGTGCCGGGCGCGTGGTACCAGTCGCTCCAGAAGCCGGCCTTCAACCCGCCGAACTGGATCTTCGCGCCGGTCTGGACGGTGCTCTACATCATCATCGGCTATGTCGGGGCGCGGACCTATCTGCGCCAGCCGAACAGCAAGGCCATGCGTTTCTGGTTTGCGCAGATGCTCTTTAACTTCGCCTGGTCGCCGCTGTTCTTCGGGTTGAACGAGATCGCGCTGGCGCTGATCATCATCCTGGCGCTGCTGATCTCGATCATCGGTTTCATGCTGACCGTGCGCCGCACGGACAGCCTCGCCGCCATTCTCTTCCTGCCCTATGCCGCCTGGGTTGCCTTCGCCAGCCTGCTGAACGGTTCCATCCTTCTCCTCAATTGACCTTGCCGCCTGGAAGGACGCGTGCCAGTGTCGCGCAGCCCCCTTCGCGCCAGAGACGACGATGATCGAGCCCAAATTCAGCGATTTTCGTGCCCGTGTCCGCCGCAGCTTCGAGCGTCAGGCTGTCATGCGCACCATCGGCGCGGAGCTGACGCGGATCGAACAGGGCATGGTGGAAATCGAGCTCGGTTTCGATGAGGGCCTGACCCAGCAGCACGGCATCCTGCATGCCGGCATCATCTCCACCGCGCTCGAAACGGCCAGCACCTATGCCGGCTATTCGGTGCTCGACCCCGAGGCGGGGCTGCTTACCATCGAATTCAAGGTCAACCTGCTGTCGCCCGGCCGGGGCGAGCGGTTCCTGTTTCGTGGCGAGGTGACCAAGCCCGGCACGACGATCATCGTCTCCGACGGGCGCGGCTATGCCATGTCGCAGGATGCGCCGCCCAAGCTGATTGCATCCATGACCGCGACCAAGATGGTCGTGCGCAACCGGGAAGGTTTTGCCGAATGATGCTGCCCCCTTTGAAGTCCGCCGGCGGGCTGAAGATCCTCTATGCCATGGCGGCGGAGGCAGAATATGGCGCGGCTCTGCGCGAGCGTTTCACGCCGCTGATGACCGGTGTCGGTCCGGTGGAGGCAGCGGTCGTGCTTACCCGCGCGCTCTCGGCGCTGACGCTCGAGGGCGAGCGGCCGGATCTCGTCGTGTCGCTCGGCTCGGCCGGCTCGGCGCGGCTCGAGCAGACGGAAGTCTATCAGGCCGTCTCCGTCTCCTACCGCGACATGGATGCCTCGCCGCTCGGCTTCGAGAAGGGCGCGACGCCCTTTCTCTCGCTTCCCGTCGTCGTTCCGCTGCCGCTGCGCATCGAGGGCGTGCCGGAAGCGAGCCTGTCGACCGGGGCGAATATCGTCTCAGGCGCAGCCTATGAGGCGATTGCCGCCGATATGGTCGATATGGAGACCTTTGCGGTGCTGCGCGCCTGCCAGAGCTTCGACATTCCGCTGATCGCGCTGCGCGGCATTTCCGACGGCAAGGCGGAGCTACGCCATGTCGGCGACTGGACGGACTATCTGGATGTGATCGACGGCAAGCTGGCCGGCGTGGTAGACCGGCTGGAAGCTGGGCTTGCGGCCGGCAGTCTCCGCATCTAGGCGGTTCCCGCCCGAATCTGCCTCAAAGCTGCCCCGAGCGTTGCACTTGGGCGAGCCTTTATTTAAAGGCTCGCCATGAACACGCGCGCGAAAGGCTTGGCATGACCGAGATAGCCCATCCCGACAGCATCCTCATTATTGATTTCGGCAGCCAGGTGACCCAGCTGATCGCAAGGCGCGTGCGCGAGGCTGGCGTCTATTGCGAGATCCATCCGTTCAATTCGGCCGAAGAGGCCTTCACCCGCATGCGGCCGAAGGGGGTCATCTTCTCCGGCGGGCCGGCCTCGGTGACGGCGGAGGGCAGCCCGCGGGCGCCGCAGGCGGTGTTCGACAGCGGCGTGCCGATCCTCGGCATCTGCTACGGGCAGCAGACGCTCTGCGTGCAGCTCGGCGGCACGGTGGAAGGCGGGCATGCGGCCGAGTTCGGTCGTGCCGATGTCGAGATCAAGAAAGCAAGCCCGCTTTTCGAAGGCTTCTGGGACGTCGGCGGGCGCTATCCGGTCTGGATGAGTCATGGCGATCGCGTCACCCAGCTGCCGCACGGCTTCGAGGTCGTCGCCACCTCCGAAAATGCCCCCTTTGCGATCGCGGCCGATGAAAGCCGGCGCTACTACACCACCATGTTCCACCCCGAAGTGGTGCATTCACCGGACGGCGCCAAGCTCCTCTCCAATTTCGTGCACAAGATCGTCGGGCTGAAGTCCGACTGGACGATGGCCGCCTATCGCGCCGAAATGATCCGCAAGATCCGCGAAGATGTCGGCGAGGGTCGCGTGATCTGCGGGCTCTCCGGGGGCGTCGATTCCTCCGTTGCCGCCGTCCTCATCCATGAGGCGATCGGCGACCAGCTGACCTGCGTCTTCGTCGACCACGGCCTGATGCGGCTGAACGAGGCGGAAGAGGTCGTGACCATGTTCCGCGACCATTACAACATCCCGCTCGTCCATGTGGATGCCTCCGACCTGTTCCTCACCGAGCTTGCCGGCGAGACCGACCCGGAGGTCAAGCGCAAGACGATCGGCCGGCTCTTCATCGAGGTCTTCGAGGGAGAGGCGAAGAAGATCGCCGAGGATGGCAAGGGCGCACCGCAGTTCCTGGCCCAGGGCACGCTTTATCCGGACGTGATCGAGAGCGTCTCCTTCTCCGGCGGCCCGTCCGTCACCATCAAGAGCCACCACAATGTCGGCGGCCTGCCGGCGCGGATGAACATGAAGCTGGTCGAGCCGCTGCGCGAGCTCTTCAAGGACGAGGTGCGTGCTCTCGGCCGCGAGCTCGGGCTTCCCGAGCGCTTCGTCGGCCGCCATCCGTTCCCCGGCCCGGGGCTCGCCATCCGCTGCCCGGGCGGCGTGACGCGCGAAAAGCTCGATATCCTGCGCAAGGCGGATGCGATCTATCTCGACGAAATCCGCAAGGCCGGCCTCTACGACACGATCTGGCAGGCCTTCGCCGTGCTTCTTCCGGTGCAGACCGTCGGCGTGATGGGGGATTACCGCACTTACGACTTCGTCTGCGCGCTGCGTGCCGTGACCTCCGTCGATGGCATGACGGCGGATTTCTACCCCTACGACATGGCCTTCCTCGGCCGCACCGCCACCCGCATCATCAACGAAGTCCGCGGCATCAACCGCGTCGTCTACGACGTGACGAGCAAGCCGCCGGGGACGATCGAGTGGGAGTGAGGCGAGGCCGATTCGAGCGTCGCCTCGTTCGAGCGGTAAGATGACGAAAGCAGCCCATATCCTATGGGGTGTTCATTCGGCTGGCATAGCTCGCCTTCGCGGCTTGCCCGGGGTCGCTTGAGCATCGTTGAGATGCTTTGATCGCAATCTTCTCCCGCTGCATGGTCACTTGGCTCCTCTTAGCGGATTGATGCTCGCGACGCCTTCGAAGTCCCTTTCATTATCGGTGACCACGATGCAGCCATTTGCTTTGGCGATGGCGGCGATGATCGTGTCGAGCGCGCTGCGAGGGCGTCCAAGGGCTTTCCCGTCCGCCATGAGCCTCGCCCATTCCAGAGCCGCTCTCTCGTCGAAAGCAAGAACGCGACCGGCAAACAGAGCTGGCGGGCCGTCCGGTCCACCAAACCACGTCTCAAGCTCCCGCCGCTTTTTGCCGGCAGGCATCTCGAGCACGCCCCGACTGATTTCCGCTAGCGTGAGAGAAGAGATAAATAAGTCTTCGTCGACCTGTTCCGCCAACCATTCCAGCAGCGCCACCGATGGCGTCAGCTTCGTAACGTTGCTAATAACATTCGTGTCGAGCAGGAACCGCGTCAAAGCTCGACCTTCCGCCCTTCTTCGCGAGGACGGAACAGGTCGAGATCAGCATCAAGAAGCGGAGAGCGCCGAAGTGCAGCAAGGATGCCGCCCTTGCGCGGCGGAGCGCCGGAGATCGACCTGCTGACAGTGGCGCGCAACTCCAAGGCTTCCGGCGTGTCTTCTGCAAGCCTGCGTGCGATCAGTCGGACAAGGTCGCGGTCGGTGTCCCGACCCAGCACTTCGAAGCGCGCAAGTCCGCGTTCGCCCAGACGCGAGCGGTAGTTCTGGATCGCACGTTGCTGGGCCTTGCTGATAGCCGCCTCCTCTTGTTTCCCGTAATATAACCAGTGCTGGCATTGACGACAAGGCACTGGCATTCTGCTTCGTCCGAGCTTGATGCTTCACGATCCCCATTCGCGAGAAGGGACGGCGCATGACGATGCAGTCAGGCGAACACTTGCATTTGCAGGCAACGGGGCGTATAGAGCAGCGAAATTCTTGATCGGTTGATGAAGAGTGGGCCCGTCAGGACCCGCTCTTTTTTATTACCGTCTGACCGGAGAACGAGCGCTTGTCCGAGATTGTGGCAGAAGAGACGGCTTACGAGACGCGGCTGATTACCGAAACCGGCCTCGACCGGCGGATTGCCGATATTGTCGAACCCGTGCTCATTCCCCTGGGCTATCGGCTGGTGCGCGTGCGGCTTTCCGCCCAGAACGGCGCGACGCTGCAGATCATGGCCGAGCGGCCCGACGGCACGATGACGGTGGAAGATTGCGAAGCGGTCTCCATGGCGGTCTCTCCGGTGCTCGATGTCGAGGATCCGGTCGACAAGGCCTATCATCTGGAGGTTTCCTCGCCGGGGATCGACCGGCCGATGGTGCGCCGCTCCGATTTTTCGCGCTGGGCCGGGCATCTCGTCAAATGCGAGACCTCCGTGCTGGTCGAAAGCCGCAAGCGGTTCCGCGGCACGATCGTCTCCGCCGACCAGGATGGCTTCACGCTGGAGCGGGACCAGCCGGCGCCCGGCGAAGAGCCGGTGATCGTCATTCCCTTCTCGGCGCTCTCCGAGGCGCGCCTGATCCTGACCGACGAACTGATCCGCGATGCGCTGGCGGCCGACAAGAAGGCCAAGGCCGCGCGCCTGGCGGCCAACGAGAATTTCGAGGACGACGCGTCGTCCGACGAGGAGTGAGGCTCGCACAGTGCGGGCACGGCATGACGTTTCTTTCTAGTCCGGTGGGACGACGGGGCTTTCTCCCGCGGGCCGGCAAGTGCTTTTTACGGAGATCCTGACCATGGCAGTGAGTGCAAACCGGCTCGAACTTCTGCAGATTGCGGATGCCGTCGCGCGGGAAAAGGTGATCGACCGCGAGATCGTTCTCGCCGCCATGGCGGATGCGATCCAGAAGGCAGCGCGCTCGCGCTATGGCTCGGAGACAAATATCCGCGCCGACATCAATTCCAAGACCGGCGAGATCCGTCTTCAGCGGCTCCTCGAAGTGGTCGAGCAGGCCGAAGACTACTCCACGCAGATCCCGCTCGAGCTGGCGCGCGACCGTAATCCGGATGCGGCGCTTGGCGATTTCATCGCCGATCCGCTGCCGCCGATGGATTTCGGCCGCATCGCTGCCCAGTCGGCCAAGCAGGTCATCGTGCAGAAGGTGCGCGAAGCCGAACGCGACCGGCAGTTCGACGAATACAAGGATCGCGTCGGCGAGATCGTCAACGGCACGGTCAAGCGTGTCGAATATGGCAATGTGATCGTCGATCTCGGCCGTGGCGAAGGCATCATTCGCCGCGACGAGATGATCCCGCGCGAGAACATGCGCTATGGCGACCGTGTTCGCGCCTTCGTCTATGATGTGCGTCGCGAACAGCGCGGGCCGCAGATCTTCCTGTCGCGCACCCATCCGCAGTTCATGGTCAAGCTCTTCACCATGGAAGTGCCGGAAATCTACGACGGCATCATCCAGATCAAGTCGGTCGCCCGCGATCCGGGCTCGCGTGCCAAGATCGCCGTCATCTCCAACGACTCGTCGATCGATCCGGTCGGCGCCTGCGTCGGTATGCGCGGCAGCCGCGTCCAGGCGGTCGTCGGCGAGCTGCAGGGCGAGAAGATCGACATCATCCCCTGGTCGCAGGAGCCCGCGAACTTCATCGTCAATGCACTGCAGCCGGCGGAAGTCTCCAAGGTGGTTCTCGATGAGGATGCCGAGCGGATCGAAGTCGTCGTGCCCGACGAGCAGCTGTCGCTCGCCATCGGCCGCCGCGGCCAGAACGTTCGTCTTGCCTCGCAGCTGACCGGCTGGGACATCGACATCATGACGGAGCAGGAGGAATCCGAGCGCCGCCAGAAGGAATTCAACGACCGCACGGCGCTGTTCATGGAGGCGCTCGATGTCGACGAGATGGTCGGACAGGTGCTCGCCTCCGAAGGCTTCGCACAGGTCGAAGAGCTTGCCTATGTCGAGCTTGACGAAATCGCTTCCATCGAAGGTTTCGACGAGGACACGGCCAACGAGATCCAGACGCGCGCCCGCGAATATCTGGAGAAGATCGAAGCCGAGATGGACGAGAAGCGCAAGGCGCTCGGCGTTGCCGACGAACTGCGCACGATCGACGGCATGACCGGCCATATGCTGGTGGCGCTCGGCGAAGACGGAATCAAGACGGTGGAAGACTTCGCCGGCTGTGCGGCCGACGATCTGGTCGGCTGGTCGGAACGCAAGAACGGCGAGACCAAGCGCTTTGAAGGCCTGTTCTCCAAGCTGGAGGTTTCGCGTGCCGAAGCCGAGGCCATGATTCTGCAGGCGCGGCTTGCCGCGGGCTGGATTACGGAGGAAGACCTTGCACGCGAGCAGGAGGCACTCCAAATAACGGAAGGTGCGGACGAGGAAGAGGCGTAAGGCCCTGCCTCGCCCGTGGGCGCTCCCGTCATGACGATCGACAAGGATAGCGGTGCGGCGGCCGAGGCTGCCGAGGCCCTGAAAGACGACGAGCTGCCTGTGAACGGACGCATGTGCATCGTGACGCGCGAAAGCGGCGAGACGGAGGACCGTCTGATCCGCTTCGTCGCCGGCCCCGACGGGCAGGTGGTGCCGGACCTCAAGGGCAAGCTGCCCGGTCGCGGCTGCTGGGTCACCGCGGAGCGTCCGGTTCTGGAAAAGGCGATCGCCCGCAAGCTTTTCGCGCGGGCGCTCAAGGGGGATGTGAAGGCCGAGCCTTCGCTCGCCGACGAGGTGGACCGGCTGCTTTCCCAGCAGCTGATCGGCATGATGAACATGGCACGCAAGGCGGCCCAGTTCATCACCGGCGCCTCGAAGACCGAACAGGCGGTGCGCGGACAGGCTGCGCTCGCAACCTTCCACGCGCTGGACGCGGCGCCCGATGGCGTCCGCAAGATCAGCCAGGCCCGAAAGGCCATGAGTTTTGTCGTCGCGGACGGCACCGAAATACCGGCCTTTCGTTTGTTCACTGCGGCGGAACTGGATGGCTGGCTCGGAAGTAATTCGTTTATCCATGCCGCAGCGCTTGCAGGGCAGGCGGGTGAGGGTGTAGTGAAGCGCGCAAAAGCGCTCGAGCGTTATCGGGGTCCATCTTCCCCTTGAAGCCTCGGGCGGTGCTCGCCAGCCGATGAAGACGACGACAGGCGCGCCGGCGCAGAGGCCGCGGCGCCGGCAATGGCAAGACAATCGAATGACGGGGTCCGATGACGAAACATCCGGCCCTCTGAGGAACGGAACGGAATGACCGATAACAATGACGACAAGACCCTGAGCGGAGCCGGCAAGAAGACGTTGTCGCTTCGCCCCTCCGGCGTGAGCCAGGGCACTGTCCGCCAGGACATGGGCCGCGGCCGCACGAAGGCTGTCGTGGTGGAAACCCGCAAGCGCCGCCCGTCGCGCCCTGAAGACGAGAAGCCGGTCACGCCGATCGCCTCGCCGCAGCCGCGTCAGCCGGAAACGCGCGTCATGCCGCAGCAGGTCGCGCGCCCGCAGCCGCCGCGCCCGCAGCAGCCGACCGGCCAGTCCGCACGGCCCGAGGGTAACCGCCCGCGCACCGGTGTGGTGCTGAACCAGCTGTCGCCGGGTGAAATCGACGCCCGCCGCCGCGCGCTGGCCGAAGCCCAGATCCGCGATGCCGAGGAAGCCAAGGCGCGCGCCGCAGCGGAAGCCCGCCGCCAGGCTGAGGAAGCCGAACGGCTGAAGCGCGAGGCCGAAGAGGCTGCCCAGCGCGCGGCCGAAGAGGCTGCCCGCCCGAAGGTGGTCGAGCCGGAGCCCGAAGTCGAACCCGTTGCGGAAGTCGCCGCACCCGTCGTTGCCCGTCGCGCCGGCGAAGATCGCCCGGCAGCCCGTCCGGCAGTGCCCGGCGCCGCACCGGCTGCCCCGGTTCGTGGTCGCCGTACCGGTGCAGACGAGGACGATCGCCCGGCACGTCCGGGTGCCCTGCCGGCACGCGGCAAGGTCACGCGGCCCGAACCGGCCAAGGTTCCTGCCCGTCCGAAGACCGAGGAAGAGCGCCGCAAGGGCAAGCTTACCCTGACCGCCGCGCTCGACGACGAGAACGGCGCGCGCGGTCGCTCGCTCGCCTCCATGCGTCGCCGGCAGGAGAAGTTCCGCCGCAGCCAGATGCAGGAGACCCGCGAAAAGGTCATGCGCGAGGTGGTGCTTCCCGAAACCATCACCATTCAGGAACTGTCGCAGCGCATGTCCGAACGTGCGGTCGATGTCATCAAGTTCCTAATGAAGGAAGGCCAGATGATGAAGCCGGGCGACGTCATCGACGCCGATCTGGCCGAGCTCATCGCCAGCGAATTCGGCCATACGGTCAAGCGCGTTTCCGAGTCCGACGTCGAAGAAGGCATCTTCAACGTCAAGGACGAGGCAGGCGAAATGCTGTCCCGTCCGCCGGTCGTCACCATCATGGGTCACGTCGACCACGGCAAGACCTCGCTGCTCGACGCCATCCGCCAGGCCAATGTGGTTGCCGGCGAAGCCGGTGGCATTACCCAGCATATCGGTGCCTACCAGGTCGAGCAGAACGGTCACAAGATCACCTTCATCGACACGCCCGGCCACGCCGCCTTCACGGCCATGCGTGCCCGCGGTGCGCAGGCGACCGACATTGCCATTCTGGTGGTGGCCGCCGACGACAGCGTGATGCCGCAGACGATCGAATCCATCAACCACGCCAAGGCGGCCAACGTGCCGATCATCGTGGCGATCAACAAGGTGGACAAGCCGGCGGCCGATCCGCAGAAGGTGCGCACGCAGCTTCTGCAGCACGAAGTCTTCGTCGAATCCATGGGCGGTGAGGTGCTCGACGTCGAGGTCTCCGCCAAGAACAAGACCAATCTCGACAAGCTGCTGGAAGCGATCCTGCTCCAGGCCGAAATCCTCGACCTCAAGGCCAATCCGAACCGGACGGCCGAGGGCACCGTGGTGGAAGCCGAGCTCGACCGCGGCCGTGGTTCGGTCGCGACCGTTCTCGTCCAGGCCGGAACGCTGCGCCCGGGCCAGATCATCGTTGCCGGCGACCAGTGGGGCCGCGTGCGTGCTCTCGTCAACGACAAGGGCGAGCATGTGAAGGAAGCCGGTCCGGCCATGCCGGTCGAGGTGCTCGGTCTGTCCGGCACGCCGGCTGCGGGCGACCGCTTCGCCGTCGTCGAGAACGAAAGCCGTGCCCGCGAGATTTCCGAATATCGCCAGCGTCTGGCGCGCGACAAGGCTGCCGCCCGTCATTCCGGCCAGCGCGGCTCGCTGGAACAGATGATGACGCAGCTGCAGACCTCGGGAATGAAGGAATTCCCGCTGGTCATCAAGGGCGACGTCCAGGGCTCCATCGAAGCCATTTCCGGCGCGCTCGACAAGCTCGGCACCGACGAGGTGCGCACCCGCATCGTTCACTCTGGCGCGGGCGCCATCACAGAATCGGACGTTTCGCTGGCGGAAGCCTCGAATGCAGCCATCATCGGCTTCAACGTGCGTGCCAATACGCAGGCGCGCCAGGCGGCCGAGCGTGCAGGCATCGAGATCCGCTACTACAACATCATCTACGACCTGACGGACGACGTGAAGGCTGCCATGTCGGGCCTGCTTTCGCCGGAACGTCGCGAGACCTTCCTCGGCAATGCCGAGATCCTGGAGGTGTTCAACATCACCAAGGTCGGCAAGGTCGCGGGTTGCCGCGTCACCGAAGGCAAGGTCGAGCGTGGCGTCGGTGTTCGCCTGGTGCGCGACAACGTCGTCATCCACGAAGGCAAGCTCAAGACGCTCAAGCGCTTCAAGGACGAAGTGTCGGAAGTCAATGTCGGCCAGGAATGCGGCATGGCCTTCGAGAACTACGAAGACATCCGCGCCGGCGACACGATCGAGTGCTTCCGCGTGGAGCATGTCACCCGCACGCTTTGAGCGGACGGCAATGGACTTTGGAGATGGGCGCCGCGGGCGCCCATTTTCGTTTGGGCCCGCCTGTCGAGACTTCGTTCGTCAACCCCAGGCGAGGCGCTCGGCCGAACTGAAGCCGGCGCCATCGGCCAGAAACGCATCGATCTCGCTTGCTGAAACAGGACGCCCGAGGAAGTAGCCCTGCAGCTGCTCGCAGCCAGCCAGGCGAAGACTATCTGCCTGGGCGGGCGTCTCGATCCCCTCCGCCGTCACCGGCAGGTTAAGGGCGCCCGCAAGCCGGATGGTCGCGTCGAGGACCTCGGCCCCGCTCGCCTCCGCGTCAAGTGCGGCGACGAGCGAGCGGTCGAGCTTGATCCGGTCGAAGCCGAAGCGCCGGAGCGCGCCGATGCTCGCATAGCCGCATCCGAAATCGTCCAGCGCGAAGCGGACGCCGATGGCGCGCAGCGCAGCGATCGTCTGGCGGGCCTGTTCGGCATTGGCGATAAACACCGTCTCCGTGACCTCGAAGGTCAGGCGATGAGGATCGAAACCCTTGGTTTCGAGCAGAGCTGCGACCATTCCAGCAAAATCCGGCAGACAAAGCTGCAGGGGCGACAGGTTGACGGAAAGCCCGATGGCGGGCCAGCGGCGCGCCTCGTCGATCGCCAAGCGGAGAAGATGTCGGCCGAGCGCTTCGATCAGGCCTGCCTTCTCGGCCAGCGGAATGAAGATGTTCGGGCTTACCGGCCCGTCCGGCCCGTTCCATCGCGCCAGGGCTTCCACCCCGGTCATCCTGCCGTCCGCAGCCCTGACTAGCGGCTGGAAATCCAGCGTCACGGCGCCGGTCGCGATCGCGCGGCGCAGTGCGCCCTCAAGCGTTGCCTCGCGATGACGATCGCGCTCGAGTGCCGCATCATAGAGGACGGCGCGGTTTCGCCCAGTGTCCTTGGCGCGGTAGAGAGCCAGATCGGCGCGTCGAAGGAGCTCGGATGCCTCCATGCAGCTTTCGCCGGTGGCCGCCCCGATGCTTGCACCCACTTCGACCTCTCTGTCATCGATCATGAAGGGGCGACGAAAGAGCGCATGCAACGTCTCGATCAGAGCGGTGTCGACCGGTCCAGCATGGAGAAGGGCAAATTCATCGCCTCCCAGCCGTGCCGCCGCGAGGATGTCGGGATGGGCGGCTGCAAGCGCCGCCCCGACGCGAACGATCAGAGCGTCGCCGACCGCATGCCCCCAAGCATCATTGACCGCCTTGAACCCATCGAGATCAACGAGAAGCAGGGTTCGGCTACCGCGATCCGCCCCCCTGGCGGCGGGCCGGGCCAGCCGTTCGAGAAGTCCCTTTCGGTTCAATAGGCCGCTCAAGGCATCATGGGTCGCTTCGAAGCGCGAGGCTTCGGCTGCCTTTTGAAGACGCTGGACCGCGAGGCTGCCAAAAACCAGGATTGCCGCAAAGAGGAGCACAAGCAGCGTGCCGGCCGCAAGAAGGAAGGGACGCACGCGCTCATACAGGATCCGGCCAGGATGGCGCGGCTGCCAGGCAAGCCGGGCGACCACCGCCCCGTCGGGGTTGCGAAGAGCAAGCGAGAGAGCCTCGCGAGACGGATCGACGTCCCATCGCAGATCATGAACCCCTTGTTCACCACCAATGTCGACCAGCCGCTGTGGCGTGAGCTCCAGGAGAAGCATGAGGACGGGATAGGGGGCTTGGGTCGGGCGATCGCTGAACGGGCGAATGGCATTCGCGCCGACGACGAACAGTCTGCCGTTATGCTTCAAAAGCACGGGATCGACGGCCGTCTCCCCCGATGCCGCCTGATGGAGCAGGCGCTCATAGGCTGGTCCGATGATGTCTTTCGGATCGAACCGCGTGTTGTGGTAAGCGGCAAGGTAGACCGTTCCCGTCCGGTCCGCGACGATACATCCATCGTAGAGGAGGTAGGGTGCTTTCGTCAGCCCCCAGTTTTCAAAGGCCCATCGTTCGGCGTTTGGGCCAAGTGCGGCCTCATAGGCTTCGTCCCAGACGGAATTGTCGTGCAGCGTCGCGCTCAACCTGTCCTGGACCGCCTCGATGGCGGAAGAGACGGCCTGGGTTGCACGCCGATCGTCGATCTGATCGGCAGACGTCACCATCGTCTCCACGACATGGGCCATGAGCGCCGCCAAGCAAAGCCCCACGATGAAAAAGGAGATGGTCACGCGCAGGACCAAAGCGGCCTGGTTGTCGTAGAGGGTCGTCGCGCCACGTCTCATGAGCGATCCGATTGCCGGAAAATCATAACCGAGTGCCGAGCCGCGCGCTCTCATGCGCGACCCGTTCAGACACTCTGAGGACTGTGTGTTGAGTTTACCCTAAAAAAGTCGATTAACAACTTTGCGGATACGTCCGCGTGGCTAGGAAGCGGGCGCGAGCCGGGTTCAAGACACGAAGTTGGAAGAAATGGGAAGGGACAATGCCGCAGGACCCGGATCGTGGCTTTCGCGGCGGAGAGGCCAGAGCGCGCAACTGAGGCGGGCTGGCAAGGCGGTGGACGCCAAGGGACGCCCACCGCAGCCTTTTTCATTCAAGTGCCGGATCAGCAGGCCGGCGTAGCGCCGTTGGTGGTGCCGCCCGCGCTGCCGCTGGACGTCGTCGAGCCGGATGTCGTTCCAGCCGTACCAGGCGCACAGTTGGTCGAAGAGCCGGAGGTGCCGCCCGAACTATCGGACCCACTGGTGCCGCCCATCGTGCCAGTACCCATCGTGCCAGTGCCTGTCGTGCCAGTGCCCGTCGTGCCAGTGCCCGTCGTGCCATTGCCCGTCGTGCCGCTGCCGGTTGTCGTGCCACTCGTGCCAGTGCCGCCGGTGTCCATGCCGCTGCCGGTCGTTGTGCCCGCGCCGCCGGCGCCGCCGCTGGTGCCGCTGCCCGAGGTCGCACCACCGGTGGAACCGCCGCCCGCGCCGCCAGAGCCGCCGCCCGAACCACCGCCGGATTGTGCCAGTGCGGAACCGGCAAGGGCGAGCGTCAGCGCAGCCGCTGTCAAAGTCATCTTCATCATGGAATTTCCTCCTTGGATCGAACGAAGGGTTCGTCCGATAGAAGCGTAACCGGGTGATGGCAGGTGGGTTCCCCCATCAGTCCTGCGTGCAGCTTCGTACCGTCATGCCGAAAAGCGCGAGGGTCAATCGCAGCGCTCAGGCGGCCGGCCAGTCATTCGCGGGATCGACATTTGGATCGGCTGTCGGCGTTGCCTTCGGCCCGCCCGGCTGGGCGGGAGCGCGGTCGTCGCCAGTTTGCGGCGGCGAACGGGTCTCGCTTCGTTGCGTCGTCTCGGCAGGCTTCGGTGTGGTCTCGTCCATTATTGCAGACTCCTCTTCATCCTCCTCAACCGCCGGGCGCACTGCTTGTTCCGATGGCATGCCGCCGCATGGCGGCGTGAAGGTGGGGAAGCGTGCTCGGGACCAAGGGCTAGTAATTGCCGCCGTCACCGCCGTCCGGCGCATGGGTGGGAATGGCCCGGTCGGTATCCACCTCCGGCTGGAGCCGGCGCAACTGCTCGGCCGCAGCCCGCAGCGCCGCCTGCCATGCCTCGGGCTCCATGCCGGCCGCGGTCTCGGCCTGGCGGTCCAGCGCCTCAGCCGCGGAGGATCCGCCGCCTGGGTGGGCAGGGTCTTCGAGATGGCGCACCATGGTCGCCGCCAGGCGGAGCATGGTCGCCACATCCTCCGGGGCGAGCCGGCTTGCTTCGTTGGACCCGGTCACCAAAGCCACGATCAGTTCGTTTACCGTTTTCATAGCCGCTCCCTGCGCAACGACAGGGATCTGGCCCCCGCGGTGCGGAAGGCAAGGGCATCGGGCCGATGCGGGGTTTGTTTCGATGCCTCTCTTCGAGATCTCGTCAGGCTCGGCAGAGCGCCGCGGCCATGGCCTCCACCAGGGCAGCCGCGGACACGGCACCGGGGTCGAGCGCGCCGAGCGAGCGCTCGCGCAGCCGTGCGGCCCGCCCCTTGGCGGCGATCATGGTTGCCGTGGCCGCCGCTCCCGCATGCGCGGCAGTGCTGACGGCTTTCCAGAATTCAGCCGCTGGCTCGCCTGCCGCCAGCGAAGCGGTCGCCGCTTCCGCGGCCGGTGCCCAGACGTCGAGCATGGTCTTGTCGCCGCGC
This sequence comes from Rhizobium sp. CC-YZS058, assembly GCF_034720595.1. Classification (NCBI taxonomy): domain Bacteria; kingdom Pseudomonadati; phylum Pseudomonadota; class Alphaproteobacteria; order Hyphomicrobiales; family Rhizobiaceae; genus Rhizobium; species Rhizobium sp. CC-YZS058. Next base: position 3,852,947 of record NZ_JAYESJ010000001.1, on the reverse strand, counting down.
TGCGCCTTGCCGCGCTCGCGCACGCCCTCGGACAGACTTGCAAGCAGATCGCGCGCGGCGGAGAGGTCCATGGTGCCGCGGCCCTTCAGCGCCTGGGCGGCGCGGCGAAAGCCGGTGGCATAGAGCGGGCCGGTGGATGCGCCGACGGCATCGAGAAAGGCCGAAGCGGCGGTGTTCAGCACCTCGTCCGCCTGCGCGGTCTCAAGGTCGAGCCGGGTCAGCGCCTCGACCACCGCCTTGAAGCCGAGCGACATGGTGATGCCATGGTCGCCATCGCCGATGGCGCCGTCCAGTTCGGATAATTCGTCCTTGCGCGCCTCGATGGCTGCCGCCATGCGCTCGAACATCGCGGCCAAGGCACGCGCTGCGGGTTCCGCCATCGTCTCCTCCATCAGCTCCGCGGGCCTCCCGAACCCTGGCCTCGGTCCATCGTTTCCTGCCTGGCGCCGATGGTCAGGATCGGCGTCTGGCAGGGATGCGCGAGCAGCGTGCTCAGCTCGCCGTCGAGATGCAGGATCGAGATCGAGGCGCCCACCATGTCGAGCGACGTGCAATAATGCCCGACCCATTTCGCCTCGATCGCGATCGACTTGGCGAGCAGCCGCTGTTCCACGCGACGATAGAGGATATAGAGCTCCATCAGGGGCGTGGCGCCGAAGGAATTGACGAGCACGGCAACCCGGTCGCCGGCTTCCGCCTTCATCTCCTTGAAGATCGTATCCATGATCGTATCGACGATTTCGTCGGCGGTGCGGATGCGTTCGCGCGAGACGCCGGGTTCGCCATGGATGCCCATGCCGACCTCCATGTCGTCCGGTCCGATCTCGAAATTATGCCGCCGCGTCTGCGGCATGGAGCAGGATTCGAGCGCGACGCCGACGGTGAAGGTCCGATCGTTGGCCTTGCGCGTTACCGCTTCGCACGCTTCGAGCGGCAGGCCGAGATCGCAGGCGGCGCCGGCGATCTTGAAGACGAAGACATTGCCCGCAACACCGCGCCGGCCGTCCTTGTCCTCGACAGGCGAAGAGGCGACATCGTCTGTGGTCAGCACGGTGCGGATCTCGATGCCCTGTTCGGCCGCCATTTCCGCGGCCATCTCGAAATTCATGACGTCGCCGGCATAATTGCCGTAGACGAACAGTACGCCGCGGCCGCCCGAGGCCGCGACAGCGCATTTGACGATCGGGTCCGGCGGCGGGGAGGAGAAGATGTTGCCGATTGCCACCGCATCGGCCAGCCCCTTGCCCACATAGCCGGCGAAACAGGGTTCATGCCCCGCGCCGCCGCCGATCACCAGCCCGACCTTGCCGGTTCGCGGCCCTTCGCGCGCCGCGAGCGCCCGGCGCGATCCTTCGATGGGGGACAGGAAGTCGGAATGGGCGGCGATCAGCCCATCCAGCATCTCCTCGACCACGGCGTTAGGATTGTTCAGGAATTTCTTGACGTGGGTGCGGTATCCGTTCGGCGCCGGTGCGGGCTTCTGGCGCGGTGCCAGCCGGGCGTCGAGGCCGGTGACGCCATCGGCGCGCAGGATGCCGGCGCCGGTGGCCGCATCGGTGACCAGCACGCTGACATAGCCCCCGCGCAGGGCGGCGAGCAGGGCCGGCACCTTGTCGAACCCGCCTGCGACCGCTACCCGGGTGCTGATGGCGCGCAGCCGGTCGAGCGAGATGCCGATGGTCCGGTCATCCAGCGGCCCTGCCACCGGCCGGCCCCGCTCGTCGATGAACCGCCCGGCCAGCACGCCGGCCGCACCCTTGGCCAGATAATGCTGCAGCGGCACGGAATCGAAGAAGCCGCTTGTCTGGATGGTGGAGTTGGGGCGCAGCGAAGAGATGCCGAAGACGACGCGGTTGGCCTGTGCCAGGGTCTCGAACTGTTCGCGGATCAGCGGTTCGTCGAGCAAAAGGCCGTGGATCTCGGGCGAGGAGACGATCGCCGGCGCGGTAATGTTGACGCAGCGCGCGCCAATCGCCTGAGCAACGGCCGCGGCAGTCAGTTCGGGCGTATAGGCGAAGCGCGCCGTGGTGCCGCCGGTCGCCTGGACGACGGTGACATCCTGCAGTGCTTTCATGGCAAGATGCTCGCCGACCGACAGGACGGTGCGTCCCCAGGCGACCGCCAGCGTATCGCCGGACTTGATCATCTTGGCGAGCGCCTGCGCACCCGCGGCGCCCAAGCGATCGATCAGCGGCCGCGTCTCGTCGTCATTGGGCACGACCAGGCAATCGGCGAGCCCGAAGTGGCGCTTCAGTTCCTGAGCAACGGTGAGGGAGGCAAGCCTGGCCGGCTCGATCGAGATGTTGACGATGCCCTTCTCGCGCGCATCGGCGAGATAGCTGTTCACGGTCGCGCGCGACACGCCCATGGTTTCGGCGATCTCGCCCTGCGTCATCCCGTCTTCGTAATAGAGCCAGCAGGCCCAGACATAGGGGTCGTCGCCATAGCGCAGCGGAATGAGGTCGCCGCTTTCCGCTCCCGCCACCCGGCCGGCGCCGCCCTTGCGCGGCGATGTCACTTTCCCTGCCATCCCGTCTGCCATGCCCCTTCAGCGAGGGCCGACCATGAAAGCAAAGCCCGCGCTTTGCAACATCCGCGCGTGAGGAAGTCGGGGATGGAGGAGAGGGGCGATGGATGTCTGCAGCTCTTATGAAAGTCGTGACTTACTATAAACCGGGGAACCATCGGGCGGGGCAGCACGTTGCCCGCGCATCTCCCGCTCGTGGCGCGTCGTGCGTTCTCCGAAGACCATGAGCAGGATGAAGACCAAAGAAAAAACAGCGGGCACAAGCCGGCGTAGCAAGACAGGGATATGGGCAGATGAGAACGTTGATGTGGGTTTCCGCAGCCATCTACACGTCGGCAGCCGTTTTCGCAGCCGGCTTTTTCACCGCCACGGTGCTGATGGCGAGACCGGCGACGCAGGTCCTGGCGAGCGCCGATATTTCCGATCTGTGGACGACAAGCCCGAAGGTGGTCGAACCGGGGGCGCAGCATCTCGACCGTGTCGCAGCCTTGAGCTTCCCGAAGCCGCAGCCGGTTGCGGAGAGTGCGTCGATCGATTCCCTCTCCATCGACGTCAGCACCTCCGCCGAGACCCAGCCCGGTATCGACCGCAATTCCACGGGTTCGATCGAGCCGGACAATGGAGCGAGTGCCGATCGTCCCGCCTTGAGCCCGGAACATCTTGCCTGGTGCGAACGGCGCTACCGCTCCTACGACCCGCAGGACAACAGCTACCGCTCCTATAGCGGCAGCCGCCGCACATGCCAGTCGCCCTTCCTCGACCAGGCTGCGGCCGAAACCGGCCTCTCCGACGGCGCAAGCGAAACCGGCGATGTCATGACGATCAGCATGTCGGGCGAGACTGGCGGCATGGAGCCGCAGATGGGCGGCACCAGCCTTTCGGACGATCATATCCGCCGCTGCTCTGCCCGCTATGCCTCCTACGATCCTGCCGACAACAGCTATCGCGCGTTCAGCGGCGACCGTCGCCCCTGCCTGATCGACTGAGGCCGCTCAGCTGGCCCTGATCTCCGTCGTCTGGCCCAGCACCAGCGCGCGCAGGGCGGCGCGCGACAGCGGGCGGGACAGGTGGAAGCCCTGGAGATTGTCGCATCCGAGCCCTTTCAGCGTTTCCTGCTGTTCGGCCGTTTCCACGCCTTCCGCGGTAATCTTCAGCCCCTTGGCCTGCGCCATATGGATCATGGCCGCAACCAGCGCGCGGCTGTTGCCCTGATCGACCTCGTCGATGAAGGACTTGTCGATCTTGATACGGTCGATATCGAAGCTCTGTACGCGCGAGAAGGTCGAGTAGCCGGTGCCGAAATCGTCGATGGCGATGGTGACGCCGGCCTCCCGCAGCAGGCGGATGCTGCGGGCAAGCTGGGCCTTGTCGGCCACTGCCACGCTCTCGGTCAATTCAATTTCCAGCCGCTCCGCTCGCAGGCCCCAGCGCGCAAGCGCCGTCAGGATTTTCAGCGGATAGGAGGCCGTCTGCAGCTCGATCGAGGAGGCGTTGATCGACAGCGTGATGCCGGGCAGTTCCGCCAGCGTGCTGCAGGCCTCGTCTATGACGATGGCGCCGATCTCGTGAATCAGACCGGTTTCCTCGGCAAGCGGAATGAACTCGGCCGGGCTGATCGGCCCCATCGTCGGATGGTTCCAGCGCACCAGTGCCTCCAGCGATTTGGGACCGCTGCCATCGGCGTCATAGACCGGCTGATAGACCACCTCGATCGCCGTGCGCTCGGCCACCGCGTCGCGCAGATCCTGCTCCAGGGTGCGGCGCTTGCGCAGCAGCGCGTCCATATGGGAGCCGAAGATCGCATAGGCATTCCGGCCGGCGGCCTTGGCATGGTAGAGCGCGATATCGGCGCGGCGCGTGAGTTCCACAGGATCGCAGGGGCCGCGTTCGAGCGCGACGCCGACGCTGGCGCCGATGACCACATGCACATCATCGATCTCGAACGGCTGCTTGAGCCCCTTCACGATCTCCTCGGCAATCTCTTCCGCGCGCGGCACGCTGTCCTGGTCGAGAAGAATGGTGAACTCGTCGCCGCCGATCCGGGCGATCGTGGCTTGCGGCAGAAGCCGTGTCATGCGGGCTGCGGCCAGCGTGATCAGCCGGTCGCCGACCGGATGGCCGAAGGTGTCATTGACCTCCTTGAACCGGTCGAGATCGACGAACAAAACGCAATGGGCGGTTTCCGCCCGCGAGGCCGTCAGCCGCTCTGCCAGCTGTTCGGAGAAAGAGGCGCGGTTGGCGAGTCCGGTCAGGCTGTCATGCGATGCCTGGTGGCGCAGGGCGGTCTGGCTGGCGGCAAGCCGGCTGGAGCGGCGCCAGAGAGCGTTGCCGGCCAAGCTCGAAGCACTGAAGATGAAGAGAAGCGCCAGCCCGAGCGCCAGCGAGGTGGTCTCGAGCACCGTGTGGCCGGGACGGAACGGCCGCCATTGGAAATAGCCGATGATTTCGCCCGAGGCGGAGGCCAGCGGAATGACGGAAAGCTGTGGATCCTGCGTGCGCGTGCGGCTGAACTGCAGGTCTTCGAACTCATACTCCTTGCCGATCTCGGCCGGCAGGTCGCGATCGAGGAAACGCACCGCCACATGCAGCGCCTCGCTGCCCGGAACCTGCTCGATCTCGCCGGAGTCCGACACGATCGGCTTGACGCTGACGATCGCCGGGCGGCCGCCGACATGGGTCAGATCGGCCTCGCCGATCGAAAGAACCCGGTCGCTTGTGCCCTCGGTATCGCCGGCTGCAAGCCGCGCCTGCAGGCGCGTGAGGAGCGGCAGATAAGCCTGGTGAAACGCTTCGGCGCTTGGCACGTCCGCGCCCGGAGCCATGAAGGCATAGAGCGGCGCACCGGCAGAGGTGGTGACGATGGCGGCGTCATGGCCGAAATAGCTGTGCATCCACTTGCCGAGATTGCCGTCCAGCCAGTCGAGGTCACGGTCGGTCGTGTGCTGCACGGCATCGTCCCACACCGTCGCACTTTCCTGATCATGGGCAATCGCCGCCCGCAGCTTGGAGACAGTCAGGGCGACGAGATCGTGCTGCCGCGCGGCGGCCACATCGTCCGCCTGCCGCGCAGCCCAGGTCAGGGCGGCAAAGAGCAGGCCGCAGATCGCCACCGAGAGAAGCGCCGGCAGCGCCCATCTGAGAACCCAACGTGCCTGTAGTCTGTCCATGTCCGCATGATCCTGGTTCGGATTTGCGTCAAATGTAGCGAATTCGCCTTAAGAGCATTGGAAAGGAGATGGTTACAGACGTGTAAAGTCCGTTTCCGCACGCAGCAGGTGAGATCGGAGTGTCGAATACTGTGTCGATGAGCGAGAAAAGCCGGGATCAAAGCCGGCGCGAGCACGTTGTGGCCGCGTGACCCAGCCGCCCTCGTCCATCGCCCCGCCCTCGATCTTCGCCGAAACGCTCGGAAGCCTCGGGCCCCGGCCGCTTCTCGCTTTTCATAACGACGCCGATGGTCTGTCTGCCGGCGTCATCCTGATCAAGAGCCTTGCGGCGGCCGGGGTGAAGCCCGTGCCGCGCATCGTCGGCAAGGGGGAGAACGCCTTCTCCGCCGTCTTCGCCGCCGAAGTTCAGGCGCGCCAGTCCTCAGGCGAGATCACCGGTCTGATCATCGCCGATCTCGGCGTTTCCTCGGCTCTTTCCGTCGGCGATCTGGCGGTGGTGCTGATCGATCACCATGAGCCGACCGGATTTCCGGAAAAGGCGACGGTCATCAGCGGCATTGCCGACGATCCGGTCCCAACCTCCAGCCTGCTTGCCTTCCGCTGCGCGCAGAGCCTTGGCGATGCGGAGCCGCTGCTCTGGCTGGCGGCGATCGGGCTGATCGGCGACATGGCAGAACAGAGCGGCTTTGCGGAAATGGAGGCCGCACGGGCACTCGGCATCACGGCACTGCGCAAGGCAGCGGCGCTGGTCAATGCGCCGCGCCGCTCGGCAAGCGGCGATGCCGGCCCGGCGCTCGCCCTGTTGATGAAGGCCGACGGCCCCAAGGCCGTGTTGGATGGCCGGCACCCCGAAACCGCCCAATTGCTTGCCGCGCGCGACGAGGTTCGCCAGGCGGTGGACGAGGCGCGCAGGGCGCCGCCGAAGATCGTCGGGCCGGTGGCGCTCATCCGCTTTTCCTCTCCCTGCCAGATCCATCCGCTGATCGCCCAGAGCTGGACGGGGCGGCTGCGCAGCGACATCGTGATCGCCGCCAATTTCGGCTACAGGCCGGGCTGGGTGCATTTTGCAGCCCGTGCCCCGCGCGGCGCCGATCTCCTCGCTTTTCTCGAAACGATGCGGCCGCCGGGTGCGGACGAACAATATGGCAAGGGCCACAAGGCCGCCTCCGGCGGCGCATTGCGCTTTGATGACTGGAACCTGTTCGTCGACCGCCTGGGCTATGGGCCGGACATGCATGTGAAGGAAGGATCGACCCCATGACCACACGGATTTCGCGGCTGGGTTTCCCGGTCAAGGTCATGGCGCGCGACGACCTGAAGAGCAACGACACGCGCCGCCATGCCAGCGCGCCGCATCTTAAAGTTTCGCTCGGCTATGTCGACCAGATCCTCGATCATCTCGATCGGCACGACATCCGCATGTACCGCATGTCCTCCGATCTGGCGCCCTATGCCACCCACCCCGATCTGCCGGCCTTCCACGGCATGGTGAAAGAGAGCGCAGACGAGCTGCGGGCGATCGGCGACAAGGCCAAGCGGCTCGATATCCGGCTTTCCTTCCACCCTTCGCAATTCGTCGTGCTGAACAGCCCGGACCCTGCGTTGGTGCAGAAGAGCATTGCCGACCTCGTTTCCCAGGCCGAGATGCTGGACCTGATGGAGCTCGGGCCCGAGGCGGTCATGGTCATCCATGTCGGCGGCACCTATGGCGACGTTCCCACGAGCCGGGCGCGCTGGGCCGAAACATGGAAGATCCTGCCGGAGCCCGTGCGCCGGCGCCTGGTGCTCGAACATGACGACCTGCGCTTTTCCGCTGCCGATGTCTTGTGGATCCATGCCGAAACCGGCGTGCGGCTGATCTTCGACTATCAGCATTTCTGGTGCCTGAATCCGGAACGCGCCGATCTCAGGCAGACGCTGGAAGCCGTACTCGCCAGCTGGCCATCCGGGCAGCAGCCCAAGATCCATTTCTCCTCGCCGCGCACCGAGCTGCGCGAACAGATCCGCCTCGACAAGACCACGCGGAAGAAGACGGTTCGCCATGTGGCGCCGGTCTTCACCGGCCATGCCGATTTCGTCAATCCGTTCGAGTTCGCCACCTTCATGCGCGTGGCCGAAGGACTGGACTTCGATGTGATGCTGGAGGCCAAGGCGAAGGACCTTGCCCTGCTGCGCTTGCGCCCGGACCTGCTGCGCTACGCCCCCGACGTCGCCGCCCGCTTCGGGCTGGAACCGTCCGAAGAGGCGGCGCTCGAAGCGCAGGAGGACGAGGTGCTGGACGAAGTGGACGAGGGCGCCGGAGCATAAGGCACGCTGCCCATGTCACTGGATCGTGAAGCGCTGCCGGCTTATGCCGCGAACCGGTTTCGCCATTGGAAGTTGCAGCTCTTGAAAAGCCCGTTGAGGAGACAACCATGCCCAAGACGCCGACACTCGATCGACGCCATCTTTTGAAATGGAGCACGGCGGGTGCCGCCGGTCTTCTGGTTGCCGGGCGCGCCGGCGCGGAGACGTATCCCGCCCCGTCCGAGGTCGATATTGGCCATGTGGAAGGGGACACGGTGGTGTTCGATCCCTGGCGCGCGCCCGCCGATACGCCATCCCCGCCGCCGCCGGCGCCTCTGCCGCCGGAAGAGCGGGTCGGCTTTGCGCTGGTGGGGCTCGGGCGCCTGTCGCTCGAGCAATTGCTGCCCGCTTTTTCGCACTGCACGAAGGCCAAGGTGGTGGCGCTCGTGTCCGGCACTCCGGAAAAGCTGAAGACGGTGGCGCGCCAATACGGGATCGACCCCGCGGCCTGCTACAGCTACGAAGAGTTCGACCGGATCAAGGACAATGCGGCCATCAAGGCCGTCTATATCGTGCTGCCGAACGGCATGCATCGGGAGTACACCGAGCGGGCGGCGGCGGCCGGCAAGCATGTGCTCTGCGAAAAGCCGATGTCGGTCAACTCGGCCGAAGCGCGCAAGATGGTCGAGGCCTGCGAGAAGGCTTCCGTCAAGCTGATGATCGCCTATCGCATCCAGTATGAAGGGTACAATCTGCGGCTCGCGGAGTTCGTCCGCGGCCAGCGCTTCGGCCGGCTGGTCGGCATGTCCTCCACCAATGTGCAGACGGTCGCCGAAGATGGCGAGAAACAATGGCGTCATAAGAAGGCCATGTCCGGCGGCGGCGCCTTGCCGGATATCGGCCTCTATTGCCTCAACACCGCGCGTTTCCTGACAGGCGAAGAGCCGGTGGAAATCAGCGCCAGTCTCTTCAGCCCACCCGGCGATCCGCGCTTTGCCGAGGTGGAGGAGACGGTGTCCTTCACGCTGCGTTTTCCCTCGAATGTCATGGTCAATTGCCTGACCAGCTATGGCGCACGGGACGACAAGCATCAGCGGCTGAACTTCGCGACCGCCGTTGCCGATATGCCGAATGCCTACAGCTATGAGGGCCAGTCCCTCGTCATCACCAGCCGCGAGGGCAATGCCACGCAGAAGGCGGAGTTGCGGCTGCAGGTGCCGAACCAGTTTGCCGCCGAAATCGATCACATGGCGACCTGCATTCTTGAGGATCGACGGCCCCGCACGCCGGGCGAGGAGGGCGTGCAGGACCATGTCCTGATGGAAGCGATCTACCAGGCCGCCGAAACCGGCCAACCGGTCCGCCTCGCGGAAATCGACAAAATCGACGCTTTCCGCGGTCCACCGGCAATGGTGAAGCTCGATTGAGCCGCCGTTCTCTCGTCTGCGGGCAGCTCTGCCCGCTGGCGAGGGTTAGCCGAAACTTATCCTGGCATGGAACTTGCGTTCATCCCCTTGAACAAAAAAGGGGAACTCCATGTCCAACACTGCGCTTGCCGAAACCGAGGGCAACACGCTCTTTCCCATCGTCCTGTCCATCGTCGCCGCTGCGGCCACCGGCGTGCTCTGGGCCTATGCCAACCCGATCCAGCTGGTCCCCGGGGTCATTCAGTGGCGCATCTTCGCCTTTCTTCCGCCGCTCGTCGGCATCCTGCTCGGCTGGCGCAGCGGCTTCATCTGTGGCTATCTCGGCACGATCGTCTGGTCACTTCTGGCCGGCACGTTCATTCCCGCTCATTCGCTGATCGTCGATGGCATCATGGTGGGGCTCACCGGCCTCGTTCCGGGCCTGCTCTTCGATCCGAAGACCGTGTCGATGACCCGCACGACCTTGGCTAAAATTGCGGCAACCTGCCTCGTGGTCGGGATCGTCATGGTGCTCGCCGTTTCAGCCAGCCTTGCCTATCTCGGCATCTTTCCCTTCTGGTGGGCGTTCGGCTATCTCGGCCTTTCGGACATCGTCCCCATGATCATCGGAACGCCGCTGCTCGTCATTCCGGCGCTCAAGATCCTGAAGAGCGCCCATCCCTCCGGCTTCCAGCGCTTCTGACCCGGATTGCATGCAACGTGCTTGATCTCCGCAATCTCAGCGTCGGCTACGGGAATGGCACGCTCGCCCTTTCCGGAGCCGATCTTTCCATCGCCGCCGGTCAAAGGCTGCTTGTCTGTGGAGCGGCAGGCAGCGGCAAGACGACACTGCTACAGGCTGCAGCCGGCATCATTCCGCGCCTGGTGCGACCCGATACGATCTCCGGCAGCATCGAGCTCGACGGCCAACCGGTGCGGACCGTCTCGAAAGATAGCCTCTTCCAGACGATCGGCCTCGTTGCCCAGGCGGTGGAAGATCAGGTCTGGGACCTGAGCGTCGAGGATCTGATCGCCTTTCCGCTTGAAAACCGCGGGGTGGGCCGGGCGGAGATCCGTGCCCGCCTTGCGACCCTGATCAACGGGCTCGAGCTTCATGATCTCAAGGGGCGGCGGGTGCTGACCCTTTCCGGCGGGGAACGGCGCATGGTGGCCATTGCGGCCGCACTGGCGGCGGCGCCCCGCCTTCTGGTGCTGGACGAGCCGACCACGGGCCTTGATCCGGCGGCCCGTCAGCGCCTGTTGCGCAGCCTCGCCACCTTCGGTGCCGAGATCCCGTCCCTGCTGATTGCCGAACAGGATGCGGCGGCAATCGCACCGGCGATCAACGAGATCGCGCTTCTGGCGTCCGGCGTCCTCTCCTCCCTGCAGCCAAAGGCCGGACTGATGGCAGACGGGGCGGCCTGGACCGATGCGGGCCTGCTGCCTCCCTTCAGGCGCCAAGCGGCGGCGAAGGTTTACCCGCTCGGCCGGACCCTGCTCTGCGTCAAGAAACTGAGAACAGCCCTTCAACGACCAACGGGCCGTCCGGTGCTGGAAGAGATCGACCTGACCATCCGGGCCGGCGAATGCGTGGCGCTGATCGGCCGCAACGGTGCAGGCAAGACCACGCTGTTCCAGTCGATCCTCGGCCTGGCCGCGGTGACTGGCGGGACACTTGCGATCGGAGGGGCTGATGCCGGCGGCTGGACAGCGGCCCGTCGCGCCCGGTCCATCGCCTATCTGCCACAGATCATGCGGCGTATCCTGTTCAACATGACGGTGCTGCAGGAGGTCACCTTCGCAATCACCGCCTCGCCGGTGATGCCGAAGGACCCAGCCATTCTGGAAAAGGCGGAGACGGCGCTTGCGGCCTATGGGTTGTCCGGTCTGGCACAGACCAACCCCTTCGCCTTGTCGACGCGCCAGCAGGCCTTGCTGGGGCTCGCCTGTGCAGAGGCTTCCGGCGCCGCGCTTGCGATCCTCGACGAACCCCTTCTGGCCCGCGATCTCAACGGCAAGCGGCTTCTGGATCGCTTTATCGACGGTGCCTGCGCCTCCGGCCGAGCCGTCCTGCTCATCACGCATGATCTCGAACTTGCAGCCGAGCGGGCAGGCCGGGTGCTGCTGCTCGATGAGGGGCGGATCACTTATGACGGGGACACCATCGCCGCCTGGCGGAGCCCGGCCTACCGCGCACTTGGCTGGCCAGAGCCCCGATTCCTTGCGCAGACGGAGTGGCATCATGCAGCTTCATGAGCTTAACTTCTTCGTCAAGCTTGCCCTCGCCTTTCTCGTCATGCTCGCCGCATGGCTTGCACCGGATTGGCGCTTCGGAGTACCCCTGGCGCTCGGCGCGCTCGTCTTTCTCTGGCTCATTCATGTGCCGGGGTTAAACGCCTATCTGCGCGGCGTGGTCTTGCTCGTGCTTCTTGTCTTGGCGAGCTGGATGCTCAATCTCATGCTCCAGGGCATGGCCCTCGCGCCGGCGCTCCTCACCGCCCTCGGCATGGCGGCGCGACTGGTGACAACCACGGCGGCTTTCTTCTTCGTCATGGAAACCAGCTCGCCGGGTTCGATTCTGGCAGCTGCCAGTGCGGCGCGGCTGCCGCCCGTCGTCACCCTGGTTCTCTCGCTCACATTCGGCATCATTCCCATGCTGCGCGAGGATTTCGAGCGGATCGCCGATGCGCAGCGGGCACGCGGCATGGAAATCGACGACGTGCCGTTTCCCACCCGCCTGCGCTTCGCGCTCGCACGCGGCGTGCCGCTCTTGGTGCAGGCGATCCGCATGGCTCATGCCATCTCCATCTCACTCTCGCTCTATGGATTCGACATGCGCCGCAAGCGCACCACCTGGCGCCATGTGGGCTTGCTCGTCGAGCCTTCGCTGACCATCAAGGACAGACCACAATGACAGACGATTCCCCTGCCGCGACGGCATCCTCCTCTCCCATCACCGGTGAACGCTGGTCGGTCGATGTGGCAGGCCGTACGGTCGAGCTGCCGATCGTCTCGATCACCGACAGCTTCGCCATCTCGCTGATGATGGTGATCGACCTCGGCGTCCGCTTCGGCGAACATGTCGGCCAAGCGCTGGCCGCCAAACTGGCGCCGCTCGAACCGGAGGTCATCGTCGGCGCTGCGACGCTTGGAATTCCGGTGGCGATCGAGGTCAGCCGCGCGCTCGGGCTTGATGACTATGTGGTGCTGCAGAAGTCGCCGAAGATCCATCTTGGCGATGCGCTGGTCCAGACCATCTCCTCCATCACCTCCAAGGGCGAGCAGAAGCTGCTGCTCGACCGGCGGTCAGCGCCGCTGCTTTCCGGCAAGCGCGTCGTGGTGGTGGACGACGTCGTGGCGTCCGGCTCCAGCCTGAAGGGCTCGATCGAGCTGGTGCGAAAGGCAGGGGGAATCGTCGTCGGGGTCGGCGTTATCCTGACCGAAGCGCGGGACTGGGAAGCAACGCTTCAAGACGATGCAGCGCTGATCCACAGCCTTGCCCATATCCCGCAATTCACGAAGATCGATGGCCGGTGGCAGCCCATCCCCACGACCTTCCTGCCTTGAAAGCACATCGCGAGAGCGCAGGCTTAGGGAAGGAGACCGGCGCAGCGGGCGGTGTTGCGGATATGGCTTTCCATCGCCTGCTTTGCTTCCGGCCCGTTGTTGGCGCGCAGTGCGGCGATGATGCGGCGATGTTCGTCGATCGAATCCTTCATCCGCTCGGGATCGGTGATCGGGATCGGCTGGCGCTGCGTCTCCGTCACCTGGTCGCGCACCGTGTGGTAGAGCGCCTGCAACATGGCGTTGGAACAGGCAGAGACGATGATGCCGTGGAAGGCGAGGTCGGCCTCGACATTGGCGAGCCGGTCCTGCCGGGCCCAGCACTCCTCCATGGTTTGCGTGGCGCGCTCCATCTGGTCGAGCTGCAGCTCCGCCAGTCGCCCGGCGGAAAGCCGGGCGATCTCGCCCTCGAGCAGAATGCGCGTCTGGAAGACGTCGAACACCGAATAGCGATCGGAATAGCGCCAGGGCGCCATTTCGCCGGACGCCCCTTGCGCGCTCTCCGCCGGATCGGTGACGAAAGTGCCGCGGCCGGCTTCGGTCTTCAACAGCCCCAACGTTTCCAGCGTCAGCAAGGCTTCCCGCAGGGAGGCGCGGCTGACGCCGAGCTTCTGGGAAAACTCGCGCTGCGAGGGGATCTTCTCGCCGGGCTTCAGCGCTCCGGTCTGGATCATCGTCTGGAGGTCCCGGGCGACCGATTGGGGAACAAGCGTCTTGTTGAACATTCTCATCCCGTGCGGGGTTTGGCGGCGTCACCATCAAAATCTAATTTTCAAAGGCCATTGCCAAGCCGAAAGCTTCATGCTTTTTTGGCCTGACTGGTCTGACCAGTTAGACCATGGTGAATGAGTCACGTTCATAAAACAAGGGGAACTCTCATGACACGCACAACCACCCGCACTCTTTCGGTGCTGACCGGCTTCCTCGCGCTCCTCGGCTCGGTCGGCGCGGCGAACGCCGCCGATCTCACTGTCGGCGCCAATATCGGCAACGTGCCGTGGGAATTCGAAGATGCCAGCGGCAAGGTCACCGGCTTCGAAGTCGACCTCGTCAACGAGATCGCCAAGCGTCTCGGCAAGACGGTCGAATTCGTCAACACGCCGTTCAACGGTCTCTTCCCGGCCGTCCAGTCCGGCCGCATCAACATGGCGATCTCCTCGATCACGATCACGGAAAAGCGCCTGGCCTCGGTCACCTTCGCCCAGCCTTACTACGACAGCGACCAGTCGTTGACCGTGACGGCCGCGTCCGGCATTACCGGCCTGAAGGACATGGGCGACAAGGTCGTCGGCGTCGATACCGGCTCCACCGGCGACATGTGGGCCGAAGCTCACAAGGGCGAATACAAGCTCGGCGAAATCCGCCGCTTCGAAGGCCTGCAGCCCGCCATGCTCGACCTCGTGGCCGGCCGCGTCGATGGCTATATTTCCGATATTCCGGCCCTTCTCTATTACGTGAAGGACAAGCCGGAGCTGAAGGTCGTCGAGCGTATCCCGACCGGCGAAAAATACTCGATCATGTTCAACAAGGGCGATCCGCTGGCCACCGAGGTCAACGAGGTCATCACCAAGCTGAAGGGCGAAGGCTTCATCGCCAAGCTGCACGAGAGCTGGTTCGGCGCCAAGGCCGAAGACACCACCTCGACGGTCGCCGTTCTCGACATGCCGAAGGCCAAGTAAGCGGCTTAGCCGACCGTTCCGGCGGGTCCTTCGCCGGAACGGTTCATCCTCCCGCCACGACAGCAGGTTCCGGCACGTCAGCCGGACCTGCTCGCCATCCTGCATCGGACGGGGTGGTCCCGCCTTGCGGGTCCGCCTCCTGCCCGGGGAGCCTTAGCGGCCATGACGCTCATCAATACCTTCTTCAATTGGCAGGTGCTGCTCGCCAGCCTGCCGCAGCTCCTGTCAGGTCTCTTGATCACGCTGCAGATCGGCGTGACCAGCATCATCGTCGGCCTGATCGGCGGCCTGTTCCTGGCGATCGCCCGGCTTTACGCCCCTCAAGCCGCCAAGACGCTGATCCGGATCTATATCGATATCTTCCGGTCGATCCCGCTGCTCGTGCTGCTGATCGTCGTCTATTACGCGCTGCCCTTCATCGGCATCCGGCTGTCGCCCTTTCTCTCGGCCGTCACCGCTTTGTCGCTTGTCTCCGCCGCCTATACGGCCGAGATCTTCCGGGCGGGCATCGAGGCCATTCCGCATGGCCAGTTCGAGGCATCCGCCGCGCTCGGCCTGTCGAACAAGGACATGATGGTCGATGTGATCCTGCCGCAGGCGGTCCGCATCGTCATTCCGCCGCTGACCAACAACTGCATCAACGTGATGAAGGACACGGCGCTCGCCTCCGTGGTCGCCATGCCGGACCTGCTCAAGCAGGCGACCCAAGCCCAGGCGCTTCAGGCCAATCCGACGCCGCTCATCGGCGCGGCCATCATCTATGTGGCGCTGCTCTGGCCCATGGTCGCGGTCGTCGCCCGGCTCGAGAAGCATTTTGCCCGGGGGAAGCGCTGATGTCCGGTTCGATCATCTCCATCCGCGGCCTCACCAAGGCCTACGGAACCTTCACCGTGCTCCACGGCATCGACCTCGATATCGCCGAGGGCGAGGTCGTCTGCGTGATCGGGCCGTCCGGCTCGGGCAAATCGACGCTGATCCGCTGCATCAACCATCTGGAGGCCTTCGCGCCGGAGAGCACGATCGATGTCGATGGCATCCGCGTTGCGCCGGGCAAGGCGCTCGCCAAGGTGCGGGCGGAAGTCGGCATGGTCTTCCAGTCCTTCAACCTCTTTCCGCATATGAGCGTGCTGAAGAATGTCATGCTGGCGCCGATGCGGGTGCGCGGCACGACAAAGGCCGAGGCCGAGCGCAAGGCGCGCGACCTCCTGTCCCGTGTCGGCATCGGCGAGCAGGCGGAAAAATTCCCCGGTCAGCTTTCCGGCGGCCAGCAGCAGCGAGTCGCCATTGCCCGCGCGCTCGCCATGGAGCCGCGCGTGCTGCTTTTCGACGAGCCGACCTCGGCGCTCGACCCGGAAATGGTCGGCGAGGTGCTGGATGTCATGCGCAAGCTCGCCGGCACCGGCGTCACCATGGTCGTCGTCACCCACGAAATGGGCTTTGCCCGCCAGGTGGCCGATCGCGTCATCTTCATGGATGGCGGTCGGCTGGTGGAGGCCGGTCCGCCGGCCCAGATCTTTGACGCCCCGCAGGAGGAGCGCACCCGCAGCTTCCTGCGCGCCGTGCTCAATCACTAGGCCGGATGATTTCAGGTCGGATCGACCTGAAATCTGAATCCGGCCTCGAACCAAGAAGCAGAGCATGATGCCGAAAACCGCAAAAGCTTTTCGGCAGCATGCTCGAACAAGAAAAGTCCGGGAGTTTCACCCAATGTCCACCAACACCCCGCTCGACCTCGATTATGTCCGCAGCCAGTTTCCGGGTCTCAACCGCGGCTGGACCTTCTTCGACAATGCCGGCGGATCGCAGATCCTCAAGGGCGCGCTCGAGCGCATCAACACCTTCCTGATCGAGAAGAACGTGCAGATCGGCGGCTCCTATGCCGTGTCCCAGGCTGCGGCCAAGGCACTCTACGAGGCTCGCACCGCCGCCATGCATCTCGTCCATGCACGCCGCCCTGAAGAAATCGTCTTTGGCTCCTCGACCACGGCGCTCCTGCAGAATTTGGCCCGCGCCATGCAGAGCCAGCTGCAGCCCGGCGACGAGATCATCATCACCGTCAGCGATCACGAGAGCAATATCGGCCCCTGGGACCGGCTGCAGGCGATCGGCGTCGTTCTCAAGATCTGGCCGCTCAACAAGGACACGCTGACGCTGGAACTCGACGATCTCGCGCCGCTGATGAGCGACCGCACGAAGCTCGTCTGCGTCACCCACGTGTCCAATATTCTGGGATCGGTCAATCCGGTCCGCGCCATCGCCGATTTCGTCCATGCCCGCGGCGCGAAACTCTGCGTGGATGCGGTGGCCTATGCGCCGCACCGCGCCGTCGATGTGCAGGCCTTCGATGCCGATTACTATGTCTTCAGCCTCTACAAGACCTACGGGCCGCATTACGCCCTGATGTACGGCAAGTATGAGCTGCTGCTCGAGCTCGACACGCTCTACCACTATTTCTACGGCAAGGACAAAGTGCCGGGCAAGCTGGAGCCGGGCAACCCGAACTACGAGCTCGCCTATGCCACCTGCGGCATCCTGGATTACCTCGCAACGCTCGGCGAAAAGGCCGGCGAGACCGGCACGGTGCGCGAGAAGATCGAGGCGGCCTATGGCGCCATCACCGTTCAGGAAGATGCGCTGACCGAGCGGCTGCTCGCCTATCTGCGGACCCGCAACGACTGCACGATCGTCGGCCAGCCGGTCAACCGGGACAGCCAGCGCGTGCCGACGATCGCCTTCCGCTTCGATGGGCGCGAGGCCGGCGAACTGTGCAAGGCGATGGACGAGGAACAGATCGCCATGCGCTTCGGCGATTTCCACTCGCGTCGCTTGGCCGAATATCTCGGCCTGACCGATCATGGCGGCATGCTGCGCGTCTCGATGGTGCATTACAACACGGTCGAGGAGGTCGACCGCTTCACGGCCGCGCTCGACCGTATTCTGGCTAGCGAGGCCGGTCTCGCCAAGGCAAGCTGAAACAGGCGGATAGGAGAACGGCCATGCGCTTCGACACGGTGATCCGACATGCAACGGTGGTGACGGCCAGCGACAGCTTCACCAGCGATATCGGCATCAAGGACGGGCGCATCGTCGCGCTGGCTTTGGGCCTGACCGAGGCCGACGAGGTGATCGACGCCACCGGCCTCCTCGCTTTGCCGGGCGGCATCGACAGCCATGTCCATCTCGACCAGCCGTCCGGAGACGGGATCGTCATGGCCGATGATTTTGCAAGCGGCACGCGCTCGGCGGCGATCGGCGGCAACAGCACGGTCCTCGCCTTCTGCATGCAGGAGAAGGGCCAGACGCTGCGCGAGGCCCTGAAGGTCTATCATGCCAAGGCCGAGAACAAATGCCATGTGGATGTTGCCTTCCACCTGGTCATCACCGACCCGACGCCGGAGGTGCTGGGCCAGGAGCTGCCGGCCCTGGTGGAGGATGGCTACACCTCGCTCAAGGTCTTCATGACCTATGAGGGACTGCGCCTGCGCGATGACGAGATCCTCGCCACGCTCGACACGGCGCGGCGCACCGGCGCGCTGGTCATGGTCCATTGCGAAAACGAGGACGCGATCCGCTACCTGATCGGCCGGCACGAGGAGGAGGGCAAGTTCGCGCCGAAGTTCCATGCGAGCACCCGGCCGATCGCGGCCGAACGCGAGGCGACGCATCGGGCCTTGTCTCTGGCGGAAATCGTCGACGTCCCGATCGTCATCGTCCATGTTTCGAACCGCGAGGCGATGGAGGAGATCCGCCGTGCCCGCCAGCGCGGCCAGAAGATCGCCGGTGAAACCTGCCCGCAATATCTGATACTGACGGCCGACGATCTCGACCAGGAAGCGCTCGAAGGAGCAAAGTTCGTCTGCTCCCCGCCGCCGCGCGACAAGGCGAGCCAGGACGCCTGCTGGGAGGGGCTGGAGCAGGGCGTGTTCGACCTCTTCTCCTCCGACCATTGCCCCTTCCGTTTCGATGATGCGGAAGGCAAGTTGAACGAGAAGGGCAAGCGGCATTTCCGCTGGATCCCGAACGGCATTCCAGGCGTCGGCACCCGTTTGCCGATCCTGTTTTCCGAGGGCGTGCGCAAGGGCCGGATCGATCTCAATCAGTTCGTCGCCCTGACCGCGACCAACCATGCCAAGCTCTACGGGCTTTATCCGCGCAAGGGCACGATCGCCATCGGCGCCGATGCCGACATCGCCTTGTGGAACCCGGAGAAGCGGGTGACGCTGAGCAACGATCTCCTTCAGCACGGGGCGGACTATACGCCCTATGAAGGGCTGGAGGTGGAAGGTTGGCCGGTGCGACTTCTGGTGCAGGGTCGAACCGTCATGCAGGATGGTGCGCTTGCGGGAGCCGACCAGCCGCAGGGACACTATCTGCCACGCGGCAAGTCGGCGCTCGTCCGCCCGGCCGCCTAGGCTTCGAAGGACCGGCCCCACGATGCAGCATGGCGCCGACGCGGCCGGACCGTCAGCCTTGCGCAACCAGCCGTGTCACATGGGCGAGGTGGGTTTCGAGGCTCGGCAGCGTCTCCCGGGCAAAGCCTGCAAGCTCCTGATCGTCGCCGGTACCGGCATAGGTGCGGAACAGGGCCACCGCCTCCTGATGCGCCTGCGCCTGCATATCGAGATAGAGCCGGTCGAAGACCTTGGAATCCGCGGCGTTAAGCTGATCGATCATCGTCTTCAGCTTGGGAGACAGCGTCGCCGGCGGTATGGGAACGCCCTTGCCGGTCAGGGTCGCCTTCAGCCTGTCGGCAGCCTTGGTGTGGTCGGCGATGATCATCTCCGCCACGTGGCTGATCTCCGCCGATCGGCTTTTCTCGCGCGCGATCCTGCTCGACTGGATCTCGAACGCGTTGGCGCTGGCCAGAACCTTCAAGAATGTCGCGCGATCCATGGTCGTGACAGGCGCGGCATCGCCAGGCGGCTTGGCCGGGATTGTTGCCGAAAAGGCGGACGGGGCTGCCAGGGCGAAGGACAGCGAAAGAACGGCGGCTTTGAAGGCGGTCTTGGTCATCGCGGGGTTCCTTGGCGCTCCGGTCATTCTGCAAAAGCCTTGACGAGATCGGCATTGGCGGCGTCGACCGCCTGTTTGGCCTTGTCGACCACCTTGCCCATGCCGAAGAACTCGTGGGTCACACCGGTCACGTCGATCAGGTTCACCGCCACGCCGGCCGCGCGCATTTTCTCTGCGAAGGCCTGTCCCTCCGACCGCAACGGATCGATCTCCGCAGTGACCACCGTCGCCGGCGGCAGGCCGGAAAGGTCGCTGCGGGAGACGAGATCGATGCGCGGATCGGCCGTCTGGTCCTTGGAAGCGAAGACATGGGAGATGAACCATTCCATATCCGCCTTGCCGAGCGGCGCGGCATCGGCATTCTGCTGATAGGACGGCGTGGTCAGGTCCTTGCCGGCAATCGGATAGACGAGCAGCTGGTGGACCGGCTCAGTGGTCTTCTTTTCCTTGGCCATCAAGGCGACATTGGCGGCAAGGTTGCCGCCGGCGCTTTCGCCGGCGACCGCTATCCGCCTGGCATCGCCGTTCAGCGTGTGAATGTTCTCCACGGTCCAGAGATAGGCGGCCCAGGCATCCTCGTGCTGGGCAGGGAATTTCGATTCCGGCGCGTGATGGTAGTCCACGGAGAGAACCAGCGCCTTGGCGCCAAGCGAAATCGCCCGGGGCGTCGCATCATAGGTGTTGAGGTCGGCCACCACCCATCCGCCACCGTGGAAATAGAGCACGACCGGGAAGGGGCCCTTGCCCTCCGGCAGATAGACACGCGCGGGCAAGGCGCCACCCGGGCTCGGAATGGCGATATCGCGCGTGGCGACCTTGGCCTCCGGATCGGGGGAGACGGCCTTGTCGCGCTGCACGGTGCGCGCCGCATCCGCCGGGCTTGCCTGGGTGCGGGCCTCGGGCACGGAAAGCGTGTGGAAGGGCTTTGCCTCAAGCGCCTTCAGCGCATCGAGCACCGCCTGCATCTGCGGATCGGGCTTCGCGTCCTGGCTGGCGGCGGCCACAGGGGTCAGCAGAACCAGCGCCAGGCCGACTGCGGACAGGAGGGAACGGGTGCGGATCATGGTCGGTCCTTCGTTGACGGAGGGGGCAGCCATTATGGCTTCGGCGGCGCAACGGTCTGGGCGTAGCGGCCGACCAGCTCGCCCTTGGCAAGAACATGGCCGGCAAGCGCAGCAAGCAGCTGGTCCCGATCGGCCGTCGGCGGCAGGTCGATGAGGGAATCGAGCGCCAGCACCTGGATATGGTAGGAATGGGCGGGATCGCCGGCGAGCGGCTTCGGCCCGGAATAGCCGTGCGTGCCAGCAGTCGTGCGACCCTGCAGCACGCCTTCCGGCTCCTTGAGCCGCAATTGCTCCTGCAGCCCCTCCGGCAGGCTGGTCACGCCGGCCGGAATGTTCCATGCGAGCCAGTGGACGAAAGGTTTTGCCGGTTTGGAATCCGGGTCTTCCATGATGATCGCATAAGAGGCCGCCTCCGGCACGCTCTCCCAGCGCAAGGGCGGCGAAACGCCCTCGGCATATTCGCTGTGACGAAGCGGAATATCGCCCTTGGCCTCGAAGGCGGTGGAAGAAACGGCGAGCGCGCCCTTCGTCTCGGTTTCGGGGCGCTGCAGCGCCAGCGGCACGTCGAACCCCTTCTTGCCTTGCGCGGTCATGGCCTCCGCCGGCACCGGCTTTGCCGCTGCGGCCTTCGGGGCAGCGCCGTCATAGGCGATCCGGTAGAGAACACCGTTGACATCGTCGCTCATCAGCAGTGCGCCGTCCTTGGCGAAGGCGAGGCCGACGGGCCGGGCAAAATGGGTCTTGCCCCCATCGGTGAGGAAGCCGCCGAGGAACGGCTCGATCGACGTCGGCTCACCCTTTTCGAAATGGATGCGCACCACCTCGTAGCCGGAGGCCGGATTGCGGTTCCAGGAGCCGCGCATCGTGGCAAAGGCGTCGCCTTCATACTGGGCCGGAAAGCCGCTGCCCTTCAGGAAGGCCATCTGCATCGGTGCCGCATGGGCGGTGTAGCCGATCACCATCGGTTCGCTCTGATCCCGCCATTGCGGCTTCGTGACACCGCCGACGGGCGTGGACTGGGGGTAGATGTCGCCGGCGCCGTAGACATGCGGCCAGCCATATTGCTTGCCGCGCTCCAACCTGTTCAGCTCTTCCGGCTGCACCTCGTCGCCCAGAAGGTCGATGCCGTGGTCGAGGCCCCAGAGCTCGCCTGTCTGAGGGTTCCAGTCGAAACCGATCGTGTTGCGCAGGCCGGAGGCGAAGATGGTGCGGCTCTTGCCGTCCGGCGTTGCACGAAGCAGGGTCGCGTTTTCCGGGTTGCTCTCGTTGCAGGCATTGCAGGTGGAGCCGATCGAGATATAGAGCATGCCGTCCGGACCGAAGGCGAGTGTCCGGTTCGGATGCTGTCCCGCATCGGGCAGGTTGCCGATGATCATCGTCAGCGGCCCCAGCGTCCCGTCCTTTTCGATCCTGGCGGTAAAGACCTCCTTGACGGTCGCGAGATAGAGCGTGCCATCCTTGATGGCGAGGCCATGTGCCTGCGCACGGTTGGCAACGGTAATCGGCGGTCCGTCGGCCTTGCCGTCGCCGTTCTCGTCCTTCAGCAGCAGCACATCGCCCTCTTCGCGCCGGCTGACATAGACAAAGCCTTCCGGCGAAACCGCAACGATGCGGGCATTGCCCAGCCCCTGTGCGAAGGGCGCCACCGTGAAGCCTTCCGGCAGCTTCAGCGCCTTGATCCGGTCGCTGGTCGGCTGCACCTTGTTGGGCTTGAACACATTGGTGGTGATCTGCAGCTCGGTGCCATCGCCCTGCTGGGCGTGCGCAGCCTCGACGGCAGGAAGAAGAGCGAGCAGCGCGATGGTGCTGAGCAGAGCGGATTTCATGTGCGGGTGCCTCCGTGATGCCAGCGCAATTATGTCCTTCCTCTTTTGTTCCGGGGGATACAACCAATCGACGAATTGCATGGCATGCTGCAGTCGGTCTAACTGATCCCGGACGGCGATTCTGAGCCGGCGTCGTCCATTGTCGGGAGGGTGCTGCAGTCTTGTCGTGTCCCGCTCGGCCGACATATCGAGATGGGCGGGGCACATAGGTCGGAGGGACGGGGGCAAGATGAATCTGCAGCAAATCCGCCAAGACACGCCGGGGGTCGCGCACCGGGTGCATCTCAACAATGCCGGAGCCGGCCTGATGCCGAACAGCGTGCTTCAGGCCATGACCGGCTATCTGACGCGTGAGGCGGAGATCGGCGGCTATGAGGCGGCGGCCGAGGCCGCGCCTGTGCTCGACGGCGTCTATGACAGTGTCGCCCGGCTGGTCGGCGCGGCGCGCGACGAAATCGCGCTCGTCGAAAATGCCACGGTCGCCTGGCAGCTTGCCTTTTACGCGCTCGCTTTCAGGCCGGGAGACAGGATCCTGACGGCGCGTGCCGAATACGCCGCCAATTATGTGGCCTTCCTGCAGGTTGCCCGGCGGACCGGCGCGGTGATCGAGGTGATCCCTGACGATGCCGACGGCGTGCTCGATCCGGCTGCGCTGGAGCGGATGATCGACGGACGGGTGCGGCTGATCGCCATGACCTGGGTTCCGACGAATGGCGGCCTCATCAACCCGGCGGAAGAGGTGGGTCGCATCGCGCGCCGCCATGACATCCTCTATCTGCTCGACGCCTGTCAGGCTGTCGGCCAGATGCCGGTCTCGGTCGAGACGATCGGCTGCGATGTGCTGACTGCGACCGGACGGAAGTTCCTGCGCGGACCGCGCGGCACCGGTTTTCTCTACATGCGCCGCGCGCTGCTGCAGAGCCTCGAGCCGGCCATGATCGACCACTTCGCCGCGCCCTGGGTGGCGCCGGATCGCTATGCGCTGCGGCCGGATGCGCGCCGTTTCGAGACCTGGGAAAACAATTATGCGGCGCGGCTGGGCCTGGGGGTCGCCATCGATCTGGCACTGTCGCTCGGACTGGAGAGCATCGAAGCCCGATGCCGGCAGCTCTCAACCCGGCTGCGCGAAGGGCTGCGGGCGGTAAACGCCGTGGACGTGCGGGATCTCGGCCCGCGCTGCGCCTCGATCGTTACCTTCACCCACCGGAGCATTTCGGCGGATGACGCCAAGGCTCGGCTGGCGAAAGAGGGTTTCAATATCAGCGTTTCCGGCCCCGGCAGCACCTTGCTCGATGCCACCGCACGCGGTCTGCCGCCGCTCCTGCGGGCCTCGCCCCACTATTACAACACCGAAGACGAGGTTGATCGCTTCCTCCAGGCCGTCGCCGCACTCTAACGGCTCCGCACGCTTGCGTGAGTTTGCACTGACGGCTCTAGGAAGAAGACGAGAAAGAGGCTAGAAAGGCGGGCGCGCGTTTCGTGCGGCTTCGCTTGAGCCTGTCCCCTCACGTTGAATAGATTTCGCCACACGCATGCAGACCCCTACCGAGAAGCAGCGCATCAGCCAGGAGATCGGCAGCCGAAGCTCTGGCTCCGATCCTTTTGCCGCCGCCATGCGCGCCACGCGCATGCCCATGGTCATCACCGATCCCCGCCTGCCCGACAATCCGATCGTCTTCGTCAACGATGCCTTCACCCGCCTGACCGGCTACAGCCGCGAGGAGACGCTGGGCAAGAACTGCCGGTTCCTGCAGGGGCCAGGCACGAATATTGCCGACGTCGACGCCGTGCGCCAGGCAATCCACGACCGCGTCCCGATCGAAATCGACCTTTTGAACTACCGCAAGGACGGCACCCTGTTCTGGAACAGGCTGCTCGTGTCCCCGGTCTTCGATGGCGACGAGCTGACCTATTTCTTCGCCTCGCAGCTCGATGTCACGCGCGAGCGGACCGCCAGCTTCACCACCGATCCGCAGCAGATGGAAGAGCGTCTGCAGCAGCGGATCGCCGATCTCACCGCCAGCGAGGAGCGTCTGCATTTCACCCTCAAGGCCGGCAAGCTCGGCACCTGGACGCTCGATCTGCCCAAGGGGCGTCTCGTCTCCTCGGCGATCTGCAAGGCGAATTTCGGCCGATCGCCGGTGGATACGCTTTCCTACCGCGACCTGCAGAACGCCATCCACCCGGAGG
Source organism: Rhizobium sp. CC-YZS058 (assembly GCF_034720595.1). NCBI lineage: Bacteria > Pseudomonadati > Pseudomonadota > Alphaproteobacteria > Hyphomicrobiales > Rhizobiaceae > Rhizobium > Rhizobium sp. CC-YZS058. The sequence goes on along the minus strand of NZ_JAYESJ010000001.1, from coordinate 3,828,225 downwards.
ATGTCACGCGCTGGCAGGAGGCGGTCAGCGAGGCTCTGGCGGGCGACGGCGACCTTCATGTCGAATACCGGGTGATCTGGCCGGACGGTTCGGTCCACTGGATCGAGGTGCGGGCGGAAACCCATTTCGACAGCAACCGCCGGCCGTTGCGCATGAGCGGGATCTCGATCGACGTGACGGAGAGGCACGAGGCGGAGGCCTATCGCGACCTGATGAATCGCGAGCTCGGCCACCGCATCAAGAACATCCTCGCTACCGTCGGCTCGATCGTCAGCCAGTCGCTGCGCACCGATGTTCCGGCCGTCGAACTGCGGGATGTGGTGTCCGAGCGCATCAATGCGCTGAGCAATGCCCATGACATCCTGACCGGCAAGGAGCTCAATGTTGCCGGCCTGCGCCGCGTCATCGAGCAGGCGGTTCAACCCTTCAATGCCCAGGGGCGCATCGCCATCTCCGGCGGCGACATGGAGATCAGTCATAGGGCAAGCAGCGCCTTGACGCTCGCTCTCCACGAATTGGCCACCAATGCCGTCAAATACGGCGCCTTGTCCAACGATGTCGGCCATGTCGAAATCCGCTGGGCCGTCGACAACGATGCCTTCACCCTGCAGTGGGAGGAGCGTGGCGGACCGACGGTCGAGATGCCCTCGGCCCGTGGCTTCGGCTCACGAATGATCGAGAAGGCGCTGATCTCCTCGGTCGGCGGCGACGCAGAGATCGCGTACCGTCCGGAAGGCGTCGTCTTCCGTCTGACGACGACCTCCGCCGCGCTGACGGCAAGCGGCGCTGCCTAAGGCACGGGCGCTCCCAGCGTTCGAGCGCTCGTCAGCCACAGGCCTTGCAGAGACCATGCATCTCGATGGTCGTGGCGCGGATCGTGAAGCCGCTCGTGCGGCTGTGCCGGATCAGAGCAGTCTCGACCCCTTCGTCGTGGAATTCGCTCACCTTGCCGCAGGAATCGCAGATTTCGAACGCCGCCATACGCGGATCTGCCTGCCCATGGTGGGCATGGCAGCAGACGACGAAGGCATTCATGCTTTCCAGGCGATGGATCCGACCTGTCTGCAGCAATTTCTCGAGCGCGCGATAGACCTGGAGCGGGGCCTTCAAACCCTCGCCTCGCAGACGATCGAGAATGTTGTATGCGCTCAGCGGCTGCGCCGAAGCCTGCAGGACCGCAAGGACAAGGCCCTGGTTGCGGGTCAGGCGCGGTTCGCTCGAAGGCTTGGCCCGCGACCTGCTCATCGCCGTGGTCCGCCCTTTTCCATCGCCATCGCCATCGCCCGTCCGTGCCGCATGCCCCGGATCGCTCCTCATTCCGCAGCGAGCGGCAGCGCCCTGCAGCGGGCAAAGCCGGCGGTGATGATATCGCGCGGGAGATCCCGACCGATGAAGACCAGTCGCGTCAGCCGCTCTTCGCCGTCCTTCCAGGGGCGTTGATGATCCCCCTCCAGCAGCATGTGCACCGCCTGGATCACGAACCGGTCGTCATCCTGCGCAAAGGAAATGATGCCTTTCATGCGCAGGATGTCCTGCCCGAAGGTCTGCACTGTCCTTTGCAGCCAGGCGAAGAGTTTCTCGGGATCCATCGGCGTCCGCTCGACGAGCGAGAAGCTGGTGATGCCGTCGTCATGATCGTGCGCGTGAACGTCCTGAAGAAAGTCGGGCTCCACATCCAGGATTCGGTCGAGATCAAAGGCATGCCGGTCGAGGAGGCTGGCAACGTCGACATTGCACCGCTGCGTGTGGAGGATGCTGGCCACCGGGTTCAGCCGCCGGATGCGCTCTTCCACCGACGTCAGTGCCGCGGCATCGACCAGATCGGTCTTGTTGAGAAGGATCGTATCGGCAAAGGCCAGTTGCTCCTGCGCCTCGTGGGCCGTTTCCAGCGCACCGACGAGATGCAGTGCATCGACCACGGTGATGATCGAATCGAGCCGCGTCTTGGCGCGCACGTCGGGATCGACGAAGAAGGTCTGGGCAACCGGTGCGGGATCGGCAAGGCCCGTGGTCTCGATCAGGATGCCGTCGAAGCGATCCCTGCGGCGCATCAGGCTCTCGATGATGCGGATGAGATCGCCGCGTACCGTGCAGCAGATGCAGCCATTGTTCATCTCGAAGACATCCTCATCGCTCTCGACGATGAGGTCGTTGTCGATTCCGACTTCGCCGAACTCGTTGACGATGACCGCGAATTTTCGGCCGTGCGGCTCGGTGAGGATGCGATTGAGGAGCGTGGTCTTGCCAGCGCCGAGATAGCCGGTGAGGACAGTGACCGGCGTGGCCGGCGTTTCGGTCGTCAGCATCAGGGTCTCCAGTCTTCCGGCGCAGCGGCCAGAATGTTATACCGTTACGATTCCTGTTGACGAACGGTATAACATTACATAAGCAGCCTCTGTCAATCCCCGAGGATGCCATGCCTGAGACTTGCCTCATTTTCGAAGACCTGACGCTCGGCTATCAGGGCCATGCTGCCGTCCATCATCTCAGCGGGATGGTGGAACGCGGCGCGCTGCTGGCAATCATCGGGGCCAACGGATCGGGGAAATCCACACTGCTCAAGGGGATTGCCGGCATGGTGAAGCCGCTCGGTGGTCGGTGCGTATCGAACAGTCGGCGGCTTGCCTACCTGCCCCAGCAGTCGGAGATCGACCGCAGCTTTCCCGCGCGGGTCGTCGATCTCGTCTCGCTCGGTTTCTATCAGACCCACGGGCTGCTCGGCCGCCGAACGAAGGCCGACCGTGAGGCGCTGGGCCGGAGCCTGCAGGCTGTCGGGCTCGAGGGATTCGAGCAGCGTCCGCTCGACAGCCTCTCCGGCGGGCAGATGCAGCGCGCGCTTTTCGCCCGAACGGTGCTGCAGGACGCCGACCTCATCCTGCTCGACGAGCCTTTCAACGCCGTGGACGAGCGAACGGTGCGCGATCTGCTGGGCGTGATCGGAGGCTGGGCTGCGGAAGGCCGCACGGTCCTTTGCGTGTTGCACGACCATGCGCTGGTCCGTGCGCATTTTCCCCGCACGCTGCTCCTGGCCCGCAAGGTCGTTGCCTGGGGGCCGACGGCGGAGGTTCTCACGCCGCAGCTTCTGTCCGAGGCCCGGAACTTTCAGGAGGTTTGGGATGAGAAGGCCGGGTGGTGCGAAGATGAGGTCGTGACGCTGCAGCCGGGCGCCGCAGATGCGGTTGGAGGCCCTCTCGTCCTGCCGTCCCCTCGGAGCCGCATCCATGGCTGACTGGCTGGTTTCTCCCTTTCTCGATTACGGATTCATGCAGCGGGCCCTGTTCGGCTCCGTGCTGCTATCGGTCAGTTCCGCGCCTGTCGGCGTGTTCCTCATGGTGCGGCGCATGAGCCTGACGGGCGATGCCATGTCGCACGCAATCCTGCCGGGCGCGGCACTCGGCTTTCTGCTGTTCGGGCTCGATGTGCTGTCCATGACCATCGGCGGACTGCTGATCGGGCTTCTGGTCGCCCTCGGTTCCGGCCTCGTCTCCCGCTTCACCGTGCAGAAGGAGGACGCGTCCATGGCAGCCTTCTACCTGATCTCTCTTGCCGTCGGCGTGCTGCTCGTCTCCTGGCATGGCTCCAGCGTCGATCTCATGCATGTGCTGTTCGGCTCGGTCCTGGCGCTGAACGACGAGGCCCTGACCCTCATCACCGGCATCGCGCTTCTGACCTTCCTCGCCTTCGCCCTGTTGTGGCGCGGCCTCGTGGCCGAATGCCTGGATCCGCTGTTCCTGCGCTCGGTCAGCCGTATCGGCGGGCCGGTCCATCTCGTCTTCCTGGTGCTGGTGGTGCTCAATCTGGTCGGCGGCTTCCAGGCGCTCGGCACGCTCCTGTCGGTCGGGTTGATGATGCTCCCGGCGGTGGCGGCCCGCTTCTGGTCGAACGACCTGCGCTCGCTTTGCCTGATCGCGATGGGTTTTGCAGTGCTTTCCTCTCTTGGCGGTCTTCTTCTTTCCTTCCATGCCGCCATGCCCTCGGGGCCGGCCATCATTTTCGTTGCCGGCGGGCTTTACCTCGCCTCTGCCCTGATCGGTCGCCGCGGCATGCTGCAGAGCCTGCTGCGCGGCACCCGCCACAGGACGGCCTGATCCCTCTCCCACCTCATCAAGGAGCCTTCCCATGTTCAGGATTTCACGCCTTGTCACGGCCGCGAGCCTGCTGACGCTCAGCAGTCTCGTGGCGCCAGCCGCTTCCGCTGCCGAACTCAAGGTGGTCGCCAGCTTCTCGATCATCGCCGATCTTGCCCGCAATGTCGGCGGCGACCGGGTCTCCGTGTCGATGATCGTGCCGGTCGATGGCGACGCCCATACCTATGAGCCGAAGCCCGCCGACGCGGTGGCCCTGAAGGACGCGGATGTCGTGCTTGTCAACGGCCTCGGCCTGGAAGGCTTCCTGTCGCGGCTGATCGAAACCAGCGGCACCAAGGCTCCGGTCATCACCGTCAGCAAGGCCGTAAAGCCGATCAAGGGCGAGGAAGAGGCTCACGAGGAGGGTGAGGCCGAAGCCGGCGGGGAGGAGCATCACCACGGTGCCTTCGACCCGCATGCCTGGCAGTCGATCAAGAATGGCGAGGCCTATGTGAGGGCGATCGCCACGGCCTTCTGCAAGGCCGACAAGGCCGGGTGCGAGAGCTACAAGACCAACGAGAAAGCCTATCTCGCCAAGCTCGTGGCGCTCGACACGGAGGTGCGCAGCCAGATCGCGGAGATCCCGAAGGACAAGCGCATCATCATCACGTCACATGATGCCTTCGGTTATTTCTCCAAGGCCTATGGCCTGACCTTCCTGGCGCCCGAAGGCATTTCGACGGAAGCGGACGCCTCGGCGGCCGACGTCGCCAAGCTGGTCGATCAGGTGAAGGCCGACAAGGCTTCGGCCGTTTTCGTCGAGAACATCACCAATCCGCGGCTGATCGAACAGATCGCGAGTGAAACCGGCCTGAAGGTGGGCGGTACGCTCTACTCCGACGCGCTGTCGCCGCCCGACGGCCCGGCCGCGACCTATATCGACATGTTCCACCACAATGTCGCGACGATGAAGGCGGCCATTCTCGGACGCTGAGCACGATTGCCACGCTCTGCCGGAGACGATCCTCCGGCAGGGCAAAGGTCTCGGTTGCCCCATGGATGGGTATCATGTTCGATCGACTGTTCAAGACAGGTCTATCCGGTCCACCGGCTGCGGGCACGCGCACCGGCGCCGTGCCGGACGCCATTCCGGTCACGCTTCTCACCGGTTTTCTCGGCGCCGGCAAGACGACGCTGCTGAACGCGGCGCTCGCGGACCCGCGCCTGGCAGGCACGGCGGTCATCGTCAACGAATTCGGCGCCATGCCGATCGATCATGCGCTTGTGCAGACCGGCAGGGCGTCCATCCTGCGCACGAGCACTGGGTGCCTCTGCTGCACGGCCTCCAGCGATATCCGCGTTTCGCTCTACGAACTGCATGATGCCCACTGCCGCGGCGAAATCCCGCCCATCTCGCGCGTGATCATCGAAACGACGGGGCTTGCCGACCCTGCGCCGATCATCCACAGCCTCATTCCGGGCGGTGCGCCTGCGCTCGGCCTGCGCGATCATATCGTGGCGCGCCAGTTTCGCCTTGCCGGTGTGGTGACCGTGTTCGATGCCCTTTCAGGGCCCATGATGCTCGAGCGCTTCGTCCAGGGATGGAAGCAGCTAGCCTTCGCCGACCATGTCGTCGTGACGAAGACGGACTTGACGGTCCTGGGCGAGGCGAATTGGGCGGGACTGACGGAGCTCAATCCCGCAGCCCGCTATCACGACCGCGCCGCGCCCGGGTTCGATCTTGTTCACCTGTTTGAGGGCCAGTCCTATTCCCTGGCCGGCAAGGTCGAGGATGTGGAAGGATGGCTGCTGATGGAGGCCGAGCCGCGGCACGGCGAAGGCGGGGAAGGCCGGCCGGCTTTGCACCGCCACGGAGACGCGCTGGGAACGATCTGCCTGTCCGGCGAACAGCCGCTCGACCCCGGTGCAGTCCGGGTTTTCCTTGAGGCGGTCACCAGCGCGCCCGGCTCCGGACTTCTGCGCCTCAAGGGCGTGTTCGCGCTGTCGGACGACCCGCTCAGGCCGGCGGTCGCCCATGCGGTGGAGCATCGGCTTTCGCCCCTGCAGAGGCTGCCTGGCTGGCCCGATGGTGACCGCCGCAGCCGCGTCGTGCTGATCGGCCAGAACATGCCCGAGCCGCAGATCCGGGCCCTGTTCTCGGCGCTGGCGCCGCGCGGGCGCAAACGGCGTTTCGCATGAGCCGGCGCTTCGACAATCCGCTCGGGCGCGGCCTGCCCGGTCCGGTGGAAAAGGCGCGGACGCTGAAGGCATGGGTGCGGGAGATCCTCGCCTTGCCGGAGGCAGCCGTCGTGACGGTGAGCGAACTGGCCTGCACACTGCCCGATTGCCCGCCGCAGGAAACGGTGATCCTCATCCTCCTGCCTGACATGCCGCCCCGCCAGATCTCGATGCACACCGCGCTGCTTGCGGTGACGCGGCAGGATCTGGAAGAGGCTCTGCACGCCGGCTGACCCCCCGAGCGTGCACGGAGCCGGCTCGCAGGCGATCCCAAGGAATCTGCAAGCCTTCATCTTGACAACATGCTGTCAAGTTCCAGTTCCCCGGGCATGACAGATCAAGTTCTCCTCCCACCCGTCCGCGCCCTCGTCATCGCCATCTTCGCCGCCAATGGCCGGCTGACGGACATGGGCAACAGCCTCGTTCGTCCGGCCGGCCTGACCACCGCCTGGTGGCAGGTTCTCGGCGCGCTCGGCTATGCGCCAACGCCTCTGACCGTCTCGGACATTGCGCGCGCCATGGGACTGACACGCCAGGGGGTGCAGCGCGTCGTCGATTTGCTTGCGGCCCATGGCCACGTCGCCTTCACGCCCAATCCGCACCACCAGCGCGCCAAGCTGGTCGCCATCACCGAGGCCGGGCGTGCCGCGCTCGCGCTTGCCGAACAGGCAGCGGGACCGGTCGATCAGCGGCTCTTGGAGCGCATCGGCGCCGACCGGCTGGCGACTGCGCTCGCCGTTCTCGGCGAACTGACCGACCTCATCACCGAAGAGCTCGCCCACCCGGCCTTCGCCGAAGCAGGCTCCGCATCATCCCGAAAGGACTGACGATGACCGCCCACGACTATGACACCGACGTCCTCATTGCCGGTGGCGGGCCGATCGGCCTCGTGACTGCCTGCGCGCTCGCCCATCACGGCGTGCGGTTCCGCATCGTCGAGCAGCGATCGGAGCCCAAGCCCCATTCGCGCGCCAACAATCTCTGGGCACGGCCGCAGGAGCTCCTCCACCGGATCGGCCTCAGAGACCGGCTGGCGGAGCAGGCCTTCGCAATCACGAAAGTTCGCACCCTGATCAACGGTCAGCCGGTCGATCCCGTGGCGATCGCCGATGTCGCAAGCCCCTATGGGCCGGTCCTCTACAGCGGTCAGGATGTCATCGAAACGACGCTCGCCGCGGTGATCGAGGAGCGGGGCGGGCAGGTGGAGCGTGGTCGCCGCCTGATGAGCTTCACGCAGGACGGCGATGGCGTGACGGCCATTCTTGGTCCGGCGGATGGCGAGGCTCAGCCGGGAGGTGCGGCGCAGACCGAAACCGTGCGCTGCCGCTATCTGGTCGGCGCCGATGGCGGCGACAGTCTCGTGCGCGGGATGCTCGGGCTCGATTTCGAGCCGGAGAAGCTGGCGAACTGCATGAACCGGCAGGTGGATGCCAAGCTCAGCTGGCGACGTGGCACCTCCTTCGACACGCTGTGGTTTTTCTACTATCCGCACGGGTTCTGCGGCGTCCTGCCGGTCTGGGGCGGTTACCACCGGCTGTTCTTCCTGGCCGACGACACGGGCATTCCGGACCGAGACCCGACCCTGGAGGAAATGCAGGCGATCGCGCGCGACGTGACCGAAGACGAGACGCTGACCTTGAGCGATCCGATCTGGCTGACCCACAACCGCTTCCAGCATGGCGTTGCCGCGCATTACGCCCGCGACCGCGTGTTCCTGGCGGGCGATGCCGGCCACCGCACGCTGCCGATCGGCGGGCAGGGCATGAATGCCGGTCTGCACGATGCCGTGGGGCTGGCCTGGCGTCTGGCCATGGCGATCGAGGGCACGGCAGGCGAAGCGGTGCTTGCCTCTTACGACGCCGAACGCGGCGGAGAGCACCGTGCGCTCGACCAGCGCCAGAGGAAAGGGTTCCACAACAGCGTCTATCGCGGACGCCTGAAGGATGCCGCCATCGGTGCGGCTGCCAAGCTGCTCCCCAGCATCGGGACGCTACTGCAGGGCAGCGACGATCTCCAGCAGCTCTCGGTGGCCTATCCCGACAGCCCGCTCAGCGTCGATCACCTGCGGGGACTGGCGGACTTCCTCCCGCACGCCGCACCGCATGCGGGAGACCGCGCGCCCGATGCGGCCATCGTCACCGCAAACGGGGAGTCCGCCTCGCTGTTCGACGAGCTCTATGATTCGACGGCACCGGGAACCCGCTGGTCGCTGCTCTGCTTCGATGGGCGGCAGAAGGCGGCGCTGGCCTTGCTGGAGGCGGCCGCGGCCGACATCGAGGCCTGGCCGTTCCTCCATGCGCGGCTCGTCCTTGCCGCGGCGCCGCTGTCCGGAAAGCGCGACTGCGTCTCCGATCTCGATGGCCTTGCCCACGCGGCCTATGGCATCGGCGCCCGGCCTTCGCTCGTTCTCATTCGCCCCGATGGCCATATCGCCTTCCGCGGGCCAGCCGATGCGCCGGATCTCCTGGTTTCCTACTGCAGGGCGATGTTTGTGGCGCAACCGCTGGCCAGGACCGGGCAGGCAGCCTGAGCCGCTTCCTCAACAGCCGCATCCGAGAAGATCCCCGGTCGGAGACCATCCGCCCGGGATCGGTCTTCGCCTTCATGCGAGGCTGCGGCCCATCCGGTGGCCGGACCCGCAGCGTCCGCCGGTCCATAAGAAAACCAACACTCTTCGCGCGCATTAACGTCAATTTAGAACTATCAAATTTAGGATACGTTCAAATTTACCTTCACGCATTGACACGCTCGCTCGGAGTTCTTTCATGCGCCGGCTCACCATTTCGCGTCTTCTCGTCCTGTTCGGATCGATCGTCACCCTTGGTCTCGCCGTGTCCATCGGCGTGCAGACCGCGGCCCTCACGGAGCTGAAGGTCGGAGGCCCCGTCTATACCGAAATCGCCAATGGCAAGGATCTCATCGCCGACATCCTGCCGCCGCCACTCTATGTGATCGAAGCCTATATGCTCGCCAACGAGACCGTGCTTCACCCGGAGCTGCTCGAGACGAACCGCGCGAAGACGAAGGATCTCAAGACCGCCTTCGACGACCGCAAGGAATTCTGGAAAACCGCCCGGCTGGACGAACAGTTGCGCGCCAAGCTGGAAAACGAGGTGGTTCCGGCCGGCGAAGCCTTCTGGGTTGCGCTTTCGGCCTATGATGCGGCTCTCTCGAAGGGCGAAAAACCCTCGCTTCAGACCGTTCAGCAGGCCTTCTACGCGCATGATGCCAAGGTGCGGGAGCTTGCCGCGGAAGCGACCACCACGCTGGAGGCTTCGGTCGCTTCCGCCGAGACGGCAAGCGCCCATTATATGCTGGCGACCTCGCTCGGCAGCCTGGTGTCGCTGACGATCTTCCTCGTCGGGCTGTGGTTTGTCCGCCGCCGGGCCATCACGCCGCTCGTGCGCATCGGGCACTATATGAGCGTGCTGTCGAGCGGCAACTATGAGGACGATGTGCCCTTGCTCGAGCGCAGCGACGAGATCGGCTCGATGGCCCGCTCGGTCGAGGTCTTCCGCGCTGCCGCCATCGAGCGCCAGCAGATGCGGCAGAATGCCGAGCGCGAGCGCGCGCTTTCGGAGGCCGAGCAGATCGAGCGCCAGCGGCTGCGCGAGCGGGAGGCACAGGAACTGCAGGTGGTGGTGGAGACGCTTGGCGCCGCGCTCGAGCGGCTTGCCCAGTGCAATATCCGCATGACGCTCGACGAACCCTTCGCCGATCGCTTCGACCCGCTGCGCCGCGACTTCAACAATTCGATCGCCACCTTCCAGAAAACGCTGGAAGAGGTGCTGGGCAAGACCGCGACCCTCTCTTCCAGCGCAAAGTCGATGCATGAGGCGGCGGACGAGCTGTCCAAGCGCACCGAGCAGCAGGCCGCAGCGCTGGAGAAGACATCGGCGGCCCTGGAGGAGGTCAGCGTAACGGTCAATTCGTCTGCCGAACGGGCCAGCGAAACCCGCAGCCTCGTGCAGGCGGCCAATGAATGCGCCACCTCCTCCGGCCAGATCGTGCACGATGCGGTGGAGGCCATGCGCCGGATCGAGGGTTCCTCCACCCAGATCGGCCAGATCATCCACGTGATCGACGAGATCGCCTTCCAGACCAACCTGCTCGCGCTCAATGCCGGGGTGGAAGCGGCGCGGGCGGGCGAGGCCGGCAAGGGCTTCGCCGTCGTCGCCCAGGAGGTGCGCGAACTGGCCCAGCGGTCTGCCAAGGCGGCGAAGGATATTGCCGGGCTGATCCAGGCATCCTCGCATGAGGTCGTGAACGGCGTGCGCCTGGTGGACCAGACCGGCGAGGCGCTGGACCAGATCACCCGGTTCGTCGTCGAGATCGACGAGAAGGTCGACGCGATCACCACCGCCGCCCGCGAACAATCGGCCGGGCTTCTGGAAATCAGCAGCGCGGTCAATGCGATCGACCAGATGACCCAGCAGAACGCCGCCATGGTGGGCGAGACGACCGCCATCAGCCGCACTCTTTCGGCCGATGCCTCAATGCTGACCGAACTGGCGGCCCGCTTCAAGCTGAACCGCCGCAAGGAAATTCGCGACCCAAAAGCACAGCATTTGAGCAGCGCGGCGTGAGACGGTGGCGCTCATGCAGCGCCGGCCGTGACCGAAACGTCCATCGAAAGCTTGAAAAGGGGGAGGCGTCTGCGCCTCCCCCTTTTCGCGTCACGAGCCCATTTTACGTCCATGCCGCTGCATGAAGGACTTGGTCAGTTTCTGACGGAACGTGGAAAGCGTTACCTGGCGCTTATTGAATTAACAACGTTTTAGCGATTGGATTTTTATATCTTCAGTAAGTGACGCTTTTCTTTTATCCCCGCTCGTCGTCTGGAGTTCGCTTATGCGCCAGCTTACCATTTCGCGCCTGCTCGTCGTGTTCGGTCTCATCGTGACGCTGGGCCTGGCGGCCTCGATCGGCGTGCAGACCATGGCCTTTCGCGAACTGAAGGTCGGCGGACCGGTCTATACGGAAATCGCCAACGGCAAGGACCTGATTGCCGATATCCTGCCGCCGCCGCTCTATGTGATCGAGGCCTATATGCTGGTCAATGAAATGGCGCTGCATCCCGAACTGGCCGAGGGGAACGAGGCGAAGATCAAGTCGCTCCGGGCCTCGTTCGACGAGCGGAAGCTGTTCTGGAAGACGGCGGCGCTGGACGCGCATCTGCGCGCCAAGCTGGATGAGGAGGTCATACCCACGGGGGAAGTCTTCTGGACGGCGCTGTCCGATTATCAGGATGGGCTTGCGGCCGGCAAGGCCCCCTCGCTGCAGACCGTGCAGCAATCCTTCTACGCCCATGATGCCAAGGTGCGCGATCTCGCTACCGAGGCGACCACGACGCTCGAAGGCTCCGTTGCAGGGGCGGATGCAGCAAGCACCGAGTACACGCTTGCCGCCGCCTTCGGCAGCGGCGTCTCGGTGCTCATCTTCCTCGGTGGCCTATGGTTCGTGCGTCGGCGCGCCATTGCGCCGCTGGTCAAGTTCGGACGCTACATGCACACGCTGTCGCACGGCGATTACACGGACGAGGTGCCGTTTGCCACGCGCAGCGACGAGATCGGCTCCATGGCCCGCTCGGTCGAGGTGTTCCGCGCCGCCGCCATCGAGCGCCAGCAGCTGCGGCAAAGCGCCGAGCGCGAGCGGCTTCTGGCGGATGCCGACCAGGCGGAACGCCAGCGCCTGCGCGAGCGGGAAGCCGAAGAGCTGCAGGTGGTCGTCAAGACGCTCGGCGCCGGGCTGGAACGGCTGTCGCAATGCAATATCCGCATCACCATCGACGAGCCCTTTGCCGAGCGCTTCGACCCGCTGCGCCGCGACTTCAACAATTCGATCGCCACCTTCCAGGAAACTCTGGAGCAGGTGCTGGGCAAGACTGCGGCGCTCACCGGCAGCGCGAAGGAGATGCACGAGGCAGCCGACGAGCTGGCGCGGCGGACCGAGCAGCAGGCCGCGGCGCTGGAGCAGACCTCGGCCGCCCTGGAGCAGGTGAGCGCCACGGTCAAATCCTCCGCCGACCGGGCCGGCGAAACGCGCAGCCTCGTCCGCGCCGCCAATGACTGCGCCTCGTCCTCCGGCCAGATCGTGCGCGATGCGGTGGAAGCCATGCGGCGGATCGAGGGATCCTCCACCCAAATCGGCCAGATCATCCACGTCATCGACGAGATCGCCTTCCAGACCAATCTGCTCGCGCTCAATGCCGGGGTAGAAGCGGCACGGGCCGGGGAAGCGGGCAAGGGCTTTGCGGTCGTGGCGCAGGAGGTGCGCGAGCTTGCTCAGCGCTCCGCCCAGGCCGCCAAGGACATTTCCGCGCTGATCCGCACCTCGTCCAGCGACGTCATCAATGGCGTACGGCTGGTCGACCAGACCGGCGCCGCGCTTGATCAGATCGCGCAGTTCGTGGTGGATATCGATGCCAAGGTGGATGCCATCACCATTGCCGCGAGCGAGCAATCCGCCGGGCTGCTGGAAATCAGCGCCGCGGTGAACTCCATCGACCAGATGACCCAGCAGAACGCCTCGATGGTGGGCGATACCAACGAGATCAGCCGCGCGCTTTCCACCGACGCCTCCCTGCTCGCCGAGCTGGTGACGCGCTTCAAGCTGAACCGCCGCAAGGCGATCCGCGAGCCGGGAACGAAGACCTTCAGCCAGGCGGCCTGACCGGCCGCGCTACCAGAGCGTCGCGAGGGCGGAGAGGAGAGAGGCGCCGCCGATCGGCGCCACCACCATCAGGGCCAGGTTCACGAGAACGATGACAACCATCAGCTTTTCCTGACGCTTGGTCAGCACAGGCTGCTTGGGTTCGGGCGCCGGGTCTTCCCAGCGCGGGGGGCGGTAGTGGTCCGTATTGAGAAACATGATGTCTCCTGCGGCTCAGACCGGCGCATCATGCGCTTGAAAGCGGAAAAAGGCCAGCCGCGCCGGGCGGCGTGCCTCAGGCCTCGGCCGGTCGGCGGCGCTCGCCGATCACCAGAATGCCGCTTGAGGCAACGATCATCAGCGCGCCGATGACCACGGTCAGCGACGGCACCTCGGCCCAGAGCGCGTAGCCATACAAAAAGGCCCAGATGAGCCCGGTATATTCCACCGGCGCCAGCGCCGAGGCCGGCGCATGGCGAAATCCTTCATAGAGGAGATACTGGCCCAGCGTCGCCACCAGGCCGAGCCCGATCATCAGCGCCCAGCCGAACAGATCCGGCGTCTCCCAGACCCAGGGAAAGCTGGCGGCGCAGGCCAGCGCGAAAAGCAGGCTGGTCGCCGCCATCTGCACCAGCGTCGTCTCGGTCTTGCTGACCAGCCGCACCAGCACCGTGCTCCAGGCCCAGCAGCCGCCGGCGACGATGCACATCAGGGCCGGCAGCAGATCGGGCGAATGGGTGGGATTGGCCGCCACGGCGACGCCGATGAACCCGCCGATGCAGGCGAGCCAGCGCGCCGGCCCCACCCGCTCCTTCAACACCACGATCGACAGCAGGATGACGATGATCGGCGCGGAGAAATAAAGCGTGGTCAGCTCCGCGAGGCCGAGATGCCGGGCGGCATTGTAGAACAACAGCCAGGCCAGCAGCATCAGCGCCGCCCGCAGAACCAGCGTGCCGCGATGGCGGCTCTTGAAGACCGAGGGGTGGCGAAGAACGAAGGCCAGCGGCGCGGTGATGAGCACGATGACCAGCGAGCGCATGAACAGGATCTGCGGCACCGCATAGGTGGCAACCAGCAGCTTCACCACCGCATCCTGCAGCGCAAAGCAGGCATAGCCGGCCGAGGCCAAAGCAATGCCGAGAGTGGCCCGCGGCTCCGCCCCTGCCATGTTACGAACGCCTTACCGATTCAATCGCGGCCGGTGTAGTCCCAAGGCCGGGCGCAATCAATGGCGCTGCGCAAGCCTGGGCCCCGCGAAATCCTGCCGTGTCGCGTCCGGTTTTCGCGCGTTCTCAGGCCGCCCGGCGCAGTGCAAAGCGGCGGCCGTCGGTGGTGGAGACGAGGCCCAGGCGGAAGAGGGAGGCCATGACGGCGGAGACGGCGGGCAGGCATTTCCGCCCCTGCCGGAAGCCGGCGGCAATCATGTCGGGATCGAGCGACTGGTTGGAATCGAGCAGCATCTGATGGACGACGAAGGTCTGGTCGCGCTCGTCCCTGGGGAAGGCGGGCTTGGGAAAGGGAGGCTTGGGGACAGCGGGCCTAGGGAAGGGGGTGGGCAGGTGGGGCGTTTCGCCCAGATCCGCTTCCAGCTGCTCGGCCTTTTCCTTGGCCGAGCCGAAACGCGGGATCTGATAGTCCGGGCGCAGCCAGCGCACCAGCCCGCGCGCCTCTTCCTTCGCTCGTTCCCTGTTCAACGCCACGAGGCGGGCCAGCACCTCCTCCTCAGGCAGATCGACCGGCCAGCCATAGGCGTCCGCCACGGCGGCATCGAGCCGCTCGTGGCGCTCCTTCAGGATCGGCACCAGTCCGTCGTCGAAGATGCGGCGCTCCTTGTCGGACAGCATGTCCCGCGTCGCACCCGCCTTCAGCCGCTCCAGCACATTGTAGAGCCCGGTCAGCGTCAGATGCGGATGGTCGGCAAGCACCTGCTTGCGATGGGCATCAAGCCCTTCGGCAATGGCGCCGATCACGGCCGTCTGGGTCTCTGTGGCGGCGGGGAAGGGGAAGGGGTCGAAGCAGCGGGATTTTGAGTACCGGGGATCGTTGCCAATTCCAAGCCAGCCGCCGGCACGAAGCGCCCAAACCATGTGATAGCGCGAGGAGAGGACCCCGAGGCAGTGGCCCTCACTGACCCCGATTGCGACGAGCATGTTGTCGGGCAAGATGGAGGCGTCGAGGAATTGGAAGATCCGATGCTTCATCGTCTCAACAGTTATGATGATTCGATCGAGGCCTTTTGAAAAAGAGCGGTATGTTTCGTGGGTTGCGCCAAACCAATGCCAATTGATCCGACGAAAATCCATATTGTTGTGATCCCGCTCTGGTTTCACGTTCGTCGCCAGATGTTGGTAGACAAATGGAAATCTATTCAAAATCTGTTCCTGGGTGAGCGGATATGTGTCGATTACCATGACTCCTCTATGGCGCGCTGTGATGTCTTTTCCATTTCTGTAATGTCTTATGTGCAGCTCTAAGCCAAGCACTTTCCCGAGCCCCAAGTATTGAGCTTGCGCGGGAGTGACAATGAAGCCAGCGCCATGGAGTTTGACACCGGGAGAACAGATGCCTTCGTTTGCCTTCAGTTTCTGAGCCGTCGTCACATCGGCCCCAACTGTCAAATCCGAATTTACTCGCCCACGCTTCTCTCCAAACGTGATCACCGGACTGTCCGTCTCCACCCCGTCCTCCGCCGTCACCTCCAGGAGCCGCCCATCGCGCTTGCCGGCCTCCGCCACGGTCATGGCGATGCGAACGGCGGCGCTGTCGCGGGTGACCTTGGTCCAGGGGTGGTCGGGAATGGCCATGACGAGCGAAAGCGGCTTCTTGGCATTGAGATGCGCTTCCATGACCCGGCGCTGGAAGACCTGGCTGATGGAATTGGTGGTGACGAAGCCGAAGCGCTTCAGCCCGCTTTTCGGCTTGAGCAGGATTTCGGCCGAGCGATCCCACCAGTACATGACGAAATCGGCGCTCTCGTTCATGTGCGTGTGTGCCGTCCAGAGCGCCTCGGCATAGGCGCTGCCCATGCGGGCGCGCAGGTCCTTGCCGCCGATGAAGGGCGGATTGCCGACGATATAATCCGCCTTCGGCCAGTCGGGCCGGCGGGGATTGGGGTAGGCTTCCTTGCCGTCCACCACCTGCGGCAGCGGGTAGCCATCCCAGGTCAGCACCGCATCGCGCGTCTCGATGGTGCGGAAGGCTTTCAGGATCGGCTCGGACGGGGCGACACCGCGATTGCGGAAATGCCATTGCAGATGGCCGATCCAGAGCACGAGCTCGGCGATCGCCGCCGCGCGCGGATTGATCTCGAGCCCCAGGAACTGGTGCGGGTCGACCGTGTGGCTGTCGAGGCTCAGGGCTTCCTGGCCGCCGAGATCGTTGATCGCCTCCAGCACCTCGCCTTCCAGCCGTTTGAGAAGCTCCAGCGCCACATAGAGAAAATTGCCGGTGCCGCAGGCCGGATCGAGCACGCGGATTTCGCAGAGCCGATCGTGAAAGGCCTGCACGGTGCGGATGGCGGCCTCGCCCTTGCCTTCGCTCTTCAGGCGGTCGGCGGTGGAGCGCGCATGGTCCCATTCGGCGCGCAGGGGGTCGATGACGGTGGCGATCACCAGCCGCTCGACATAGGCGCGCGGCGTGTAATGCGCGCCGAGCCTTCGGCGATCGGACGGGTCGAGCGCCTGTTCGAGAAAGGTGCCGAAGATCGCCGGCTCCACATCCTTCCAGTCGTAGTTGGCAGCGGCGGCGAGCTCGCCGATCTCTTCCCGTGCGAGCGCCAGCGCCCGGCGCCTCTTGAAGAACTCGCCGTTGAAGCGCTTGACCTTTTCGCGGATCGTGGCGGTGAAGCCGCCTTCGTCCATCGCCCGCCAGAGATCCTCCATCATGCTGGGGAAGATCTCCGGCTTCTCCGCGCAGTCCTTCAGCAGCTGCTTGAAGCAGTCCCTCGGCAGGAGGGCCACATCCTCCGCGAACATGGTGAAGAGCATGCGCATCAGGAACATCGCCACCTCCTCGGTCGGATAGCCCTGCTGCTCCAGCGCCTTGGAGACCTTGGCGATGCGCAGGGCGATCTCGCGCGTGACCTTGGCGGCGTGGCGGGAGGGGTCGAGCGAGAGCGGATCGGTCCAGATCGCCGTCAGCCGCGCGCGCACCGCCGGATCGCGCAGATCCTCCAGATAGATGCGGAAGGAACGGCGATCGGGAAACTGGTCATAGGCCTTCCCGTCGCGACGGAAATTGGCATAGACCTCGATGGCATGGCCGACATCGCAGACCAGCACGAAGGGCGGCGGCTCGTGGGAGGCGGGGAGAAGCCGCACATAGTTCTCTGCCTGCTGGCGGGCGTTCATCATCAGCACATCCCAGGCGCGGTTTGCGCCGGCGCGGCGGCCGCGCGGCGTTTCCGGCACGAGACCGGGCAGCGCCATCGCCTCGAGCTTCTTGGCGCCGTCCAGGCGGCTCTGCTTGGCCTCCAGGAGAAAGCAGTCGCGCTTGTAGAGATCGATACGCTTGGAGGAGATCGCGCCGTCGCGCGCGGTCTCCTTCACCACGCGTTCGAAGACATAATCGTTCGTCTCATGCTGGGCGGAGGCCGGGTGGGGGTGGTCGATCCCCAGAAGATCGCAGAGCTCCGTCAGGAACAGCGCATAATTCGCCCGCTCCTGTCCTCCATCCCGCCCCTGCCAGCGCGCAATGAACCGCTCGACAATCCCGTGCATCCACCACCCCCGCCGACCACGCTGAGTTTAAGCAGCCAGAGACATGATTCGGTAGTGCTAATTTAGACTATCTATATGGATGAATGCAGATCGGGCTTGCTCGACCCGGAGGAGGGCAGGGTGGAGGCCCAGATTTCCGATGGCTCGGTTGTCGTTCCGCGGCAGACACTCTCCGGAACCTTCGGCTCCCGACATAATTAACGCGCCGAGGATCGTGAACGGTGTCAACCGGACATGACGGAGATGATGAACGCAGGAGTTTTTCCGGTTTCTGCCTGCGGCCAACGAAATGGCAGTCGAGCGTCCCACCCGTCCCGTTTGCGATCTTCCCGACTTCCCGGAGCCTTCATGATCGATTCGCCCAGCCTTCCCCCCGAACATCCCGACCGCCCGCAGGACTGCGCGGCCGCCATGGTGAGCGTCGTGCGCACGCTGGAGGAAGAGGGCCATCTGGCCGGCTGGACGCGCGAGGAAATCCTCGTCGCGCTCACCGAAACCGCGGAGATGCGCCTCGGCTCCCTTGTGTGACAACAATTTGGATTTGTCTGAACCCCCGATCGTTAGGCATGCACAAACCTGGCCTCTGGATTAAGCATGGCATGCATTCCCTCGCTGTAAAACGGGGTATCAGTCGCCCGGAAGCAAACTGATTTGGCGTGGAGCGAGGGCCGACTTGGATCCGCCTCGCCAACCCTTGAACACCATCAAACCAGATCATGAAAGGAACGACGCCAATGTCCGATTGTCTCTGGGAGCCGGCACAATCAGTCGTCGTTCGAAAACGATGAGCCATATGGTGGTATCCTGTGCGCCGCGGCAACTGTGCTTGCCGACGGCCTCTACGGGGCAGGCGCTCCTCTGTGGCGCCTGACGAATTCTCTCCGCCGGTAGCTAAACGTGCGTCATGCGACGATTAATTTTCTGAGGCGGTCCTTCGGCCTGCAAGATTGAGCGTCAACTCGAGCAGAGCCTCGGCGCCGAGCAGGACATGACGATCCTCGACGAACTCCGCCTCGTTGTGACTGACACCATTGCGGCAAGGGACGAAGAGCATGGCGCTAGGCGCGATGCGGTTGACGAAGAGCGCGTCGTGAAACGCACCCGACGTCATTCGCCGGCAGGCAATCTTGCGGCTACGGCAGGCGGTTTCGATCGCGTCGACGAGTGTTGAGTCAAAGACACCAGACGCCATGTCGAGAAGCAAACCGATTGCCGCGGTGCACCCCCACCGTTCTCCCGCAATGGCGCATGTTTTGCGGACGAGCGCCTCGAGAACGGCGAGAGCGGCGCCATCCGGATGGCGCAGATCAATCGTGAAGGTGACCTGTTCGGGAATGACATTGACCGAGCCCGGCTGAAGTGTGAGGCGCCCGACAGTCAGCCGCGACTGCGGGTCCGCCGCCATGACGGTGGCCTGAAGTTCCGCAATGGCATTGGCCGCTGCCGCCATCGCATCTTTGCGGAACTCGCGCGGCGTGGTGCCTGCATGGGCTGCCTGCCCCGTAAAGGTCACCTCCAGCCATTTCGTCCCCTGAACGGCGGTGACGGCGCCGATCGGGACCGTCTCGCGCTCCAGAACCGGCCCTTGCTCGATATGCAGCTCGATAAAGGCGAGGATGTCTGGCCGCGCGTGCCGCATCACCGCCTCCGGGAGGGCCTTGAGCGTTGCGGCGAGATCTTCTTCCAACCGCGTGCCATCCGGCGCCATTACCTCGTGCCACGCGCTTACAGCATGCACGCCTGCAAAGGCCATGGAGCCCATGCAGCCCGGCGCGTAGCGGCTGCCCTCCTCGTTGGTGAAGGCGACTACTTCGACAGGTCGAGCGGTCGAGACGCCGGCATCGTCGAGTGCTTCCAGCACCTCGAATGCGCTGAGCGTGCCGAGCGCCCCGTCGAAGCGCCCCCCGGTCGGCTGGCTGTCCAGATGGCTGCCAATGAGCAACGGCGGCAGATCGACGTGCACGCCCTCCCGGCGAATGAACAGGTTGGCGGCCTCATCCTGGAAGACCGAGAAGCCGCGGCCCCATGCACGTTCGGCCAGCAGTCTGCGAGCTCTGCGGTCCTCAATGCTCAGCGCCTGACGATTGACGCCGCCCGCCGGCGTCGCGCCGATCGCCGCAAAGTCGGCAAGGGAGCGCAGGAGCCGGGCGCCGTCGACCGCAGCGGGACGACTCATCGATGCAGGCCTGCAATGAAGCGCGTCACGCGGTTCGGCTCGACGGCGTTCCACCAGACCCCGTCATGTTTCAGCGCGCTGGCGATGATGACGCCATCCGCGACGGACAGGATATCGTTGGCGTTTTCATGCGTTACGCCGCTGCCGACCAGCGTCGGCAGCGAAGCCGCTTGTTTGATCATGTCGATATAGCCCAAGTCCGCCGCGTGTCCTGTGCGCTGGCCGGTCGCGATAATGACATCGGCATCGAAGAAGACGAGGTCCTTCACCTGCTCTTCCACCGGCCGATCGCCGACAATGGCGTGCGCGCCGTGTTTCACATGCGCATCCGCGAAAATGCGGATGCCGCGGGCGCGCAGATTTGCGCGATAGCGCATGGCCCGCGCTGATTCCCCCTCAACGATGCCCTCGTTCGCGACATAGGCATTGGCCCACTGGTTGACGCGAATGAAGGATGCCGAGGCGGCCGAGGCAATGGCAAGCGCAGGAATCGCGGCATTGGCAAGCACGTTGATGCCGATCGGGCGACCGAGCTCGCGGCGGATGCGGTCGGCGACGACAGCCATATGTGCGGAAGTCTCGTGGCCGATGTCATCGGGCTTGGAGAAGGGAACGTCGCCGTGGTTCTCGACGATCACGGCATCGCAGCCGCCGTGCAGATAGGCCTTCGCATCAGACAATCCGCGGTCGTAGATCACCTCGACTCCCTCGCCGTCATAGCGCGGCGCGCCCGGCAGCGGCATGAGATGCACGACGCCGATGATCGGCTTGTCCCGGCCGAAGAGTGTCTTCAGCACGGTGTTGTCCTGTCGTCCGATAGGGTTGCTCATGATGGTCACGTATTGTCCGTTGTGAAGGAGGGAATGAGAGCGTCAAGGTCTGCCAGCGTCGGAAAGGCAGCCAGCGTGCCCGGGCGGCTGACAGAAAGTGCCGCCGCCGCGCTGGCCACGCCTGCGGCGCGGGCGAGCGGCACGCCGCGATGGATAAGGCCGGCAAGCGTTCCAGTATAGCAGTCGCCAGCGCCACTCGTATCGACGACGTCGGTGGGATGGGCGGGAATGGTCAGGCTCGCATCGCCATCCAGCAGGAAGGCTCCATCACCGCCGAGCGTTATGACGATATGGTCGATGCTGAGAGCCCGCAACCGGCGGGCCGCCGCCTGCGGGTCCGCCTCCCCCGTCAGCATCTGGGCCTCGGGGCGATTGGCAATGAGAAGCGACAGGCTTCCAAGCTCCATTCCGGCCAGTGGGAGCGGGCTGGGGTTGAGGACCGTGAACAGACCCGCCGCCCTGGCCTGTCGAAGGCAGTCGGCCGTTGTCCTGGATGGCAGATTGCCCTGCATAAGCAGCATGTCGCCTCGCCTGAAGGCGCTGGGCAGTGCTCCCTCGCGCAGGGGATCGAAGGCATTGGCACAGGCAGCCGCCGTGACGATGACGTTTTCGCCCAAGCCATCCACCAGCACGACGGAGCGATCGCTCGGCAGATCGAGGCGAGACAGGCGCAGATCGTCGAGCTCGGCAGAAAGAAGGTCCTGCATGCGGTCTGCGGCGGCATCGCGGCCGACCGCCGCCCAAAGGGTGACGGCAGCGCCGGTGCGCGCGGCAGCAACCGCCTGGTTGGCGCCTTTGCCTCCCAGACCCTCCGAAGCGGTCTCGGCGTTCACAGTTTCGCCCGGCTGCGGTAGCCGCTCCAGGTGGAAACTGTTGTCGATGCAGACATTGCCGACGACGTGGATGGTCATGGGACGGCTCAATCCGTCGCCCAAGCGAGCATCTGTTCGAACAGCGTCTTGTAGCCCGGCCAGGCAATGAATTCCGGCGGCAGCCAATGGGGTCCGACATCGGAGGTCCAGACGAGGGTGCGGCCGTCGCCATAGGTGCCGGTGACGAGCAGCGGCAACGACCCATAATCAGTCGAGACCGTCATCAACTGATTGGCGCCCTCCTTGAGCACGACCTCGTTAAACCCGAGGAGATAGGGAAACTCGCCGGAGATTCCCGCGAGGATCGGGTGCCTGGGGTCGCCAGTGATCATAGGCGTAAAGCCTTCCGGCACCTCGACACGGTCATCGACGGGGAGGCAGGACACCGGCAGAACCTCTTCCACGGCGGTCTTGCGGAACCGCGCGCCGCCATTGATGCCCTGGAAGGAATAATAGCCGCCGAACATCAGCAGCGCCCCGCCCCTGGCGACATAATCCTTTAGAAGCATGAGGCGGTTCGGCGTCCGGCGGGAATGGATCCAGGTGTCGGGATGGAGCAGTAGCGTGTTGGCGCCGATGTCGGACAGCACGATCGCATCGTAGGCTTCGAGTGCCTCGATCGACGTCGGAAAGTCGCGCTGTGCCTCGTGGGCCGGCATGAACGTCACGTCGAAGGGACTGTCCTTCAGCGCCTTCAGCAGTTCATCTGCGCCCGTGTGATAGGTCACGGTCGGGAACTGGTCGAAGCCCTTGATATGCGTCGCGGTCGAGACCCAGGACTCGCCGGCGAGCAGCACTTTCTTCTTGGTCATGCGGATTCCTCGGAACAAGGCCGGCGCTCAGCGCCCGGCAGAAAAAACGGTTTTCGGATTCTCGACCAGCATGCGGTCGATCGCCGCCTGATCCACACCGTGGCGTTTCAGGCGCGGCAGGAAGTGCTTGAGGATGTAGCCGTAGCCAAAGCCGCCATAGCGGGTGAGCATGATCTTCAGAAACACGTCCTGCGACAAAAGCAGCCGGTCGGCAAACCCCTTGTCAACGAGTGTCGCGATGGCGCGGGCATTCTGCTCGTCAGAGGGCGACTGGGCGTCCTGGTCGGCATAGTAGTAGTCCATGCCGATCATGTCATATTCCAGGAAGGCGCCACGTCGTGCGAGGGCGATCTGGTAGTCGAGATCGTCATGGCTCGGATTCATGTGGCACAGCACGGTGTGGCGAAGATCAGCCCCTTCTTCCTCGATCACATCGAGCACACGGTGCGCCAGCCGTTCCCAGCCCGGCAGATGGATAGAGAGCGGAAGGCCGGTGAGGCGCGAGGCGCGGGCCGAAGCGCGGAGCGACTTCTCTTCCTCAGAGGTAAAATGCCGGCTGACGCCGACCTCGCCTATGATGCCGGCCATAATCTTCGGCTGAGTCTCGCCGCCGCCGACATCATTGACGATGAAGGCTGTCACCTCATCGAGGTCCATGCCCTTCAGCCAATCGGGATGAGTATGTTCAAGATAGAAGCCGGTCCCCATTATGATGCGCAGGCCGGACATGCGGGCCATGCGGGCAAGCCCCTCCGCATCCCGGCCAATCCCAAAATTGGTCGTTTCGACCACGGTGCAGCCACCGAGTGCCTGGAAGCGCTTCAATTCGCTGAGCGCCAGGTCCCCGTCATCCAGCGAGACGTTGTCGCGGTTCATGTAGGGGTTCATCCGGAGTTCGCCGATGATCTCCATGGAGACCTTCTGCTCGGCGATCGCCCGTTCATCCGGGTGGCACGGGCAGATCCAGCTGCTTGCCCCGTTCAGGAAGATGTGCTCGTGCATGAGCGTGATGCCAAGATCATCAACCGGAACCGGGCCGGTGACGGTCATGGCGCAGCCCGTGCCAGTGCCAATCGGGTAGCGCTCGCGCGGCGTGTCGGAAAACAGGTGCTCCAGCATCTCAGCGCCCCTTCGCCCCGCCGCGGAACAGGCGGAAGTTCAGCCAGATGGCGATGAGGATGATGAAGCCGGTGACGATGGGCGTGAAGAAGGGCGAGAGGTGCGAGAGAATGAGCCCGTTCGCCAGGACGGCCACGGTCAGCGCGCCCAGTATGGTGCCGGCAAGCGAGCCGCGCCCGCCGAACAGGCTGGTCCCGCCCAGCACGACCGCCGCGATCACGTCGAGCTCGAACCCCTGACCGGCATTGGATGAGCCGGATCCAAGGCGGGCGGATAAGATAATTCCGGCCGCTGCTGCGGCTGTGCCGGAAAGCACGTAGACCCAGAGGACGATACGCCGCGTGTCGACGCCAGCACGCCGCGTCGCCTCATTGTTCGCTCCGACGCCGGTGACGTAGCGACCGAAATGGGTCTGGTTGAATACGAGAAACGCAATGGCCAGCACAAGAATGGCGATCAGCGCCGGCGCGGGAATGCCGAAGATCCAGGCCCGGCCGATTGCCACGAAGGGGCTGGTCGGCTCGATCGGGATCGAATAGCCGCCGGTAATCAGCAGCGCAAAGCCTCGGATGACGGAGAGGCCAGCCAGGGTGACGATGAAGGCCGGGATCCGCTCATAGGCGATGAAATAGCCTTGAATGGCGCCGACGAGAGCGCCAAGTGCCAGCAACAGAAGGATGACCAGCGGCCAAGGGATGCCGGCCTGCAGAGCCGCGGCCGAAAGCGTCGCCGTCAGCGCCAGGACGGAGCCCACGGAGAGATCGATGCCGCCCGTGGTGATGACGAAGGTCATGGCTGCGGCCACGATAAGAAGCGGGGCGGACTGGCGGACGATGTTCAAGAGGTTCGGTGCCGTCAGGAAGGCGTCGGTCGTGACCGAGAAGAACAGGCAGCAGACAAGGAAGAACAGGGCGATCGACATGACGCCGCCATTGGCGACGATCTTGTCGAGGAGCGTGGCGTCGCGCATCCGCGGCGGCTGGCCGGCATAGGCGTTGGGTTCGGAGCTCATTGGAAAGCGCTCCTTTCTGCTTGATGGCCCGCGGAACGGGCAGCGAATTTCCGCCCGACGATGAGATTGACGACCTCTTCGATATTGGTGTCCTCAATGCGCCGTTCGGCGACATTGCGCCCCTCATACATGACCTGGATGCGGTCGCAGACGAGGAAGAGATCCTGCAGGCGGTGGGTGATCAGGATGACGGAGACGCCGCGCCGGGACACGGTCCGGATCAGCTCCAGCACGGCTTCGACCTCCGCCACGGCCAGCGCCGCGGTCGGCTCGTCCATGATGAGGACGGAGGGGTCGAAGGAGACCGCGCGGCCGATCGCGATTGACTGGCGCTGGCCGCCCGAGAGATTTTCCACCTTCATGCGGGTGTCGGGGATAACGATGCCGAGATTGGAAAGCATGGCGCGGGCGCGCTCATGCATCGCCGTCTTGTCCAGAAGCGGAAAGCCTCCGATGCGGCGCTTCGGTTCGCGTCCGAGAAACAGGTTGCCGGCGACATCGATCGTGTCGCAGAGCGCCAGGTCCTGGTAGACCATTTCGATCCGCGCGGCGCGCGCATCGGCGGGCGAGGTAAAGGAGACGGTCTTCCCGTCGATCTCGATCGTGCCGCTATCGGGAATGACGGCGCCCGAAAGGACCTTGCTGATCGTGGATTTCCCGGCGCCATTGTCGCCGACGAGGCCGAGGACCTCGCCGGGCTTCAGGTTAAGCGACGCATTGTCGAGGGATTTGACAGCGCCATAGCGCTTGGAGATGCCGGTCATGCGGACGCGGCTGACGGCTGTATCGGTCATGATCGATGTCCTGGCTTGGATCGCGTCCGCCCGGCCCTTATGCAAGGACCGGGCGCGGAGCGGCGAACCGGCTTACTTGAACATCGCGCGATACTGATCGACGTTTTCCTTCGTCACGATCGTGACGGGAACGTTGATGATTTTGTCGATCGTCTCGCCCTTCTTGACCTTCATCAGCGCTTCCACGGCCGCCTTGCCCTCACCGGCCGGATCCTGCTGGATCACGGCGGTGACGAAGCCCTGGTCGATCCCGTCGATCGCCGACTTGGTCAGATCCCAGCCGAAGACCTTGATCGAGTCCTGACGGCCCTGGCTGGTGACGGCGGACACCGCACCGAGCAAAGCCGGCTCGCCCGTGGCGTAGAGAACGTTCATGTCCGGATTGGCGGTCATCAGGTTCTCCGCGGCGGATAGCGCGACGTCCTGAACGTTCTGCCCGTCAACCGTATCAAGGAACGTGACCTTCTGGCCGCCTTCGGAAACCGCGGCCTTGAAGCCATCGAGGCGCTGGTTCTGGATGAAGGAGTTCAGTGCGCCGACAACCCCGATCTTAGCCGATCCGCTCATGTCGCTCTTGACGTAATCGGAGAAGAACTTGCCGATATCCTTGCCCGCCGCCGTATTGTCGACGCCGACAAAGGCGATGTTGTCCCCGTCCGGAATCTGCGCATCGATGGCGATGACCGGAATGCCGGCCGTCTTGGCAGCCGTGATCGCCGGCTTCACGCCGTTGACGTCGATCGCCACCAGGATGATACCGTCGACCTTCTGGGTGATGTAGGTCTCGATGGCATCGTTCTGGGCCGAAGGCACGTTGTTGGCGTTGAAGATCACGAGATCGGCACCGGCCGCCTTGGCGGCTTCCTTGGCACCATCGTTGATCTGGTTGAAGAACAGCGCCTGCTGGTTGATGGTAACAAGCGCGAAGGTTTCAGCCATGGCATGGGATGCCCCCACGGAAAGCGTCATGGCGGCGGCTGCGACGCAGCCGAGGAAAATGCGAGTCCGACCCATTTTGGTTCCCCTTTGATAGTGCCTGTCTGTGCGACACCGATTGGCAAGGACAAATATTCAAGTAGCTTGAATATTTGTCAAGCGACTTGAAGGCAGGGGAATGTCGCGCGTGGGCGTCGGCCGGAGTTAGAAGGTGGGAGGCGTATTTACCCAAAAGATGGAGGCTTGTACCGTCCCGACATTCCGGTACCAGTGCGCCAATTCGGAGTTGAAGACAAAGGAGTCTCCGGCTGAGAGCCGAAACGTCTTTTCCGCGATCATCAGTTCGATCTCGCCCACCAGCACATAGCCGACCTCCTCGCCCACATGCTGGATGGGTCCGGCGCTCTCGCCGCCGACGTCGATATGATGGATATTACATTGCAGCAGGTGGCCCGGCGAATAGGGGATGACCCGCTCGAGCGAAATTCCTTCTCCACGCCGCAAGGGGTCTAGCGAGATCAGTGGCCGCCGACCGGCTCGGAATACCACGCTTTCATCTGCATCGGTTTCTTCAAACATCCAGCCGATGTTCGAATCCAGCGCCTGCACGAGCCGATGAAGCATCGGCAGCGACGGAGATGCCTTGCCATTCTCGACTTTCGAGAGAAGGCTCTCCGAGCAGTCTGCTGCCAGCGCCAGCGCCTTCAGCGTCAGCCCGCGCGTCTTCCTCGCTAGCCGAAGACGCGCCCCCAATCTCTGGGGATTTGAATGGATCATGTCCTCGCGCGCGGTATTTTGCGCGATAGGGGGATTGGCGATATTCATGTCGGAAGTTTCGCGCTTGTTGATCGCGGCATTATAAGGGCGCTGGCTAGCCTGTCCAGTTGATGAAGACATATCCTCATCTGCAGCATGTTCCCCCCATGAGCTTTAGCTCAGAGAGCGCTATCTCTACGCACCGTCCTTTCGTCGCCTGTCTGCCTCGAAAACAGGCTTGTTCGAAAACGATTGCCGGCTCTGGCGTCTGCGTCGAGGGAACTAGGGAAGCTGATTTTGTTCAGCCTTGGCAGACTCGGAACGCACCAATAACCGAAAGGCGGTCTGCGAGGCGCGAATCCCGTTCCGGACGGCCTGCACAGTCACTCCTGCCATCCGGACGCTGACGCCCGCCGAGTTCGGCAACTGGCTCGCTGCCGCGTAGAGGCCGGTGAGCTTGGATGTTCGACCATTGAGCGAAGCGATCGTCTCATGAAGCAAACTGCTCTCCTCAGTTAGCATGAGGATGTTGCCAAAGGCACGATAGGGATGCAGGTCTGCCATGTCCGCGCCTTCAAGCCAGGTTCGGTCCGTCATGATGGGGACATCCCGCCGGCAGATTACGGTGCTTTGAAACAGACGGAACGGCGAGTTGAAGCCCTTTGGGTCGTGACAGGTGAAGGCGTCGCTGACCAGGACAGAGGCGCCTGGCCGACAGAGGATGTCGAGCGACTGGCAGAGGGCAGAATCTGGAAACAAGATTCTTGGTTCGGGCAGATATTCGAGGTGACTGTCCTCCCCAGCCTCGATGATCACACGCTCCTCGGCAGTCTGATGCGGCTTTGCCCGATGCACTAAGGTCGCACCCGGCGTTGTCACCGTCACGCGTCCGCGCGGCTGGCAGATCAAGCGTTGAGACAGCAGGTCTTCGGCATGGATCGCTCCGCTGGTCGTCTGGAGGATCACGCTCAGCATGCCTCCAGGATCATCCGGGCGATGGAAAGTCCGCGAGATGCAGTACGGCCAAGTGAAATGTCGGCGATCGATGATGGTGCGCGTGCCCTGCCGCATGAACCGAATATCCAGCTGATGGTTGGGCGCGGGCAGACTAGCGTTCATAGCCGGAACAGGACCTCGCGTTCGATGATGTCGACTAGCGCTTCAACCCCTTCGCCCAGCCTGCAGTTGGTCGTCATTACCGGACGATTGCCCCGGACGCCCAGCGCCTCGGTCTGCATACGGGCCAGATCGACGCCGACATGGGGCGCGAGATCTGACTTGTTGATCACCAGTACATCCGCTTTGATTACACCGGGGCCGCGCTTGCGCGGAATGTCGTCTCCGCCGGCAACGTCGATGACGAACATCCAGAAGTCGGCGAGATCGCGGGAGAAGGTGGAGGCCAGATTGTCGCCGCCGCTTTCGAGCAGGATCAATTCGACGCCCGGAAAACGCCTCTCCAGCTCTTCCGCCGCCTCGATGTTCAGCGTCGGATCTTCGCGGATGACCGTGTGTGGGCAGGCGCCGGCTTCTACGGCCGCCACGCGTGACGGATCGATCAACCCGGACCGGCGGATCCGTTCCGCGTCCTCGGCCGTGACCAGATCGTTGGTTATGACAGCGATTTCGATGCCGCGGTTCCCAAGGGCGGGAATGAGCCGCTCCAGCAGCGCCGTCTTGCCAGAGCCGACTGGGCCTCCAATGCCAAGCCGCGCCGCTGCGAGGCGTTCGTCCGACACCGGGCTCATCGCAGCATATACCTTCGGCCTAGAGGAACCCGGGGTGCCGGCGGGCACATCAACAGCCTGCCATCGGCGCGTACTTCGAAGGTCTGTGGATCGACTTCCACCTCGGGCATGGCGGCATTGCGGATCATGTCGGTCTTCTGAAGGGTGCGGACGTCCTTGATCTGCAAGAATTTTTTCTGGAGGCCGAACTGGCGATGGACGTCGGCCTCAATGGCAAGCTTGGAAACGAAGGTAACACCCAGGTTCTGCGGAGCAGCGCCCAAAGCCCCCCACATCCGCTTCTGGATCATCGGCTCGGCAAGACCGAGGCTGCCATTGCCATCGCCCATGGCAGCCCAGACGACGAAGCCGCCCTTGACCACCATGTAGGGCTTCACGCCAAAGGAGGCGCGGGGCCAAAGCACGAGGTCGGCCATCTTGCCGACCTCGATGGAGCCGACGTGATGGTCGATTCCAACGGCGATCGCCGGATTGATCGTCAGCTTCGCGATATAGCGCTTGATGCGTTCGTTGTCGGCGCATGCAGTCTTCTCCTCAGGAAGTCGACCGAGCCTCTGCTTCATGACGCTGGCGAGCTGCCAGCAATTGGTGACGTTCTCCGCCAGCCGGCCCATGCCCTGCGTATCGGTGCCAAAAATCGAAATCGCGCCCATGTCGTGAAGAAAGTCTTCCGCCGCCATCGACTGCGCTCGGACACGTGCCTCGCCGAAGGCGACGTCCTCCGGCGTGTTGTAATTGAGCTGATGGGCGATCATCGTCATCGGCAAGCCTTCCTCAAGGCCATAGGCCGTGAAGGGATTCGTCGGGTTGGTCGATGAGGGGATGACGTTCGGATAGGAGACGACCTTCAGGAGGTCGGGTGCATGCCCGCCGCCGGCACCCTCCACGTGATACATGTGAATGGTGCGGCCGGCGCACACGTCGATCGTATCTTCGCAAAATCCGAACTCGTTGATCGAATCCGTATGAAGATGAACGGCGAAATCGTTGCGGTCGGCTGCAATTAGTGTCTGATCGATCACGGCCGGAGAGGCGCCGAAATCCTCATGGATCTTCACCGACATGCCGCCCGCGGCGACCGATTCCTCTACCGCCTCCGGGCTCGAGGCGCCGCGCCCAAACAGGGCGTAATTGAGTGGGGAGAATTCCGTTCCCTGGAGAAAGCGGCCGAAGGTAAAGGTGCTGCCCGACCCGACATCGAAGATGGGGCCAGGGCCATTGCCGATCATGGTGGTCGTCCCACCAGCAAGCGCATGATCCGACTGTTCCGGCGATTGGAGATGGGCATGGGCCTCGACCGCGCCCGCGGTGACGATAAAGCCGGCGCCGGAAAGGGGCGAAGTCGTCTGCCCGACAATCATGTTCGGATGGACGCCCGGCATGACATCCGGGTTTCCCGCCTTGCCGATCCCGACGATCCGGCCATCGCGGATGCCGATATCCGCCTTGATGATGCCGCTGACCGCGTCGATGATCGTGGCGTTCTTGATGACGACATCAAGGATCTTGTCGGAGGATCGCAGATGCCCGTTGATGCCTTCGCCGTCGCGAAGGTTCTTCCCCGCTCCGATCAGCAGTTCGTGGCCATAAACGGTGAAATCCTCTTCGATCTCGGCAAAGAGCTCCGTGTCGCCAAGGCGGATCCTGTCTCCCTTGGTCGGACCGTAATGTTCGGCATAAGTGCTGCGTGAGATCGTTCCCATCCTCTAAGCTCCTCGATAGCCGCGTGTACGCGCCAGTTCGAGCGCCGTCTGCTTCGCTCCGTCCGCATCGAGCGGACCATTGACCAGTCCGGCCTGTCCGCGCACGACGCGGCTGCCGGAAATCGGCACGAGCCGCACCGTCTTCTCGATGCCAGGTTCGAAGCGCACGCCCATGCCGGCAGGACGATCGAGCTTCATACCCCAGGCGGCCGCCCGGTCGAAGCGAAGCGCGCGATTCGTCTCGAAGAAATGGGTGTGGCTGCGCACTTGGACGTCGCGGTCCCCCATGTTGACGACGTCAAGGGTAACCGAGGGCAGATCCTCGAACATGGCGATATCTCCCGGTGCGGACAGGATGCCGCCGGGTGCCGGACCTTCTTCCTCGAGGGCTGAGGAGTGCCCAGACCCGATGGGCTCGAACAGGGCGACGACTTTGGTGCCCTCTGCGAAGAAGCATTCGACGTAGATGAGCGGGATCATCTCCGGCACGCCGGGCTCCACATCCTCGGCGGTTAGAAGCCGACCGGCCATGTCCCTTATGTCGGCATAGGGCATGTCGCGCCGCGCCGCGGTCATCACCTCGTCGGTGATCAGCGCCACGGCCTCGGGATGGCTGAGCCGGATGCCGAGCGCCTTGTTCCGCCGTGCGAATTCCGCGGCGGTGAAGATGACCAGCCTGTCCATTTCGGTCGGTGATAGGTTCATCATGCCGCAATTCCTCGGCTCAGGTTGAAAACATGCGCACGTGCCGCCAGGGTCCGCGCGAAACGGCGATATCGGAAAACGGCGTGAAACTTGCCGGCTCCTCGACGGGCGGCGGAACAAGCAGCAAATCTTCGAGGAGCCGTCTTGCCCGTGCGAGCGAGGCCTGGGCCTGCACATGCCCGATCGTGCCCAGCCGGATGGCGGCGCTCGTCAGCCCCATCACCATGGTCCAGCCGGACAGGAGGGCTGTCGCGTCGGCGGGAAGGCCGGCATCGCGATAGACGAGCGCCTGCATCACCGGCAGATGTCCGAGTGGTTCGATCATCAACGAGAGCCGCTGGCGATAGGCCTGCGAAATTTCTCCACCCGAGCGGGCGGAGATACCGAGCAGTGCCCGCCCAGCGCGCTTCGACCCCTCGCGCATCTCCATGGACAAGGTCGCGGCTTCGACGGATCGGTCAAGCCTTTCGACCGCGTCGATCGTCTCGCAGGCAAAGCCGCGCGCGACGACGATGCGATCGAAGCTGTTCCACCGGAGCCGTAACTGCTGGGCGAGGGTCCGGTCGAAATCCTCAGGGCTAGCGATCAAGCCGTCGGCGGCCAGGCCCTCGATCCCCCAGGAAAACGCAAATCCGCCAGCTGGATAGGCGCTGTCGCCGAATTGCAGCATCCCAAGGGTCGTCGCCGTGTCAAACACCTGCATCGTCCTCGACCGAGCCGTCATCCAAAAGCATGCGAATTCGGCTGCGATAGGTCTCCAGCGGCCCGTCGAGCAGCACAATCAGGCGGGACTCTTCGAAGCGGACTCGCCAGTGCAGATTGCCGGCATGCCAGCCAAGCTGCAGAGCTGCCGCCGCATCCCTCGGCTGCAGCCGCCAGAGCCGCTGTTCACCGAAACGAGCGACGATGGCGCGGTGGTCGTCGATGAACAGCAGCGCGCCGTCGGAAAGCTCCTCGCCGCGCCCGAGGCTGACGGCGCAATCCGTTCCCCGGTCGGTGGAGAGGCGGAAGCGTTTGCGGCCGGCATCCTCCGGCGGCACATAGAGCAGTTCGATGCAGCCGGAATGTTCGAGCCGATGAAGCGGGCCCCGAAACTGGGGGTCGGACGAACGTCCCACGATGCCGTGCAGTCTCAACATGACCTGAGCTCCGAATACTGTCCGCGACCGAATGCAGTTGCCTGTTCGCTGCAGTTATCCTCGTCATCCGCCTTGGCTAATGCGTATCAAAAACCTGTTGATAGGCGGCAATGGCCCTCCGCAGAGCCGAGACCTCGGCTTCGCTCGGATGAGCCGGGTCAAGTGCGATTGGCAGGTGGCCGAACTTCATCAGCGCGGCCATCAGCAGCAATCTCGCCTTGGTCGCCGTCAGGTTCAGGCCGGCGATCGATTCCGGATGCGGATCGGCAAAACCCTCCGGATGACCGCGTCCGACGCGCACGACCGGAAGACCCATGAAACTCGCCATTCGAAGCATGCTCGTGCGCAATTCGGACGTGGCCATTCCATAGGGCACCAGCCCCTCCACGACGAAGCCGCCAAGCCTGCCGGAAGCCAGCTTGCGTTCGATCAGCAGCGAGAGATCCGGTTCCTGCGCAGGGTCGTCGCCGAACGTATCGGCGAAATAGCCGCCTTCTTTCAGGATGGTGACGCCGGGGATCGCATCGGCCAGCAGGGCGCCGCTCTTGTCCTTGATCGTCATCTCATAGGTTTCGAGGCCGCTTGCTCCCAACCGCGTGGCCGTGACCGAGGAGGGCAGCTTGGCAAGATTGACGTCCGAGCTTGCCGTGTGCCTGTAGGCCGGAACATAGGTGACATAGGGCTTTCCGCCATGCGTGAGCTGACCGATGATGCCGCCATGCCCTCCCGTTGCCATATAGCCGCCCGGCCGGGCATCGACCTTCGCGACCTCGCGTGCGGCGAAGAATTGCTGCTCCTGCAGGACGATCGTGCCGCAGCGATTGCCGCCGCTCGTGCCCCGCCAGATCCCGCTTTCGATATAGGTGACGCTGTCGACGATATTCGCGGGGCCGTCATTGCTGATCTGGCCCTGCGGGCGTTGCGCCGCATTGCAGACGATCGGCAGATCGGTGTCGATCAGCAGGTTGAACCAATAGGCGGTCTCCTCCACCTGGGGCGATCCCTGCGTCCAGATCACCCCGTCATAGGTGCCGGAAGAGACGATGGCCTGAACATCATTGGTGATCTTCGCGAGTGCCGGGCGCGGCGGCGATTTGGCGAGATGGAAGGGCTTGTAGGCGAAGAAATCGTGACCCAGCCGTTCGGGCGGAATGTCGCCGGCCTTCTGATCCGCGCGTGCGGCCTTGGCAAGCCCCTTGGTGAAGCCGGCCGGCGGCATGACGCGATAAAAGTCGACCTCCGCACGGCCACCGATCAGATTGACGGTGCCGTCGATGCCGACCGAGAGCCGGTCGATCTCCTCGAAGGAGCGTGAGCCATCCGGAAAGAAGCCCTGCCGCGTCTTCTCGGAAAACAGGGCAACGGTTTCCTCCTCCCACGGCGTACCGTCGGCCTGCAGCGCCATGTAGGGCAGGGGGTAGAGCCCGTCCTCCGGCGTCAGTTCGATCTCGTAGACCGGTCTATCGCCGGACGAGGTCTTGTCCTTCGAGAAGCGACCATCCGCGCCGATATACCCGTCCGGCGGACCATAAAGCTCTGCGGCATCGGCCTCTAGCGGATGGGCCGAGAACTGTTCGACATAGACCTTGACCGGAGCAGCGAGACGCTGGGCACGAAGCGCGTCATAGGTCTGCGGGCTGCCGTTGCTGGTCTTCAGCGGCTCCAGGCCCGCCCGCAGGCGGGCCTTGGACGAGGTGACGAGGGGCGGGGTGTTCTGGATGGTGGCCGTCGGACCGGCCATATGGGCGATGCGAAGCTTGCTCATGGGCGGAGCCTCAGGCTCGATCGACATAGGATTTCGGCATCATCATGTGGACGCCTTTCGTCGCGTTGACTGTCTGGGTCACATGCAGGTCGCCGGCCAGGGAACACAGCATGTAGGCATCGGCATGCGACAGGCCGGCCTTCTCGCCGATGAGCGCGATCATCTCCCGCAGGGCCTTGATGGCGCATTGATCGAGATCGGGATCGAGCCCCATGGTGATGTAGTGGGTCGGCGTTTCGGCGCGCGGCCAGCGGAAGGTCAGGTCGTTGCGGACGATGAATTCGAACTTGCCCCTCAGCGCCGTCTCGATCGCTGTCACGTTTACCTCGCCGTCCCCTTGGCACCCGTGACCATCGCCGCAGGAAAACAACCCGCCCTCATTGAAGACGGGCAGGAAGAGCGTCGTCCCGGCGACAAGCTCCTTATTGTCCAGATTGCCGCCGAAGCAGGCTGGCGCCACGGACGAAACCCGCCCCCAGCCCGGCGGCGGCGCAAGCCCCATGACGCCGAAGAAGGGCCGTAGCGGCAGCTCGAGCCCCCAGGGCATGATGCCGACCTGACGCGCGAGGTCGAGTGGCAGGGTGACGTGGCGTATCTCGTCATAGTCGTGGGGCAGGGTGCCGAGCTGCGGCACGATGACGTTGAAGCCCCAGTCCTGGATGACCTCCACGTTATGGATCCGCAGCTCGATCACCGAGCCGGGTATCGCACCCTCGACGAAGATCGGGCCTGTCAGGATATGCGGGCCGAACGGCGTCAGCGCCTTGTGGATCTCGTCCAGCGCGGGCGGCACGAAGAAGCGGTTGCAATCGGGGATGTTCTCAGGCGCGCCGGTCACTGTGTCGACCGTGACGATATCGCCGCTGCGGATCGTAAGGGCCGGCTTCAGCTTCGGGTCGAACTGACCCCAGTGACAAGTTTCGACGCTTGGTTCGAGACGATGTTCACTCACCGATGAGCCTCCTATCTTGCCGAACGGGCGGTCTGCGATTCCTGCAAGGTGGCATAAATTCTGACAGATATCAAACTTTTCAAATATCAAAAAATTGATTAATTATCGACTTCGGTTCGCGCGCGGGCGGGGATGGCGCGGCTGTTAGATCGCAGGATATAGAGCGTTGCGCCGATGATCGGGATGATGCCGGCGAAGAGCCACAGGCCGGGTCGCTCGTGGAAGAAGATCAAACCGGCCGCGGCCAGAACGACGAGCCTCAGGAAATCGAGCGGAGCAAGCCGTGCCGCCTCCTCGTAGCGATAGGCGGTGACGAAGGTCCATTGGCCGAAGGTGCTGACGAGCCCGACCGCAAGCAGAAGGGCAGCTTCCGCCGCCGTCGGCGTCTGCCAGGTGAGGATCACCGGAACGACCGCGGCGGCCAGTGTCAGCAAGCCCTGGTAGGTTAGCACTGTTTCGATGGAATCGGACGGGTCGAAGACGCGCACCGTCAGGATCATCCCTGCTGAGGCGACGGCGCCGCAAATCGCGACCAGTACGTCAAGGGACGCCCCACCTTCCCGCGGGCTCAACATGATAAGGACGCCAATCAGCCCGATGATCGTAGCAATCCAGATGCCACGGGTCACCCGTTCCCGCAGGAAGAGCACGGCGCCGAGCGTGACGAACAGCACGGTCGAGAAGCTGATCGCGCTGGCGAGCGCGAGCGGAAGCCGGATGAAGCTCACATAGGTGGCCATGGTCGCCGCCAGTGCCAGAACCGACCGCCAGAACTGGAGCGCCGGTGTCCGCGTGTGCAGAAGGGTGCGTACGCGCCTCCGGGCGACGAACAGCACCACGACCTGCATGACGACCTGCCGCGTCAGCAACAGCATGAAGACGGAGACGGTTTCTCCGAGTGCACGGACCAGCAGCATCAGCATCGCGAAATTCAACACGGACACGATCATCAACAGGGCGCCGCGCTGGCTCGGCACCCTCGAATTCCACCACGACTTCACACGTCTCTCCCAAGGTCATGCATGGCCAAGTGCCGGCTTCTGCCGTGGCGCTGGTCGAAAGGCGGGCGCTAGACGGCGAGCTCCGCCTTGCCGGCAAGGGGCGCGGCAAAGCTCAAACGGCCATTGATGGTCGTTGCGCCGATACAGCGCGCGCTGTGGCCGCGCACATCCGTCGTCGCTTGGGGCAAAGTCTTCCGGCACAGTTCGACGGCGAAGCTGCAGCGGGGCGCGAAGCTGCAGCCGGGAGGAAGCAATCGCAGATCCGGCGGCGTCCCATGAATCGTCTCGAGCGGCGCGCCCTTGTGGTGATATTTCTCGGTCGAAGCCAGCATCGCCTTCGTATAGGGATGCTGGGGGTTCATCAGTACATCCCGCGCTTCCCCCGTCTCGATGATGCGGCCAGCATACATGACGGCGATCTTGTCGGCGATCTGTGCCGCCACGCCGAGATCATGCGTGACGAAGATCATCGACATGCCCAGTTCGCGCTGCAACCGGCGCAGCAGCACGAGGACCTGGATCTGCACAGAAGCGTCGAGCGCAGTCGTCGGCTCGTCCGCGAGCAGCAGGTCCGGCTTGCAGGACAGCGCAACGGCGATCATAGCGCGCTGGCGCAGGCCGCCGGACAGCTCATGCGGATAGGCCTTCAGCCGTCGCTCGGGCGAGGGGACCCGGACGAGCTCGAGCAGTTCGAGGGCCCGCTTCATTGCCGTTTCGCGATTGACCTTCTGATGCCGCATGACAGTTTCTGCGATCTGATCGCCGATCGTATAAAGCGGATCGAGCGCGGTCATCGGTTCCTGGAACACCATGGAAATAACCCGACCGCGAATTTCGCCCATTCTCTTTGATGAGGCCGACATGATGTCGTGCTCGCCGACCTTCATCTCGCCTTCGATCACCGTGCGGTTCTTGGGATGAAGCTTGAGCAGGGATCGCATCATCACCGACTTGCCTGAGCCGGACTCCCCGATGACACAGAGCACTTCACCGCGCTTGAGTTCGAGAGAGACTCCGTTGACGGCCTGGACCGTCGCCTCGCGCGAGACGAACCTCACCTTTAGATCCTTAACGCGGATGAAGGGATCGCCGGATGTTGCGGTATCCGCGGTGTAGGTGGTCTGGAAAACGTCCATCTTATTCATCGTCTTTCTCCCAGGGTTCAGGCGTTTTCCAGCGCAGCCGAGTGGCCGGATCCGGCAATGACCATGTGGCAGGCCGCCAGATGGTCGTCGGGCTTGACATGAAGAACATCCCGCAGGGCCGGAGCCTTGGACATGCAGATGTCCTCTGCATAGGGGCAGCGCGTGTGGAAGCGGCAGCCGGAAGGTGGGTTCACCGGGTTGGGCGGATCCCCGGCCAACGGCGCCGACTCAACGCGCTCGTCCGGATCCATGCTGAGTCGGCAGGCAAGCAGCGCTTGGGTGTAGGGATGCTGGGGATTGGAATAGAGCTTGTCGACCGGGCCGATCTCGACGACCTGGCCGAGATACATGACCAGAACCCGGTCCGAGATATATTGAACCACATGCAGATCGTGCGAGATGAATATATAGGTGAGGTTCAGCTGTGCCTTCAGCTCGGCCAGTAGGTTGAGTACCTGCGCCTCGACAGACTTGTCGAGCGCCGATACTGCTTCATCGAGGATCAGCAATCGCGGGTCGAGCGCCAGCGCACGGGCAATATTGACACGCTGCTTCTGCCCGCCAGATAGCTCATGCGGATAGCGCTGCCCGAAGCGTTCCGGCCGCATGCCGACCCGCTCCAGCAGCTGCCGCGCCGTCTCCATTGCCACCTTCGCCGATACACCTTGAACCTTCGGTCCATAGGCGATGGACTGCTCGATGGGCAGGCGCGGATTGAGGGAGGAATAGCTGTCCTGGAACACCATTTGCACCATGCGCCGAAGCGCATCGAGCCCGACCCCGGCAACTTCGCCGACGGGATCACCATCGAAGATCATATGTCCTTCGTCCTTCATGATCAGGAACATCAGCAGTCGCGCAAGCGTCGATTTTCCGCAGCCCGATTCACCGACGATCCCAAGGGTCTCGCCCTTCATCAGATAGAAGGAGACGTCGTCGACGGCCTTCACCTCGGCGACCTTGCGGTTCATCAGGCCGGCCCGGATCGGGAAATACTTCTTTAGCCCCTCGACGATCAGCATCGGCTGCGCCGGCCCGCCGCGGTCCCGGGGGTCGACGGGCTTCTTGTCTTCAATCATATCCAGCATTGGCTTGCTTCCTCGCGCTTCGACGTGGACATCGTCCGATCCGGACCGGCTCGTCCGGTCATACGGTCGACATGCCTGTTGATCGGCTCATCCTGATGATCCAGTGCCGCGCCCGCCCACACGACTGCTTGAGCGGACGCGCTTTGCTGCGCATTAGGCCTTCACATCCATGGCCTGGCGCAAGCCGTCGCTGACGAGGTTGAAAGCAACGGAGGTGACGAAGATGGCGAGCCCCGGCAGGGCTGCCACGAGGGGCTGCACGTAGATCGACTGGCGCAGCGTCGAGAGCATCAGTCCCCAATCCGCCGTTGGCGGCGATACGCCGAGGCCGAGAAAGGAGAGCCCCGAGGCGAGAACGATGGCGATCGACACCAGCGTGGAGGCGTAGACAAGCACCGGTGACAGAACGTTGATCAGCACATGGTTCATGATGATCGAGACGGTCGAGGCGCCGGTCGATCGCGCCGCATCAACGAAATCATGGTTGCGGACCTGCGACGTTGCGGTTTCCGCCACGCGGCAGAGCGGCGGAATGAGAACGACCGTCAGCGTCACCATCTGGTTTATGATCCCGCCGCCGAGGCTCCCGGTGATCGCGACGGCGAGCAGCACCGAGGGAAAGGCAAAGAAAACATCCATCGTCCGCATGATCACCATATTGACCCGGCCGCCATAATAGCCGGCAACGACGCCGAAGCTGCCGCCGATGAGAGTCGCGAAAAAGACCGGCAGGATGCCCATGGACAGCGAGACGCGCCCGCCCCAGATCAGGCGGCTCAGCATGTCCCGGCCCTGCTCGTCCGTTCCGAGCGTGAACTTGACATGGCCGATCGGGCGCAGCCGGTTGGCCATGCTCGACTTTTCCGGGTCCATCGGAGAC
Organism: Rhizobium sp. CC-YZS058; assembly: GCF_034720595.1. Lineage (NCBI taxonomy): Bacteria > Pseudomonadati > Pseudomonadota > Alphaproteobacteria > Hyphomicrobiales > Rhizobiaceae > Rhizobium > Rhizobium sp. CC-YZS058. The sequence continues at coordinate 3,789,115 of NZ_JAYESJ010000001.1, read as the reverse complement.
AGCCATGGCGCGAAGATCGCCACGAGCACAATGGCCGAAATCAGGGCAATGCAGAAGAGCGTGACATAATCATAGCGGAGCCGGAACCAAACCGAGCCCCAATAGCCCCGCGTCTCCCGGGCCTGGGCCGCATCTGTGGTCACGATCGGCATGGCGTTTGCAGATATCTCTGTCATGGCAGGGCCTCAGATGCGTTTGATTCGGGGGTCGATCAGGGACTGCAGCAGGTCGACGACCAGGTTGATCAGGACAAAGGCCGCCGCCAGAACGAGGATCGTGCCCTGAAGCAGGGGAATATCCCGGGTCAGGATCGCCTTGTTGATCAGGAAGCCCGTGCCGGGCCAAGTGAAGACCGTTTCCACCAGCACAGAACCGCCGATGAGATAGCCAAGCTGCAGGCCAAGCATGGCGGCACCGGCAGGCATCATGTTGCGCACCGCGTGGCAGATCACATGAAACTCGCTGAGGCCCTTGGCCCGAAGCGTCTGCACGAAATCCTGATTAAGGATTTCGCTGATCGAGGAGCGGGTCGTGCGCGTCATGATGGCGAAGGGCGGCAACGCGAAGGCGATAATCGGCATGATCGCGAATTTCAGGTCTTCTATCCTGAAGTAGCTGAAATCATCCGACCCCTTCGAGCCCATGCCGGTTGCCGGCAACCAGTTGAGATCGACGGCGAAGATGATGACGAGCACGACCCCGAGCCAGAAGGTGGGAACGCTGATGCCGAACACGGCGACGGCCGTGATCGCCTTGTCGAGCAGCGAGCCGGGGCGATAGGCAGCGGCGATTCCGAAGATCATCGACAGCACGAAAGCAATCACCACCGAGATCAGCGCAATGACGATCGTGTTGGAAAAGGCGTTCAGGACTTCCCGGGCGACCGGCGCGTTGTTGGCGATGGAGACGCCGAGATCGCCGTTCAAGACACGCCAGAGCCAGACGAAGTATTGAATGACCAGCGGCTTGTCGAGACCGTAATGGGCCTGCAGTTTGGCGATGTCTTCCGGGCTCGTTTCAGGTCGTACCAGGTTCTGAACCGGGTCGCCCGGCGCCAGCTTGACGAGGGCGAAGCAGATGATCGTCACGCCGAGCAGGATTGGGATAGTCATCAGCAAGCGACGAAAGACATAGACCCACATAAGTCACTCTCCGTTCAGGACAGGCCAAGTTTGCGCAGGCCGGCGCGGCGGAAATCCTCCGCGCCGGCGGCTCGCATCAGGGATTGACGACGATCGGCGTCAGATCCTGGAACCAGCTCTGGGCCTGGACGAAACCGGTGAGCTTCGGGGAAAGCGCCCGTGGGTTCAGGTCGTGGACGATGAAGAGTTCCGGCGCGTCGGCCATGACCGTGTCGTTCATCTTGGTCAGGATGGCGTTGCGCTTCTCCGGATCGAACTCCGCCATGGCTTCAAGGCCAAGCTTGTCCACCTCGGGGTTCTTATAGAAGCCCCAGTTGCAGCAGTTCGGCGGTGCGGCGGTCGTCATCCATTTGTTGACGATGCCCTGCGACGCATCGATCGGCGCCATCGAGAAGTTGATGCCATCAAAATCACTGGCTCCGGAGCCCTGGAAGAAGACGCTGATCAACGCATTCCAGTCCATCGGGACAAGTTCTGTTTCGAAGCCCGCTTCATCGAGCTGCTCCTTCACCAATTCGTTCATGGGCAGCGGCTGCATCTGGCCGGAACCTGATGTGGAGATCCCGATCTTGATCTTGCAGGGATAGCAGCCTGCTTCCTTCAGAAGGGCCGTGGCTTTCTCTGTGTCGTACTCATAGACGACCGGATTGCCGTACCAGGGCTGTGACTCGATCAACGTGTTGTAGGCCGGCGTGGCAATGCCTTGGAGCATGTCGACCACGTCCTGGCGGTTGATCGCCATATTGGCGGCGCGGCGGACCCGGACATCGGAAAATGGGCCCTTGTTCATGCGAAGCAGATAGTCCCAGTTATGAGGATAGGGCACGGTGATGATCTGCATGCCCGCGCCCTTCAGCGCCGGGATCGTGTCCGGCGAAGGTGCCTCGACGAAATCGACCTGACCGGCCATGAGAGCCGCCGCGCGGGTCGAGGCTTCGGGCATCGGGAGAAGGACGAGCCGGTCGTTCTTCGGAATACGCGTCGGGTTCCAGTAGTTCGGATTCTTGACCAGCTCCAGCCGCTCGTGCGGAACCAGCTTGTCGAACATATAGGGGCCGGTGCCGGCCGGATGCTCGGCGAATTTCCCGTAATTATTTCCGCTCTCGGTGACCTTGCAGTTCGAGATCATGTAGAGCATGGCCATGCTGTAGGGCAGCATGGAAGCCGGCACGGTCGAATGGATCTTGATCGTATAGTCATCCACCTTCTCATAGGAGGAGACTGCACCGACTGCCCAGCCCTGCATGCCAGCGTGGCGGGCATTGTACTGTAGCGCCTTGCTGTTCTTCACGCGGTCGAGATTCCAGATGGCGGAATCGGCGTTCCAGGTGCAGCCGTCGTGAAATTTGACGCCCTTGCGCAGATTGAAGGTCCAGGTCAGCGGATCCTTGGGGTCAACCGCCCAGCTCTCGGCAAGACCGGGCACGATATCCGCCGCCTTGTCGGAGCTCGATAGGTCCCAGAGAGCCAGGGCATCATACATTGTATAGCCGGCGAAACGATATCCCTCGTAGCCTTGGTCCGGCGCGCCGGTCCAGTCCGGGATGTCGGCGGCGGTCATGGCGACCCTCAGGACGCTTTCCGCATGGGCCGTGACCGCAAAGGACGCGGCAGCGATGATGGACGCTGCGACCAGTCGGTTGGCGCCCTGCCAGAATAACCCTTTCATCGAACTCATCTCCTTCAAGCGATAGCGCCGAGAGTGGACGCTGAAACAGGTTCTGCAATCCTCGTGCCATTCTGGCTGCAGGCGCGTTACGGCTCGGAAATCCGCTGTTTGCAAATGAAAAAGTCAAAAAAGAGAATTTTATAGGCTAGTTCCGCGGGAGGGTGGCAGATATCGTGGAGGTAGCACGTTCCCGCTATCAGGGGCGCTGCAAAACTGCCGAAACTTTCATCACATTGAACAGGCATCTGTTTATTATTTGAATTTTTGACATTCTCATTTTTTATTATAACAATCCGGCCGATCGAGCCATGACACCCGCAGGGACGGTGCGATCGAAGAAGGCACGACAGCGGCCGCGCTTTCAATATTTGCGTCATCAACGAAACTTGGAGGCTTCATGTCGAAATCAATCGCAACCGACGATCTCTTCTACGCTTCGCTTCTCGACGTCTCGGGCATGGTTCGAAGGCGTGAGGTGTCGCCGGTCGAACTGGTCAAGGCGATGCTGGAGCGGATCGCGCGGCTCAATCCGATGCTGAACGCCTATCTGCTCGTCACCGCTGATGCCGCGCTCGATGCGGCGAATACGGCGGAAGCCGAGCTCTCCAGAGGCTTGTGGCGCGGCCCTTTGCACGGCGTGCCGATAGGGCTCAAGGATCTGTTCGAGATCAAGGGCGTTCCGGCGACCTTCGCGACAACGGCCTATCGCGTGCTCTCCGACAAGGATGCGACCATCATCCACCGGCTGAAGACCGCAGGGGCGATCTCCCTTGGCCAACTCCATCTGCATGAGGGCGCCTTCGGCGAGCATCATCCGGCGCTACGAAACTGCATCAATCCCTGGAACGCAGCCTACTGGCCCGGCGGCTCGTCATCGGGCTCGGGATCGGCCACGGCGACGGGCCTCTGCTTCGCCTCGCTCGGAACGGATACCGGCGGGTCGATCCGCTTTCCCTCCGCGGCTTGCGGGGTGACGGGGCTGAAGGTCACCTGGGGGCGAACCAGCCGCTATGGTGTCTTCGCGCTCGCCAATTCGCTCGACACGATAGGCCCGATGGCGCGCAGCGCCGCCGATTGCGCCGCGATGCTGGAGGCCTTCGCCGGCGCCGACCCGCACGATCCCACCAGCCTCGATGCCGCCGTGCCCGCCTATCTCCAGCACCTGGACGGCGTGCTCGGCGCGCGGGGTTTGAGAATCGGCATCGACGAAGCCTATCTGACGGCGGAAATCGACGACGAAGTCTCGGCCGCGATCCTCACGGTGGTCGGGGCCTTCTCCGAGATGGGGGCGACGATCGTTCCCGTGACAGTGCCCGACAGGCAGGCTGCCTGCAAGGCGGCGCTCGCTATCACCGATGCCGAATGCGCCTGGTACCATCGCGACGTCTTCAAGGCGCAGGCCGAGGCCTTCGGTCCGGCCCTGCGCGGCGCCATAGAGCGCGGGCTCGCAATGGACGCAGTGGCATTGGCTGATGCCTATATCGAAAAAGAGCGCTTTCGCGGCACGATCAAGCGGTTCTTCGCCGATGTCGACATGCTGATTTCGCCGATCTATCCCAAGGTCGGCCTTCGCTACGACGAGATGGAGGAGGCCTTGCGGGATCTCTACGGTCTCATTGGCTATACCTCGCCCTACAACCTCTCCGGCGTGCCATCGATCACCTTCCCCTGTGGCTTTTCGAGCGTCGGGATGCCGATCGGCGTGCAGCTGATCGGGCCGCATCTCTCCGAGCCCATGCTGCTGAAGGCGGCCCATGCCTATCAGCAGATCACCGACTGGCATCGCCAAAAGCCCCCTATCGCCTGACCTTCACACGAGAGGTGTTCCATGTCGTTCAACGAATTTCACTATATGTCCCTGACGTCGGTGGCCAAGCTGATCGAAACCCGCGCGGTGTCGCCGGTCGAGGTCACCGAGGCGATCCTGAGGCGGATCGAGGCGCTCGACGGAGAGCTGAGAAGCTACACGACCGTCACTGCCGATCTTGCCCTGCAGCAGGCGAAAACCGCCGAAGCGGAGATCGGCAAGGGCCTCTATCGCGGGCAGATGCACGGCATCCCGATAGCGGTGAAGGATCTGTGCTTTACCAAGGGCATCCGCACCACCGCAGGCATGACCATCCATGCCGACTTCGTGCCGGACCACGATGCGACGGTCGTCACCAGGCTCGCCGAGGCCGGCGCTGTCCTGCTCGGCAAGCTGCATATGACCGAGGGAGCGACGCTGGAGCACCATCCGGACCTCCCGGAGCCGGTCAATCCATGGAAGAAGGATCTCTGGACCGGCGTCTCCTCCTCCGGGTCCGGCGTCTCTGCGGCGGCAGGCCTTGCCTATGCCACCATCGGCTCGGATACCGGCGGCTCAATCCGCTTCCCCTCTGCCTGCAATGGCTTGACCGGGGTGAAGCCGACCTGGGGACGGGTCAGCCGGTACGGCATCTTCGACCTTGCCGAGACATTCGATCATCTCGGCCCCATGGCACGGTCGGCCGCCGATGCGGCCGCCATGCTTCAGTGTCTTGCCGGATGGGACCCGAAGGACACGACGTCGCTGACATCGCCGGTGCCGGATTATGCGGCGGGACTGCAGGGGGTTTACGGCGCACGCGGCGTGCGGCTTGGGCTCGATTGGGATTTCTGCCTGACCGATGCCGATCCGGTGACGGCCCGCCTGCTGAAAGATGCGGCCGATGTGCTGATCGGCCTCGGTGCCCTGCCGCGCGAAGTGGCCTTTCCCTCGATCGATGGCGTCTCGCAATATAATATGGTTTTGGCCATGGCGGAGATGGCCGTCGTCCATGAGGCGACCTACCCCTCGCAGGCTGAAAACTATGGGCCGTGGAACAAGATCGGCCTCGAGGCAGGGCGCAACGCCACCCCGCTCGAGATCAGCAAGGGCATGATCGAACGCCGAAAGTTCACCGGTGCCGTGACCGCCCTGTTCCGCGATATCGATCTGTTCATCATGCCGGTCTTCCGCGTGCCGACGCCCACCTGGGCGGAGGCAAGGGCCGCTTCCGCCGAGGATTTCAACATCATCGGCAAGTTCACCTTCCCCTTCAATGCCTGCGGCATCCCGACCATCACGCTTCCGTGCGGCTATACGGACGATGGACGCCCCGTCGCGTTCCAGCTCGCCGGGCCGCATGGGACAGAGGAACGCTTGCTGACCGTCGCGCATGCCTATCAACAGGCAACCGACTGGCACACGCACCGCCCTCCGGGAATCTGAAGGAGGGCGCCCACCGCCGACAGCGCCGCATTCCTCCCGGTGCGGCGCAGTCGAACGAATGGGCAGGGGCGCTGTCAGGCCTGGTGGATCAGCTCCCTTAGAAGATCGCGTAAAGCGGTGGCACGGTCCGATTCGAGGAGGCTGATCAGGCGCTGCTCCTGCGCTGAGGAGATGCCCTTCAGTCGCTTGAACAGCGTCTTGCCGCCGGGGGCGGTGACGATCAGCACGCGGCGGCGGTCATTGGGATCCGGCGCCCGGAAGACCAGACCTTCGTTGACCATCTTGTCGATGATCTTGGTCAGCGTCGCCGGCTCGATGAACGACTGCGCGGCGATTTCTCCCATCGCGCAGGGTTCCTTCGCGTGAAGAACCTCCAGGATGCGGAACTGGTCGACCGGCACGCCACCCGGGCGGAGGCGCTCCTCCAGTTCCGCCTCGAGCTGCTTGTTCACGCTGGCAATCATATATGCGATATTGTCCTTAGGTGACCCTGCCGCCATGTCTTCCTCCGATGATCGCCCGCTTCATCCGGGTCTCGATGTCCGAAAATTTGATTATTTCGGCTTGAATATGTCCTTGCGGGAGCTAAGGCCCACACCCTCGGTTTTCAACTCCCCGACCGACACAATAGGCCGCACCGCGACTGCGTCCAGTTCTATGGTCGGCCGTCGTTTGTGAATTGAGACGCGAGTATGAGCTATCTCCTCACCACGGCAGGACAGCTACATCATGTCCTAGGATTTGACAATATCTGCTTGGACAGTAATCCTAATGAGGTCAGCCACGCATCGTGGCGACGACCTTCAGCGTAACGCCTTCGGCGGCGCCGATGTGGACGGCGCTCGACCCGCGGACAGCGCGGTCTTTGATGATGTCCTTGCGGGACGGCCAGACAACGGGGTGCGACAGATGCGCCGCGAGGCTGGGACCGTCATGAGTCCCGAGCTTGCGCGACAGTCCGGCGAGCAGGTGGAGGCCTTCGTAATAGCCGATGCTCGCCGCTGAAACCGGTGGCGTGATCGTTCCGAACGCGTCGTGATACCGCTCCAGAAAGCGATCGTTCGAGCGGGAATGATGGTCGGCGAAATAGCTCGATGCGGTGAAGAGATTGGTCGTCGCATGCGCCCCGATCCCGCAGATCACGGTTTCGTCGATGATCAGCCCGAAACGGAGGATCTTCTCGTCCATGCCGGCCGCCGCAAACGCGCGATTGAACAGCACCGCGCTATGTCCGAGAAGCGCCATGATGACGACCTGCGCCTTGCTGCGCCGGATCGTTTCCAACAGGCCGAAATGGTCCTGCTGATCGACGGGCACCATCGCCTGGCCGATGAAATGTGAGCCTGTCAGCGCCATCAGGGCTTTGGTCGTCTCCAGCGCCATGCGCGGCCAGATATAGTCATTGCCGACAAAAAAGAAGCGCTGCGCTGCCTTCTCCTCCCGCAGCCACCGAATGGCCGGCTCCAGCAATTCGCGGTCGGTATCGCCGGTCGCTACTGTAGACGGGCCGCAGGCGGCGCCTTCATATTGCGGCGTGTAGATATAGGGGATGCGGCTTGAAATCCGGCTGCTCACCGGGTCCCGGATCAGGCTGGCATGGCTGCCGACGATCGCCTCGACCTGCTCGATCTCCATCAGGTCATCGACCGCACGAAAGGCGTCGCGAGTCGACCATCCGCAATCGGCAAAAACGAGTTCCACATCGTCGCCCAAGATGCCGCCGGCATCATTGATCTCTGCCGCAGCGACCACTGCGGCTGCGTCCATCGAAGGTCCCCAGAGGCCCGCTGCGCCGGACCTGTGATGCAGCATCCCAACTTTCATCGTCTCGCCTTTCCGCAGAGGGCGCATATGCGCAGGGGGTCGTCGTCCGGGGGACAGCTCCGCAGGTCGACAGTCGATGATAATTCGAAAGGTCGAAAAGGAGACTATCCCCTTTCGAAAGACGTTTGGTTACGCTCCGCCATCGGCACCACATCGCCACGACCGAGGTCGAGAAGAGGGTGAGTGACCTCGTGGATATTGCCGCCAAAGGACAGTGCAACGGGCCGGAGACACTGTCAAGACGTCTGCGGGGCACTCTGCGGCGTTCAAAGGGGCTTTTGAGCGTTGCAAGTTTTTACTTGCAATTAAAATAGTTTCATATTTGATTAAAAGGCAGGCGCTGCTCGTGCGGCGCCGGTTGGTCCGGCGCCTCTGGCCCGCATCATCTGTTCTCAACTGAAAGGCAGTGCAATGCACAAGGTCTCGATCCCACAACAAGTTATCGATCGCGGGCGCAGCCTGAGGGGAGGGCGCGAGCAAATCTTCGACACACTCAACATGCGGCACGTCGCTCATGTCGTCGTCGATCTTCAGGTCGGCTTCTGCGCCGAGGGCGCGCCGGTCGAGGTACCGTATACGCGGGAGATCTTTCCGGCAGTCAACGCGGTGTCGACGGCCGTTCGCGCCGCAGGCGGCATCAATGTCTTTCTGCGCTACACCTATGACGCGGAGGAAGCCAATCCCTGGACGGTCTGGTTTGAAAACTATACGAGCAAGAGCGAAGCAGCCAGGCTCGCCGCCGCCTTCTCGCGCAATGCCGACAATTGGCAGATCGTCCCCGAGCTCGAAGTCCTGCCAGGCGATCTGACGATCGACAAGACACGGTTCTCGGCGTTTATTCCTGGTACATGCACCATGGATGCGGAGTTGAAGGCGCGGGGCATCGACACGCTGATCATCACCGGCACTCTGACGAATTGCTGCTGCGAGAGCACCGCACGCGACGCGCTGCAGATGGGCTACAACGTGATCTTCCTCACCGATGCCAATGCGACGCTGTCCGACGAGGAGCACAATGCGACCTTGCTGAGCATGGCGGCGATCTTCGCCGACGTGATGGACAGCCACGCCTTGCTCCGCCTGATCGACAGGTCGACCACCTTCAAGGCCGCCTGATCCAGCCAAGACGGCGCTGTCGGCACTCCGGAATCCTCAGACATGAAGATCGGCCTATCGAACCGCCGCGTTCGAAAGTGGGCTGCAACAGAAAGGTTCGTGAAATGGACATGATGGTTCATGCAACGTCCGCCGTGGGGATCGATGTGGTGGAGATGACGCTCGACGAGGCTGCGCGTGGCCTGGCGGACGGGCGATTTACATCCGAAGCTCTGACCAAGGCCCATCTCGACCGTATCGCCGCTTATGAGCCCTGCTACAATGCCTTCACCTTCATGAACCCCGATGCGCTGAGCGAGGCAAGGGCGATCGATAAGCGTCGGAGCGCCGGCGATCCTCTCGGCCTCTTCGCCGGCGTCCCGGTGGTGATCAAGGAGGCAATGGACTTCGCAGGCCTTCCTTCGACGGCTGGCTGGGCGGGTTTGTCGAGCGCGGCCGGCGGCATCGACCTTGTTCCCGAACGCGACGCGCCTGTCGTAGCTCGCTTGAAGGAGGCCGGCGCTATTATTCTCGGCAAAACCAATATCCCCGCCTTTAGCCATGACGGCGCGCGCGCAAACACGAGCTGGAAAGGCCCGACCTACAATGCCGTCGATCGCGCGATTGCGCCGGGGGCCAGTTCGAGCGGGACCGCAACGGCGATTGCCGCCAGCTTCGCGCTGGTCGGACTGGCCGAGGAGACCGGCGGTTCCATCCAAAATCCCGCCGCCGCGCAAAGCCTGGTGAGCGTCAAGCCGACCTTCGCGCTTGTCCCTAATACGGGCGTCGCGCCGCTTGCAGGCTCCACCCGCGACGTTGTCGGCCCCCATGCCCGCACCGTGCGCGACGCCGCGCTCCTGCTCGACATCATCGCCGGCTACACGATCGAAGATCCGAAGACGGTTGCCGCCATCGGCCATGTTCCGGAGGAGGGCTACACCTCCCTTCTGGCAGAGGATGCGCTCGCCGGCAGGCGGCTCGGCCTTTATGGAACGGGCTGGCGCGAAGCGCCGCTCAGTGAGGAAGCCGCAGCCCTCTACGCGGCGGCGATCGCCGAGATCAAGACGCTCGGTGCCGTTCTCGTCGATGATCCGTTCAAGGAAACGGCCTTCGCTGATCTGGCGATGAAGAATGTCGAGTTCGACTCTCGAGGCATGGAGAGCATCGTCTACGATTTCGACAATTTCCTGAAACGACTTGGGCCCTCGGCGGCTGCGACCTCGTTCCGTCAGCTAGCGTCGATGTTAATGATCGACCCTTTCGCCGAGGAGACGCTGCTCGGCGCCCATGGGCAGACGCCGCTGATCGCACAATCGCTCAAAGCACCCGAAACACCGCCGGACATGCGGGCGTTCGCTAAGCTCCGCGAGAGCTATCTCACCATTTTCAATCGCGTTCTCGACGAGAACGCGCTCGACGCGCTGGTCTTTCCGCAGAGCTCCCACCCTTTGCCAGGCGTTTTCGACGAGGCGACCTTCCCGGCGACGACCGTTTCGGAAATTAACATCGCCGGCCTCCCTGGCGTCACCGTTCCGGCCGGCCGCTACGCCAACGGCGCCCCCTTCAGCCTTATCTTCGTCGGCCGGATGTGGACGGAGGCTTCCCTGCTTGCCTTCGCCTATGCCTATGAGCAGGCCACACGGCATCGCATCATTCCGGACCTCGAGCACACGGCGGTCATTCAGTCAAGAACGTAGTTAGAGCTGAACAGCATTGCAGTTTCGGTTTTAATCGAAGCATCCAGGCTGGATCATAGAGAATCTCGTACCATCGGAAAGGTCCAAAACCGATGCGTGGCTCTGTCGCCAGCTGTTATGTGCCATGTCTACAAGGATGTTATTGGTCTTCGCTCGTCCATGATCTTCTAACGACGGCGTCGCAGATCATTACAAAGTAGGCCTAGAAGGCGAACAGGCAACTGCAGGCGATACTAGGCTTGTACTAAGTTACTCGATGACATGGCCAAATGCGAGGCTCACTTCCGGTGGCCTGAAGCGTTCGATCAATAAGGGCAGCGACGGCGCTTCGAACGCGTCGCGTCGCGTCCAGATCGACCCAGATTTTTATTGGGTTGACGACGCAGCGATAGTCAGAGACTGCGTCGCACGTAAGACCCAGGATTTCCTTCGACGCATCCCGGCCTCGATCGAAGGAGTGATGACCACCTCGATCGGCTGATCTTCTCATTGTCGCTGGCATCCAGGAGGCGATGCTCATGATCGCCTCCCAGCGACGCCTACGCTGGTTACAGGCTGCAGTACGCCGAACCGGCTTCGCCATGTTCTGTCCCAGCGACCAAGCTTGCATTGCGGAAAGCGAATTCGATGATCGGTTCAGTATGGCCGACTCACAGCCCGTAGTTGTCAGGCAATAGAACGAAAGCGCTTGTTGCAGAGCGACGAGACGTCTTGAGGCTATCTAGTTAGAAACAAAACGGGTCGCGAAAGGCCGCATGAGGCTCTGGCGATGAAGGTGCCGAACGACGTCTAGACGGCGTCGCCGCGTCGGTATGAAGGGCTGCCGAGATCGAATACCCGTTCCATGATCGCGACGCTCTTGTCACCAGCTGCGGCGGCATCTGCATACATCGCAAGAAAATCAACATCTCAACTGTTTGTTGTGGCCGGCCAGAAACTGGGAGTAAAAGAAGTCGACGACGGCATTTAGCTCGTCAGCTTCTTGCGCTACGATCTGGGCTATATCGACCTGCAACAGAGAACGTTGCAAACCATCCACAACCCGTTCGGCACGAGGTTGTTACCTATGTCTCAGGTACGAAGTGTCATCTATGTATCCCGGTCGGGCAGATACAACCTGGCGGAGAGGGGGGGACTCTCCGCCAGATAGGCCCGCGATACCTGAGAAAGCTGGACTTTCCCTAACCTGCCGCTCTCATTGGCGAAATTGCGATACCCGCAGGTGTACCACACGCGATACCACGGGCTCAAGGACCGCCAATCTCCGACGCCTTTCCACGCGCAAAAACTTCCCGATCGGTGTGATCCTGAGCGTAGCTCACAAGGCTTCCCGCTCGGTAAGAACTGCATTGATTGGCAAAAAATCTTCCTGTACGGTAAGCCACCACGGGAGATGTTCCATGCTCAAGTCCGCGCGCGACTTCGGCGCCGCGATCCGCGAGAAGCGAAAGGCGCTCGGCTGGACACAGACCGAGCTTGCGGCGCGCTCCGGCACAGGTGAGCGCTTCATTGTGGAGCTTGAGTCCGGAAAGCCGAGTTGTCAGCTTGAGAAGTCACTGATCGTGGCGCGCAGCGTTGGACTGGAGATCGGTGACCTCAAGGCTGCCCAGTCCGTCACGGACGCCCCGGAAGACGACCTTGGGTTCCTGCCCACCTTCGGAGACGGCCGATGACGACCATCTATTACGAAGGCTTTCCGGTCGCGCGTCTGACCTTCGATGGCGCGTGGCGGCTGGAGTATGAACCGAGTTGGGAAGCTCGACGCTCAGCTTTCCCGCTTTCGTTGACAATGCCTTTGCGGTCCGGTCCGGTGGCCGCCGACAGGTTGCTGCCCTGGCTCGCCAATCTGCTTCCGGAAACCCACCTCGCCGAAATCGGGCAGCGTCTTAAAGTCTCGCCTCAGGACATCGTCGGTCTCCTCGCCCATATCGGGCGCGACACGGCCGGCGCCCTGTCGATCGGTCAGCCCCGTCGACCAGGTGTCAATCTTCAGCCCGTGCCGGATGCCGCGGCGCTGGAGCGCATTCTCAATGAGCTTCCGGCAAAGCCCTTCCTGGTCGGGGAGCGCGGGGTCTCGATGTCTCTCGCGGGCGTCCAGGAGAAGCTGCCGGTCTTCGTCAGCGAGAACGACGCGATATCCATCCCTGTTGATGGGACACCCTCCACCCACATTCTAAAGCCGGATACCAATCGGCTGGCAGGCAGCGTCGAGAATGAAGCCTTCTGTCTCGCTCTTGCGCGCGCCTGCGGTCTTGAGGCTGCTGAGGCGACCATCGGTGTGGCTGGTCGCCGCCGCTATCTTCTGGTGAAGCGCTATGACCGCTTCACCGATCCGCAAGGCGAAATTCGCCGGCTTCACCAGGAAGATCTTTGCCAGCTCACCGGACATTTCCCGTCTCACAAATACGAGCGCTCCTCGACCGGGCGCGGCGTGACCCTGAAAATGATGTTCCAAGCCGCCAGCGACCTGGCTTCGCCTGCAGAGCGCATGACATTCCTCAATGCGGTCATCCTCAATGTGCTCATTTGCAACTCGGATTCGCACGCGAAGAACTACTCGATCCTGATCGGTGCGGGTGGGTCCGCGAAGATGGCGCCGCTCTATGACCTGATGTGCGCTGCCGTCTATCCCAACGTCGACCAAAGCCTGCCTCAGGCAATCGCAGGCCGGATCAGCGCTGCGGATCTGCAGAAAGCCGACTGGCAGGCACTTGCCGCCGACATCGGATTAAGCGGGGCATCGACGCTCAGGCGCGTTGCTGAGTTGGCTGAGCTTGTAGCCACGCGATGCGAGGATGTGGCTTCGCAAATTACTGCCCTTGCTGGCGATCCGGCTCGGGTTCTGGAGAAGGTCACGCATCAGATCCAGAAGCGGTGCCGGCGCATTCGGCAGCAGGTTCGCTGAACGTCGGAGCGGAAATTATTTCCGCTTGTCGGTGCGCTTTAATCGACTGTTTTATAATGACATTCAGCTTCGGTGTGATTCTTGCCCTACACTTAGGTAGATTGCAGATCCCGTCCTAAGGTAGCATCCGCGCATGTCTTTCCATCGCTCCCTGGCGATCTCCGCCATCCGGCACTTCATCTTGAAGAACTAAAAATCTACCATATCAACCAAGGAGCGCATAGAGGTGGTTCGGTTTGTCTGAACAGTTTCGGGCGTTTTGCTAAGTGGATTTCCGCCTCGATTATGCCGCCACCATCATCGGTGCCAGCGCGTTAAAGTAGGCCTGATCCGGCGTCTGCCGGCCAAGGGATGAATGTGGGCGTCTGGTGTTGTAGAAGTTCAGATATCGGCCGATGCCAGCGCGTGCCTCGGACACAGTCTTGTAGGCATGGAGGTAGACTTCCTCGTATTTGATCGAACGCCAGAGCCGCTCGACGAAGACATTGTCTCGCCAGGCACCCTTGCCATCCATCGAGACGGCGATCTGCGACCTCTTCAGCACGGCGGTGAAGTCGATGGAGGTGAACTGCGATCCCTGGTCGGTATTGAAGATTTCCGGCTTGCCATGACGGGCAAGTGCCTCCTCCACCGCCTCGATGCAGAAGGCTGCTTCCATCGTGATCGACAAGCGCCATGACAAGACCTTCCGGCTGAACCAGTCCACGACGGCGCACAGATAGACAAATCCCCGCGCCATGGGGATGTAGGTCAGGTCCATTGCCCAGACCTGATTGGGCCGGGTGACTGCCAGCTTTCGTAGGAGGTAGGGATAAATCTTGTGCCCTGGCGCCGGTTTCGAGGTGTTCGGGCGGCGGTAGATCGCCTCGATGCCCATCTTCTTCATCAGCGTGGCGACGTGTAGTCGCCCGGTCTCCAGACCTTCTCCTCTCAAGAGCCCCTGCAACATCCGACTTCCGGCAAAGGGGTAGTCGAGATGCAGTTCGTCAATCCGGCGCATAAGGGCCAGATCGCCGTCAGACACCGGACGTGGAGAATAGTAGACGCTGCCACGGCTGAAGCCGAGAAGCTTCGCCTGGCGCACGACGGATAGCTTGTGCTCGCGGTCGATCATTTCTTTCCGCCCAGCAATCCCGCCTTGCCGAGCGCACCGGATAAAAAATCGTTCTCCAGTGTCAGTTCGCCGATTTTCGCGTGCAGCGTTTTGACATCGATGGTCGGACCCGACGGCTCCGCCTTCGTTTCATCGCCGAACACACCCGTCGCCCCCTCAAGGAGCTGGTCTTTCCATTGCTTGATCTGGTTGGCGTGCACATCGAACTGCTGGGACAACTCCACCAGCGTCTGCTCACCTCGGATGGCGGCAAGTGCCACCTTCGCCTTGAAAGCCGGGCTATGGTTCCGGCGCAGTCGTCTCGTCATGGTCTCTCCTGTTCCCGGCATCTAAGCCGAAGTCAGGCAGAAACTCCACTCATCCCCGATGTGCAGATTTCCCGAGCCAGCTCTCATAGCGCGGATGACGGCGAAGCTGCAGAGACTGGCAGTCGCTCCCCTCGGCTACTGCAGAAATCGATGCACAGGCTTCCATCTGCCTCGCGCTACGAAGCGGCATTTCGTCTCTGCTTGAAGGTTCGTCGGCGAACATCATTCAGTTGGTGCAGAGAAGTCGAGACCGATCCTAGTGAACTCGACACCCAACTTCTGAATCAAATTCAAAGCGTACTCATATCTCAACTGGCCAAACAGTCGGGCTTTTATCTGTACGACCTGCATCTTCTGGCCCTTGCCGGAAAGGTAGCTGAGGTTAAGCTCGGCAGTCCGGTCTTCCCCAATCTCGAACTTGCCGTAATCCGCGGCCATGAAGAGTCGCCACACGGGCGAACCGAACTCGCCGCCCCTCGGATAGACAGTATACGTCTTGATAGCATCTCCCTCTTTGAGGAAGATCAACGTGTTTGAGTTCACTTCGGAGCCAGAATACGTCGCTTTCTCGGTGAGCCGGACCGCCACAAACGGCTTTACGGATGCTGCACTAGAATCCCTAACGGCGACTGAGGTCTTTTGCATCGGCACCAAGTCGCATGATGGCGATAGGCATACCCACATCTCCTGATCAGTCCTGAAAATGTGTCCAGGATGAAGGTGCCAGCCTGAGAGCTGCTTGGTCGATATATGCGCATTGTAATGCGAACGCGCTTTATCGCGCTCCGCCTTTACCGAAGTATTGATGGCGTAGTGCCTGGAGAAACCTGCGGTCTTTGGATTAGCCTCGCTTGGATCCGTTTCAAGCACTTTTAAACCGAACTCGACCGCCTTCTTGCCGATCAGATCGAGAAGGCGTTCGGTGTGGCGCGCAGTATGGCTCTCAAGCAAAGTCTTACGACGATTCTTTCGCGCAAGTGGCGAGGCATCCAAGGGCGCGCCGCGCAGTTCTTGGTAGTATTGCCAATAGGCATGCTTGTCGCTCAGAGCACTGTCCTCGGCGCCGGCGCCCTGCTTGCTAATCTCCGCACGAATGCGGGAGGACATAAGTCTTGATGGAGACGGACGCCAATCCTCTATCGCAGCCTGGAGGATCTTCAGCAGCTCGGTGTTCTTCTTGTCGGCAAAGGCAATGAAGCCGCCGTTGGTGCGAATCCATGCCTTACGACGGTTCCCTGGAACACTCCACCGTAAATCCCTTGGGGATGCTTCGTGGGAAGCTACCTTCTTGTTATGTAATGACATCCCCCAATCCATCACTCTGAGGCGGTCATTGACGTTCCAACCGGCTTCGTCGGCGATGGCACGATACCTCGCCAACTCCACAGAAGACTTCAGGAACTCGACTGGCTTGCCTCCATTCAGCACATGACGCTGGAGCGCGATATAAGCGGTCGCGCTCAGGGCGTTCTCCAAATCCTCGAGAACGTTAACAAAACGCTCGTTCCCGCTGTCCTCCAACGCTCCGATCAATTCTTGGCCCTCTTCCGCCCTGGCATCCGAGATGCTCAATGGCGTTAGAAGCGACATCAAGACGGTGTTGAACGGATCGACCAGATCGCCGATCGCGGTGTGGATCATCACTAGATTGAAGTGATTGTTCTTGAGCAGATCGGCAATAATCTCCGTCGCACGGATGCCATGCGGCTCGTTTTTCTCAAGCTGATAGTCAAGCACCAGAAGGTCCGACTGGTGCAGATAGCTGCCGATCTCCTCGTTGTGCCGGCCGTCATGGATGTCCACCGTCAGCGCTGGCGACATCTTTCGGAATTGTGTCACCACCTTCAGGATCTTGCTCTTGGGCGCCCACCGGTTCCTGTCGGAGGCATCGTAGCCTTCATCACTGAAAATTTGCTCCCATGTGGGATACTGGTCGTCGATGATAAGTACCGACCTAATTGGGTCTATAAACGCCTGCTTGACCAGATCCGAAAACGTAGCCTTGGGTTCCCCCGCTGGCGCCCCTGCCAACTCAGTCATCGATGTTCGCCCCCCGGAACCTCATTGCGAAGTTCGCGCCAGACAGGATCTTCCTGTCCTCGTCTTGTACGTAACGGATCGTGTGTCCTGCGGCGGCGAGATTGGCCTGGGATAAATAAAGGCCCACACCGCGCCCGCCCTCGATTTTCCTGGTGAAGAACAAAGAGAACAGCCTTCTGAGGTCTATCTCGTCTACGCCGGGACCATTGTCGGCTACGATCACCTCGCCATCGCGGACATCGAGCATAATCTCTGGATCCTCAACGCGTCCGTTAATCAGCCAATAGATGCTGTTGTTTACGAGATTCACGAAGACCGGCAGCAATCGTGAGGGCTGATCGAAAACACTGAAGCGTCGGAATGCAGGGGTAGCAACGAATGCAATGCCGCTGGCCGCAATCATCCGACCGAAGAACTGTGATACGTATTGGTAGATGTAGTCGCCGCTAAGGTCGCGGGGCTGCGGGCGCCCAGCCATGCGCAATGGGCCCAGGAAATCGAGTATCTGCTTGAGACCGGCGTAACCGGTAGCCAACTGTTCGAGGTCTTTATCCTCGCCAAGCTTCTTCCTGAGTCTTTGGATACCGTCGTCGATAAGTGCGTCATGGGAATGGAGCTCATGGTCGAGGAACTCCACGGTTATGCCCAGTTGCGCCAGCCCGTTCAGTCGATCGACGGTGCTGCGCAGCTCGCTGGTTTCGTCGCCTCCCAAGATGGCGATCGCCTGTATATCGATGCTGTCCTTGAGGTTCTCCAGCGCAAGGATGTAGTTCTGGAACAGCAGCTCGTTCTCGCCATCGATCCTATGCTTGGCCTCGAGGACAGCTCTGGATGCCGCAGTCAAAGACAACCTACCAGTAGCGGTTTGTTCGACCAGCGGCATGGTTTCCTCGCGCAGGAGCTTGTTGCGCTCCGCGACAAGATCGCCGATTCGAATGCGTTCTGCGTCCTGCAGCACCCTTATCTCTTTCGACCAGCGGGTCACACGCGACGTGAGCTGGCCCTCGTTACGCTGGATCTGCTTGAGCACGATCTCTTCGGGCGACGGCGGATGTATTCGTTCGACAGCGCTTGCGATGCTGGTTGAGAAATCTGCGACCATCTGGTTCAGGTCGGCCATCGCCCGACGATACGTCCTGTATTCGTCCTCAAGGGTACCGAGCGGGGAGGGCGCGCCTGGCAAGCGCAGTTCGGCTACACTCGCCTGAGCCGCTTCAAGACGTTCCTGGGCGAGAGGGATGTCGTCTGCGAACTCGATCCGGGTTGCGGCAATATCCGCCCGCAGCCGTTCCGATACAGATGGGAGGCTGTTTGTCCGAGCCCTAAGATTCTTTCGAAATTCCTTTCGCTGCTTCTGGCGTAGCTTTGCCTGCGCCTCCTTGGCCTTAAGCTCGGCGAAATTGCGCTG
The DNA here is from genome assembly GCF_034720595.1 of Rhizobium sp. CC-YZS058. Lineage (NCBI taxonomy): Bacteria > Pseudomonadati > Pseudomonadota > Alphaproteobacteria > Hyphomicrobiales > Rhizobiaceae > Rhizobium > Rhizobium sp. CC-YZS058. Next base: position 3,770,681 of record NZ_JAYESJ010000001.1, on the reverse strand, counting down.
GGTCTCTGCCAGTTCAGCGCCTCGGTCGTCGGCATTTGTGCCGAAGTAGTCGTACGCAGACGATCTGAGGATGTTAATGATCAGGGTCTTGAGGGTTTTGGCCGCCTTGTTGACGATGAAGCCTTCGCGACCTGCTTTGTCCTTAAGATTCGGGTTGTGTTCCCTGCTGATAGCGATGCGCCCGAAGATACGTCGAGCGTTCCAGTACTCACGGCCGGCATGGTTGCTTCGGCGCTTCTCGATCTCGAAGAAGTCATTGTCTTCGCGGCCGTAGGGCAGAACGCGCAGGCCGTTTCGGTATATCATCAGGCCGGCATGGGGAGAGGCGTGCTGTTTGAGGGACTCGAACTCCATTGGTGTGTGGGTGGAGTTCTTCTGCTCTTGCTCAAAGGTCGCGAAATACACGTCGACAGGCCCGAGCGAGGCCCCTGTCCCGCTGGGCAGAACGAAATCCTTTGGCGGTCGGATCTCATAGTCGCTTCCGACTTTACGCCACTTGCCGAAGGACTTGATTTGCCCCCTGAATACGCCTTTCTCGTCGATGCGGCCGTCGACGATGTGCTCCATCCGGTCTGTGAGCGATCTATTGAATTCGGCAGCCGAGCCAATGATCTTGCTCAACTGGCCATTAGAGGAGACGAAGACACCATATTCGAAGTCAGTCTTGGCCGCATTGACCTCAGGTCTGGCGGGATCATAGAGCGGATCTACGAAGCTCCCTAAGGTCGTCTCGAATCGGGCTTTGTCATCCTTCGCCGTCGCCAGGTGACTGTTGCCAGGCAGAAGTGCCGCGAATTCGTCGCTGGCGCCGGAGACCACCATGACGGTGCCCCTGTCGCTCGCTCCAGTCCAAACGCCCCATGGCGCCATATAGTCCGCGGTCAGCTTAAATGAGTTGCAAGACGTCACGATGGAATGGGACGGCGTGGCTTTACCCTCTGCCTGCGCGGCGAGATCATACTCGGCCCAGGCGTCAATCAACCTCGAGGACCGCTCGTCCGCCCGACCTGTGCCAAGAACGTTCTCAAGCAGCGCCTCGGCCATCAGGGGCAGGAATTCCGGGATCTCCGTCGGATGGTCAAACTCGACAACGGGTATCTCAATGTCGGCAAGGATCAAGAACGGATTCTCGAAAAGCCTCCAATCGATTAGGGCACCAGCTATCTTGTGCTGCCTGCGCTTGGTCACCAACAGCATCAATGGACCTAAATGTGCCGATGAAAGCCGGCCGATTCCCTTCTGGCCTTGGCGCGTCCTCGGCTCCAGTCCATCACGATCGTCATCTGTTCGAGCATCCCCAAAAAGCTTGGATTCTGTACCGACGACCAACCAGCGATCTATCAGTTCATCCACGCTCATTCCATGACCGTCGTCGGCGATGGTAACGACCAATGGATCGTCGTCGAAGATGGTCAACGACACCGACCGGGCGTATGCGTCGTAAGAGTTCTTCCACAGCTCCGAGATTGCCGTGGGTACGTCGGCGATCTGCTCCCGTCCGAGGTGATCGACGGTACGCGCCCTGGTTTTGAAGCCAACTGTCCTCATGCCTCAACCAGCTCGCCAATCGGCTTCACCCGAATGTTGGTGTTCTCTTGGTGATCTTGGTGGGCGTGATCGCGAACGAGCAACATCTTTATGTGCTGGATGAGGCACTGCCCGAACGCCACCGGGACGGCATTTCCGATCTGCTTGCCAGCAGCCATCAAACCGCCAGTAAAAATGTAGTCATCTGGAAAAGTCTGAATACGTGCGGCCTGACGGGCCGTGATACCGTGATGCAGGACCGGATGCACGAACCTGCCTTTGGAGGGATTGACGCACGCTGTCGTCATGGTGGGGGCGGGTTTGCTGGGATCGATGCGGCCGTAGACGTCGTGGTGCCCATCGTGGCCGATGTGGCAATCGAGCATTCGTCCAGAATCCTTCCGACTTCCACCTTTCGGTGGCGTTCGTTCGAACGCGGCAGTCAGTTCGAGGCCGTGGTTCATGTGCACGCTATTAACATCATCGTCGGGTAGGTTCTCGAACGCAGTTTCGCACGGTAGCCAAGGCTTCAACCCCGTGGACGTCGCCGTTTCAGGCTCGCAATGGGTTGGTGCTGGCGGCCACTCAAAACCATCCGTAACAACGTCCCTACGAACACCAAGGATGAAGACTCGCTGTCGCCGTTGCGGAATGCCATAGTCCCGCGCATCCAGTTTGTGGGGCTGGTGGACAACGTAGCCACTGTCACGCGCTTGCCTGTAGAACTCATCGAGGTAGTTCTTGTGGCGTGGCCACAGCATGCCGGGCACGTTCTCCATTAAGAACACCTTTGGCCTCAGGCTGCGCACGAAGGTGAAATAGTCATGGATTAACGCATTACGCGGATCATTAACCCCCGCATCGTTGATCCTGTGGGTCGAGAAGCCTTGGCATGGGGGACCGCCCAGTAGCAGATCGCATTCGAACGCTGAGAAATGCTCCCTTGCAAGACTGATCGCGCTAAGCGAGGTGATGTCCTGATTGTAAACTACAACGTCCTTGCTGCGATGTTTCGCGCCGATATTGTTTTTGTAGGTCGTAGCGGCATTCTTATCAAACTCGACCGCGAAGACGATCTCACACCCGGCCTCTACGGCGGCCAGGGAAAATCCGCCAGCGCCAGCGAATAGGTCTACCACTTTAGGTTTCACGCCAGTCAGAATAATTCACCGCCCCGATGTCGTGGCCTAGGGTGCCTACGACGTGATTTCATTACTCCCAAATTATAACTTACAGTCGTAGAAAATAGAATAGGTCTCTGCCTTAACATGCCGACCTATCGCGCTGTGTGTGCGTCCGACGCTGCAGATGCGGTCCTGCAAGCCGCTCTGCTCGATGAACTGCTCCAGCGCATCCTCGCCAACAGTCCAGCCCACTTCGAACAGCTTGTCTTCGATCTCGTCGCAATGGGCTATAGCGGCAGCCACAAGGACGCCGCCGCCCAGCTCGGCCGCTCCGGTGACGGCGGCGTCGACGGCATCGTCAACGAGGACCGCCTCGGCCTCAACCGCATCTATGTCCAGGCGAAGCGCTACGCCCCCGGCAATGCCGTCGGCCGCCCGGATGTGAACGGCTTCGTCGGCAGTCTCGTCGGCCTCGGCGCCACCAAGGGCGTCTTCGTCACAACCTCCACCTTCAGCCAGCCCGCGCGCGACTACGTCAAGCATCTGTCGCAGCGGATCATCCTCATCGACGGCCAGGAACTTGCCGTGCTCATGATCGAACACGACGTCGGCGTCCGCAGCTATTGGATGGTGGAGTTCAAGCGGCTGGACGAAGATTTCTTCAGCGAGGAATAAGGTCAGCTTGCGGTGCGGAAATTATTTCCGCACCATCACCCCTTAAACACGCTCTCGCGGTGATACTGCAGGAACTGTGAATGCGGCCGCTCGTCAGGGCGTGACGGCACGAGCAGGCGCCGCTGCGGGTTGATGAGGCGCGTGATGGTGTCCGGAACGCTGCCACTGGCGATCAGCAGGCTGTAATCGTCATCGACGGATATCAGTCCGCGATCGAACATCCAGTGCACGGTGCCGGAGAGTGCGAGACCGTTGCGGACACTGTCGGGGCCGCGGTCGGCTACGGGGCGGATATGAGCCGCCTGAACCTCCGAGCGGCCGCCGCCGTTGATCAGCTTCAGCCCGGTCACGGCACAGGTATCCTGATAGGCCGCCTTGATCGCCGCGGAGAAGGCCCTGTCCCGGAACGGACGCTGCACGACCTGGGAGATGATCCGGCGGTCGACACTATCGATCTCGTAGGGCATCTGCGGATTGTCCCCAAAGCCGAGGCGCGCTTCTTCGGCTGGATCTGGCGCCCGGCGTTCTCGATCCCGTCGCCCGAGCACATGCGCGAAGCCGGCCGCCAGGATCAGGTCGTATTCCGCATCCGGGATGGTGCGCACGGCGCGCCCGAAGGCCCCCTTGTTCGTCGAGCCATCCTCCTTGCGCAGACCGCTCTCATAATAATGGTCCACCTCCCTGAACGGCACGGCGTGGTCGAAGGGCAGGAAGTCCTCGATCAGCGCATAGAAATGGTCGGCTCTCGCGGGATCCTCAATAATGTCGACGATCCTGGCGGTCGCGAAGTAGGCCTGCTTGCCACCTGTCTTCATGAGGTCGCCGCTTGGCCGTCGTGGCTCGTAGTAGACGATCCAGTCGCCGCGCGCGGCCTCGACCTGGCGCAGATAGGTGCGCGGGAAATGATAGCGCTGCTCGGGCAGATCATCATAGGTCGGATCGATCTTGGTCGTCAAAATGGCCTTCGCCATCAGCGCGCTCTTCCATGCAAACGGGTTGTAGCCGGTCTGTTGTGGCTACCAGGCGCCGCGGGATGTTGAAAGGGGCGGGTGCCTGGTGACAGGCCGGAACGTGCCCCGAATGACACACGCATTAAGTGTGGATTCTACTTTCCTCAACGGAAAGCAAGATTCTGGCGTCGCGGTGGTGGATCGGTCGATTTGGAAGTATTTATAGTATAGTTCAAAGACTGGATCTCGGTTAACAATTATTGCAAAACTTATGGTTGGTAGATTTGCTTGATCGATGCGCGATAATAGTATGCGTAAGGTCGATGAATCTTACGTGCGCTAGCAAACACGGAGACAAACTATGAACACCATCAGAAAAGCAGCCGCATCGGCCCACCGCGCTCGCCCGTTCTATGAGGAGCACGAAATCAGCGATGAGCTGAAGAAGATGCTCGAGGAGGAGGCCAAACTCTTCATCGGCGCCCGGCGCAGATCGACGGAGGATGCCTTCGAAGAAGGGGAGCGATTTGAAAAGATCGCCCAGCTCCTGCCGGAGGGTACCTTGGAGAAATGGGCGCTCGAATGCTGCGGCTACACCGCACGGCACATGCGCACCAAGCGCGCGATCTACCGCAACCTCCAGCCCCATAAGGGGATCCTGGTTGCGCTTGCCGTGGGTCCGACCGTGCTCGGAAAAATGAGTGCGGCCACGCCGGAGCAAGTCGAGGAGATCATCGGCTTTGCCAGCACGCATGATCGGCTGCGGGTTCAGGACGTCACGGCGATTATCGCCCGGTCGACGTCAGACACCGAGGGGACGCCGGCCGTCGATCCTTACGAGGCCGGCGGGCTCGACGGGCTGAAGGCGATCATCGCTATCAAGGTGCGCGATGGGGTGAAGGCGTTCGAGGCGCACATCGAGGAAATCCTCATCCATGTCGCGGAGGCTTTGAAGAAGAAAACCATCGTCAAGAAGACGCTCATCAACCGAAGCGCACTGACGGCACGTCTTGCAAACCAGGAGCTGGGGAGCCTCGCCGAGTTCGTCGCTCCGCACGAAAAAGTAGCCTACGTCATTAACCGGACCCGGTTGCCGTCCGGCTCGCGCTGGGCCGCGGTGAGTGCTTTGCTCTACAAGATGGGCAGCGATACCACGTGGCCTGACAAGGCCGAGCTTCGGTCTTGGCTGGAAACGGAGGTGGTACCGACGCTGACCTGGGCGACGGCGAAGAAGCCCGCTTCGACGGACCAGATTGTGGCCACCTCTGACGTCGCTGTCCCTGCAGCTGAGGCTGTCGTGGCCGAGACATCCGAGGCTTCAGAGCAGGCGGCGTCCGCTGCACGCTCGGTCGAAGACGCGGTAACATTCGTGGCCGCCGCCTTTGGCTTCGACGCCAACGTCGACTTGTCGACTTCTAAGAAGACGGAGGAGGACACGATCCCGACGGTGACCGAGGCGCCGGCCGCGCCGACGAAGAAGCTTCGGCGGCCCACGTTCCTGGATAGCATCACACCCGCCGCGCCACCTGCCGCTGCGGTTTGAGGTTCAGGCCCGGACGACCAAGTTCTGCATGACGATCGAGAGGGCCGCTAGTCGGCCCTTTCTCATGCGCGCCGCAACCAGCGCTCGACAGTCACGACATCAGGATCGGGAGGCTTGTTGGATCGGAACGCGCGATCGGTCCCCTACGCTCGTGAGCCCGCCATTAACCTTGTACCGGCTTCGTTCTCTTTTTGCGGTCCGGGTCCTTGAGCCCGATCTCGGGTCCTGCCAGGTTGAGGGCGTTCCGGATGGCCGGAACAAGACGGCCCACGCCGATGCGCTAACATCGACATGGGCCTGACCGTCAACCTTGTTCAAGAAGGAATCGGGCTATGAGCACGAATACCGTTTCTGTCCCCCATCGGGAAGTTCTCCGTTCTGATGCCAACCGCGCCCAGGATGCCGTGGCAGCGGCCGGCCTCTCCCGCCCGCGCCCGCTCGGCCTCGGCCGCCATGCGCCGTCGACGGCGGCGTCGGTCCATCAGCCCGCGGTGTTGCGCCGTCATCCGCATCTCGTGCGCTTCGCTGACGCCGAGACTGACCTCGATCTGCTGATCGATCGCGCCATCGCCGCCATTGCCGAAGGCGAGCCGACCGAGGATGCGATCCTCGGCCACTACGTCCAAATCGCATCGCTGGTCCGGGCCGTGTCGTTCCGCGAAGGCAAGCTCCTGGAGCAGGCGGTCGAGCGGCTGGCGAAAGCCAATCCCAATGTGCTGGTCCTGACCCAGTCGCTGAAGCTGCCGCTGGTGAAGGCGGCCATGGAGGCCGTCTCCGGCAATGACTGGACCAGCCTCGAAGGCGTGAAGCTCGATTGCGAGGCACCGGCCAAGGGCAGCTATACGCCGGACCTGATCGTGGTGAACCGCGCCCGGCACACCGCCTACATCCTCGACCTCAAGCGCTCGCTTGCGTCCTATGGCGACACGAGCCGGCTCGAGGAGTTGAAGGTCAAGATGATGGCCGCGGCCATGGTCCTGCCGGACTGGCTCTACAAGACGCAGAAGCGCCTGATGGTCGATGCGGTGGAAGTGGCGATCGTCGATGGCGCCAGCCGTCCGAGTGATCATGCCACCGGAGTCTGGGCCCTGTCGGAGATCGACGACCTCCTGGAGATCGATGGTGTCGCGGCCTGCATGGCGGAACTGCGCCGACGGTTCGGTGAGCGGGTCCAGCAGCTTCTCGAAGCGGAGGCGCTGAAGGCACTTGGCCTCGACAGGCTGCCGATGGAGGTTCCAGCAACGGTGACGTCCGAAGTGACGGCACTGACCCGATCGCGGATCAATCTCAATGGCCCGAGCTGGTCCTTCAAGGAAGACCGGGCTGCGCGCGCCTGGGACGATGATGCCGATCACGACGAACCGGGATCCAACGACGCGTCCGACGGAGCCTGCGACGATGACGAGCCTGCGCCCGTCTTCGTGCGCGTGGGCTTTGCCCGACGTCGGTCGCACTGATCGAGCCTCGATCCTAGGCCGACTGCCTCTGATGCCTGCTGCCTGATCGCTTGAACCCCGGATCTGACGTTTGCCGCCATGCGCCGGGCGTCAGCCGCCGGACGTCGGGCGCGATCGCCGCACAGCATCCGGTTCCCAGGCTGCGGCTTCTCCATCCCCCTGTTCTCATGCGCGCTGGACCGATGACGGTTCGGCCAAGGAGCACCCATGTCCTCCGACATCAACCCGAATGCGCCAAATCACATCCGTTGCGAAGCGATCGCGTCGTCCTCGATCGCACAGTCCGTCCCCTGCCATCGAACGCATGGCTCCATCCTGCATTATCCCGGATCCGGCCGCGCCGATCCGCTTCTCGATGATCCCGCAATCCTAATCGGGCTCGCACTTGCCCATGTCCGACATAGAAAGGGTCTCACCGGCACGGTTCCGGACGTCGTCACCTCGCGGCTGCAGGCCCAAACCGATCGTGGCAATCCGGCTTGCCGTCTGGTGCTGTCCTGGTTGGACGGGCGTCGCACTGGCGCGTCAGCATGGATCCTGACTACCAAGGCCACCTCGGACTCGAGCGAGTCATCAGTCTCTGGTGCGCGCAAGACACCAAGGGATCGCATCGTGGAGAGGCTGAGCGCACCTTCGCCTCAAGCAGTGCGACCACATGGGCGCAAGCGGCCGCGCCGGCCTGTTGCCGTCGAGGCGAAGTCAGACGTCGGCCCGGAAACAATTTCCGCAAACGAGGAGATGTTGCATGGATAAGTTGACGCGTCTTCTCGTCCACCGTCTGCGCCAGGACGCCGATCGCCAGACACTGCGCAACGCTTTGCTCAACGGCCTGCTCGAACTCAAGCTGGTGGAATGGGATGGCGCAATCATCAGGCGCTACAGTCCGCTGTTCGATACGAGCCAACTGTCGGGCAATATGGCCCAAGACCTCATTTGGATCCGTCGTCATTTTGCGAGCCTGCTGGTCGAGCCGCCGAAGAGCGTGAACGAGGCCAAGAATGTCTTTGCCGCGGACGTCGGTTCTGTCGACGTCCGTCCGCCCGTGCCAGAGCGCTTCAGACGGCTGCTGGCGCGCAAGCTCGAAGACGCGCGTTGGGCAGTGGCTGATGAGGAGCGCCGTGCTTATGCGATCCGTCTTGTCGCAAATGCAGGTCCGCCGCCGATGTCCGGACATCTGATCGCCGCGGTCGTGTTGGCAAAAGCGCTTATGGCTTCCGGACGATCTTTTGCCGAGCTGGTCGATCTCGCGTCAAGCCGTACGAGCTTCGTGACCGTGCAGTCCGAGGTCACCGGGGTCGAGACGGCTATCGCCCGGCTGTTGACGGCGACGAGGCTGCTTCCGGGTGAGCTGATTTCTTTCATTGCCGGTGGGGCACCGTTCTTCGACGATGACTTGCGCTTCGAGAAGGAAGATCAGCGCCGGCCGGTCTTTCATCTTGAGGGACAACATGTGTCCAGCCTGGTTGGTCATTCGGTGCGGCGGCGCCTCGTTCGAGCGGCAGCGTTCGATCTGCCGGTCCTGATCACGGCGGACGATCCGCATCAGATCCCCGACGACGTCAGGGTGACGGCCGACCTGTGCCTGACGGTCGTCAAGTTCGACAAAGCGCTGATCGCGGCTATCATCGAGATCATCTACGGCGCTTCCGTTCTGGCTGACCTCAACGCTCTCATCGAAAGCCTTCGGCCGCGGTGGCTTAGCATGGACGACCTGATCCTGGCGCTCCGTCCGGGCCGGCAGCCCAGTGAGGCTCTCAGGATCCTCGCTACGCTTGCGGCCGCAAACAGGCAGGATGCGATCGAGAACGGCGCTGTTGACGACGAAGACGGGGACGGTGATGCCGGAACCAGCGCGACCGATGGAGCGCTGGCGCCGGAACAGAGCGCGTCGGCGGCAGCTGCCAGGAAGCAGCCTGGCAACTCGACATCGAAGAAGGATCAAAAGTCCAAGGAGGAGAGGCGGCTGGTTGTCGTTGATCCTGCCCGGCAGACGTCGGGGCGTGGCAAGCGCGAGGTCTCAAGTGGTGCGGAGGTCGTCCAGCCGGAGCCGGTCGAGCCCGGCGACACGCGAAGCGTCGGCGGGCGTCTGCAGGTCGAGACTTTGTCAGGCTACGGAAAGGCGAGGGACTGGGCGCTCGAGCTGAAGGCGGATCTCGTCGACTACCGCTCCGACCGCCTTCCCTGGACTGACATGAGCACGCGGCTCTTGCTCTCCGGGCCGCCTGGAACGGGCAAGACCACGTTCGCCCGCGCCCTTTGTAACAGCCTGCAGATCCCGCTCGTCGTGACGTCGGTCTCGACATGGCTTGAGGGCGGTTACCTCAACGACGTGCTCCGGAAGATGACGCTGACTTTTGCGGAAGCGCGTGACCGTGCGCCGGCCATTCTCTTCGTCGATGAGATCGACGGGATCGGCAAGCGACAGCCCGCCGAACGCGACCACGCCGACTGGTGGAATGCGGTCGTCAACAAAGCGCTCGAATTGCTCGACGGCGCGATGAAGGCAGAAGGCGTCATCGTGGTCGGCGCCACGAACCGCCCCAGCGAGATCGACGAGGCTCTGCGCCGCTCGGGACGCCTCGAAACCCACATCGAGATCCCGCGCCCGGACATTCCGGCGCTCGCCGACATCCTTGCATTCCAACTTGGGCCTGATGTTGAGCATCTGCGTTCCGTTCAGGCAACGGGGGAGCACGCTTCGATCTCGTCGGTCGGTTCTTCGTCGGAAGCAGCAGAAGCGGACGTCGCATGTCATGGGCAGGGAGTGCAGTCATGAGCGCGACGGTGCAGAACCAGGAAACCAACGCCGTCCTCAAGCGGCTGGCTGCCCGCGCGCTCGGCCTGACGGGCGCCGATATCCAAAGGATCGTCAAGGAGGCGAAAGCAGCCGCGCGGCGGCAACGGCGTCCGCTTGCGCTGGCTGATCTTGAAGCCGGGATCCGCCATCATCGACCGCAGCTTTCGCCTGAACGCCTGAGGGCGACGGCCGTACATGAAGCAGGACATCTGCTCGTGCACTACATGCTTGGTCTCGGGCCCATCAAAGGTGTCACGATCGACGACGAGTCCGGTGGTGGCTATGGGTCACTCGCCTTCGACAGGCAGCACGTCATGCGCCGCGATTGGTTCGTGGACATGATGACAATGCTGCTCGCCGGTCGCGCTGCGGAAACCCTTGTCTTTGTCGAACCAGGCACTGGCGCCGGTGGAAGCGATGATAGCGATCTTGCTCGTGCAACCGCGATCGCCTTTGCACTCGAGCGCACGCTTGGCCTCGGCCAAAAACATCCCCTGCTTTATCGCCCGCACCCAAGGCCAGCGGCCGTTCTGGATGCAGATCCTGTCTTGGCAGCACGAGTGCATGGTCATCTCGAACGCGCCGAAGAAAGGGCGGCGCGGTTGATCACAGACAACCGCAAAGGCTTCGACACCCTGGTTGAAGCGCTCATTGAAGCTCAGGCGCTGGATGGGCCCGACGTCGCACGCATTCTCGATCAGGCTGGGGTGATGTCACAGGGACGACTCGTAGAAGCCGGCGTCGAATGAGCCGATTGCCCAGACGGCAGCCGTGCGGATCTCGGCATGATCGGGGTTGAGGTCGCGCACCGGGAGCGGGGTGAACGCCTGCCTCGCGACGAGGAAGAGGTGCCTAGATGGCAGGCTGGATGTTCAGTCCTTAGCGATGATCACCGACCATGAGATCTCTCGAAGTGTGGGCACGTCCTTCTGATGTGCCCGCACATCAAAACAAGTTGCGCTCATTTGATTCCGACCTGACGGCAGCCGATTCTAAAGTCTGCACATCTGATTCATTGGCAAGCGCCGTTTGCAGCTCTGGCCCGGTAACGTGCTTCAATGGATCCTGAAGTGCCCGCACTTTGAGACAAGTTGCGCTCGTTCGATTCAGAACCCGATGCGAGCGATTCAGAATTTGAATATTCCGATTCTAAGGAGGAGGCGGTTGCGTCGCTGGGCGGCCTCACGCAGCATGATGAGTGAAGAACAGATCGGAGGTGGCATGGCGCGACAATCGGATGAACAACGGCTTGCAAAGCAGCGGACGCGGCAGCAGGAAGCGCGGCGTCGAAACCTGGCTGCAAAGCGGCCCGGCCGGGATGACGTCGCGCGAAGTGTGCTCTTCTGGACGATCCGCGTGGCCGCGACCAACGAGAAGCCAGGCATGCTCGACAAGTACAGGGACCGCACCGTGGGGATGCTGGTCGAGCAGGGTTTTGATGAGAGGCTGTGCGAGGAGGTTCTGGATGACCTCATTGCCAAGTACAGGACGGGCGAGCCTCCGTTCCGGCGCAAGGTTCATCTTCTCTTCCCGGACGGGCCGCCGGACGGATCCGAGGCCGAGGGCTGAACCTCGTCAGGCCAAGCGCCCATGCGCTTCTGTGCGCAAGACGCCACATCGTCCTTGGCGCCTCAATGGCATGGTTCCGTTCAAACGCCGTTTGCTTTTTCTGCTACATTGAATGTTCTCCCCCCATTACTTCGTGAAACGCCGTTTGCCGAGGAATCGAAGTTTTGAACACTTGCGCACCGACAAACAGAGCGATGGCGACTTCAGAGCTTCCGGGCTTTCCAGAAAGAAGCGCGCTGGATGCGGCCGCTTTTGGGCCGGGAGCGGGCATAGAAGTTAACTCCAGGCAGAAGGATCGCGAGCTACCTTCTCGCGTTTCGCTTTACCATCAATGCCTCCGAAGTCACCTAGAGCACGTCCTGTGAACTCGGAATCGCGTTGAGGATTCCCTGGAAGGCAAATCCTGATTCCCTGGCTCCGACTGGTAATTTGGTCGGAGGCACTATGAGCCGGGCTTTCAGTGATGATCTTCGTAGCCGTGTTCTGGCGGCATCGCGGGATGGTATGTCGGCGCGGTCGGCTGCCGCCCGATTTGGAATTGGCATCTCGACCGCGATTGCCTGGATTGCCAGTGCACGACAAGGACAGTTGAGCCCGGCCAGGCAAGGACGCCCGGTCGGCTCGCACCTGGATGCGCATGCGGACTTCATCGTCGGCATGATTGAGGAGAAAAAGGACATCACGCTGAACGAGATGGTTGTGCGGCTGCGTGAGGAGAGAGCCTTGACGATCGGCCGCAGCGCACTCGACGTCTGGCTGCGAAAACGCGGCTGGACATTCAAAAAATGACCGCACATGCACTGGAGCAGGAGCGTCCCGATCTCCTGAAGCGTCGCCAGGACTGGTTCGACGGCCAGCTCGATCTCAATCCGGCACGCCTCGTCTTCATCGATGAAACAGGTCTGAGCACGAAGATGTCGCGGCTGCGCGGGCGCGCGCCTTGCGCAGCCGCGATGTTGCTCCCCGATCCCGCATCGACACTGGAAAACGACGACATTCACAGAAGCGCTGAGGCTGTCGGGCATGACCGCCCCGATGGTCTTGGACGGTGCGATGAATGGCGTCGCGTTCCAGGCCTATGTCGAGCAGGTTCTCCTGCCGACCCTGGCTGAAGGGGACATCGTCATCATGGACAATCTTCCTGCACACAAGGCGCAAGGCGTGCGACAGATGATCGAAGGTGCCGGATGCCGGTTCCTCTCCCTCCCGCCCTACAGCCCGGACTTCAACCCCATCGAGAAGGCCTTTGCCAAGCTCAAGGCCGTCTTGCGCGCCAAGGCCGAGCGGACGATCGAGGCACTCTGGGACACCGTCGGCCAGATCATCACCCTGTTCGAGCCGCAAGAATGCCAAAACTACTTCCGATCCTGCGGATATAACCCCGAATAGAGTGGATATGCTCCAAATCAGCAAATGGATGAGGAACGTCAAAAGTTTCCAATAGCTGCCACTATTCAGCCACCTGTGCAGTAGGTTTGGCTTTGTTAGTGCGTGGCGTCCGCGGAGCTCTAGGCTTGTCGGCACTCAGATAATCGGGCGCAATGGCGTTGCGTTGGACAATCGCGAAAATTAGCCTTTCAAGAATCTGGTGTTTATCTTTCCCCTCTGGGATGGAATCTGCTAAACGTATGCCAAGCATAGTATCTTGCATCAGTGCCAAGCGGGCAAAGAAGAAATTCAGCTGAATGAGGCTCTTGGAGTACAGAAAGAAGAACGCACCACCGATAAATTGCAGTACGATCCCGGCAAGCACGCTGATGTAAGCGGCGGTGTTGTCGCCCGCTTGGGCGTAGGCAAGCCAGACCCCAATTATAATGGTTGCGAAACCGATGCTGATGGCGATTATACTTGAGCGAAAGCTGGTGGTTGCTTGCGCTTTGTTGATTATATAGTAATCGATTAGTTGGTCTAAATTGCTTTGGATTACATCAAGAATGTCGAATACCTTCGCTTTCTGTTCTTCCAATGGCCCGATGTCTTGAAAGTTTTGACTGGCTTCCCGTGATTCACGTAGAAGTCTTTCCAGTTTTATTTCTCCGTCCTTCACTTTTTCAAGGGATGCAAGAACCGCTAGCAACAAAAAAATGGCGACGACGGAAGGGAAAAGAAGCAGCGGCAGAATAGTCTCAAAATTCATCGGGCGGCCGATGAACATTATCGGTCCTGCCTTAACGTACACTCCTGTCACCAATGCAAATACTAGCCAAAGGCCTGATAGAATGCCGACAACCCATCGCGCTATCGGCCGGTCACGGAAAAGATTACCAAAGCCGGAAAAAGCGCTCGCAGTTAGGCCACCCGTGGTCTCGGCCAGAAGCTGAAGCACAATTTCAGTTGATGGAGTAAGCCTTCCGGAACTCATTCTACTTCACCTCGAACTCGTCTCGTTCCGGCCGCCTACTTCGAATTCAATACGCAACTCAGCACACTTCCGATGCTCGCGCATTCATTGCAGAATGAGGCGCACCTGCGCTCCACTTGATACCGAGTATCTGTTTAGAATAGATCGCTCAAGCGTCTAGAAGCTCGATTGAAGGAAAATTTCGCCGCTCTTAAGTCGCGGCATTGGGGTCATTTGATTAACACGAAGGTAATTTCCGCTAATGGCGCGGAGCTTTCGGACCGCAAGATCCTCTCATAATTGTCAGAAGCGGAAATCATTTCCGCTTCGCCGGCCCTGCCTTCCGTTTGCGCTTGGCGATCGCGTCGAAATCCAATCCCTCGAACAATGAGTAGTCAATCTCCGGATCGAGAGACAGGGCTTTGAGCTTGCGTGCCTCCTTCTCGGTCGCGACGTCGAACCCGTAGAGGTCGTGCTCGTCAACGCCTGCACTGTGTCCGGCCTGGACACGGCGTTCGCGCGGATCAACGCCCGACTCACGCATGTCCTGGATGTTGCCGCTGCGAAGAGAGTGGAAGACCTCACGCCGCCCGTTGCTCTCCTCACCCGACCTCGGCTTGATGCCCGCCTTCGCAAACAGCCGCTGCATGTAGGACGAGCCGCTCTTGCTCGGGTCCTTCAGATTCATGATGTTCGGGAACAGGAAGTTCGATCCCTGGCCGACCGCCCAGTCGATGAAGCCGATCTTCTTCAGGAAATCGTGGAGGACGAAATATCGTTCGCTGTCCTCCGTCTTTACGGGGATTGTGGTCCATGTGCCGTTGACGTTCGACAGGCGCGTCACCTGCCCGACCCAGACATCCGGATACTGCTCTCGAATATCCGTGCCGCGCAGATGGATCAGAAGGCCCAGGCGTCGGGAGGTGAGATGGCCAAGCAGCGGCAGCATGATGTCTTCCATCAGTCCAGACTCGATGCCTGCACGGAACAGGCCGTTCATCTTCGTCGTGCCGATCGGGGTTGCCTTGCGAGGGCTTGCTGCCGTCTTCGGAATCTTGATCTTCGCGCCCGCGAAGGGGTCGCTGAAGCCGCCTGCGGTGATGGCTGAACGGATCGCGGCCTTGACCACGGCGAGGTAGCCCTCGTCCAGCGTTTTCCTGGCCAGGGGTTTGAGGTGAAGATCCCTGTTGTCCTCGATGACCTGCCAGGGCGTCAGGTCCGGGTCGCGTTGATTGTTGTCTCCCGGCCAATACTGCATGTGGTTGACGAAGGCCTGCAGGTCGGCGGGAACATAGGTGTCGACGGGATGATCTCCGATCAGTTCGATGAACAGCGCGAGGCGGCTCTGTGCCGTGGCAAGGTCGCGGGCGATATTGGCGCCGCCCGAGAGACGGCGTCCGGCGATGTAGGTCGGGATGACGTCGCTCAGTTTCGGTTGCACGGACTTCAGCCGCCGGACCGTCCGCCGATCCAGCTCGAAGGCAGGGATCAGTTTGCCCTGGGCATCACGAGGCATTTCCTCATCGTGGGACTGTGCTTCAGCGGCCGAATCGCGATGAAGGACATCGGCGCGCGATACCGGGGGTGCCACTGTTACAGACGTTGCGTTCGGAACCTGCAGCGGTGCTGGCTCGGAGAGCACCGACGACGCAGACAGTTTCGCGATCGCGGACTGCCTCAGCATGTCCGCATGACCGACGATCAGTTCGTTGAAGGGCTCGCCGCGGGCCTGGCGCTCCAGTTCGCGATTGAGGCCGACGAGGTCACGGATGCCTGCGGTCTTCTGCATCTCCTCGACGGGGATCGGCGCGTCCGAGTGATCGATCATCCGGAGATAGGCCTTGAGCTCGCCCTTCATCTCCATGACCGCTTCGAGCGCCCGCAGCGCGCTGTCCTCGTCCTCGTCCTGCATGCCTTCGCCGTGCCTCATCGCATCGAACATCACTCTGGCCTTCGCCGCCAGAAGGTCGGCCAGCAGCCGCGCGCGTCTGTGGGAACAGGCGCCAAGGCTGAGCCGCAAGGGCGGGAGGGCACGCGTGCCGCCGCTCGTCTTCGGGAGCTTAATTTGAAAGATGTAAACGGACCCTGATTTCGCAAGATAGGCGCCCGGTCCCCTGGCGCGCTTCTGCGTGGCAGCTTCAGCCTGATTCGACGCCTCGGGCGATACCCCAACGTGTACCGTAAGGTGTACCGGACGCGATACCCGCATGATTTCGGCTCCTCAAAGGCCGCTGACGAGCAGAGGTTTTGCGAGGAAATCCAGGGCTTTACAGGTAACTGGCGGAGAGTGGATACAACCTGGCGGAGAGGGGGGGATTCGAACCCCCGATGGGCTTGCACCCATGCCGCATTTCGAGTGCGGTGCATTCAACCACTCTGCCACCTCTCCGCGGGGCTGGTTGGCGCCTGTTGAGCGCGAGGGGTTCATAGCGGCAGAGGGCGGGGATGGCAAGGGGAGATTTGGCGGAAATCGGCCGATCCCGGCGGCAAAACGGGGCGCTGATCTTGACAGGCGCGCCAGGCTCGCGTAACGGGCGCGACTGGAAAGGTGCGGGGCTCTTCTGTCTGCGCCGCGCCTGCGCCTCGTGCGCGCCTTCGCCGGCGGGCTTGCCCGCCACCCCGACTGACAAAAAGACGGCCGGACCATCTGCTGGATCAATCCTGCGGCGGGCCAGAGCCGGACCGAACAGACAAGGACAAGACATGTTCGCAGTCATCAAGACCGGCGGTAAGCAGTACCGCGTCGCCGCCAACGACGTCATCACCATCGAGAAGCTCGATGGCGTTGAAGGCGACAAGATCGAATTCACCGAAATCCTCATGGTCGGCGTTGGTGCCGATGCATCGATCGGCGCCCCCTTCGTGGCAGGCGCTTCGGTCAGCGCCGAGGTTGTCGGCCAGGGCCGCGCCAAGAAGGTCATCTCCTTCAAGAAGCGTCGCCGCCAGAACTCCAAGCGCTCGCGCGGCCATCGCCAGCACCAGACGACCGTCCGCATCCTGGACATCGTCGGCGCCGGCAAGTCCGCCGCATCCGAAGCCAAGTAAGACCGATCGAACTAAAGGAGAGTACCCATGGCACATAAGAAAGCCGGCGGTTCGTCGCGCAACGGTCGCGATTCTGAATCCAAGCGCCTCGGCGTGAAGAAGTTCGGCGGCGAAGCCGTCATTCCAGGCAACATCATCCTGCGCCAGCGCGGGACGAAGTGGCATCCGGGCGCCAATGTCGGCCTCGGCCGCGACCACACGATCTTCGCACTGACGGCAGGCAATGTGGACTTCCGCACGAAGGCCAATGGCCGCGTGTTCGTGTCCGTTCTTCCGAAAGCCGAAGCAGCGGAATAAGCCGGTAGCGCTCTAAAACAGCCGGCGTCTCATCGACCCGGCCGGCGCACAGCGTTTTGCCAGGATCAGGCCCAAGGGCCAGGATCGACAAGGGGAGATGGGGCGAGACCCACCTCCCCTTTTTCGCATCTTGAAAGGATCCGACGATGCAAAGCGACTTGATGCGGGAAGACCAGACCCGGTCTTTCCACGAGCGGCAGAGGCCGCAGCGGCCGATGCCGTTGCCCCCGATGCCCCGGCAAACCGGGCCCCAAAGTTTGGACAGGGCGAGTGCCGAAAGCCGGCGGAGCGATTGCCCCATCCTGCTTTCCTCGCGCCTCGTTCTGCGCGCGCCTCACATCGACGACGTCGACGCCCTTGCCCATCTTGCCAACAATGCCAATGTCGCGACCATGGTGTCGCGCATGCCGCATCCCTATACGGCGGCCGATGCCGCCGCCTTCGTGCGACGCACGGCCGAAGGCACGATTGGCAAGTGCGTCTACGCGATCACGAAAGCGGAGACGGGTGCCTTTCTTGGATGCTGCGGCGTGGAGGCCGGCGCCGACAGCGCGGCCGTCGAGCTCGGCTATTGGCTGGGCGAGCCGCACTGGAACCAGGGCTATGCGACGGAAGCCGCGCAGACGCTGATCGACATGGCCTTCCGCACGCGCGACATCGAGCGCATCGATGCGCGCTGCCGGGTGGTCAATGCCGCCTCGCGCCGGGTCCTGCAGAAGTGCGGCTTCCAGCTGCGTGGCTCCGGGCTTGTCGATTGCCTGGCGCTCGGCGGCATGGTTCCGGTCGAGCATTTTCATCTCGACCGCAAGACCTGGATCTCGCTGCGCAGCTGGGGAGGGCGGCGATGAGCCTCGATCTTCTTTCGCGCGGCGAAAGCCCGGTCCTGCCGGTCGCGGGGCAGGCGCCCTCGGCCGGTGCGGCGCCCTCCGCCGGCCTCGGGCCCTGCCCGGTGCTGCGCACCGCGCGGCTCCTGCTGCGTCCCCACCGCGCCGGCGATGCCGAGGCGATCGCCAAGGCGCTCGGGGCGTATGCGGTGGCGCGCATGCTGACGCGCGTGCCGCTGCCTTTTCATGTCGCGGACGCCCGCGACTGGCTGGCGACGCTCCGGCAGCAGCGCGGCTGGGCCTTTGCGGTGACGCAAGCGGGCGACTATGTCGGCTGCGTGCATCTGGAGCTCAGCCACGGCCGCCATCACCTCGGCTACTGGCTCGACCAGGCGCAGTGGGGGAAGGGTCTGGGCGGCGAGGCGGTGGCGGCCGCTCTGGCCGCCTTCCGCGCCGCGCTGCCGGGGATCACGGTGCATTCCGGCGTCTTTGCCGACAATGCCGCCTCGTTGGCGCTGCAGGCCCGGCTCGGCTTCGCGGTCACCGGCTGCACGGATGTCTATTCCCGGGCGCGGGGGCAGATGGTGACCCATCTCGAAACCCGGCTGGACCCGGCGCCATGACAGCTTGCAACCCGGCGGCGCCTGTCGCCGGGTCTTCATGCCGCCGGCCTTCGGGCGCGGCGGGCGATCAATTGCTTTGACCTTGCCGGGCGGCGCCTATATCGAAGACGCTCACCCCCAAAAGGCGATCAACACAGACGGCAGGACGATGAAATTTCTCGATGAGGCCAAGGTCTATATCCGCTCCGGCGACGGGGGTGCCGGCGCGGTGTCCTTCCGGCGCGAGAAGTTCATCGAGTTCGGCGGGCCGGACGGCGGCGATGGCGGCCGCGGCGGCGATGTCTGGGTCGAGGCGGTCAACGGGCTGAACACGCTGATCGATTTCCGCTTCCAGCAGCATTTCAAGGCCGGCACGGGCATTCACGGCATGGGGCGCAACCGCACCGGCGCCGGCGGCGGCGATGTGACGTTGAAGGTGCCGGTCGGCACGCAGATCTTCGAGGAAGACCAGGAGACGCTGATCATCGACATGATCGCCGAGGGCCAGCGTTTCCGCCTGGCGGCCGGCGGCAATGGCGGCTTCGGCAATGCCCATTTCAAATCCTCGACCAACCAGGCGCCGACCTGGGCCAATCCGGGCCTCGAAGGCGAGGAGAAGACCATCTGGCTGCGGCTGAAGCTGATCGCCGATGCCGGCCTGGTCGGTCTGCCCAATGCCGGCAAGTCGACCTTCCTCGCCACCTGCACCCGCGCCCGGCCGAAGATCGCCAACTATCCTTTCACCACGCTGCACCCCAATCTCGGCGTCGCCACCATCGACGGGCGGGAGTTCATCCTGGCCGATATTCCGGGCCTCATCGAAGGCGCGCATGAAGGCACGGGGCTCGGCGACCGGTTCCTGGGCCATGTCGAGCGCACGCGCGTGCTGCTGCATCTGGTGTCCGCCCAGGAAGAGGATGTCGCCAAGGCCTACCGCACGGTCAAGACCGAGCTCGAGGCCTATGGCGGCGAGCTTCTCGACAAGACCGAGATCGTGGCGCTCTCGCAGATCGATACGCTCGATCCGGACGAGCTGAAGGCCAAGTTGAAGGCGCTTGGCAAGGCCAGCGGCAGCACGCCGCTTGCCATCTCCGCCGTCGTCGGCACGGGCATGACCGAGGTTCTGAGAGCGCTGCGCGACATCATCGTCGCCGCCCGCGCGGAGGGAGACGAGGCGCAATGAGCACCGGCCGCGGCCTGAAGGCGCTGGACAAGCACAAGCGCGTCGTCGTCAAGATCGGCTCGGCCCTGCTGGTCGATCGCGCTGCGGGCCTCAAGGCAGACTGGCTCGATGCCGTCTCGGCCGATATCGCGGCGCTCAAGGCCGCCGGTGTCGAGGTTCTCGTCGTTTCCTCCGGCGCCATCGCGCTCGGGCGGACGGTGCTGAACCTTGCCTCCGGTGCGTTGAAGCTCGAGGAAAGCCAGGCGGCGGCGGCCGTCGGCCAGATCGCGCTCGCGCGCGCCTGGTCGGAAAGCCTTTCGCGAGATGGCATCGTCGCCGGCCAGATCCTGCTGACGCTCGGCGATACGGAGGAGCGGCGCCGCTATCTGAATGCGCGCGCCACGATCAGCCAGCTTCTGAAGATGGGCGCCGTCCCGATCATCAACGAAAACGATACGGTCGCGACGAGCGAAATCCGCTATGGCGACAATGATAGGCTGGCGGCCCGCGTCGCCACGATGACCGGGGCCGATCTGCTCGTTCTCCTGTCCGATATCGACGGACTCTACACCGCGCCGCCGCATCTCGACCCCCAAGCGCAGTTCCTGCCGACCATTCCGGCGATCACTCCGGAGATCGAGGCCATGGCGGGCGGAGCGGCCTCCGAACTGTCGCGCGGCGGCATGCGCACCAAGATCGATGCCGGCAAGATCGCCACCGGCGCCGGTTGCGCCATGATCATCGCGTCGGGCAAGCGTCTGCATCCCCTGAAGGCGATCGGCGAGGGGGCGCGGTTCTCCTGGTTCGCGCCTTCGGCCATGCCGGTCACGGCCCGCAAGACCTGGATCGCCGGACAGCTTCTGCCGGCCGGCAGCGTGCGGATCGATGCCGGGGCGGAAACGGCCCTGCGCTCCGGCAAGAGCCTGCTGCCGGCCGGCGTGCGCGAGGTGACGGGCTCGTTCAGCCGCGGCGATACGATCGCGATCCTGGGTGCGGCCGGGCGCGAGATCGCCCGTGGCCTTGCCGGCTACGATGCGGATGAGGCACGCCAGATCGCCGGCCGCAAATCGGCGGAAATCGCCGCGATCCTCGGCTATGCCGGACGGGCGGCCATGGTGCATCGCGACGATATGGTGATGACCGGGGGCGCGGCCGGCGGCGAGGCCACGACGCTTCAGCAGACGGAGAGGAGCGACGCCCATGCTTGAGGATGCGCGCAAGCGGGAAATCCAGGACTTGATGGCCGCAATCGGCCGCCAGGCGCGTGACGCGGCCCGGCCGCTCGCCATCGCCGCACCGGAGCAGAAGGAAATGGCGCTGCTTTCCATGGCCGCCGCGATCCGCAGCCGCAAGGCCGAGATCCTGACCGCCAATGCACTCGATCTCGAGGCCGCACGGGAGACCGGCGTCGCCAGCGCCTTTCTCGACCGCCTGACGCTGACCGAAGCGCGCATTGCCGATATGGCGCGGGCGATCGAGGAGATTGCCGGCCTGCCGGATCCGGTCGGAACCGTGATCGCCGCCTGGGACCGTCCCAACGGGCTGAAGATCGAGCGGGTCCGCACGCCGCTCGGCGTCATCGGCGTCATCTATGAAAGCCGTCCCAATGTCACCGCCGATGCCGGGGCGCTCTGCCTCAAGGCCGGCAATGCCGTAATTTTGCGCGGCGGCTCGGACAGTCTTAATTCGTCTCGCGCCATCCACGCCTGCCTGGTCGAAGGCCTGCAGGCCGCAGGTCTGCCGGACCATGCCATCCAGATTGTGCCGGTGGCCGATCGCGGCGCTGTCGGCGCCATGCTGAGCGGCCTCAACGGCGCGGTGGATGTCATCGTGCCGCGCGGCGGCAAGAGCCTGGTTGCCCGCGTCCAGGCCGAAGCGCGCGTGCCGGTCTTCGCCCATCTCGAAGGGCTCTGCCATGTCTATGTCGATGCGTCCGCCGATCTCGACATGGCCCTCAAGATCGTCGTCAACGCCAAGATGCGGCGCACGGGCATTTGCGGCTCGGCCGAAACGCTGCTGATCGACCGCACCGATGCCGAGCGGCTGGTGCCCCCGCTCGTGGCCGCGCTGATCGGCGCAGGCTGCGAGGTGCGGGCGGACGCGGATGTGCGGACGATCGTGCCCGGCCTCATCGCCGCAACCGAGGAGGACTGGGCGACCGAATATCTCGATGCGATCATCGCCGTAGCTCTGGTCGATGGGATTTCCGGGGCCATCGCCCATATCTCGCGCTGGTCGTCGGCGCATACGGAGGCGATCATTGCGGAAGACGAGGCAGCCGTCGCCCGCTTCTTCACCGAGATCGATTCGGCGATCCTGCTCCACAATGCCTCCACCCAGTTTGCCGATGGCGGCGAGTTCGGCATGGGCGGGGAGATCGGGATTGCCACCGGAAAGATGCATGCGCGCGGTCCGGTCGGCGTCGAGCAGCTGACCTCCTTCAACTACCGCGTCCGCGGTACCGGTCAGGTGCGGCCCTGAGGGTGCAGGCGGCGGATGGGGTCGCAGTGCACTATCTCAAAATGCCGCATGTCGAGCCCGGCATGCGTGTCGGCCTGTTTGGCGGCTCCTTCAATCCGCCGCATCAGGGCCATGCCCTGGTGGCGGAGCTGGCCCTGCAGCGGCTCGGCCTCGATCAGCTCTGGTGGATGGTCACGCCCGGCAATCCGTTGAAAAGCCGCCGCGAGCTGGCGCCGCTTGCCGAGCGGATTGCGCTCAGCGAGGCCATCGTGCCGAGCCCGCGCGTCCGGGTCACGGCCTTCGAAGCCGCGTTCGGGCAAAGCTACACGGCGCAGACGCTCGACCGCATCAAGGCCCGCAACCCCGCCATCCGCTTCGTGTGGATCATGGGCGCCGACAATCTGCGCGACTTCCACCGCTGGCAGCGCTGGCAGCATATCGCCCGCACCTTCCCCATCGCCGTCATCGACAGGCCGGGCGCAACGCTTGCCTATCTCTCTTCCAAAATGGCGAAGACCTTCGATTATGCCCGTGTGGATGAAGACCATGCCCGGGCGCTCGCCTTCCGAAAGGCGCCGGCCTGGACCTTCATCCACGGGCCGCGCTCGTCACTGAGCTCGACCGCCCTGCGAAAGGCGAGGCGCTGATCCGGCAAACGGTCCTCGTCTCTTCACCCCGCCTGCGGCCCCTTTGTGACGCCACGCCTGTGGCCCCTTGGTGACGCCACGCCTGTGGCTTGTGCACGGCTTGCGAAGTTTTCCTCCGACGTCTTGAAACCTTAACGACCTGATGCCTACATTATCGGCAGGACCACCGGTCTTCTGTGGTCCAAGGTTGTCTTTCTTGGAAAGGGAAAACTCTGACAACACTCCACGCCAAGGGAAATGTTACGCGCATCTTCCCGAAAGGCACGGACCGTAGCGACGACGCTGCGTCCCGCGTCCTTCAATTGGTCCTCGAAAGCCTCGAGGACTCGAAGGCAGAAGATATCGTCACGATCGACATTGCCGGAAAATCGGCGCTGGGCGACTACATGGTGGTCGTGTCCGGGCGGTCGAACCGTCATGTCGCGGCGATCACCGATCATCTCGTTTCCGACCTGAAGGACGAGGGCTACGGCAATGCCCGCGTCGAAGGTCTGGAAGCAGCCGATTGGGTGCTCATTGACAGCGGCGATATCATCATCCATGTCTTCCGCCCGGAAATCCGCGAGTTCTACAACATCGAAAAGATGTGGGCGGCGCCGGACATGGAAGACGGAACGCGCCACTAGGAGGTGCCGGCGTCTTCGGGCGCCGCCTTGACCTCCTTGATCGTGCGAATGACGGGCTCAGGCCGAGGCCAGAGCCCGAGTCGATGATCGCGGCCTTCCGAAGCGGCTCAGGCGCCTTTGAGCGCATCGAACCGCCACGTAAATCTCTGCGTGCACCGCGGACAGGCGAGGCGGTCTCGCCGCTTGACAGACCAGCGCTTCTCCCCGATCAGCGGCTGCAAGGCGTCGCCTGTCAATCGAGACATCGCGTCGGCGGCCTGAACGGGGTGCGGCCATGAAACTTTCGCTCTTTGCCGTCGGACGGCTCAAGGCCGGTCCGGAAAAGGACCTCGCCACCCGCTATCTCGACCGCTTTGCCAAGGCGGGCCCGGCCATCGGGCTGGAGCTTGGCCGGCAGGTGGAGGTGGCGGAAAGCCGCGCCTCCTCCAGCGACAGCCGCAAGCGTGAGGAAGCCGGCCTTCTGGACAAGGCGCTGCCCGAAGGCTGCCTGCTGGTGCTCCTGGACGAGCGCGGCAAGCTGCTCGATTCGCCGGCCTTTGCCGATCTCCTCGGCGGCTGGCGGGATGGCGGCAAGCGCGAGGTGATGATCGCCATTGGCGGCGCAGACGGGCTCGATCCGGCGCTTCATGCGCGCGCCGATGCCGTGCTCTGTCTCGGCCGGATGACCTGGCCGCATCAGCTCGTCCGCATCCTCCTTGCCGAGCAGCTCTATCGTGCCGTGACGATCCTGTCCGGCCACCCCTATCATCGCGTTTGACCACCAGGCCGAATCACCATTTCGTCATCGGCAAGCGGGCGGCCATGGGCCTGCCGCAATCCTGGCGAAGAGCGGATGCCGACCAACAAGCTCTGGGCAAGCAGCGCGGCGATAGAAGGGGCGGATGAGGAGTGTGCGCGTGACGGCTGGGGGAAGGAACAGGACAGGCCGCGGCCGGCGGCTGCGGTCCTCTGCGCTGTCGACATGCTGTGCCGCGGCACTTCTCGCCGGCTCTCTGCTTCTTGCCGCCGCCGTTCCCGTCGCTGCGCAGGAAAGCCTCGACCAAGCGCCGCCGCCTGCCGAAGCGCCTGCTTTGAATTCTCCCGACCCTTCGGCAACCCCGGTGGCGCCGGATCCGGCTGCACGACTGCAGCAGCAGCGTGACAATACGCGGATCGAACTCGATGCGCTTTCCCGCACCATCAGCCTCTCCCAGGAACGGGCTCAGGCGCTGGAAACAGAGATCGCTGAGATCGAGAAGACCAATAGCGACCTGCGCGCGGCCCTCATCGCCTCGGCCGACAAGCGCAAGGGGCTGGAGCAGCAGATTTCGGACGGCGAGCAGAGGCTGAGGATCCTGCGTGGCCAGCAGGAGGGCGTTCATGCCTCGCTGCGGGCGCGCCGCGGGGTTCTGGCCGAAGTTCTGGCCGCGCTGCAGCGCATGGGGCGCAACCCGCCGCCCGCGCTCCTGGTAACGCCGGACGATGCGCTCGCCTCGGTCCGCAGCGCCATTCTGCTCGGCGCCGTCGTGCCGGGGATCCGTCAGGAGACCCGCAAGCTTGCCGACGATCTGCAGGCGCTGGCCGATCTCGGCCGGAAGGTCGAAGACGAGAAAGTCGCTCTGACGACCGCCATGGCCGGCCGGCTGGAGGAAGAGCAGCGCATGCGCCTGCTGATGGCGGAAAAGGACAAGCTGAAGGGCCAGAACGCCGCCGAGCTTCTGGCCGAGCGGAGGAAGGCCGAGCAGCTGGCCGGGCAGGCCACCAGCCTGCAGGGCCTGATCGGCAGCCTGGAGCAGCAGATCGGTTCCGTTCGTGCCGCCGCGGAGGCCGCCCGTGCCGAGGAGGCCGAGCGCCAGCGCATGTCCGAGGCCGAGCGCGAGGCCGCGCGGCAACTGGCCGAACAGGCAGTGCCCGACAAAAACCGCATTGCCCCGGCATATGCCTTCGCAGACCTGCAGAAGAAGCTTGCGCTTCCCGCGGCCGGTTCCGTGCTCGCCCGTTTCGGCGACGAGGACGGCACGGGCCACGCGCTCCAGGGCATGATGCTCGGCACGGAAGCGGGCGCCCTGGTTACGGCGCCGGCGGATGGGTGGATCGTCTTTGCAGGGGCATTCCGCAGTTATGGACAGATGGTCATCCTCAATCCCGGCAACGGCTATCACGTTGTTTTGTCGGGGATGACCGAGGTGAGCGTCCAGCAGGGACAGTTTGTCGTGGCCGGCGAACCCTTGGGCGCCATGGGCGCGAAGAGAGTGGCGAGTGCAACAGCATTGGCGCTGGAAACCGACCGGCCAACGCTTTACATTGAATTCAGAAAAGACGGTAAACCGGTCGATTCCCGACCCTGGTGGACCGCATCAGACACCGGAAAGGCACGAAATGATTCGTAGGGCTTCACTTGTTCTGGTCGGGGCATTGATGGGGGCGACCGCGATGTCCGTCGTCTACACCGCTGCCGTTCCGGCCGTCGCCGCCAATCCCTCGACCTATCGCGAGCTGTCGATCTTCGGCGACGTCTTCGAACGCGTCCGCGCCCAGTATGTGACGCCCCCGCAGGACGACAAGCTGATCGAGAATGCCATCAACGGCATGCTGTCCTCGCTCGATCCGCATTCGAGCTACATGAATGCCACCGATGCCGAAGACATGCGCACCCAGACCAAGGGTGAATTCGGCGGGCTCGGCATCGAAGTGACGATGGAGAACGATCTCGTCAAGGTCACGAGCCCGATCGATGAAACGCCGGCCGCCCGCGCGGGCGTGCTCGCCGGTGACTATATTTCGAAGATCGACGGCCAGGACGTGCGTGGCCTGAAGCTGGAAGAGGCGGTCGACAAGATGCGCGGCGCCGTCGGCAAGCCGATCAAGCTGACGCTTCTGCGCAAGGGCGCCGACAAGCCGATCGAACTGACGATCGTGCGTGACGTGATCGCCGTGCGCGCCGTCAAGTTCCGCGTCGAAGGCGATGTCGGCTATCTGCGTGTCATCTCCTTCACCGAAAAGACCTTCGACGACCTGAAGGCCGGGATCGAGAAGATCAAGGCGCAGGTTCCAGCCGACAAGCTCAAGGGCTATGTGCTCGATCTCCGCCTTAATCCGGGTGGTCTGCTCGATCAGGCGATCAACGTGTCGGATGCCTTCCTCGAGCAGGGCGAAGTGGTGTCCACCCGCGGCCGCAATGCCGACGAGACCCGCCGCTTCAGCGCCACCCCCGGCGACCTGACGGACGGCAAGCCGGTGGTCGTGCTCGTCAATGGCGGTTCGGCCTCGGCGTCGGAAATCGTCGCCGGCGCGCTGCAGGACCTCAAGCGTGCCACCGTGCTCGGCACCCGGTCCTTCGGCAAGGGCTCGGTCCAGACCATCATCCCGCTCGGCGAGGCCGGCGCGCTGCGTCTGACGACGGCGCTCTATTACACGCCGTCCGGCAAGTCGATCCAGGGTACCGGCATCACGCCGGACATCAAGGTCGAACAGCCGCTGCCGCCGGAGCTGCTGGGCAAGGTGGAGAACACCAGCGAGTCGAGCCTGCGCGGCCATATCCAGGGCCAGAATGAAACCGAAGAGGGCTCCGGCTCGGTCGCCTATGTGCCGCCGGAGGCCAAGGACGACATCCAGCTCAACTACGCTCTGGATCTGTTGCGCGGCAAAAAATCCGACCCGGCCTTCCCGGCTGCACAGAAGAAGGCCGAGCTGACGCCGTGAGCTGTCGCATGCCCAAACGACCTATCAAAGGCCGCCCCGCAAAGGCGGCCTTTTGCGTTGGATCGATGGCATTTCTCAGCGGGAGCGCGGCTGGCTTTCAAGGAAAAGAGAGCAGCAAACTTCGGTCTGAAAGCTTGGACTGTCCGAGAACAAGGGGAGGAAAGTCCCCCTCTGGCCTGCCGGCCATCTCCCCCACAAGGGCCCACAAGGGGGGAGAGACTGTGGGGTGAGGTCGCAAAGTCGCCGAGGCCTTGCGATGAAGAATGGCGGTGAGCATCCTCCTCACTCCTCACTCCTCACTCCTCACTCCTCACTCCTCACTCCTCACTCCTCACTCACCCCTTCACCACCTTCAGCAACTTGTCGAACACCTTCAACACGGGTGCCAGTTCGTGGCCGCGTTTGAGGATCATGCCGTGGGTGTTGACGACGCTGAAGGCGCCTTGCTTGGCGGCGAGGCGTGGGCATTTCTCGATGCGGTAGAGCGGCAGTTCGCCGGCGCGCTTGAAGACCGAGAACACGGCCTTGTCGCGCAGGTGGTCGAGCGCATAGTCGCGCCACTCGCCCTCGCCGACCATTCGGCCATAGACCCAGAGGATCTGGTCGAGTTCGCGGCGATGGAAGGTAATGGGAAGGGGGTCCTTGGCGCTCTTATAGGCTTTGAGGTCGACGACGACAGCGTCGGACCCGGATGCTCCTTCGCCTCGCGGCAAATCCGGTTGATCGGTCATGCGCAATGCGGCCTTCTCCTCGTGACGGCTGTGTGACAGTGTGCCTGACGCGCCGTGAAATGCAAGATCGGTCGCGCCGCGCAGGGCCGGGCAAGACGGCGTCTCAAGAGGCGTGTCATGAGGAGCGAACGCACGACCAGCGCAGGCGTTCCCGCGCCGATCCGCAGCTCTCCACTGCTTTCTTTGCGGTGCCGCAATCCGGACAAACACCTGCCCGATTTAGCGGAGAATGTCCGGCCTCCCCACCGCGCCGGGTCTTCGGCCCGGTGGGGCGCGCAGAAGACGCCTTGCGGGTCCGTCCGTCGGTGGCGTCGTCTGGTCCGGTGCCGGTCGGAGGTTTTTCGTCGTCGGCCCGGTCTTCCGGCTTTTCCGGCGTTCTGCCGGCAAGCGCGGGCGCAAGCGGCCACTGGTCCGGCTCCCCGCCGAAAACCCGTGGCCGGTTCGGTCCGGTGACTTCGAAACCCTCAGCCCCAGCCCTCGATGACGCCGGACCGAACGACATTCGCCTTTACGACGAGGAGGCGGTTTCAGCCCCTCACGGGGTCGCTGCCGAATAGAGCGTCGTCGCGCCGATGATGGCGCCGGGAATTTCCGTGGATTTCATCTTCTGGACCAGAACGGCGCAGCCGCTGTCCTTTTCCTCGTCGAGCACGGTCGCCGGCAGCACGTAGCGGGTCGGCTTGCCATCCCACATGCCGATCGTCTGAATATCGCGCACAGCGTGAAAATAGCTGATCTTCTTGCCGCTGTTCTCGCCCGTCTCCACATCCACCACCTGCTGGCGGGTAAAATAGACGACGACGATGTTGGCCTTGCCGTCGCCGGCGCCGATCGAAATGTCGATCTCGTCGCCCTTGCGAACCACCTCGACCGGCACGCGAATGCCCTTGCCCGTGTCCTTCATCTCGGCAAGCTTCAAGCGGATGCCGCTGAGATTGCCGCCATTCATATGGTCGCGGCCGTTCAGAACCGCCTGGGGCGTGTAGACGCCGTTGCGGCCGAACATGCGGGCATAGGCATATTGGCGGGCAGTGTTTTCCTTGGTCGCCAGCGTATCGGCCCAACCAAGGTAGTTCCAGTAATCGACGTGATAGGCGAGCGCCACCACGGACCCATCCTCGATCAGGTGCTTGAGCGCAGCATCCGCCGGGGGGCAGGAGGCGCAGCCCTGGCTGGTGAAGAGCTCGACCACGCCCTTCAGCGCCGCCGGGTCCCGGGCTGCCGCCGTGTCGGTGCTCCGGCCCGGTTCCTGCGCCATGGCGCCGGCCGACAAAAGAGCGGCGAGCCCGGCGGACAGCATTGCAGCGAAGAGGCGAGGTGCGGGCATGCGGGGTTCGGCTTTCTCTTGAGGGGCTGGCAATTCCTGACGGTCGGGATGGAGCGACCCCTGCATACGCTGCCCCGCTTTCAACACAAAGTCACGTTGGAGTGAGACGATTTCCCGCGCAAGAGGCGTTCCTCGTTCTGTTTTCCAACCTGTTGGAAGACAAGACTCTTTGACCGCGATGACGGTTTCCTCACGTCTTCGTGGCACGAAAAAGGGGCCGGCAGCGCCTGGCTGCCGGCCCCTTCAGCTGTCTCAGTTTGTTCAGGCTGCGAGATCGCGCAGAACGGTCTGCAGAATGCCGCCATTGTTCATGTAGGTCACTTCGTCCAGCGTATCGATCCGGCAGATCAGCGGAACCTCCTTCACCGAGCCATCGGCATAGGTGATCTTGGCGATGCGCTTCTCACGCGGCTGGACATTGGACAGACCGTCGATGGTCACGGTCTCGTCGCCCTTCAGGTTCAGCGATTCCCAGGTCGTGCCTTCCTCGAAGACAAAGGGGGCGATGCCCATGCCGACGAGGTTGGAACGGTGGATGCGCTCGAAGGACTGCGCGACCACGGCCTTGACGCCGAGCAGGTTGGTGCCCTTGGCCGCCCAGTCGCGCGAGGAGCCGTTGCCGTATTCGACGCCGGCGAAGATGACGAGCGGCACGCCCTCGTCCTTGTACTTCATGGCCGCGTCGTAGATCGACATCTCTTCCTTGGACGGATAGTGGATCGTGTAGCCACCTTCCTTGCCGTTCGGGCCGAGCATGTGGTTGCGGATGCGGATATTGGCGAAGGTGCCCCGCATCATCACCTCATGATTGCCGCGCCGCGTGCCGTACTGGTTGAAGTCGGCCACGGCCACACCATGCCCGGTCAGATAGGCGCCGGCCGGCGAGGCGGCCTTGATCGAACCGGCCGGGGAAATGTGGTCGGTGGTGATCTTGTCGCCGAACAGGCCGAGGATGCGTGCACCCTTGATGTCGGAAATGCCCGAGCCGGTCTTGCCCATGCCCACGAAGTAAGGCGGGTTCTGCACATAGGTCGACCCATCGTCCCAGGCATAGGTCTGGCCTTCCGGAACCTGAACGGCCTGCCAGTTCTCGTCGCCCTTGAACACGTCGGCATATTTCGATGCGTAGAGTTCACGGGTCACGTACTTCATGATGAAGTCCTGGATCTCGTGCGCGCTCGGCCAGATGTCCTTGAGGTAGACCGGCTGGCCATCCGAGCCTTCGCCGATCGGCTCGCTC
Organism: Rhizobium sp. CC-YZS058; assembly: GCF_034720595.1. NCBI lineage: Bacteria > Pseudomonadati > Pseudomonadota > Alphaproteobacteria > Hyphomicrobiales > Rhizobiaceae > Rhizobium > Rhizobium sp. CC-YZS058. The sequence continues at coordinate 3,740,056 of NZ_JAYESJ010000001.1, read as the reverse complement.
GTCAGGTCCTTCTGCACGGAGCCAGCCAGCGCATAGGCGACGACCAGCGGCGGAGAGGCCAGGTAGTTGGCCTGGACGTCCGGGGAGATACGGCCTTCGAAGTTGCGGTTGCCCGAGAGAACGCCGGCTGCGATCAGCCCCTTGTCGTTGATCGTCTTGGAAACCGGGGCCGGCAGCGGGCCAGAATTGCCGATGCAGGTGGTGCAGCCGAAGCCGACCAGGTTGAAGCCGAGTGCGTCGAGATCCGCCTGCAGGCCGGACTTCGAGAGGTATTCGCCGACAACCTGCGATCCGGGCGCGAGCGACGTCTTGACCCAGGGCTTGGTCTTCAGGCCCTTGGCGACCGCATTGCGGGCGAGAAGGCCGGCTGCGATCAGCACGCTCGGGTTGGAGGTGTTGGTGCAGGAGGTAATGGCGGCAATCGCGACGTCGCCATGGCCGAGATCGAACTCCGTGCCTTCGACCGGGTAGCGGTTTGAAAGCTGTCCGGGCTTCTTGTAGTCGCCTTCGAGTGCGGTAGCGAAGCCGGAGGCGATGTTTTCGAGCGCGATGCGGCCTTCAGGACGCTTCGGGCCGGCCATGGAGGGCACGACCGAACCGAGGTCGAGCTCCAGCGTGTCGGTGAAGACAAGGTCGGCGCCGTCGCCATCCCGCCACATGCCCTGCGCCTTGGAATAGGCTTCGACCAGCGCGATGCGATCTTCGTCGCGGCCGGACATGGTGAGGTAGTTGATCGTCTCGGCATCGACCGGGAAGAAGCCGCAGGTCGCGCCATATTCCGGACCCATATTGCCGATCGTCGCGCGGTCGGCGAGCGTCATGTTGTCGAGGCCGGGGCCGAAGAATTCGACGAACTTCGAAACCACGCCCTTCTTGCGCAGCATCTGCACGACGGTGAGCACGAGGTCGGTCGCAGTCACGCCTTCCTTGAGCTTGCCGGTCAGCTTGAAGCCGATCACTTCCGGCAGCAGCATGGAAACCGGCTGGCCAAGCATGGCGGCTTCCGCTTCGATGCCGCCCACGCCCCAGCCGAGCACGCCGAGACCGTTGATCATGGTCGTGTGGCTGTCGGTGCCGACGCAGGTATCGGGGTAGGCGGTCACTTCGCCGTCTTCCTCGCGCGTCCAGACCGTCTGGCCCAGATATTCGAGGTTCACCTGGTGACAGATACCGGTGCCGGGCGGCACGACGCGGAAGTTCTTGAACGCCTGCTGGCCCCACTTCAGGAAGCGGTAGCGCTCGCCATTGCGCTCATATTCGAGCTCGACATTGCGGGCAAATGCGTTGGGCGAGCCGAACTCGTCGACGATGACCGAATGGTCGATGACGAGATCGACGGGCACCAGCGGGTTGATCTTCTCGGGATCGCCGCCGAGCGCCTTGATGCCGTCACGCATGGCGGCCAGATCCACCACGGCCGGAACACCGGTGAAGTCCTGCATCAGCACACGCGCCGGGCGGTAGGCGATCTCGTTTTCCGCGGTGCCCTTGTCGGAGAGCCAGGCCGCCACATTCTCGATATCCGCCTTGGTGACCGAGCGGCCATCTTCGTTGCGCAGCAGATTCTCGAGCAGAACCTTCATCGAATAGGGCAGCTTCGAAACGCCGGCGAGACCGTTCGCCTCGGCCTTCGGAAGGCTGTAATAGACATAGTCTTTGCCCCCGACGTTGAGCGTCGAGCGACAATTGAAGCTGTCTAGGGATTTGGACACTGGAGACCCCGTTCCGTCTGAGCGCCAAAACTGACGTACGAACGCCCGAGCACTTTGGATAAAGCGCAGTATGGGATGCGGGTACGGCCATTTCCGCTGTCCGCACGCGGAAGAAATCTTCCAGGTTCGGCGCAAGGATAACAATCACGCCGACCGCTGGCGTGTTGGCGGGGTTATAGATAATTTCCACAAAACGTGCCAGATCGTTCTCCCTCAATTCGGGACATTTTTTTCGAATGAGACCAACGTCGTAAAGGGATCCTGAATGACCATCCGCCTCGTCGTCGAGGGCCTTGGCGCACGGCGCGGGGAGGCGCTGATCTTCCGGAATCTCCGCTTTTCGCTTGGGCCCGGCGAGGCTTTGCTCGTCACCGGACGCAATGGCAGCGGCAAGTCGACCCTGCTCAGGGTGCTGGCGGGCCTGCTGCCGGCGGAGGAGGGGCGGGTCAGGCTCGATGGCGCTGCGGACCCGGACGCCCGGGTCGGCGAATCATGCCACTATCTCGGCCATCGCAACGCCATGAAGCGCGATCTGACGGTCGAGGAGAATTTGCGCTTCTGGGCGGCTTTTACCGGCAAGGGGGAGAGCCTGGTCGTGGAGGCAGCGCTTGCGGCTGTGGGGCTGGAGGCGATCGGCCATCTGCCCTTCGGCTATCTCTCCGCCGGCCAGCAGCGGCGCATCGCGATCGCGCGGCTGCTCGTCTCCCATCGTCCTATCTGGCTGATCGACGAGCCGACGGCCGCCCTCGACGAGGCCTCCGAGCGGATGGTGGAGCGCCTGATCGCCACTCACCGCGCCGCAGGCGGCCTCGCCATCGCCGCCACCCACCAGCCTTTGGATGTTCCGGGCGCTACGAGGCTGGAAATGCTGGGCTTTCCGGCGGAGGAAGAGGCATGAGCGACCCCTGCATCTGGAGCAACCAAGACACCCTCTGGCCTGCCGGCCATCTCCCCCACAAGGGGGGAGAGACCAAGAGGCACCGCCTCGCTTCCCCTCACTCTGCCGAGCGCGCAGCACCGCGCGCCCGAACTCCGCATCCCCGCACCGAATTTGATCCACCTCACGGCGTGAGAGAACCGAGCGGCCGGCCCCACGGTTTCTCCCCCCTTGTGGGGGAGATGGCCGGCAGGCCAGAGGGGGTCTCTGCCGCCTCCCTCGGCAGGCCAGAAGGGGTCTTGGTGCGGCATGGGCAAGGTCTTCTCGGCAGAGCCCAACGCAGCGCCGTGATAGGCAGGTACCTTAGGCTGTTCGGGAGCAATCCCTGATGCTCGCTCTTTTCCTGCGCGACCTGAAGCTTGCCACCCGGGCGGGGGGTGGGGCTCTGGCGGGGCTCTTGTTCTTCACCGCCGTCATCGCCGTCATTCCCTTCGGGCTCGGTCCGGACCTGAAGCTGCTTGCCCGCATCGGTCCGGCCATGCTCTGGATCGGGGCCTTGCTTGCCAGCCTGCTCGGCCTCGACCGCCTGTTCCAGGCCGAGCGCGAGGACGGTGCGCTGGATGTGATGGCCATGCAGGAGACGCCGCTGGTGCTGGTGGTTCTGGTCAAATGCGCGGCGCATTGGGCGGCGACCGGGCTGCCGCTGGCGCTTCTCGCCCCGCTGCTCGGCCTGTTCCTGAACATGGAGCCGGTGGCGATCGGCGCGACGATGCTGACGCTCCTTGCCGGCACGCCGGCGATCACGCTCATCGGGGCCATGGGGGCGGCAGTGGCCGTGGCGCTGCCGCGCGGCGGGTTGCTCGTTTCCATTCTCGTGCTGCCTCTGGTCATTCCGGTGCTGATCTTCGGGGTCGGCGCGGCGCTTGCGGCGGTGGAAGAGCCGGCGCCCTTCCTGCCGCCCTTCCTCATTCTCGTTGCGCTCACCCTGTTCTTCGCCGTCATCGGGCCATTGTCCGCTGCCGCCGCTCTCAGAGCCCAGGCAGACTAGTCCGGGCGAATGCCTGAGTGCAGCGGACAGATGCGGTGCCCGCCAATGACGGGAAGGTGAGGCTTGCGTAGAATTGAAGCGGCGGCGGAGTGTGCTAGAAGATCGACATGAGCGACGACAGTCTCACCTTCCGCCGATTCAGCGACCTCGCCAATCCCACCCGGTTTCTGGCGCTGTCGGCGCGTCTCGTGCCCTGGATGGCCGGCGTGACCGCGCTGCTCTTCGCCGTGGCTCTGCCCTTCTGTTTTTTGAGCGAGGGCGATTACCAGCAGGGCGAGACCGTGCGGATCATGTATGTGCATGTGCCTGCGGCCTGGCTGTCGATGATGGGCTATACGGTGATGGCGGTTTCGGCGCTGGGCACGCTTGTCTGGCGCCATCCGCTGGCCGATGTCGCGGCCCGCGCAGCAGCCCCCATCGGGGCGGCCTTTACCGCGCTGGCGCTCGTCACCGGTTCGCTCTGGGGCAAGCCGATGTGGGGCACCTGGTGGGTCTGGGATGCACGGCTCACCTCCGTCTTTATCCTGTTCCTGATGTATCTCGGCCTGATCGCGCTCAACCGCGCGCTTGACGATCCGAACCGTGCGGCGAAAGTGTCGGCGGTGCTGATCCTCGTCGGCTTCGTCAATATCCCGATCATCAAGTTCTCGGTCGACTGGTGGAACACGCTGCACCAGCCGGCAAGCGTCCTGCGCATGGGCGGCACGGCGATCGATGCGGAGTTCCTGCGCCCGCTGCTCCTGATGGCTGCGGCCTTCACCTGTCTGTTCTTCACCCTGCATCTCGTGGCCATGCGCAATGAAATCCTGCGGCGGCGGGTGGCGAGCCTGCGCCGACAGGCCGCGCGCGGAGTGTCGGCATGACGGCGCATCTCGTTTATGTCGCGCTAAGCTACGGCGCAGCGCTCATCATCGTCATCGGGTTGATTGCCTGGGTAACGCTTGACGGCCGCGCCCGGCGGCGCGAGCTTGCGGCGCTGGAGGCGGCCGGCATCCGCCGCCGCTCGTCCGGAGCAAAGCCGTGACCAGCGCGCCATCGCCGCAAACGGAGCCTCGCTCCGGCCCGCTCCGTGTGCTTCTGGCCGTCCTGCCGCTGGCGATCTTCGGCGGACTGGCGGTCCTCTTCTGGAGCCAGCTCGACTCCGGCCGCGATGCGAGCGAAATCCCCTCGGCCCTCATCGGCACAAAGGCGCCCGCTTTGTCCATGCCGCCGCTCGAGGGGGCGACCATGAACGGCGCTCCGCTTCCGGCCCTCACCGATGCGGCGATCAAGGGCCGGCTGACGCTGGTCAATGTCTGGGCTTCCTGGTGCATCCCCTGCCGGGAGGAAAACCCGATGATCCTCGCACTTGCCAAGGACCCGCGGCTGACGGTGGTCGGCATCAACTACAAGGACAAGACCGAGAATGCGCTGACTTTCCTGCGCGATCTCGGCAATCCCTTCCAGGCCGTCGGCGTCGATCCTCAGGGCCGGGCCGCGATCGACTGGGGCGTCTATGGCATCCCCGAATCCTACCTCGTCGGCCCCGACGGCACGATCCTCTACAAACGCGTCGGCCCCTTCGACGAAAAAAGCCTGCGCGAGGGCCTGATGCCGGCGATCGAGAAGGCGGCGGGCTGAGGCGGCCGGTGCCTTACAGCGCGCCCTGCCAGGCCTTGATCGCCTCGCTCGGCCAGACCAGCATCAGCACATTGAGCGTGAGATTGTCGCGGATCAGCCAGCCGGTGAGAAGCTCGAAGACAATTGCGATAACAACGGTGAGCCAGACGGGCAGGCGGGCGGCGGCGAGGAAGCCGAGGGCCATGAAGATCGTGTCCATGGTCGAATTCAGCACGCTGTCGCCGACATAGTTGAGCGAGATGGTGGCGGCGCGGTAGCGCTCGATGATCAGTGGCGAATTTTCCAGAAGCTCCCATGCCGCCTCGATCAGGGTGGCGAGCAGCAGCCGCGGGCCGATCGGCCGGCCGGGCAGAACAAGCCGGGCGAGGCCGTAGAAGAGGAAGCCGTGAATGATGTGAGAGGGGGTGTACCAGTCGGCGAGATGCTGGGAATTGCCGGGGCTGTTGACGAGCGGCTCGAAGAGCTTGACCGTGCCGCAGGTGCAGATCGGCACGCGGCCCATCATCAGCTCGACCGCGGCCTGGACGATCAGCACGCCGAGGCAGGCGGCGGCAAACCACAGCGTGCGGCGCGAGACGCCGGGTTCGCTGACCGGAATGGTCATGCCTTGCCGTCCTCGGAGGCCTTGTCCTCGACGGCATGGCGCATGATCAACGGCATCTGGGCCATGGTGAAGATCAGCGTGATCGGCATGGTGCCCCAGACCTTGAAAGCCACCCAGAAATCATCGGAGAAATTGCGCCAGACCACCTCGTTCATCACGGCCAGGAACAGGAAGAACAGGCCCCAGCGGAAGGTGAGCTTGCGCCAGCCTTCCTCGTCCAGCCGAAAGGCGGCGTTGAAGACGGTGCCGAGCAGCGCCTTGCCGAACAGAAGCCCGACCAAAAGCGTGACGCCGAACAGCGTGTTGACGATGGTCGGCTTCATCTTGATGAAGGTCTCGTTCTGCAGCCAGATCGACAGGCCGCCGAAGATCAGCACGACGATGCCCGAGACGAAGGGCATGACCGGCAAATGGCCGAGAACGAGTTTCGAGATGATCAGCGACAGGACGGTGGCCACCATGAAGATGCCGGTGGCGACCAGGATCGGCCCGCCGAGCGCGCCGAGCGCCGGAAAGGTCTCGATCAGCCAGGCGCCGCGCAGGTTGGCGAAGAAGAAGACGAGCAGCGGCCCGAGCTCCAGCGCCGTCTTCAGCGCGGGGTGGTGGCGGTCTGCAGGGCTGGGCGTGGTGGAGGACATGGGCTTCTTCATCTTCGTCAAAGGGCAGGCTCAGCGCTCGTCGAGCGCGACGCCGGCAATGGCACTGGCAAAATCGCGCGCGTCGAAGGGTTCGAGATCGTCCACCCCTTCGCCGACGCCGATGAAATAGACCGGCAGCTTGTGCTTGGCAGAGATCGCCACCAGGATGCCGCCGCGGGCCGTGCCGTCGAGCTTGGTCATCACCAGCCCGTTGACGCCGGCGACATTGCGGAAGATCTCCACCTGGTTGAGCGCATTCTGGCCGGTGGTGGCGTCGAGCGTCTGAAGCACGGTGTGCGGCGCATCCGGGTCGAGCTTGCCGAGCACGCGGACGATCTTTTCAAGCTCCGCCATCAGCTCCGTGCGGTTCTGCAGCCGGCCGGCGGTATCGATGATCAGCACGTCGCTGCCCTTGAGCCGCGCCTGTTCGAAGGCCTCATAGGCAAGACCCGCCGCATCGGCGCCGAGCTTGGAGGAGACGATGTCCGAGCCGGTGCGCTCGGCCCAGATCTTCAGCTGCTCGATCGCCGCGGCGCGGAAGGTGTCGCCGGCGGCGAGCATCACCTTCAGCCCGGCGCCGGAGAGCTTGGCCGCAAGCTTGCCGATCGTCGTCGTCTTGCCCGTGCCGTTGACGCCGACGACGAGGATGACATGCGGCTTGTGGTTGAGATCGAGCTGCAGCGGCTTGGCGACCGGGGTCAGCACCTTGGCGATTTCGCCGGCCATGATCCGTGCCACGTCCTCGCCGCTCACATCCTTGCCATAGCGCTCGGAGGCCAGCGTATCGGTGACACGCAGCGCGGTTTCGACGCCCAGATCAGCCTGGATCAGCAGATCCTCCAGCTCCTCCAGCGTCTGGTCGTCGAGCTTGCGCTTGGTGAAGAGCGCGGAAATCTGTCCGGTCAGCTGCGAGGAGGTGCGGGCCAGGCCTTCGCGCAGACGCTGGAACCAGCTGCGCTTCGGCTCGGCAACCGCGATGGGGGCGGTCGTCTCCTCCGTCTGTCCCAGCACGAAACCACGCGGCAGGCTTGCGGGGCGCGAAGGGTCGGTCGCGGCGGGTGCAGGCGCGTCCGGGTCGGCTGTCGATGCCGGGGCGGTTGCCGGCTCGGCATCCGCTTCCGCTTCGAGCAGCGAGAGCGGCACGATGCCGAGCTCGCCGATCGCCTCGGCTGCCGGCAGAGGCAGGGCGCTCTCGTCCTCGGCCTCCGGTGCGTCGTCGTCGGGGGACGGCCCGCCGGCGGTGTCCATTTCCTCCGGCAGAACCGGATCGGGCGCAAGCGGAAGCGCGCCGGCCTTCGGCCGCTCGCCAGCCTCGGCGACAGGGGCTTGCGGAACGACCTCCGGCGCGGCCGGATCGGGGCGACTCTGATCTCGTACCGCCGGCTCCGGCGCAGCAGACTCTGGCGCAAGGGGGGCGTGCGTCTCGGCACTCTCCCGCGCCGTCTCATCGGCTTCGGGCACCTTGTCGAAGGTGAAGACCCGTTTGAGGAAATCGAAGGCCATTCTCACATCCTGACGCTTGGCAGACCGGTCATCTCAGGCGGCTTTCGCGCCCGCTCCCGCGCCCATGGCGTCGAGGGTCAGGCTGCGGCCGTCCTGGCCGGTGATCGTGACGGTCACGAGGCTGCGGGGCTCGAGCCCCGGCACCGCCACGCGGGTGAAGTTTTCGGTATGGGCGAAGCCGTTCTGTTCGACGAGCAGGCGCTGGCGCGTGCCGACCATGCGGGCGAGATGCGCGGCTGAAAGCGCGCTGCCCACGGCGCGCAGCCGCCGGGCGCGCTCCTTGATCACGCCGCGATCGAGCTGCGGCATGCGCGCAGCCGGCGTGTTCGGGCGCGGGCTGTAGGGAAAGACATGCAGGGCTTCGATCCCGGCTTCCTCCGCCAGCGTCATCGAGCGGCAAAACATCTCTTCGGTCTCTGTGGGGAAGCCGGCAATGAGATCGGCACCGAAGGCCATGCCCGGGCGTAAGGCGCGGGCGGCGGCTACGAAGGTCAACGCCTCGGCGCGGCTGTGGCGCCGCTTCATCCGCTTGAGGATCAGATCGTCGCCATGCTGCAGCGACAGATGCAGGTGCGGCATGAAGCGCGGCTCGTCGGCGATGAGATCGAGGAGATGCCGGTCGGCCTCGATGCCGTCGATCGAGGAGAGCCGCAGCCGCGCCACCTCGGGGACCTGCTTGAGGAGCGTCTTGGCGAGCAGGCCGAGGCTCGGGCTACCCGGCAGGTCGGCGCCATAGCTGGTTGCGTCCACGCCCGTCAGCACGATCTCGCGATAGCCGCTCTCCACCAGCCGCCGCGCCTGGTCGACCACGGCGCCCATCGGCACCGAGCGCGAATTGCCGCGGCCATAGGGGATGATGCAGAAGGTGCAGCGATGGTCGCAGCCGTTCTGCACCTGGATGAACGCGCGGACATGGCCCTCGATCATGTCGACCATCTGCGGCGCGGTCAGCCGCACGCTCATGATGTCGTTGACCTTCAGCTTTTCTTCCTGCGAAACGCCGAAATCCGGCAGGCTGCGATAGGCCTCGGGCGTCAGCTTCTCCTCATTGCCGAGAACCGCATCCACCTCCGGCATGGCGGCAAAGCGCCCGCCCTCGGTCTGCGCCGCGCAGCCGGTGACGATGATGCGCGCCTCCGGCCGCTCCCGCTTCAGGCGGCGGATCGTCTGGCGCGCCTGGCGCACAGCTTCGCCGGTCACCGCACAGGTGTTGACCAGCACGGCACCCTCCAGCCCTGCTTCCGTCGCCGCGCGGCGCATGATCTCGGACTCGTAGGTATTGAGCCGGCAACCGAAGGTGACGATCTCGGGCGCGCTCACAGGCTCTTCGCCTCCGGCGCGTCATCGCGGGTATAGGCGCCGGTGGCCGGATCGAGCCGGCCGGACCATTCCCATTCGGCCGGGCCGGTCATGACCACATGGTCGTCGCGTTCGCGCCAGTCGATCGACAGGATGCCGGGCGGCGTGGCGCTGGCGACGCGGATCTCGACCCTGCGGCCGGTGCGGCCGGTGCGGGCCGCGGAGACGGCGGCCGCGCAGGCGGCCGAGCCGCAGGCAAGCGTCAGCCCGGCGCCGCGCTCCCAGGTGCGGGTGGTGAGCGAACTCGGCGAGGTCACCTCTGCAAGCGTGATATTGGCGCGCTCGGGAAAGATCGGGTGATTTTCGAGCAGCGGGCCAAAGCGGGCGAGGTCATAGGACATCACATCCTGGTTGACCCAGAAGATCGCATGCGGATTGCCCATGGAGACGACCGAGGGCGAATGCAGCACCGGCGCGTCGATCGGCCCGATCTGCAGCTCGATCCGGCTGGTGTCGTGAAAGTCTTCGGCAAGCGGGATCCGGTTCCATTCGAAGACCGGCTTGCCCATGTCGACCGAGATCGTGCCGTCGCCATGCTCTTCGGCGTTCAGAATGCCGGCCACCGTCTGAAAGGTGAAGCGGCGGCGGCCGGTCTCGGCGGCCAGCGCCTGCACCACGCAGCGCGTGCCGTTGCCGCAGGCCTGCGCCTTGGTGCCATCGCAGTTCAGGATGTCGATATAGGCATCGGTGCCGTCGAGTTTCGGATCATGGATGGCCATGATCTGGTCGAAGGCGGTGTGCGGATCGGCGGCCAGCGCAATGGCCGCGGCCGGCGTCACGGGATCGCGCCGGCCGCGCATGTCGACGACCAGGATCTTGTTGCCAAGCCCGTTCATCTTCGCAAATTCGACCGTTCCGTCCATTCCGACCCGTCGTCCCCTGTCGCCTTCGCGCCCTTGCGGCGCGTGCGGGCTATATGGCGGAAATATGGTCGAATTACCAGTAGCGTCCGGCCGGCGCCAACGCTGCGCCCTTTGGGTCAGCGCGCCACGCGAAGTGCCTTCGGCGACACGCCGAAGTCCTCGCGGAAGCGGCGGGCGAAAGGGGGGCACGAGGCAATGGACAGGATTGCCAGGAAGCTGAAGGCCACACTGGTTATCCAGCATCACCCGGACGGTAGTGCGCGCCTGCCGGATTTCCCGGCCAACGCAAGGTAGGCCTCAAGCCACTGGCACGTCGAAGATCTCGCCCGCCCGCAGCGCCGGAAAGCGTTCGGGCGGGATCGCCTTTGCGGCAAGCGCGACGGCCAGCGCCTGCTCCGGCGCGTCGATCGCCTCATCGGTCAGCTGGAAGGTCGCGAAGTGATGGCCAACAGCGTGCGCCGCTTTGCATAGCGCCATGCCCTCCACGGCGTCGGCCGGGTTCTGGTGCTGCCCTTCCATGAACCAGCGCGGCTCGTAGGCGCCGATGGGCAGGATGGCGAGGCGGAAGCCGCCATGTTTCTCCGCCGCTGCCCGGTAGTTGATGCCCTGGTGGAAGCCGGTATCGCCGATATGGTAGATGCGTCCCGCCTTGGTCTCGATCACGAAGGCGGCCCAGAGCGCCATGCGCCGGTCGCCCGTGCCGCGCGCCGACCAATGGTGCGCGGGCTCGCAGTGAAGGAGGGCGCCGGCCAGCTCCGCCTTGTCGCCCCAGTCCATCACCGTGACTGCCGCACCGGGCGCGGCATCGCGGATGAACCCGTCATTGCCGAGCGGCGTCACGAACCGGGGCCGGTGGGCGGCCTGCAGGCGGCCGAGCGTGTCGGTGTCGAGATGGTCGTAATGATTGTGGGTGACGAGGACGATATGGATCGGCGGCAGATCCTCGAAGGCGATGCCGGGTGCCGCGACGCGCTTCGGTCCCGCGAAAGAAACCGGGCTCGCCCGCTCCGACCAGACCGGGTCGGTCAGGATGTTCAGGCCGTCGACCTGGATCAGCAGCGTCGCATGGCCGACCATCGTCACCCGCAGCGCATCGCCAGACACGGTGCGGGCCGGCTTGGCCGGCGGCACGCGCGGCGCGACCTGCTTCGGCCAGCGTGCCTTGCCGCCGCCGAACTGCCAGCGCAGGAGATCGAAAAAGCCGCGCGGCTCGATGCCGTTCGGATTGAAGAAGCGCGTGCCGTCGAAATGGTCGGAGACCGGCCCCTGGTAATATCGGTTGCCCGCCATGCTGCTCCTCGCCGTCACGCCGCCGCCGAGCGCAGCAAGCGCGCCCACCAGCGACCATTTGAGAAAACGTCTGCGCTTCATCGTGAAAGACCGATCCGGCTGCCGGGATGCAGCCGGCTGACTAAGCACGCAGGCGCCCGCCTGTTCAAGACACATCCGCGTCACGCACACCCAGCCCGGGCGGCCGGTGCAGGCCCGCGACCCCCGCCGAGCTTGACTTTCCGGCCCCGATCCTGTTTAAGCCCGCCCATCTGCGACGAGAACGACATGCTCGAGCCGCCGACCGGGACCCGCACAGGTGTAAAGAGAGCCCGGAGGTCAACATCCGACAGCGCGATGCGCCCTCGGGTGGGTTCATGCGTTGCGCCTTGCATTCGTCCCCATCGCACCCACGTTTCGGGCACGCCGCCGGAAACGAGAAGGAAGAGCCGATGTTTGAAAACCTCCAGGACCGCCTTGGGTCGATCCTCAACGGATTGACCGGCCGCGGCGCGCTGTCGGAAGCCGATGTTTCGGCGGCGCTGCGCGAGGTGCGCCGTGCGCTGCTGGAAGCCGACGTGGCACTGGAAGTGGTGCGCGGCTTCACCGATCGCGTGCGCGAAAAGGCGGTCGGCGCGGAAGTCTTGAAATCGATCAAGCCCGGGCAGATGGTCGTCAAGATCGTCCATGACGAGCTGGTCGAGATGCTGGGCGCCACCGGCGTTTCCATCGATCTCAATGCGCCTGCCCCGGTCGTCATCATGATGGTCGGCCTGCAGGGCTCGGGCAAGACGACCACCACCGGCAAGATCGCCAACCGGCTGACGACGCGCGAGAAGAAAAAGGTCCTGATGGCCTCGCTCGACACGCGCCGCCCGGCCGCGCAGGAGCAGCTGCGCCAGCTCGGCGCCCAGACCGGCGTCGACACGCTGCCGATCATCGCCGGCCAGTCGCCGACCGATATCGCCGCGCGCGCCGTGCAGGCCGCCCGCCTCGGCGGCCATGATGTCGTCATCCTCGACACTGCCGGCCGCACCCATATCGACGAGCCGCTGATGCTCGAGATGGCGGAAATCAAGCGGAAGTCCAATCCGCATGAAATCCTGCTCGTCGCCGATGCGCTGACCGGCCAGGACGCCGTCAATCTCGCCCGCAATTTCGATGAGCGCGTCGGCATCACCGGCCTGGTGCTGACCCGCATGGACGGCGATGGCCGTGGCGGTGCCGCGCTGTCCATGCGCGCCGTCACCGGCAAGCCGATCAAGCTGATCGGCGTCGGCGAAAAAATGTCGGAGCTCGACGAGTTCCACCCGCGCCGCGTGGCCGACCGCATCCTCGGCATGGGCGACATCGTCAGCCTGGTCGAGAAGGCCGCCGAGAACATCGACGCGGAAAAGGCGGCGGCCATGGCCGCCAAGATGAAATCGGGCAAGTTCGACCTGAACGACCTCGCCGACCAGCTGAAGCAGATGCAGAAGATGGGCGGCATGGGCGGCATCATGGGTCTGATGCCCGGAATGGCCGGCATGAAGGACAAGCTGGCGGCTGCCGGCATGGACGACCGCATGTTCAAGCGCCAGCTCGCCATCATCTCCTCGATGACCAAGGCCGAGCGCGCCAATCCTGACCTGCTCAAGCACTCCCGCAAGAAGCGCATCGCGTCCGGCTCCGGCACCGATGCCTCTGAGATCAACAAGCTGCTCAAGATGCACCGCCAGATGGCCGACATGATGAAGGCCATGGGCGGCAAGAAGGGCGGCGGCATGATGAAGCAGATGATGGGCGGCCTTGCCGGCAAGATGGGGCTTGGTGGCATGGGCGGTATGGGCGGCATGCCGGACCTTTCGAAGATGGATCCGAAGGAGCTGGAAGCCCTGGCGCGTCAGGCGGAAGCCGCCGGTCTCGGCAAGGGCCTTCCGGGCGGCATGGGCGGTCTGCCGGGTCTTGGCGGAAAGCTGCCCGGCCTTGGCGGCCTGCCGGGTCTCCCCGGCCTGCCGAAGAAGAAGTGAGGGCGCACGACGTGATCGATCCCACCGTCAGGCAAGAGCTGTCCGGCTATCGCCAGTCGATCGACAATATCGATGCGGCCCTCGTCCATATGCTGGCCGAACGCTTCCGCTGCACCAAGGCGGTCGGCGTTCTGAAAGCCAGGCACGAGCTGCCCCCGGCCGATCCCGCCCGGGAAGAATATCAGATCGACCGCCTGCGCCGCCTGGCGAAGGACGCCAATCTGGATCCGGATTTCGCCGAGAAGTTCCTGAACTTCATCATCAAGGAAGTCATCCGGCACCACGAAGACATCGCCGCCGATCTGAAAGATTGACGGTTCAACGACTTGAAACTCAGGCCGCATTCGCGCGGCACGCCAAGCATTCAAAGGAGTTATGACATGGCACTGAAAATTCGTCTCGCCCGCGGCGGTTCCAAGAAGCGCCCCTTCTACCAGATCGTCATCGCCGACGCCCGCTCGCCGCGCGACGGCCGCTTCCTGGAAAAGGTCGGTTCCTGGAACCCGATGCTGCCGAAGGACGATGCCAAGCGCGTCGAGCTCAACAATGAGCGGATCCAGCATTGGATCGCCAACGGCGCCCTGCCGACCGACCGCGTCCTGCGCTTCCTGAACGAAGCCGGCATCGCTCAGCGCGAAGCCCGCAGCAACCCGAACAAGGGCAAGCCGGGCAAGAAGGCCCAGGAACGCGCCGCCGAAGCCCGCCAGAAGGCCGAAGACGCCGCTGCCGCTGCTGCGGAATAAGGCTGCGCTTGACTGGATGGGAAATCCTGTCTCATTCAGAGACCTATCCGTAGGCCTATAGGCGGGCCTTATGCAGCCCTCGCATTCGTGCGAGGGCTGTTTCTTTATCGGTCCGGCCAAGGACAACGGGCTCATCGACAGCGAATGTCGCAAAATCCGCGAACCGGAATTCCGTTGACCCCCTATCTTGATATCAGGCAATAGAGACAGCATACCCGCGGGGAACAGTTTAGGATCGGCGGGCTCCAGAGCCTTCTGATCGAGTCCGCTGCTTATTGCCTCGCGCCCGAACTTCTCTGGCATACGGATATCAAGCGCCATGTCGGCTGGCCCACTTCATCTTAAGAATCCCGTCCTTATGGGCACCATCGGTGCGGCGCAGGGTTTGCGTGGCGAGGTGCGTGTGAAGAGTTTCGCCGCCGAGCCTGAGGCGATCGGCGATTATGGCCATCTCTACGGCGCCGATGGGCGCGTCTTCGAGGTGCTGGAGGTCAGGACATCGAAGACGGTGGTGATCGTTCGGTTTCGCGGCATCAATGACCGCACGGCGGCCGAGGCTCTCAACGGGCTCGACCTGTTCATCGAGCGGGAGAACCTGCCGGATGACGATCTCGACGAGGACGAATTCTTCTATGCCGATCTCGAGGGGCTGGAAGCGCGCGACACCGAGGGCAAGAGCTATGGCACGGTGACCGGCGTCTTCGATTTCGGCGCCGGCGACCTCCTGGAACTCAAAGGGCCGGGCCGCCGGCCGGTGTTGATTCCCTTCACCGAATGGTCGGTGCTGGAGATCGACCTTGAAGGCGGCACCCTGCTCGTCGATCCGCTGGCGGCCGGCCTGGTGGAAGACAAGGACGAGAACCCTTTCAGTGCGAACGGGACCGGAAAGGCTGGCAAGCCCGGCAAGCGGCCGAAGCCGGATCAGGCCTGACATGGCGGACCATCCTGCCGGCACTGCGGCGTTCCGCGCCACGGTGCTGACCCTTTACCCCGATATGTTTCCCGGCCATCTCGGCCATTCCCTGGCCGGCAAGGCGCTGGCGCGGGGTGATTTTGCGCTCGACGCGGTGCAGATCCGCGAATTTGCCGAGGACCGGCATCGCACGGTCGACGACACGCCGGCGGGCGGCGGCGCGGGCATGGTGCTGCGGCCCGACGTGCTGGCCCGGGCAATCGACCATGTGGCGCTGGACGACGGGCGGCCGCGCCTGCTGATGAGCCCCCGCGGGCGGCCGCTGACCCAGGCGCGCGTGCGCAGCCTGGCCGAGGGGCCCGGCGTCGTCATCGTCTGCGGACGTTTCGAAGGGGTGGACCAAAGGGTGATCGAGGCGCGGGCGCTGGAGGAGGTGTCGATCGGCGATTACATCCTCTCCGGCGGCGAGCCGGCAGCCCTGACCCTGCTCGATGCGGTCGTTCGCATCCTGCCCGGTGTCATGGGCAATGCTCTGTCGGGCGTTCACGAAAGCTTCGAGGGCGGCCTGCTCGAACATCCGCATTATACCCGCCCGCAGATCTTCGAAGGCCGTGAGATTCCGGCTGTCCTCACCTCCGGCCATCATGGCGCCATCGAGGCCTGGCGGCGCGCGGAGGCCGAACGGCTAACGGCCGAGCGGCGCCCCGACCTGCTGTCGTCTCAGCCGGTGACGAAGTAATAGAAAGCGAGCAACAGGCCGACCGAGATGACGAAGGCGCGGATGATGACGGATGGCACGCGCCGCGCCAGCCAGACGCCGCTATAGCCGCCGAGTGCCCCGCCCGGAATCATCACCGCGGCTTCCGCCCAGCCGACGACGCCGCCTAGAGAAAAGACCAGGATGGCGACGAGCGCGATCACCACGGCAAGCAGGTTCTTGATGGCGTTCATGCGGTGGTAGCCGCCGCCGAGCGTGAGACCCAGCACGGCAAGCATCATGATGCCCATGCCGGCGCCGAAGAAGCCGCCATAGATCGCCACGACGAATTGGGCCGCCAGGCCG
Organism: Rhizobium sp. CC-YZS058; assembly: GCF_034720595.1. Lineage (NCBI taxonomy): Bacteria > Pseudomonadati > Pseudomonadota > Alphaproteobacteria > Hyphomicrobiales > Rhizobiaceae > Rhizobium > Rhizobium sp. CC-YZS058. Next base: position 3,723,835 of record NZ_JAYESJ010000001.1, on the reverse strand, counting down.
GACGCCGTGAGAGGGGCATCCACCGCCTGCGCCTTCGGCTTCAGCAGGGGGCCGGCGGCAAACAGCGCCGTCGCCCCCAGCAGCAGCCAGGGCACCATCGCGCGGAAGGATGGGTTGGAAAGAGAGAGGAGCGTCAGCGCGCCGAGAAGCCCGCCGACGAGCGAAAGCAGGCCGAGCCGGCGCGCAATGGTCGTCTCCGCTTTCAACTCCCGCCGGTAGGCGAGCGCCGAGGTCACATAGCCTGGAAACTGAACGATCGAGGAGGTGGCATTGGCCACGATCGGCGGAAGGCCGGCGAGCGTCATGGCGCCGAAGGTGAGAAAGGTGCCGCCACCTGCCACCGCGTTCACCGCGCTCGACAGGAAGCCTGCGAAAAACAGAAGGATCGCCGTCGTGATGGTCATTGTCGAAAGGATCCTCTCCAGCCCCGCCTGCTGCCGTGGTACCTGCGAATGGCGGAAAGGCAAGAGAAAACACGGCCTTCGCGATCCGCACAGGCGGGCCGGGGCGCTGGCAAGCCTTTCGCGGGCCGGGTTTGGCCGGGCAGACTTACGCGGGTAGCGCCGGGTTGCGGAACACGGCATCGCCGCTCTCCGCGAGGTCGAAGACCGTGTGCTGCTCCAGCGCGCGGGTGACCTCGGCCGGGTCCCCATCCAGCGCCTCCGGCGGAATCAGGGTGCCGACGGTGAATTCGAAGGCGTTGCCCTTCTTGTTCAGAAGCTCGTGGAAGACAGTCATGTCGCGCAGTTCGGTCGACCATTTGGCAAGCCAGTAGAACAGGCCGGAATTGCGGGCGGTCATATGCACCGGCAGGATCGGCAGATTGTATTTCCGCGCGAAGCCGACGGCCGAGGTCTTCCACGGCCGCTCGTTCAGCCGGCCATCCGCCCAATAGGCGATGCGGCCGGAGGGGAAGAGAATGGTCGCCTTGCCTTCAGCAATCGCATGGTTGGTGAGCTTCAGCGTTTCCCGTGCCTTCAGCTTGCTCTTGTGCTCCTCCCGCCACTCCACGGGAATGATCATTTCCACGAAACGCGGATTGACGCGGATGGCGTCGCGATTGGCAAAGACCATCATGTCCGGCCGGCGGGTCTTCAACAGGTCGAAGACCGCCACGCCATCGGCAATGCCGGTCGGATGGTTGGAGACGAGCAGAAAGCCGCCGCTTTGGGGAATGCGCTCTTCATGGCGCACCCGAATATCGAGCGACAGCGTGTCGCTCAGATACTGGAAGGCCTGGAAGCCGGGGAGATTGGCCACGCAATCGGCAAATTCGATCGCCTTGCGGTAGTTGAGGATGGTGTAGAGCGCCGGGCGCATGACCGGCCAGAGCGGGTGGCCGACGATGCGCTGCCCACGTTCGGCAATCAGCGTATCGACGATATGGCCAGGCTGGCCGTGGGAGAGCAGGGAGACCGCCTCCGCAAACTGCGTCAAACTGCCTGCCGAGCCCCGTCTTGCCATCTTCGTCCCGCCGTCCAGACCATTTAAGCTATTGCAGTTCAATATGATGGAAGCATGACGGATTCCAAGGGCGTTAGCAAATCGGCAAGGCCTTCTCGTCACTCTGCGGGCTTTCGAACGGGAAGGATCACACGACGTGACCAAGCTTCTGGTGATCGCCGACGGCGCACTGATGGCGGAGCGGCAGCGCTGGCTGACCGCCCTCTCTGCCGAGCGGCGGCTGTCGGAGAAGACGGTGGAGGCCTATGAGCGTGATACGCGGCAGTTCCTTGCCTTCCTGACCGGTCATCTCGCGGGTGCGGCCCGCCTCGACGATATTCGAAGCCTGCGGCCGGCCGATTTTCGCGGGTTCCTTGCAGCCCGGCGGCGGGATGGAGCAGGCGCGCGTACGCTCGGTCGCGGGCTGGCGGGCTTGCGGTCCTTTCTACGCCATCTGGAGCGGCAGGGCCTCGTCAACGCCGCCGGCGCTGCGGCCGTGCGCTCGCCGAAGCAGCCGAAGAGCCTGCCGAAGCCCTTGACCGACCGCGATGCGCTGGCCGTGGTCGATGGCGGATCGCAGCTGGCCGAAGAACCCTGGATCGCCGCCCGCAATGCCGCAGTGCTGACGCTGCTTTACGGCTGCGGCCTGCGCATTTCCGAAGCGCTTGGCCTGACCCGCCAGGATTTCGCCGACAGCCCGACTGCCCTGCGCGTCACCGGCAAGGGCAACAAGACCCGGCTTGTGCCCATGATCGCGGCAGCGCGGGAGGCGGTGGAGACCTATCTGGCGCTTTGCCCCTATGGTGTCGAGGCGGATGTCCCTCTGTTTCGCGGTGCCAAGGGCGGCGTGCTGCAGCCGGCCATCATCCAGCGCGAGATGCAGCGCCTGCGCGGCGCGCTGGGCCTGCCGGAAACGGCAACGCCGCACGCGCTTCGCCATTCCTTCGCCACCCATCTCCTGGCCGGCGGCGGCGATCTGCGCACGATCCAGGAACTGCTCGGCCATGCGAGCCTCTCGACCACCCAGGTCTATACCGGCGTCGACAGCGCGCGGCTGCTCGAAATCTACGACCGCGCCCACCCGCGCGCCTGAGATCTGCCCGCGTGTTAACCATCTCTCTTAAGCGGGAGGTGAAGCCCACTTCGCTAAGATGGGGTAGACCTGCTGGAGGATCTCAGCCGTGACCACCCCCTTCGCGCCGCCCGCCATGCCGCCTCTGGCGGACCGGCTGGCCCGCCTTCTTCTGGCTCTTGCGGGCCTTCTGCCGCTTTTCCTGCTTGCCCTCCTGGTCTCCGCCCTGTTTTCCACCGCTCCGGCGCGTGCCGCGGAGCCGGAGGCCTGCGCGGGCGAGAACCTGCTCGACCGCTGGGCGGCGACCGCGCCGGCAAAGCGCGCCGAACTCGACCGCGAGGCCGCCAAGATCCCGAATGGCGAGGGCCTGTTCTGGAAGGTCGAATATCCGGATGTCGCGCCGTCCTATCTGCTCGGCACCATGCATGTGACGGACCCGCGCGTGCTCGCCATGCCGAAGGGGGCTCAGGACGCCTATGAGGCGGCCGGCACGGTCATCGTCGAATCGGACGAGATCGCCGACGAGACCAAGGCCTCTGCCGCGATGCTCGCCCGGCCCGATCTTTCCATGTTCACCGACGGCAAGAGCCTCGAGGACTTTCTGAGCCCCGGCGACAAGGCCACGCTGGAGGCCGGCCTGAAGGCCAGAGGCGTGCCGCTGTCCCTCGTCATGCGCATGAAACCCTGGATGATCGCTAGCTTCGTGGCCCTGCCGGCCTGCGAGATGAGCCGCAAGAAAGCCGGCGCCAGCTTCCTCGACCAGACGCTCGCCAAGCGCGCCGTCGCCGAGGGCAAGCAGCTGAAGGGGCTGGAAACGCTGGTCGAGCAGCTGGAGGCGGTCAATGCCCTGCCGATCAGCTTCCATGTCGCGTCGCTGGTCGAGACCATCAAGCTCGGCAGCCTGGCCGACGACGTGATGACCACCACCACCGATCTCTACCTCGCCGGGCGCACCGGCGCGATCATGCCTTTGATGAACTTGATTTCGCGCGACCAGGGGCAGGACGATACGGCGGATTCGCTCGCCTTCGAGCAGCGCATCGTGACCGACCGCAACCATGTCATGGCAAGCCGCGCCGCCCCGATCCTGAGGACAGGCAATGCCTTCATGGCAATCGGCGCCCTGCACCTGCCGGGCGAGGAAGGCGTGGTGGCCCTGTTGCGGAAGGACGGGTTCACCGTGACGGTCGCTCAATCGGGGCTCAGTGCCGACTGACGATAGCCGAGCATCGGCTCCCCCATGGCCTGCCGGCCTGAAAATGAACTCCGTCGCAAATCCACCCGCCACAATGCAAAAAGCCCGCCGCATGGGTGTACGGCGGGCGTTCTTTGCAGGAGCGGAGGTTAGGCCGCGACCTCTTCCTTCTGCCATTCGCGAATATCGACGAAATGGCCGGCGATGGCCGCAGCGGCGGCCATGGCGGGGGAAACGAGGTGGGTGCGGCCCTTGAAGCCCTGACGGCCCTCGAAATTGCGGTTCGAGGTCGAGGCGCACCGTTCGCCCGGCTTCAGCCGGTCGTCATTCATCGCCAGGCACATGGAACAGCCCGGCTCACGCCAGTCGAAACCGGCGGCCTTGAAGATCACGTCGAGTCCTTCGGCCTCCGCCTGCTCCTTCACGAGGCCGGAGCCCGGAACGATCATGGCATCGACATGGGGTGCCACCTTGAAGCCTTCGACCACCTTCGCCACGGCTCGCAGATCCTCGATCCGGCCATTGGTGCAGGACCCGATGAAGACGCGGTCGAGCGCGATGTCGGTGATCTTGGTGCCCGGCTTCAGGCCCATATAGTCGAGCGCCCGCCACTTGGAGGCGCGCTTGGTTTCGTCTTCGATATCGTCCGGGTTCGGCACGACGCCCTGGATGGAAATGACGTCTTCCGGCGAAGAGCCCCAGGAGACGATCGGCGGCAGCTCGGCAGCGTTCAGCACGACGACGCGGTCGAAATGTGCACCTTCGTCGGTCTGCAGCGTCTTCCAGTAGGAAATCGCCTGCTCCAGCGCCTCGCCCTTCGGCGCGCGCGGCTTGCCCTTGATGTACTCGAAGGTCTTCTCGTCGGGGGCGATCAGGCCGGCGCGGGCGCCGCCTTCGATCGTCATGTTGCAGATGGTCATCCGGCCTTCCATCGACAGCGAGCGGATCGCTTCGCCGGCGAATTCGATGACATGGCCGGTGCCGCCGGCCGTGCCGATCTCGCCGATGATGGCCAGGATGATATCCTTGGCGGTGACGCCCTCCGGCAGCTGACCGTCGACACGCACCAGCATGTTCTTGGCCTTCTTCTGGATCAGCGTCTGGGTGGCGAGCACATGCTCGACTTCCGACGTGCCGATGCCATGCGCCAGCGCGCCGAACGCGCCGTGGGTCGAGGTGTGGCTGTCGCCGCAGACAATGGTCATGCCCGGCAGGGTGAAGCCCTGTTCCGGGCCGACGATATGGACGATGCCTTGGCGCTTGTCGGAGGCCGAATAGTATTCGACGCCGAAATCGGCGGCGTTCTGGGCGAGCGCTTCCACCTGGATGCGGCTTTCCTCGTTCTTGATGCCGAGATGGCGGTCCGGCGAGGTCGGGACGTTGTGGTCGACGACGGCCAGGGTCTTCTGCGGCGCGCGCACCGGCCGGCCGGCCATGCGCAGCCCTTCGAAGGCCTGCGGGCTCGTTACCTCATGCACGAGGTGACGGTCGATATAGAGGAGACAGGTTCCGTCATCCTGCTGACTGACGACGTGGTCGTCCCAGATCTTGTCGTAGAGAGTCCGCGGTGCGCTCATGGCGTTCATCCATCATGGTCAAATCGAAAAATCGGAAAAAAGGCCGACCGGTGCGGTCGGATGCGGCGCATGCGAACACGCAGCGGCGCGGCGGGGCGTGCCCCATGGAGAGCGTCAGCGAAGTCGGCTGGTCAACGCCCCGCAGACACGCGCGAAGAAGCGGGCCGGCAGGCGCTTGTGGTCCTGCAGCACGATAATATTCTGCGCGCGACATCCGAACTTGGATTCCATGCCCGGGAAATAGCAGTTTTTGCCAGCCTGGGCAAGATTAGCTGCCCTCGACTGACCAAAAGAAGAGTTCTTCAGCTCCTCAGCGGCGGAGCCGCTGTTCCAGCCGCCGCAGCGCCAGCGAAAGGCCGATGGTCAGGACGAGGTAGATGTAGGCGACGATCGAATAGGTTTCGAAGAAGCGGAAGGAGCCCGAGGCGTAGACCTTGCCGAGCTGGGTGATGTCCTGGACGCCGAGCACGGAGACGAGCGAGGAATCCTTGACCATGGCGACGAAATCATTGCCGAGCGGCGGCAGGATGGTCCGGATCGCCTGGGGAAAGACGACGAGGCGGAAGCGCTGCCAGCGGGACAGGCCCAGCGCCTCGGCCGCCTCCACCTGGCCGCGCTCGACCGACTGGATGCCGGCGCGGAAGACCTCGGCAATGAAGGCGGAATAGCCGATGGTGAGCGCCAGGATCGCCCGCCACATCAGCGAAATGTCGCGCACCATCAGCGGATCTGCCAGGCCCGCCTTGACGAGTGGCGTCAAAAGGACATTGACAAGGGTGACGAGGCCAGGCGCGCCGACGAAGGCGATGTAGAAGAGCAGGACAAGGATCGGGATGCCGCGGATGACCTCGGTGTAGAAGCGCGCGGTCTGGCGCATCCAGGCCTGGTCGGAAAGCGCCATCAGGGCAATGCCGAGGCCGAGCAGGGTGGCCAGCGAAAAGGCGACCAAGGTCACGAACAGCGTGACACCGAGCCCGGCCACGACGACGGAGAAGACCTGCCTATAAAGACCGTCGAGCGCGATGAGGACGGCCAGCACCAGGGTGATGAGACCGAGCGCGACGAGCCACCAGGGCCTGTCGCGGCCGGACGAGGGGGAAGGGGCCATGCGAGGGGGCCTTTACTGCCCCATCTTGTAGTCGACGAACCACTTCTTGTTCAGCGCATCCAGGGTTCCATCGGCCTTCAGTGCCGCAATCGCCGCGTTGACGGGCGCGACGAGATCCGAGCCCTTCTTGAAGATGAAGCCGAAATCCTCGCTGCCGAGCGGCCCGCCGATCAGCTTCAGGCTGCCGCCGGAGGCGTCGACATAGCCCTTGCCGGCCGTTCCATCGGTCAGCACGACATCGACATCGCCGGCCTTCAGCGCCTGGACGGTCGCGCCGAAGGTCTCGAACAGCTTGATGCGGGGGTTCTGCTCATTGCCATCCAGCACTTCGTAGACGGCGGTGTAGAAGGGGGTGGTGCCGGCCTGGGCGCCGATCAGGCCTTCGGTGAAGGCGCCGAAGCTCTTGGCATCGGTAAACCGGTTCTCGTCGCCGCGCACCAGCATGAACTGCTCGGATCGCATATAGGGATCGGAGAAATCCACCTTCTCCTTGCGCTCTTCCTTGATGGTGATGCCGGTCGTGCCGATGTCGTACTGCCCGTCGGACACGGCCTGGATCATCGCGTCCCAACTGGTGTTCTGGTAGGTGATCACCATGTTCAGCCGCTTGGCGATCTCGTTCAGCGCGTCATATTCCCAGCCGATCTGCTCTCCGGTCTTCGGATCGACGAACTGCAGCGGCGGATAGGCATTCTCCGTGACCACGGTGACCGCGCGTCCCTTCAGGTCGGGCAGGTCGGCGGCCCGAGTTTCCAAGGCGACGATGGCGGGTGCGGCTGCAAGGGCGGCGAGGGCAAAGAGAAGAGTGCGGCGGGTCGGCATGGCGGGCTCCGAAAGCTGTGGCTCGGGCGAAACTGTCATGAATTGCGCTGCCCGCGCAAACGAAAAAGGCGACCCTTTCGGGCCGCCTTCGCGTCACTGTGCCGTGTCTCGCGCCTTGGCGCGATCGGGCTTATTCCGCTGCGTTTTCGGCAGCAGCCTTGTCGGCGGCGGCCTTTTCGGCGGCGAGCGCCTGAGCGGCAGCCACCTTCTCGGCTTCCAGACGGGCCTTCTCGTCGGCGACCGACTGGCGCTCGGCTTCGTTCAGCTTGCGGGCGCGCGTGCCGGTGTTCTCGACGATACGGGCCGACTTGCCGCGACGATCGCGCAGGTAATAGAGCTTGGCGCGGCGAACCTTACCGCGGCGAACCACTTCGACGCTCTCGACGAGCGGGGAGTAGATCGGGAATACGCGCTCGACGCCTTCGCCATAGGAAATCTTGCGAACGGTGAAGCTTTCGTTGATGCCGCCGCCCGAACGGGCGATGCAGACGCCTTCATAGGCCTGAACGCGGGTCCGCGATCCTTCCGTCACGCGGACATTGACGCGCAGCGTGTCGCCCGGGGAAAATTCCGGAAGCGTGCGCTTGGCTTCGATCTTGGCGGCCTGTTCGGCTTCCAGCTGCTGGATGATGTTCATCGGAGGTACCTCTGTTCTTCTGAAACGACCAGAGCGCCCGTGTGAACCGCGCAGGCGTGCCGTGCGGTCGTGCGGCTGAAGCCGCAGGGGCGGATGCGTCATTCTTTCTTATGGTCGACGACGAAATGCCGAGCCGGCCGCGCGAATACACCAGTTCCGCCGGCTTGTCACCCCTTTCGGCTTCTTCCAAGCTCCGACCGGAGCGATTCCGCCACCTCGTCTGAACATAAAGCGAACAAAATCCGGTGGCAGCGGCATGGCTCATGAAGAGGCAGGACGCAGACCAGACGGAATCCTTTGGCACGGCCGAGGCAGAGGAGTGCGCCGAGGCGACTTTTCTTCCCCCGGCCGCGCAGGCATGGTCGCCCGCGATGATGGGCGATTCGATGGACCTCTTCGCAGCGGAACAGACCGGCAGGGCGAGCGTCGTGCCGGTGCTGATCCCCATGCCGGCCGAACGGGCCTACTCCTACCGCGTGCCGCCCGGCATGGCGGTGCAGCCGGGCTCGGTGGTGCAGGTGCCACTCGGGCCGCGCCAGGTCATGGGCGTCGTCTGGGACGAGGGGCCACAGGGCGGTGACCGGGTGGATCCGGCCAAGCTGCGCGACATTACCCATGTCTTCGACTGCCCGCCGCTGTCGGCGGAGATGCGCGCCTTCCTCGATTGGGTGTCCGCCTACACGCTGTCGCCGCCGGGCCTCGTTGCGCGCATGGCGTTGCGTGCGCCGGCCGCGCTCGATCCGGAGCCGATGGTCGAGGGACTGCGGCTGACGGAGACGCGGCCCGAGCGGATGACGCCGGCGCGCAGCCGCGTGCTGGAGATCGCCGCCGACGGCCTGTTCTGGACCCGCTCCGGCCTTGCCCATGCGGCCGGCGTTTCAACGAGCGTGATCGACGGGCTGGCCGGGCAGGGTGTGTTCGAAACGAGCTTCATGCCGCCGCCGCCGATGGTGGCCGCACCCGACCCGGACCATGCCCCCCCGGTTCTCGATGCCGGCCAGCGCGAGGTGGCGGATGCGTTGATCGACACCGTCGCGACCGGCGGCTTTTCCGTTTCGTTGATCGATGGCGTCACCGGCTCGGGCAAGACCGAGGTCTATTTCGAGGCGATCGCTGCGGCGGTGAAGGCGGGCCGCCAGGTCTTGATCCTGCTGCCCGAAATCGCGCTCACCGCCACCTTCCTTGCCCGCTTCGAGGCCCGCTTCGGCGCAAAGCCCGCCGCCTGGCATTCCGATCTCGCGCCGAAGACCCGGGAGAAGGTCTGGCGGCAGGTGGCGGAAGGCAGCGTGCGGGTCGTGGCGGGTGCGCGCTCGGCCTTGTTCCTGCCCTTCCAGACGCTGGGCCTCATCATCGTGGATGAGGAGCATGACCCGGCCTACAAGCAGGAAGACCGCGTCTTCTATCATGCGCGTGACATGGCGGTGGTGCGGGCGCGGCTCGGCGCCTTTCCGGCTGTGCTCGTGTCCGCCACGCCCTCGGTGGAAAGCCGGGTCAATGGCGAGGCCGGGCGCTATCGGGCGCTGCATCTGCGCACCCGATTCGGCGCCGCCGCCATGCCGGATCTCTCGCTTATCGATATGCGGCGTCATCCGCCGGCGCGTGGCGGCTTCATCTCGCCGGTCCTTGTCGAGAAGATCGGCCAGGCCGTGGAGCGCGGCGAGCAGGCGTTGCTTTTTCTGAACCGACGCGGCTATGCGCCGCTGACGCTGTGCCGGGTCTGCGGGCATCGTTTCCAGTGCCCCAACTGCTCGAGCTGGCTGGTGGAGCACCGATTCCGCAGCCAGATCCAGTGCCATCACTGCGGCTATCACGAGCGCACGCCGGATGCCTGCCCGGAATGCGGCACGCTCGACCATCTTGTTGCCTGCGGGCCGGGCGTCGAGCGGATCGCCGAAGAGATCGACAGCCATTTCCCGAAGGCGCGCACCATCGTGCTTTCGTCCGACCTCATGGGCGTCAAGCGGCTGCGGCTGGAGCTGGAGGCGATCGCCAAGGGGGAGGTCGATATCGTGGTCGGCACGCAGCTGGTCGCCAAGGGCCACCATTTCCCGAAGATGACCTGCGTCGGCATCGTCGATGCCGATATCGGCCTTTCGAACGGCGATCCACGCGCCGCCGAGCGCACGTTCCAGCTCTTGAACCAGGTGACCGGCCGGGCCGGGCGAACCGGTCTGAAGAGCCAGGGGCTCATCCAGACCTACCAGCCGCAGCATCCGGTGATGCAGGCGATCGTCTCCGGCGATGCGCAGGCCTTCTACGATCGCGAGATCGGCGAGCGGGAGCGGGCAATCCTGCCGCCCTTCGGCCGTCTCGCATCCCTCATCATCTCGGCAGAAACAAGGGCGGAGGCGGAAGCCCATGCCCGCGGACTGCGCCAGGCCGCCCCGGCCACGACCGGCATCTCGGTGCTCGGCCCGGCCGAGGCGCCGCTCGCGCTCGTGCGTGGTCGCCACCGCTTCCGCCTGCTCGTCCACGGGCGGCGGACGAGCGACATGCAGGGCTTCGTGCGGGCCATGATCAAGGCCGGGCCGAAACCGCGCGGCACGGTCCATGTCCAGCTCGACATCGATCCGCAGAGCTTTCTGTGAGGTCACGCCCCTCAGGACCGGAGCCCGGAGTTTTTTGCAGCCGAGCGATTCCTGTCACGACAATTTTACAGTAAGGCACGAACGGAGAAGGCAGGGGACCGGTCATGGACGTCTATATTCCGAGCGAGACCGGTGAGTTCCTGGCTTTCTGCGCTGCGCTCGTCACCGTCGCGATCGGCCTCTTCTTCCTCTTCGCGCCCGGGCTTGCCTTCCGCGCCATGGGCCTTGCGCTTCGCGAGGGGCGGCGCGGTGGTTATGCCGAAGCGCGCTCGACGCTCGGCGGGTTCCCGCTCGGCCTCGGTCTTGCCGCGATTTTCCTTGCCCAGCCCATGGTCTATCTGGCGCTCGGCGCCGCCTTCGCGCTTGCCGCCTTCGGGCGCATTCTGTCCATGATGTCCGACAGCGCCAACACGGCGCTCAACTGGGCGCTGCTGCTCGTCCAACTCGCGCTGGCCGCACTTCCGCTCGCCTATGTTTTCGGCTTTACCTGAGCGCAGGCAGGCGAGCACATCTTGCCGATGCCATTTCATTCCCCATTTCGGGCAAAATTTGGCCGAAGGGGGCCACCTTCGCAGCCCAATCGTGTTGCGAGTCCAAATTTCCTATGCTAGACGACCTGCGACTTCGTGGGGGAGCCGTGCTTGGACAAGCCGGATGTCCTTGAAGATACAGCAACAAATTCAAAGTGTTCGGTTTCCGCTCCTGGAAGCCGCTCTTGGATGAAAAGCAAGAGAAGCGCGCGTCCGTGGCAAAACCATCCGACCTCATTTCCGGTGTTGCAGAAAGGTATGCGTCCTCGCTCTTCGATCTGGCACTGGAGTCCGGATCGGTGGAGAGCGTGCAGGCGGACCTCGACCGGTTCCAGGGCCTGATCAATGAAAGCGCAGACCTGAAGCGCCTGATCGTCAGCCCCGTCTTTTCCTCCGACGACCAGTTCAAGGCGATCTCCGCGATCGTCGCGAAGGCCGGCCTGTCCGGTCTCGTCGCCAATTTCCTCAAAGTGGTCGCCCGCAACCGGCGCCTCTTCGCCGTGCCGGGCATCGTGCGCGCCTTCCGCGACATCGCGGCGCGCAACCGGGGCGAAGTCGCTGCCGAGGTGACCTCCGCCCATGCGCTGAACGACCAGCAGCAGGCTGAATTGAAGGCGGCGCTCAAGGGCGTCACCGGCAAAGACGTGACGGTCAACGTCACCGTCGATCCGTCCATTCTCGGTGGTTTGATCGTCAAGGTCGGGTCCCGCCAGATTGACACTTCCCTTCGCACAAAGCTCTCGAGCCTTAAGCTTGCACTGAAAGAGGTCGGCTGATGGATATCCGCGCCGCGGAAATTTCCGCAATTCTCAAAGATCAGATCAAAAACTTCGGCCAGGAGGCTGAGGTCTCCGAAGTCGGCCAGGTTCTCTCCGTCGGCGACGGTATCGCCCGCGTCTACGGTCTCGACAATGTTCAGGCCGGCGAAATGGTCGAGTTTCCGGGCGGCGTGCGCGGCATGGCGCTGAACCTCGAAGCCGACAATGTCGGCGTCGTCATCTTCGGCTCGGACCGGGCCATCAAGGAAGGCGACACCGTCAAGCGCACCGGCGCGATCGTTGACGTTCCGGTCGGTCCGGAGCTGCTCGGCCGCGTTGTCGACGCGCTCGGCAATCCGATCGACGGCAAGGGTCCGATCAATGCTGCACGTCGCGCCCGCGTCGACGTCAAGGCTCCGGGCATCATTCCGCGCAAGTCGGTTCATGAGCCGATGTCGACCGGCCTCAAGGCCATCGACGCGCTGATCCCGGTCGGCCGCGGCCAGCGCGAGCTGGTCATCGGCGACCGCCAGACCGGCAAGACCGCCATCATTCTCGACACCATCCTGAACCAGAAGGCGATCCACGACGCTGGTCCGGACTCCGAGAAGCTCTACTGCGTCTACGTGGCCATCGGCCAGAAGCGCTCGACCGTTGCCCAGTTCGTCAAGGTGCTCGAAGAGCGCGGCGCGCTGCAGTATTCGATCGTCGTTGCCGCAACCGCCTCCGACCCGGCCCCGATGCAGTATCTGGCGCCCTTCGCCGGTTGCGCCATGGGCGAATATTTCCGCGACAACGGCCAGCATGCGCTGATCGGCTATGACGACCTGTCCAAGCAGGCTGTCTCCTACCGTCAGATGTCGCTGCTGCTCCGCCGTCCGCCGGGCCGCGAAGCCTATCCGGGCGACGTCTTCTACCTACATTCCCGCCTGCTCGAGCGCGCTGCCAAGCTTTCGGACGAGAAGGGCGCCGGCTCGCTGACCGCCCTGCCGGTCATCGAAACGCAGGGCAACGACGTGTCGGCCTTCATTCCGACCAACGTGATCTCGATCACCGACGGCCAGATCTTCCTCGAAACCGACCTGTTCTACCAGGGCATCCGCCCGGCCGTGAACGTCGGTCTCTCGGTCAGCCGCGTCGGCTCGGCCGCGCAGATCAAGGCCATGAAGCAGGTTGCCGGCTCGATCAAGGGCGAGCTTGCGCAGTACCGCGAAATGGCGGCCTTCGCACAGTTCGGCTCGGACCTCGACGCCTCCACCCAGCGCCTGCTGAACCGCGGCGCCCGCCTGACCGAACTCCTGAAGCAGCCGCAGTTCTCGCCGCTGAAGACGGAAGAGCAGGTTGCGGTGATCTTCGCCGGCGTCAACGGCTACCTCGACAAGATCCCGGTCGCCAAGGTCGGCGCCTTCGAGCAGGGGCTGCTGTCCTACATGCGTTCGGAAGGCAAGGGGATCCTCGACACCATCCGCACGGAAAAGCAGGTTTCGGACGACACCAAGTCGAAGCTGAAGGCGGCGCTCGATAGCTTCGCCAAGAGCTTCGCCTGATTGCCCACCCGGCTTGAACGCCCATTAGGACGGACACTGGATGCCTTCTCTTAAGGATCTGAAAAACCGGATCGCCTCCGTCAAGGCGACGCAGAAGATCACCAAGGCCATGAAGATGGTGGCCGCGGCGAAGCTTCGGCGTGCGCAGGAGGCGGCCGAGGCCGCGCGTCCCTATTCGCAGCGCATGAGCGTGGTGCTGTCCAACATCGCCCAGGCGGTGGGAACGGACGACAGCGCGCCGTTGCTGATGACCGGGACCGGGCAGAACAAGACCCACCTTCTGGTGGTCTGCACCGCCGAGCGCGGCCTTTGCGGCGGCTTCAACTCGCAGATTGCCCGCTTTGCCCGCGACCACATCCGCCGGCTTCAGTCCGAAGGCAAGACGGTCAAGATCATCTGCGTCGGCAAGAAGGGCTACGACATCCTTCGCCGCGAATTCGCCTCGCTCATCATCGACCGCGTCGATCTGCGCGAGGTGAAGAAGATCGGTTTCGCCAATGCCGACCAGATCGCCAAGAAGGTGATCGGCCTGTTCGAAAAGGGCGAATTCGACGTCTGCACGCTGTTCTACTCCGAGTTCAAGTCGGTCATCAGCCAGGTTCCGACCGCGCTGCAGCTGATCCCGGCCGCCGCGCCGGACGTTGCACCCGCCGAGGCCGGCGCCGGCGCGATCTACGAATATGAGCCCGATGCCGGCGAAATCCTGAGCGACCTTATTCCGCGCAATATTTCGGTGCAGGTCTTCCGGGCGCTGCTGGAGAATGTCGCAGGCGAAATGGGTGCCAAGATGAGCGCCATGGACAATGCGACGCGCAATGCAGGTGAGATGATCAACAAGCTGACGCTGAATTACAACCGCCAGCGTCAGGCTCAGATCACCAAGGAACTGATCGAGATCATTTCGGGCGCCGAAGCGCTCTAGGCATTGCCGGCCGGAAACCGCTCCGGCCACCGGCAATGCGGCAGGACAGAGAGACTGGCCACGGCGACCCCATTCTTGCCGGTGCCAATCGCAGGAACGAAAGAACAAGAGGGTAAAACCATGGCTGATACAGCGACCCTGGATCGCACCGCAACGGGCACCGCGGCTGGCCGCATCACGCAGGTCATCGGCGCTGTCGTCGACGTGGCCTTCGATGAGGGCGCGCTGCCGGCAATCCTCAATGCGCTCGAGACGGAAAACAACGGCTCGCGCCTCGTGCTCGAAGTCGCCCAGCATCTCGGCGAAAACGCCGTTCGCACCATCGCGATGGACTCGACCGAAGGTCTCGTCCGCGGCCAGGGCGTGCGCGACACCGGCGCTCCGATCACCGTTCCGGTCGGCCCGGAAACGCTCGGCCGCATCATGAACGTCATCGGCGAGCCGGTCGACGAAGCCGGTCCGCTCACCACGTCGGGCAAGCGCGCCATTCACCAGGAAGCCCCGTCCTATGTCGAGCAGTCGACGGAAGCGCAGATCCTCGTCACCGGCATCAAGGTCGTCGACCTGCTCGCACCGTACGCCAAGGGCGGCAAGATCGGCCTGTTCGGCGGCGCCGGCGTCGGCAAGACCGTTCTGATCATGGAACTGATCAACAACGTCGCCAAGGCGCATGGTGGTTACTCGGTGTTCGCCGGCGTGGGTGAGCGCACCCGCGAAGGCAACGACCTCTATCACGAAATGATCGAATCCGGCGTGAACAAGCATGGCGGCGGCGAAGGCTCCAAGGCCGCGCTGGTCTATGGCCAGATGAACGAGCCGCCGGGCGCGCGTGCCCGCGTCGCCCTGACCGGCCTGACGATCGCCGAAGACTTCCGCGATGCCGGCCAGGACGTTCTGTTCTTCGTCGACAACATCTTCCGCTTCACCCAGGCGGGTTCGGAAGTGTCGGCCCTTCTCGGCCGTATCCCGTCGGCCGTGGGCTATCAGCCGACGCTGGCGACCGATATGGGCGCCATGCAGGAACGCATCACCACCACCACCAAGGGTTCGATCACCTCGGTCCAGGCCATTTATGTTCCGGCCGACGACCTGACCGACCCGGCGCCGGCCACCTCGTTCGCGCATCTGGACGCCACGACCGTTCTGTCGCGCTCCATCGCCGAGAAGGGCATCTATCCGGCTGTCGACCCGCTCGACTCCACCTCGCGAATGCTCGACCCGATGGTTGTCGGCGAAGAGCACTACGAGGTTGCCCGCAAGGTGCAGACGACGCTTCAGCGGTACAAGGCCCTGCAGGACATCATCGCGATCCTGGGCATGGACGAACTGTCCGAAGAGGACAAGCTGGCCGTTGCCCGCGCCCGCAAGATCGAGCGCTTCCTGTCGCAGCCCTTCTTCGTCGCCGAAGTCTTCACCGGTTCGCCGGGCAAGCTCGTCGCGCTCGAAGACACGATCAAGGGCTTCAAGGGCCTGGTGAACGGCGAATACGACCATCTGCCGGAAGCAGCCTTCTACATGGTCGGCTCGATCGACGAAGCGATCGAAAAGGCCAAGCGCCTGGCCGGCGAAGCCGCCTGAGCCTGATACAAAGAGCCGGCGGCGCGCGCTGCGCCGCCCGTTCCGTGGAAGCGGGACACTGCAGAAACGGTTCCGCCGGGGGCGCCTGCCGCCTGCGCCAGAAGAAGCGAATGACGAACGATGGCTGATTTCAATTTCGAACTGGTCTCGCCGGAACGCCTCCTGCTTTCGGAGCGCGTGACCGAGGTGGTGATCCCTGCGACCGATGGCGAAATGACGGTCATGGCCAACCATGCACCGACCATGACGACCATCAAGCCCGGCGTCGTGTCGGTGAAGACCGCCAGCGGCCAGACGCAGCGCTACGTGGTGTTCGGCGGCTTTGCCGATATCCTGCCGACAGGCTGCACGCTGCTCGCCGAATCGGCCGTGCCCTCCACCGAGTTCGACAAGACCCAGCTGGAGCGCCGCATCGCGGCTGCCCGTGAGGAGCTCGACCAGGGCGACCATGCCGACGAGCACAAGACGAAGTTGGAGCAGTTCCTCTCCCAGCTTGTCCACCTCAACGAAAACACCATTCCGGGCTGACCGGTGAAAAGAAAACCCGGCCGCGGCCGGGTTTTTTGTTTCTGCCGGTCCGTCCATTCACGTCTTGCCGCAGCGCGTCGGGAGGCAGCGCTTGCCGCGGAGGCTGGCGTTCCCGGGCGGAACGTGGCCTGGCATCCGTCTCCACCAGGGAAACTCGTTCATGTCCCTCAAGATCGTTCCGGTCATCATGGCCGGTGGCAAGGGAACGCGCCTTTGGCCGCTGTCCCGCTCCTCGGCGCCGAAGCAGTTCCTGCAGTTTTTGGGCGAACACTCGCTGTTTCAGAAAACCCTGCAGCGCGTCGCCGATCCGTCGATCTACGCCCCGGCGATCATCGTCACCAATGCCGATTTTCGCTTCCTCGTGGCGGAGCAGGCCCAGTCGGCAGGCGTCTCCCTCGCCGCCATTCTTCTGGAGCCGATGGCGCGCAACACTGCGCCGGCCCTCGCCGCCGCCGCAGAGGTGGTGATCCGTGAAAACGGCGAAGACGCGCTGATGCAGGTTCTCGCGTCCGATCACGAGATCGATGCAGGCGACCACTATTTCGACTGCATTCGGACCGCCCGCGACACGGCGCTCACAGGCAAGCTCGTCACCTTCGGCATCCGACCAACGGAGCCGGCAACCGGTTATGGCTATATCGAGGCTGGGGCGGAGCTCGAGACCGGTGCACGAACCGTGGCGCGCTTCGTCGAAAAGCCGAACCGCGAGAAGGCGGAGCAACTCCTCGCGAAGGGCAATTATCTCTGGAACTCCGGCATGTTCATGCTGCCGGCGCGCCAGTTTCTGCGCGAGCTCGAAGAGTTCGTCCCGGACGTCGTCACCGCCGTCCGCGGCGCGCTCGGCGCCGCCAGGCGTGACCTCGATTTCGAGCGGCTGGATGCCGACGCCTTCGCGCGCGCGCCCGACATCTCCGTCGATTACGCCGTGTTTGAAAAGACGAGCCATGCCGCTGTCGTTCCTTCGGAGTTCAAATGGTCGGATCTCGGCAGCTGGGATTCCGTCTGGGCAATCGGCGAGAAGGATGCCGACGGCAACGTCGTCGGCGAACGCGCCAGCGTGTCGAAGACGCGCAACTCGCTGGTGCTGTCGCGTGACATTCATCTCGCGGTGCATGGTCTCGAAGACATGGCGGTCATTGCCAGCGAAGATGCAGTCTATGTCGGTCCACTATCCGCCAGCCAGGATGTCGGCACCATCGTCAAGGCGCTGGCCAAGGTCGAGCGCACGCGCCCGCTGACGGAAGTGCATCCGACCTCCTACAAGCCTTGGGGAGCGGTCGCTTCCGTGCTCTCCGGCGACCGGTTCGAGGTCAAGCGGCTGCACATTGCTCCGGGCCGCAAGATTTCGCTGCAGAAGCATTTTCATCGCTCGGAACATTGGGTGGTGGTCCGCGGGACGGCGGAAGTCACGCTCGGGGACGAGACGCGGCTTTTGCACGAGAACGAGTCGATCTATGTGCCGCAGGGAACGACCCACCGCCTGGCGAACCCGGGCAAGATCCCGCTGGAGCTGATCGAGGTCCAGACCGGTTCCTATTTGAAAGACGATGATACGATCCGCATCGACGACGAATTCGGCCGGACCTGATTTCTTCCTCTTCTCACAGCAAAACGCCCGGGCCATCGCTGGCCCGGGCGTTTTGCGTTCGGACGTCGGCCGCTCAGCCGGCGCGGCGTTCGCTGAGACGGTCCTGCGCATAATGCGCGCCGAAGCGGTTGGCGAGGAATGCATCGAGCGGAATGTCTTCTTGGCGCACGAAGCCGGTGGTCGGCAGCGCGCTCTGGGCAAGCATGTCGAGCACGGCGGCAATGCTGGCGGCTGTGGTGATCTGGATCGCGCTCATCATCCGGCCTGCAACGACAGCGCTGTAGATCTTGTTCGCGTAGGTCTCTTGCACCAGCCGCCCATCGCGGCGGCCGGAGACAGTGACGAACACGATGACCACGTCCTGTGTGGTGGAGGGCAGGGCGTGCTCGAGGATGTCCTTCAGAACCTCGCGGCGGTTGCGCAGGCCGAGATCGTTCAGCAGCGCCTTCATGATGGCGGCATGGCCGGGATAGCGGATCGTGCGGTAGTTCAGCGTCCGCACGCGGCCTTCCAGCGTTTCGCACAGCGTGCCGAGCCCGCCCGAGGTGTTGAAGGCTTCATAGGTCACGCCGTCGAGCGAAAACTCTTCGCGCTCCTCCATCGCCGGGACATGGGACAGCCGGCCTTCGACGATCGCCTCGCAGGGCTCGATATATTCGTTGATAACCCCGTCCGTGCTCCAGGTCAGATTGTAGTTGAGCGCGTTGGAGGGATATTGCGGCAGCGCGCCGATTCGCATGCGCACGCTGTCGAGCGTCTCGAACCGGGCCGCAAGGTCGCTGGCGACGATGGAGATGAAGCCCGGCGCCAGACCGCACTGGGGGATGAAGGCGGTCGAGGCGCCGCTCTCGGCGGCCTTGGCAGCCAGAGCCTTCACGCGCCGGGTCGATTCCACATCCTCGGTCAGGTCGAGATAATGGACGCCGGTGCGCGCGGCACTTTCGGCAATCGCAGTCGTCAGGTGGAAGGGGGCTGCGGACAGAACGGCAAAGGTGCCGGTCAGCAGTCCGTCGAGCGCCTTCGGATCGGTGATATCGATCGGATGCAGGCTGAGTGCCGCGTGCGGCTCCACGGCTGCCAGCTGCGCGGCGCTGCGGTCGGCCAGCTTGACGCGGTAATCGCCGCAATGGGTCAGCAGTCTGGCAATGGTGGCCCCGATTTTCCCGGCTCCGACGACGACGATGTCCTTCATGAATTCCCCTCTGGTTGAAACCTGTTGAAGCCACCAGTGTCACTCAAGCATCTGTTGAAATGCAGCGCGAATCTGCGCAGATAGAAGGAATTTTCTGGTCAATTCGACGATGAGGTTATGCATGACGACGATCAGTGCCGCAGACCGTCAGTTGCTTGATCTTCTGGCAGAGAATGCGCGCATGCCGGTGGCCATGCTGGCCCGCCGCCTACATCTCTCTCGCACCACCGTTCAGGCGCGGCTGGAGCGGCTGGAGGCGAGTGGTGTTATTGCGGGCTATGGGGTCCGGCTTTCGGAAGAGGCGGAGCACGGTATCGTCAAGGCGCATGTGCTGATCACGCTTGCGACCAAGGCGCTTCCGCAGGTTACCCGCGATCTGGATGCGCTGCGCGAGGTCCGTGCGCTCCACTCCGTCAGCGGCAGCTTCGACCTCATCGCCATTCTCGCCGCCCCGTCGATCAGCGCGCTCGACGCCGTCATCGACCGGATCGGCAGCCTCGACGGCGTGGAGAAGACGCTTTCCTCCATCATCCTCTCGACGCGGATCGACCGATAGGGGTGGCGCAGGAGGAACTGGCAAAGGTTTCGGCAAGGCGCAGAAATAGAAAGGGCCGCAGCGTCGCGCGACACTGCGGCCCATCACAGGCACAAGAGCTGTTCTGACTTACTTTGCCGACTTGGCGCGATCGATCGCTTCGACGATCAGCTGGCGGGCAACCGTGGAATCCTTCCAGCCGAAAATCTTGACCCACTTGCCGGGTTCCAGATCCTTGTAGTGCTCGAAGAAGTGTTCGATCTGCTGCAGGGTGATTTCCGGCAGGTCGGTATATTCCTTCACCTTGTCGTAGCGCTTCGTCAGGTGATAGTTCGGCACGGCGATCAGCTTCTCGTCCTTGCCGGAATTGTCTTCCATCATCATCACGCCGATCGGGCGGACATTGATGACGCAGCCGGGCACGAGCGGACGGGTGCTGGCGATCAGCACGTCGATCGGGTCGCCATCGTCGGAGAGCGTGTGGGGCACGAAGCCGTAATTGCCGGGATAGGTCATCGGCGTATAGAGGAAGCGATCGACCACCAGCGTGCCGGCGTCCTTGTCCATCTCATACTTGATCGGATGTCCGCCGACGGGAACTTCGACGATGACGTTGATATCTTCCGGCGGGTTCTTTCCAATCGAAATTGCATCAATACGCATGAGGGCCCCATCTCTGGCGGTTTTGGACTGCAGGTCGGATAAAGGGAAAAAAGGTGCGGCGCAATATGCGGGGCCTGCCGCGGTCAAGGAATCTCACGTTTTGGTCAACACGCGGGCAGAAAAGTCAGGTGGGCCCTAGTCCCAGATGTAGCCGATCTTCTTCAGCTGCGTCGCGCCGAAATCTTCCATTCCCTCGCAGATGTCGCTGCCACCGGCGGTGCGGAAGAAGCGGTCTGCGATATGGCTGTCTTCCAGGCACCAGACCACCAGCCCCCGGCAGCCGAGCGACCGCAGCAGGCCACGCGCTTCGCCGAACAGCAGCCGCCCGAGGCCAATGCCCTGATATTCCGGCCGGAGATAGAGTTCGTAGATCTCGCCTTCTTGCGGCAGTGCGCGTGCGCGATTGAGACCCACAGTCGCGTAGCCGGCAATGACGCCCGCAACTTCCGCCACGAGCAGCGTGGCCGGGCCACGCGTTGCCTTACGCCACCAGCGTTCGTCGCGGCGCGCGACCATCTGGTGAAGCGGCGTATGGGGGATCAGCCCTGCATAGGCCTGCAGCCAGGACTGGCGGTGGACTTCGGACACTTCGGCGGCGTCCTTGGGCTCGGCATAACGAACCTCGATCGACAGGGTCTTCATTGCCCGTAACCTTCCATTCCGCCTGCCGCCCGTGTCGCGCCGTCATGGCGGCGAAGAGCAGGGTAGGGGAATGTTAACGCAGTCTTAACCACTCCATCAAGCCGCAAAACGTGCCGGTCACCGCCGCACACAGGAATAGGGGCCAGCGAAAAGCAGGAGAGCGCCCGGAACTTTTTGCCGGGGACGTGCGTTGGAGGACGTTGGGTCTCGAAACACGTATCTGCGCGCCGTCCGTTGGCGCCGATATTCGAAACCGAGCCGGAGCTGCCGCAAGGGTCGTCTCTGTCGATGAAAAGCCAGATAGGGCGTCTCGCGTGCAGGTCAAGCCACCCAAGGTCAAGCTGCAGAACCCCGGTCTTTCCGGGTCGGCGCCACGCGCCAGCGACGCATCCAATGTCGTCTCGTTTTTTTCTTCCCGTTTCGCAATGCCCGGATGC
Organism: Rhizobium sp. CC-YZS058; assembly: GCF_034720595.1. Classification (NCBI taxonomy): domain Bacteria; kingdom Pseudomonadati; phylum Pseudomonadota; class Alphaproteobacteria; order Hyphomicrobiales; family Rhizobiaceae; genus Rhizobium; species Rhizobium sp. CC-YZS058. Next base: position 3,702,473 of record NZ_JAYESJ010000001.1, on the reverse strand, counting down.
GCATCCGGAGCTCGCCATGGAGTTCTCTCATGAAAAATCTTTCGGCAGATCGTCGCATGATCAAGATCGCCATGGCCGCTCCTTATCTGGAGCGCAGCGAGGAGCAGGAACTCGCCCAGGCCTGGAAGGACAATCACGACCAGGAGGCCCGCAACAAGATCGCCATGGCGCATATGCGTCTCGTCATTTCCATGGCGGCCAAGTTCCGTCATTTCGGCCTGCCGATGAGCGATCTCGTGCAGGAAGGCCATATCGGGCTTCTGGAAGCCGCCGCCCGGTTCGAGCCGAGTCGCGATGTGCGGTTCTCCACCTATGCCACCTGGTGGATCCGCGCCTCCATGCAGGATTATGTCCTGCGCAACTGGTCGATCGTGCGTGGTGGCACTTCCTCGGCCCAGAAGGCGCTGTTCTTCAACCTGCGGCGCCTGCGCGCCAAGCTCGCCCAAGGAAACCGTCAACTGACCGCACGCGCCGTGCATGAGGAAATCGCCACCGCGCTCGGCGTCAGCCTGGCTGATGTCCAGACGATGGATGCCCGGCTTTCCGGCAGCGACACATCGCTCCAGGCGCCGATTTCTTCGGGCGAATCCGACAGCGGCGAGCGGCTGGACCTGCTCGCCTGTGCGGCACCCCTGCCGGACGAACAGGTGACCGACATGATCGACCAGGAGCGCCGCCGCACCTGGCTCGGCCACGCTCTGGAAAGCCTGAACGACCGCGAAATGAAGATCATCCGTGCCCGGCGCCTGTCCGAAGACAGCGCGACGCTCGAAGAACTCGGCGCCGATCTCGGCATTTCGAAAGAGCGTGTGCGGCAGATCGAAACCCGCGCCTTGGAAAAGCTGAAAGTTGCGCTTGTTGCCCAGGCGCCCGAGCTGGCGCTCACCGCGCACTGACCGGCGCCGCCACATCCTTCCCTGCCCCGAAAGCCCGCCCAATCGGCGGGCTTTCCTCGTTCGCAGAGGCGTTACTCGGTGATGATCTTGACGCGGTCGCCCGGCCGCAGCGGGGTTGCCATCTGCAGGTCGTTCAGCATGCGGAACAGGTCGAGCTTGCGATCGGTCCCCAGCATCCGGGCCGAAAGGGTGGCGGCGGTATCGTTCGGCCCAACGGTTACGACGCGGATCCGCAGCGGCTTCAGCGACGCGACCTCCTGCGGCGTCATGCGTCGGAAGGAGGCGCGCAGAATGTCCGCCGTCGGTTCGAGCGCCGGCATGTCCTTCGGCACCGCAGTCAGGAAGCGATAGATCTGGCTGTCGATGCGGATGACGGTGACGTCGAAGTCCCAGCGCTCGGCCGAGGCCCGCGCCGTTGCGGCTTCCAACCCGTTGATGTCGATCGCGTGGATCGTGTCCGGCTTCAACCCGGTCACCCAGCCGCTGCCGATATAATCGGTCAGGCTGCGCTTTTCCGTATCGGCGACGCCATCGAAGCGGATGGCGATGTCGCCGGGGCCGGTGGCGAGAACCGCCTCGGCCTTGTTGTCGATCCGGAACCCTTCCGGCACGTCGAAGCGGATGCCGAGCTTGCCGTGAAGGAAGGTGCGGCCGCGGACATAGCCTTCCTGCGGGCTGTCGCCGAACAGCAGACCGTCGATGCCGTCGAGATAATAGTCGCGGCCACGATCGCCGATCGTCCCTTCAGCGCCGAAGGCGCGGGCGTGGCGGCGGGCGAGATCCACGCGCTGCGGCGCGCTCGGATGGCTGGACAGGAAGTCGAGGCTCTGGTCGGCATCGGGATCGACCGAGGAGAAGCGCGCATAGGCGGCCATGGCATCGAGGAAACGCGCCGCGGCATAGGGATCGTAGCCGGCTTCGCCCAGCATGCGCACGCCGATCACATCGGCCTGGAGCTCCTGGTTGCGCGAAAAGGCGGCAAGCCTGAGCTTGCCGCGTGCCAAGGCCTGCTTGCCGGCGAGGTCGCTCGACAACACCTCGGAGACGACGCGGCTGGCGATCACCTCCGCCTCCTCGCGCTGCTGGCGCTGGATGCCGTGGTTCGCGGTCACATGCGCCATTTCATGCGAAAGAACGGCCGCCACCTCCGAGGCGTCATTGGCGAGCGCCAGCAAGCCGCGGGTGACATAGAGATAGCCGCCGGGCAGCGCGAAGGCGTTGATCGCCGGCGAATTGAGGATCGTGATCCGGTAGGACTGGTTCGGGTTTTCCGACACCGCGGTCAGCGCGCCGGTGATCCGGGCAACAAGACGCTCGGTCTTCTCGTCCTTGTACTCGCCGCCATAGCTGGCGACGATGCGCGGGTGCTCGCGCGCCCCCATTTGCGCGCGCGGATCGTTCTTCTGTACCTCGTCGACGATCTGCGGCGTGGAGGACGGGGCGACGCTCGGTTCGTAGCTCTGCTCGATGGCCGTCGTGCAGCTGGCAAGCGTCAGGAGCGAGAGACCGGCAAGCAGCTGCGCGAGCCGGCGCGGAGTGCGCGCAAATGCGCCTGCAACCCCTGCTCCGATCCTGTGCTCGCGGTTGCTCCGCCTGGTGTCGTTCATGCCTTCAGCCCATGTCCCGCGCGGCGCAGTCGCTGTCCGCCTGCGCCCTCTGTCCGCCGCCCGTTTCGCAAGGCTTCCGCTTAACGGATTCGCGGGAGAGATGAACAGCGTTCCGCGTCGAAATACTTGCCGCGTTGTGTAACAGCAACGGGACCCCTCTCGATCCGCCTTCGCGGGTGCCACAGGCGGGCGGTCAAATTGTGGCAGACGGCAAGATCCTTCAGCCTTGCTCCGCCGCTCTGCCCAGAAAGCGGGCTACCTCCGGGGGCGCGCGACGGGACAGGAACCGGCCTGCCTCCTCCTGCAGCAGAATGCGGCCGTCGGACAGGAAGAGGACCGCGTCTGCCAGCGCCGCCACGTCGTCGGGATGGTGCGTCACGATCAGCGTCGTCAACGCCTCGCGTCGGTGCAGCGCCAGGATCAGCGCCGTCATCTCCCGCCGAAGGCCGGGATCAAGGGCGGCGAAGGGCTCGTCGAGCAGGAGAATGGGCCGCCGCCGCACGAGAGCGCGGGCCAACGCCACCCGCTGGCGTTCGCCGCCGGACAGCGTCGGCGGCTGCCGACCTTCAAAGCCATCGAGACCGACGGCCGACAGAGCGGCCGCGATCCTTTGCCGGTCATCCGGGCGAAGCCGCAGCGCCGGATCGATGCCGAGGCCGACATTGGTGGCGACATCCAGATGGGCGAAGAGGTTGTGGTCCTGAAAGACGATGGAGACCGGGCGCTCGGCCGGGCCGAGCGCCGTCATGTCGCGATCGGAAAAGAGCACCCGGCCGCTGTCCGGCTGTTCGAACCCGGCTGCGAGATTGAGCAGCGTCGACTTGCCGGAGCCGGATGGACCCACGACCGCGACCAGCGAGCCCATGGGGATCTGCGTGTCGAAGCGAAGCTCGGTGGCGGCGAACCGGATGCGGGTCTCGCTCAAGGTCAAGGCCGGCACATTCGGAGTCGGTGCGCCCGGGATGGGGGAGACGGGAAGAGCAGGCGGGGTCATGGACGGTCCGTGTCGCTGCGTGCGGTGCCGATCATCGTCAGCAGAAGGCAGACGAGACCGAGCAGAAGCGCCAGTCCCGCCGCGTCCATGCTGCGATAGGCGCCCATGCGGCTGAAGAGAAGATAGGGCAGGGTGATGAGCTCGTTCGAGCCGAAAATGGCCACGGCGCCGAGATCGCCGAGCGACAGGGCGGCGGCGAAGGAAAGGGCCATGGCGATCGGCCTGCGCAGGACCGGCCAGTCGATCAGTGCCAAACGGCTCCAGCCATGCAGGCCGAGACTATCCGCCAGCCGCCCGGTTCGCGCGGCATGGGTCAAGAGCGCGGGGGCGAGGATGCGGGTGACGAAGGGCAGGGCCATGACCGCATTGATGGCGACGATGACGGCCGGCGCAAAGGCGGCCCCATCGCCGATCTGGCGCAGGGCAAGGAACCAGCCTGCGCCGAGCACGACCGGCGGCACCAGCAGCACGAGGGAACTCGCGGCGGACACGCCGAGGCCGATCAGCCGCGCGGGTCCAAACCCATTTGCCCGGCGACCGCGCCGCGCGGCGAGCACCTGCTGCGCCTTGAGCATGGCGAGGCCCGAGAGCACGGCGAGAAGTGCCGATGCGGTTGCCATCGTCAGGCTGGTCATGGTCGCACGGTGGACCATCGGATCGCGCGCGAGGCGGCCGAGATCGGCGCGAAGTCCTGCATCGACCGCGGCGGCAAGCGGACTGGCCACGAAGACCGCAGCAAGCGCGATCACCGCGCCATCGCCGATCTTCGCCACCGCCGTCGCGCCGTCGAACCGGCGCTGGATCCGCCCGCCGGTCGCCTCTGCCAGCGCCGGCCTGCCCAGACGCGACAGACCGGCTAGCAGAAGGCCCGTCATCGCCAGCTGGACGAGGGCCAGGCTGAGCGCGCGGCCAGGGTCGAAGTCGAAGCGCAGCGCCTGGTAGATGGCAACCTCGATGGTGCTCGCGCCCGGACCCCCGCCCAGCGTCAGCACCAGCGTGAAGCTGGTGACGCACAGCATGAGAATGAGCCCGGCAATGCCCGGCATCAGCGCGCGCAGCACCGGCCCCTCGACGAAGCGGAGCAGCGAAAGTCGGGAGAGACCGAGATTGGCGCCAAGCAGAAAGTATTCGCCGGGTATCCGGTCGAGTCCGGCCACCATCAGCCGCACGGCCAGCGGCAGGTTGAAGAAGACATGGGCGATCACGATCCCCTGCAGCCCGTAGATCGACAGCGGCTGACCGAGGCCGAGCAGCTCGAAGACCCGGTTGATCACCCCTTGCCGGCCCCAGATGCCGAGAAGGCCGAGGGCGCCCACGAGTGCCGGCAGGCCAAGCGGAAGGGCCATCAGCCGCAACAGCCAGACGCGGCCGAGGAAGTGCCGCCGCCGGGCAAGTGCCAGCGCCACCGGCACGGCGAGCAGAACGGACAGCGCCGTCGAGAGCGTCGCCTGCAGCACGGTGAAGCGCGCGGCGTTCAGCACATAGGTATCGAAAAGCCCGCCGCCTCGAGCCTCGTCCCGCGTGGCAAGGCCGAGCGACAGGAGCGCCACGAGGACGAAGAGTGCGATGGCCGCAAGCGCCCCCACGCCGAACACCACCGTCAGCCGGCCCGCCGTCCGCTGCGGCACGGAAGGGTGCGGCGAACGGGCCAAGGGCGTCAGCCCCGGCTCATGGCCGCCAGCCACTCATCCACCCAGGCCTTGCGGTTCTTCGCAACGTCTTCGGAAGGGATCAGCAGCGTCTTTTCCGGTGATACGAGTTTGGAGAAGGCGTCCGGCAGCGGCGAGGCCGGTGTCGCGACCGGCATCATCCAGTTGGTCACGGGAAGAACGGTCTGCGCTTCGCTGCCGGTGAGATAGGCGAGAAAGGCCTTGGCAAGCGCCGGGTCGTGGCTGGATTTGGTCAGGCCTGCCACCTCGATCTGGATGTAATGGCCTTCCGAGAAGGCGGCCGCCTGATAGCGGTCGGTCTTTTCCTCCACCATATGGTAGGCCGGCGAGGTCGTGTAGGAGAGCACCATCGGCGCTTCGCCCTTGGTGAACAGGCCATAGGCCTCCGACCAGCCGGGCGTCACCGTCAGCACGCGGTCCTTCAGCTTCGCCCAGGCCGCCGGCGCCTCATCGCCATAGACCGCCTTGACCCAGAGCAGCAGGCCGAGACCCGGTGTCGAGGTGCGCGGATCCTCGATGACGATCTTCTCCGACGCATCGCCCTCGACCAGCTCCTTCAGGCTCTTCGGCGGCGTCTTCAGCGTCTGCGTGTCGTAGACGAAGGCGAAGTGGCCGTAATCATAGGGCAGGAAGGTCTCGTCGGAGAAACCACCGGGAACCTTCAGTGCGGCTGCGTCGAGGCCATGCGGCGCGAAGAAGCCTGTCGCCTTGGCCTCGGCCACAAGATTGGTATCGAGACCGACCACCACATCCGCCTTGGAGGAGGCGCCTTCAAGCTTCAATCGGGTCAGCAGCTCGACGCCATCGGCGACCGAGACATAGTCGACCGTGCAGCCGCAGGTCTTTTCGAAGCCGGCGGCGATCTTCGGGCCAGGGCCCCATTCGCTGGTGAAGCTCTCATAGGTGTAGACGGTCACCCGCTTGTCCTCGGCGGCGGCCGGGCCGGTCGCAAGACCGAGCGCCGCAAGCGCCAGAACGGGGGTCAGGGAAGTCAGCCATCGGCCACGCATCGCATGTCTCCTTCTCTCGTTCGTCGTCAAAGGGGAAAGAGCGGCGGTGCGCCTGCGTCTAATCCCTCCGCCGGTGTTAGCCGGATCAGGTTCCGCGGGTTGGCCAGGCGGCCTCTCAGCCCTTCGAAACCGAAAGGCACCCCGTTAGAGCAAGGCGAGATGTAGACGGGGCGCCCGCGCTTGACAAGATCGCCCTTTGCCCTAGGCCACGCTTCGCGCTATGGCGGTGCGATGACCGACAGTCCCTTCGCCATTCTTCTCGGCGGCCCCGTCACCGTGACCGACCGGCTTGCCGCAGCGCTTGCCGGCGCGCGCGTGATTGCCGCCGATGGCGGCATGCGCCATGCGGCAGCACTCGGCCTGAGGCCGGAGGTCTGGATCGGCGATTTCGACTCGACGCCGACAGCGCTGGGCGCCGCCTACCACGCCGTGCCGCGCGAGCCTTACCCGCCTGCCAAGAACGAGACGGATGGCGAGATCGCCGTTGCCGCAGCGCTTGCGCGCGGGGCAAGCCGGCTGATCCTCGTCGGTGCGCTTGGCGGCGAGCGCAGCGACCATGCGCTCATGCATCTCATGCATGCCGTAGAGCTCGCCGAACGCGGCATCGCGGTGCTGCTGACGAGCGGAGAGGAGGAAGCCTATCCGGTGATGAACGGCCGGCTCTCGGTCGACCTGCCCCAGGGCTCACTCTTCTCCGTGCTCGGGCTCGATGCGCTGAACGGCCTCTCGATCGCCGGCGCCCGCTATCCGCTGTCTGCCTTTGACCTGCCCTTCGGGGCATCACGGACCATTTCCAACGTGGCGGAAGGGCCTGTGACCCTAACGCTTAACGCCGGCCGCGCGCTTCTGCTCGCCCGGCCCTTTGACATGACGGGAGCCTGACCATGGCACCACCCATTCTGAAACTCGACGACATCGTGCTGACCTTCGGGGGAACCCCGCTGCTCGACGGTGCCGGCCTGCAGCTCGAGCCGGGCGACCGTCTCTGCCTGGTCGGCCGCAACGGCTCCGGCAAGTCGACGCTGCTCAAGGTGGCGGCCGGCATGGTGGAGCCGCAATCGGGCGAGGTCTTCCGCCACCCCTCGGCCACCGTGCGCTATCTGGAACAGGCCCCGGATTTCGGCGCACATCGCACGGTGCAGGCCTATGCGGAATCCGGCCTCGGACCGGGGGATGATCCGTACCGGGTCGCCTATCTGCTCTCGCATCTTGGCCTCACAGGCGAGGAAGACCCGGCTTCCCTGTCGGGCGGCGAGGCGCGGCGCGCGGCGCTGGCCCGCGTCATGGCGCCGGAGCCGGATATCCTGCTGCTCGACGAGCCGACCAACCATCTGGATCTGCCGACCATCGAATGGCTGGAAGGCGAGCTTTTGAAGACGCGCTCGGCGCTGATCCTGATCTCGCACGACCGGCGGTTCCTCGAAAAGGTCTCGACCGCCACGGTCTGGCTCGATCGCGGCCGTTCGCGCAGGCTCGACAGGAGCTTCGCCTTCTTCGAAGCCTGGCGCGACGAGGTGCTGGAGGCCGAAGAGCTGGAACAGCACAAGCTCGGCAAGCAGATCGAGCGGGAAGAACATTGGCTGCGCTATGGCGTGACGGCACGCCGCAAGCGCAACATGCGCCGGCTCGGCGCGCTCCAGGATCTCAGAAGCCAGTATCGCGGCCACAAGGGGCCGCAGGGCACGGTGCAGGCGAGCGTCTCGGATGCGCAGGAATCCGGCAAACTGGTGATCGAGGCCGAGAAGATCACCAAGCAGTACGGCCCGCGCACCATCGTTTCGCCCTTCTCCATCCGCGTTCACCGCGGCGATTGCATCGGTCTCGTCGGCCCGAACGGGGCAGGCAAGACGACGCTTCTGAAGATGCTGACCGGCCAGCTGGCGCCGGATGAGGGCAGTGTCAAGCTCGGCACCAATCTGGAGATCGCCACCCTCGACCAGCGCCGCGAGGATCTCGACCTTGAGGCCTCGCTGGCGCATTACCTGACGGACGGGCGCGGCGAGACCCTGCTCGTCAATGGCGAGCAGCGCCATGTGACCGGCTATATGAAGGAGTTCCTGTTCCAGCCGGAGCAGGCGCGCACGCCGATCAAGAACCTTTCCGGCGGCGAGCGGGCGCGGCTGATGCTGGCGCGCATCCTGTCGCGGCCCACCAACCTGCTCATCCTCGACGAGCCGACCAACGACCTCGATATCGAGACCCTTGATCTGCTCCAGGAGATCGTCGCCGGCTTTGCCGGCACGGTCATCCTCGTCAGCCACGACCGTGACTTCCTGGACCGGACGGTGACCTCGACCATCGCCCCTGCCGATCCCATCGCGCCGGACGGGCGCTGGATCGAATATGCGGGCGGCTACTCCGACATGATGGCGCAGCGCAAGGGCGCGGCCGAGGAGCGCAAGCGCGCCGAAAAAAGCGAGAAGGCCAAGGCCGCGGACGCCAACCCTGCGGCGAAATCTGCCGGTGGCGGCAAGGGCAAGCTTTCCTTCAAGCAGAAATTCGCGCTCGATACCCTGCCCAAGGAAATGGAAAAGGCGGAGGGCGAAATTGCCAAGCGCGAGGCCGAAATGGCCGATCCCGCACTTTTTGCCAAGAATCCGACCCGGTTCTCGACGCTCGCCAAGGAGCTGGAAACGCTGCGGGCCCGCGTCGAGGCCATGGAGCAGGAGTGGCTGGAGCTCGAAATGCTGCGCGAGGAGCTGGAGGGCTAAGCGCGAGGGAGGGCGCGCTCAGACCACCTTGGCGACAGGGCGCGGCTGATCCCGGTCATCCGGATCGTCCTGTCTGCCCGCCTCGGGTTCGATGGCGCGCAGATGCAGGACGCGCGGCTTCATGATCTTCAGATAGGTTTCGGAGCGGCCGATATAGAGCATGGCGGTGTCCGGCAATCCGGTCAGAAGCCGCGTCATGCGCTGTTTCCAGTCCGGCTCCATGCCCTCCAGCACCTCGTCGAACACGGCAAAGCGCGGCCGCTTCAGCAACAGCCGCACGAAGGGAATGGCCTTCTGCTCTTCCGTGGTCAGCACCTTTTCCCAGCGCGCCCGCGTATCGAGCTTGCCGAACAGATGGCCGAGCCCGGCCTTGGTCAAGGCGGCCTGCAGGGCGTCATCGGCAAACTGCGTGGCCGGATCGGGAAAGGCCAGCGCTTCGCGCAGCGTCCCGTCCGGAATATAGGCGGTCTGCGGCAGGAACATCATCTCTTCCTGCTTCGGCAGGCCGATCGTGCCCGCGCCGCAGGGCCAGAGACCGGCCAGCGCCTGGAAGAGCAGCTTGCGGTTCACGTGATGGTCGCCATTGACCATGATCCGCTCGCCCGGCAGCAGCGTCACCGGCGTTTCGACCAGGCGGAAGCCGCCGGCCTTTGCCAGCGCCTCATCCACCGCATTGGCAATCTCCAACCGCTCGAGCGTCAGCTGGCCCGCCGTGTCGCGATAGGCGATCGCCTGCTCGGGCTGGTACTCCTCCTCCATGTCGGTCAGCGTCTGGCGGAAGTCCGTCACGCGCATCAGGGTTGCCCGCCACTCGGCGATGGCGCCGAAATTGGCGACATACCAGCGCAGCGCCGTATTCACCTGGTTGAAGGCGCCGATCGACATCATGAGCTGGCCGAAGCTCAGGCCGCCGGAGAAATAGGCGGGCGCCGCCACGATGATCGGCACCACCACCACCGCCCAGCCATATCCGGCGGAAACCCAGGTCAGATTGGTATTGGCCAGCGCCAGGCGCTTCATCACCTGCAGCACGGCGGTGATGCTTTCGCCGATCCGGTGCCGCTCGCTCGCCTCGCCGCCGACCACGGTGATGGCCGGCATGCTTTCGCTCGCATGCATCAGCGAAAAGCGCAGTTCCGCCTCGCGCGAGGAGCGGTCGGCATTGATGCGCACCAGCTTGCGGCCAACGATGCGGCTGAGGATCGAGGCCGAGGCGGCATAGAGCACGGCCGCCCAGACCATGTAGCCGGGGATGGAGAAGCTGTGGCCGGACAGGTGGAAGACGAAGCCGCTCGACAGATCCCACAGGACGCCGATGAAGCTGACGAGCAGGATGGTCGCCTGGATGAGCCCGAGCGTCAGGCCGGTGGTGCTTTCGGCAAGCGTGCGCGCGTCCTCATGCAGGCGCTGGTCCGGATTGATGCCGATCAGCCCGCGGGAGGCAAGCCGCAGCGCCCGCTTGCGCGTCAGCCACTGATTGACCAGATCGCGGGTCAGCCCTTCCCGCATGTAGAGCGCGGTCATCTGGTTCAGCCAGGCCTGCACGACATTGAGCAGCAGCAGGATGCCGGCGATCAGCGCGAAGATTTCCAGCTGGTGGAAGAACTCGGGCAGATCGCGCCGCTGGATCGCGTCGAAGAAGGGCGCGTTCCACTCGTTGAGGATCACCGTCATATAGGCGGTGGCGAGGATGATGAAGATCAGGAACGAGGCGAGCCCCAGCACTTTCAGCCGCACCTCCGACGCCCAGAAGGCCTGCAGCATTACGCCCAGCCGATAGGACAGGCTGAGATCGAGCGCGCCGCCGTCGCGCGCCGCCTGGCGCGTGGCCCGCTTCAGTCTGTCTTCCGCCAGGACGGCATCCGCGGGGCCGGTGGCCTCCGCGCGTGTCCCATCATCTGCCATCGAAACTTCCCATGCCAATGCTCCTCCTCTTACATGGGTACGCGCAGTGTCCTCTGATAGTTTCAACCGACTATTAATTCAGCGGGACCTTGCACGAACATGCCCTGATAAAAGGCGTGTTGATTAAAATTCGGCTGAGGATTATGAACATCTCCGTTCCGTGGTGATTTGGCCGGCCGGCTTGCAGCCACGTTAAAAAAGTCGCTAAAGGGCCGTGGGCGGCCGTCGGGCCGTTCGCAGCGCTTTCCGGCCGGCTCTCTTGAGAACCGGTGAGAACGATGCCCATCAAGATCCCCGATACGCTTCCCGCCTTCGAGACCCTGGTCCAGGAAGGCGTGCGGGTCATGACCGAAACGGTCGCGATCCGGCAGGATATCCGTCCCCTGCAGATCGGGCTTCTCAACCTCATGCCGAACAAGATCAAGACGGAGGTGCAGATGGCGCGCCTCGTCGGCGCCTCCCCCCTGCAGGTGGAGCTGTCGCTGATCCGCCTCGGCAGCCACCGTGCCAAGAACACCTCCGAGGAGCACCTGCTGGCCTTCTACCAGACCTTCGAGGAGGTGCGCGGCCGCAAGTTCGACGGGCTGATCATCACCGGCGCGCCGGTGGAGACGCTGGCCTATGAGGAGGTGACCTATTGGGACGAGATGCGGGAGATCTTCGACTGGTCGAACACGCATGTCCACTCGACGCTCAACATCTGCTGGGGTGCGATGGCGGCGATCTACCATTTCCACGGCGTGCCGAAACATGCGCTGAAGGAAAAGGCCTTCGGCGTCTATCGTCACCAGAACCTCAATCCGGCCTCCGTCTATCTGAACGGCTTCTCCGACGATTTCCAGATCCCCGTCTCGCGCTGGACGGAGGTGCGCCGCGCCGACATTGCCCGCGTGCCGGGGCTGGAGATCCTGATGGAGTCCGAGCAGATGGGCGTCTGCCTGGTGGCCGAGCGGGCGGGCAACCGGCTCTACATGTTCAACCATGTCGAATATGATTCGACATCGCTGGCGGACGAGTATTTCCGCGATGTGGATGCCGGCGTGCCGATCAAGATGCCGCATGATTATTTCCCGCACAACGATCCGCAGCTTCCGCCGCAGAATCGCTGGCGCAGCCATGCCCATCTCTTCTTCGGCAACTGGATCAACGACATCTATCAGACGACCCCTTATGAGTTGTCCGAGATCGGCAAGGGGCGCTGATACGTTCGCCGCAGCGAACACATGTTGCGGCGACGAACGAAATGCAGCAGGTTGCCGCTGCCCGCGGAGCGGGCGTCGAGGCAGTGAAGGAGACGGGAATGAGCGACGGCAGCGCAAACGAGGTGTTCGGGCATCTGCCTTCCGGCGAGGCGGTGCATCGCATCCGCATCAGCGGCGGCGGTCTCACGGCCCATATCCTCACCTGGGGCGCGGTCATTCAGGATCTCCGGCTCGACGGCCACCAGCCGCCGCTGGTCCTGGGCTTCGAAACCTTCGAGAACTACCGGCTGCACTCGCCCTATTTCGGCGCCACACCCGGCCGCTGCGCCAACCGCACGGGCGAGGGTCGTTTCTCGATCGATGGTACCACTTACCAGCTAGAGCTGAACGAGAAGGGCGTGACCCATCTTCACGGCGGCAGCGACGGCACGGCCAAGCGGCTCTGGACGCTGGCCGGGCAGAGCGAAGACAGCGTGACGCTGACGATCACCGATCCCGACGGGCGGGCGGGCTATCCCGGCAATTGCGACATTCGCTGCACCTATCGCCTCTCCGGCGAAGGCGTGCTGACGGTGACCTACGAGGCCGAGACCGATCTGCCGACCATCGCCAATCTTTGCCAGCACAGCTATTTCAACCTTGACGGCGGGGCGAGCACGCTCAACCACGACATCATGATCGCCGCCGATCACTACCTGCCGACCAACGAGCGCCAGGTGCCGACCGGTGAGGTGGCGCCCGTCGACGGCACGGCCTTCGACCTGCGCGAAATGACCTCGATGAAGCGCCAGTCGGAAGGCGAGAAGATCCTCTACGACCATAACTTCTGCCTGTCGCGCGAGCGTCAGGTGAAGCGCTCGGTCGCCTTCGTGCGCAGCGTCGATTCCGGCGTGTCGCTGGAGGTGCGCACCACCGAGCCCGGCGTCCAGTTCTACACCGGCTGGAAACTGAACGTCCCGGTCCCCGGCCTCGAAGACCGCCCCTACGCGCCCTTCGCCGGCTTCTGCCTGGAAACCCAGACCTGGCCCGACGCCCTTAACCACGAAGGCTTCCCCAAGGCCGTGCTGCGCCCGGGCGAGGTGCTGCGGCAGGAAACGGATTATGTGTTCATGCGGAGCTGAGGGCGAAGCGAGAGCCTGCGGGGATACGATCGCTCGAAATCGCTAAAATAGAGGTTGACGTTACGGGCCGCCACGGCATCTCTATTGGCGTGGAGTGTTTGATGGACAGATTGATCGGCTTGGGTCTTTATACCGCTGCGGAAGCGGGGCGACTTTTGAACGTTCGCCCAGCTACCATACGCCGTTGGCTTCAAGGGTATATCGCCAAAGGGGTTGAATACGCCCCTCTCTGGGAGACGGCGATTGACAGCGACGATCTCCAAGTCGTTTTAAGTTTTGATGACCTGATGGAAGTGCGGGTCGCTGACGCCTTCATCCGGTATGGCGTTCCGTCGACAAGGATCCGCGCGGCCATTGTTGCGGCGAAGGAGGCCCTAGGACAGAATTATCCTCTTTCGACCGATCGTTTTCGAACCGATGGTCGCGAGATATTTCTCAAACTGGTCGAGACAGACGGCGAGGGGTTGGAGCACGAGCGGTTGCTCAACCTTTTCCGGCGACAGTACGAGTTCAGCGGCGTTCTAGACCCGATCCTCAAAACCGTCGATTTCATGGCCAATGGACGTCCCGAGTTGTGGTGGCCACGCGGGCGTCGGTTCAATGTTGTTGTTGACCCGTCCCGATCTTTCGGCCAGCCGATCGACGCCGTCTCTAGCGTGCCGACATCGATCCTCGCAGCCGCCGCCCGGAACGAAGGCGTCCTGCGAGCTGCCCTCGCCTATGATGTTGATCCGTCATCGGTGCGGCGTGCGGTCGAATTCGAGGCAGCACTCGACGAGCTGCAGGCAGCATGAAGGTGCTATTCGACAACTGCACAGCCCCGATCCTGGCGACAACCCTCCATGGCTTCATCAGCCATTTTGGACATGAGGCCTTCCACATTCGCGATGTTCCGGGTCTTCCAAACGGGCGCAACTCTACCGACATAGAGTGGATCGAGATGCTGCGTTCTTCGAAAGATTTTTGGATCTTCATCACCGGGGACGGCCGCGTTCTGAGGAATAGCGCCGAGCGTGCGGCACTCCGTTCTGCTGGCTTGCATGGCTTCGTTCTAGCGCCAGCCTATCAGAAGAGCCCTCTGCACATGACAGCGGCGACCATCATTGCAAGGTGGCCAGATGTTGAGAAAATTACTGAGCTGCTTTCTCCTCCGTCGATGCACGAAATACCGATAGGCAAATCGACGAGGCTAAGACCGATGCCGCTCTAGGCGTCATTCCTCACGGAGTAGAAGAGAGATTGGAGCGGGTGAAGCGATTCGAACGCTCGACCCCAACCTTGGCAAGGTTGTGCTCTACCCCTGAGCTACACCCGCTCGTAAACCATGGTCTGGGGTAAGTGGTGACCGTGGGCGGCGCCGTTCTTGCGGCGACGGGCGCTATATGGACCAGCGGATTTTCAAATGCAACAGGGAAAATTCGGGGCGGGGAAGATTTTTGACAGTGCCGTGAAAGCGCATGCCGGAAAGGGCGCTGCTGCGGGCTCCAGCGTCGCGCCTGCGATTGTCCTTGCCGCCCCAAGCGCCTAGTCAGGAGCGGAGAACGGAGACCGCCGGCGGCGAAGGAGACGGGCATGAGCGAGGAAGCAGTAAGCGAGACCGAGTTGGGCGGCGTTCTGGCAGACGGCACGGCGCCGATGGGCGAGGAGGGGCTTTTCGCCTTTCTCGACCAGCTTGGAATCGCCCATAGCACCAAGCGGCACCAGCCGGTGTTCACCGTGGCCGAATCGGTCGCGCTGCGGGACGAGATTCCCGGCGGGCACACGAAGAACCTGTTCGTGAAGGACCGGAAGGATCGCTACTTCCTGTTGACGGTCGAGGAGCATGCGGTGGTGGACCTGAAGACGGTGCATACGCTCATCGGCGCATCCGGCAAGGTCTCCTTCGGCAAGCCGGAGGCGCTGATGGCGCTGCTCGGCGTTGTGCCCGGCTCCGTCACGGCCTTCGGCGTCATCAACGATCGGGAGAAGCGGGTGACCCTGGTGCTCGATGCGGACCTGATGGCCGAAGAGATTGTCAACTGCCATCCGCTGCGCAATGACGCCACCACCTCCATCGCATCGAGAGATCTGATCCGCTTCGCCGAGGCCACCGGCCATGCCCCGCTTGTCTTGAAAGTCACCGCCTGACATACGATCTTGGGTGCGAAAAGAGCCGGGCGGACGCGTGTCCTGAAGACCCGTGACAGGAGGATCCGATGAGCGGCAGCAATTCCTACGGTGGCAGTTTCGGTGGGCAGATGAGCGGCACGGCGACCTATGGCGCGGCGCAGCCGAAGCCCGCCCCGCAGCCGGCTGCTTCGGGCAAGGCCGGCGCGCTCATCAAGGACACGACGACGGCGGGCTTCACCGCCGATGTGCTGGAGGCCTCCCGCCAGCAGCCCGTGCTGGTCGATTTCTGGGCGCCCTGGTGCGGCCCCTGCAAGCAGCTGACGCCGGTTCTCGAAAAGGTGGTCCAGGAGGAAGGCGGGCGGGTTCTGCTCGTCAAGATGAACATCGACGATCACCCCTCGATCGCCGGCCAGCTCGGCATCCAGTCGATCCCGGCCGTGATCGCCTTTGCCAATGGCCGCCCGGTCGATGGCTTCATGGGCGCCGTGCCCGAAAGCCAGATTCGCGCCTTCATCGAACGGATCGCCGGTCCGGCCGTGGATGATCAGGCTGCCGAAATCGAGGCAGCCCTTGCCGAGGCCAAGGCTTTGAAAGAGGCTGGCGACCTGCAGAATGCCGCCGGGCTCTTCGCCTCCATCCTGCAGGTTGACCCGGGCTCGGTCGGCGCGCGGGTCGGGCTTGCCGAGGTTATGATCGAGACCGATGGTCTTGCCGAAGCGCGCGAGCTTCTGTCGGAACTGCCGGACGAGCAGGCGGCCGATCCGGCCATCCAGGCCGTTCTCAAGCGGCTCGACCAGATCGACGAGGCCCGCAAGCTCGGCGATCCGAAGGCGCTGGAAGCAACGCTCGCCGCCGATCCCGATGACCACGCCGCCCGCATGAAACTCGCCAAGATCCGCAATGTCGAGGGCGATCGCCATGCCGCCGCCGATCATCTCTTGACGATCATGCGGCGCGACCGCACGTTCGAAGACGATGGGGCCCGCCGGGCGCTGTTGGAATTCTTCGATGTCTGGGGTGCTGCCGACCCTGCGACCCTGGCCGCACGCCGCAAGCTCTCTGCCATTCTCTTTTCGTGATATCGCGTCCCAGGCCGGCCTCGAGCCGGTCGTCTGCGCGACCCTCACTTGAGATTCATGGCAGACGCTCCATGTCTTGATGACCATGCGGCCGGGGCGGAGAATGCGCCAGCGGCCGCCCGGATGGGGAGGATCGCTCGAGATGCAGGTCGGGAATGCGCGGTATCTGAGGCCGCAGGATCTGCCGGAAACACTTCCGGTTTTCCCGCTCACGGGCGTGCTCCTGCTCCCGGGCGCGCAGCTGCCGTTGAACATTTTCGAGCCACGCTATCTCGCCATGTTCGACGACGCGCTGCGCGGCAACCGCCTGATCGGCATGATCCAGCCCTCTCTGACGGAACCCCGCGACGAGACGCCGCACGGGCCGCCGCCGGCGCTCTGCCAGGTCGGCTGCGTCGGCCGCATCACCTCCTTCGCCGAGATGGAGGATGGGCGCTACATCACCTCGCTCACCGGCATCTGCCGCTTCCGCTTGTTCGATGAGGCGCCGACGGTCAAGGGCTACCGCAGCTTCCACATCGCCCCCTTCGCGGGTGATTTGACGGCGAGCGAGGACGAGACCCAGGTCGATCGCCAGGCTCTTCTGGCCGCCTTCAAGGCCTATCTCGACACCAACCAGCTGGAAGCCGATTGGGAGAGCGTGGAACGCGCCGGCAATGTCATGCTGGTCAACTCCATGGCCATGATGCTGCCCTATGGCCCGGCGGAGAAGCAGGCCCTGCTGGAAGCGCCGGATCTGAAGACGCGGGCCGATACGCTGATCGCCATTACCGAGATCGTGCTTGCGCGCGACTTCGGAACGGGCGAAACCACGCTGCAGTAAGGCGCGGAACAACGGAGGCGGCCATGGAAGAGCGGATGCGGCGGGTGGATCCCAAGCTTCTGGAGCTTCTCGTCTGCCCGCTGACCAAGGGTCGGCTCAGCTATCATCCGGAAGACCAGGAGCTCGTTTCCGAACGCGCCCGGCTTGCCTATCCGATTCGGGACGGCATTCCGATCATGCTGATCTCCGAAGCGCGCAAGATCGAGGACTGAAGCCGCGGTTCAGATCGGCTTTCCGGAGAGAAGGCGCGGGTCTCGGTCCGAGGCGAGGCCTGCCGCCTGGCGGATGAAGAAGGTTTTCAGCGCCGGCATGCGGTCCACCAGGCCCAGGCCGAAATCGCGCAGCGCCCTGACCGGGGTGATGTCGTTCGAGAACAGGCGGTTCAGCACGTCCGTCGTCACCCCCATCCGCACCGTGTCGAACCGCCGCCACATCTGGTAGCGCTCCAGCACGTCGATGGCGCCGATATCGAGCCCCAGCCGGTCGGCCTCGACAATGGTTTCCGCCAGCGCGGCAACATCCTTGAAGCCGAGGTTGAGGCCCTGGCCGGAAATCGGATGAATGCCGTGGGCGGCATCGCCGCAGAGCGCAAAGCGCGGCTTGACGAAGTCACGCGCCAGCGTGAGGCCCAGCGGAAAGGCGCGACGCCCGCCAACGAGCTTCAGCGCCCCAAGCTTGTGGCCGAAGCGTCGCTCCAGTTCGGCTTCGAAGATCAGATCGTCGCTCGCGATCAGCCGGTCTGCATCCTCGGTGCGCTCGGTCCAGACCAGCGAGGAGCGGTTGCCGGGCAGGGGCAGCGTCGCAAAGGGTCCGGCCGGCAGGAAATGCTCCTCCGCCGTTCCCTCATGCGGGCGCTCGTGCTCCACCGTCGTGACGATGCCGGATTGGCCATAGTCGAACGCGACCGTGCGGATGCCCGCGGCGTCGCGCAGCCGTGAGCGCACGCCATCGCAGGCGACCAGTAGACGCGTTTCCAGCGTCGTCCCATCGGCGAGCTTCAGGACGACGGAATGATCGCCCGCCGTAAATCCCGTAGCAAGGGTGGAGGGCGTGAGCGTGATGCCGAGCGCTTCGGCTTCGCCGCGCAGCGCGCCGATCAACGCCACATTCGGCACCATATGCGCGAAAGGCTCCGCCGAAGCATCGCCGGTCTCAGGGGCCCCTTCGAAGGTCAGGAAAACGGGCCTGACCGGATCGGCGGTGCGCGAATCGGTGATGACCATGCGACGGATCGGCTCGGCCTCCGGCGCGATCCTCTCCCAGATGCCGAGAACCGAGAGCATGCGGCTTGCGGCCGCGGCAATGGCGGAGGCGCGCTGGTCTCCCCTCCAGGCGCCCTCTGGTGCGCCATCGATCAGGGTCACGGACAGATGCGGTGCCGCCTTCTTGACCGCAACAGCCAGGGAAAGTCCGACATAGCCGCCGCCTGCCACAAGAAGATCGATCATCCGTTCCGTCCTTTGCTCCACACAGAGCGCTGTGGTTGATCCAGGAGCTGTCGTTAACCCGGGACCAGTCGTCATCCGGGCCCAGTCGTCATCTGGGCCTTGAGCATTTCTGCCATCCATATAGATCATGAGCGGCCCGCTTCCTACCGCCGGAGATCACGAGAATGCCCGAGCAGACCGCGACCGCGCAGCCGATGGACGTGCTTCTGGCGACGCTCGACCTCGAAAAGCTGGAGGAAAACCTGTTCCGCGGCCGTTCGCCGCAGGTCGGCTGGCAGCGGGTTTTCGGCGGGCAGGTCATCGGCCAGGCGCTGGTGGCGGCGCAGCGCACGGTGGCGGCCGACCGGTTCGTCCATTCGCTGCATGCCTATTTCATGCGGCCGGGCGACCCCTCGGTGCCGATCGTCTATGATGTCGACCGGATCCGCGATGGCGGCAGCTTCACCACCCGGCGGGTCGTCGCCATCCAGCACGGCAAGGCGATCTTCGCGCTGTCTGCCTCCTTCCAGGTGGAGGAAGAGGGATTCGAGCACCAGATGCCGATGGCCGATGTCGTGCCGCCGGAGCAATTGCTCGATGAGAAAGGGCTGAAAGAGGCGTTTCTCGCCAAGGCGCCCGAGGCCATCCGGCTTTACTGGGAGCGGCCGCGGCCGATCGAGATCCGCCCGGTCTCCCTCACGCACTATTTCTCCCGCGACAAGCTGGAGCCCGCCCAGCAGGTCTGGGTCAAGGCCGTCGGCGCCGTCCCGGACGATCGCGCCCTGCAGGCGGCCGTACTCGCCTATCTCTCCGACATGACGCTGCTCGACACCGCGCTCTATGCGCATGGAACGTCGATCTTCGACCGCAGCCTGCAGGTGGCGAGCCTCGATCATTCCATGTGGTTCCACCGGCCCTGCCGACTCGACGACTGGCTGCTCTACAGCCAGGATAGCCCCAGCGCTGGCGGTGCACGCGGCCTGACGCGCGGCAGCCTGTTCGATCGCTCCGGTCGCCTTATCGCCTCCGTCGCGCAGGAAGGTTTGATTCGGAAAAAGGCAACTGCCTAATTGATAGGCATTTTCTACATTTTGCATAATTTCTAACCAGTTTTGCTGGCGCATTTTTAACGTTTCCCAGCGGGCCGCGCGGGAAATGCGGCCTTTTTGCGTTCTTTTGTGCCCTCATCCGACTTGGCACGCCCCTTGAATAGGAAAGAGCGGTCGTTGGGGGATCATGCTCCTCGGCAAGGAGAGACGGCGGCCGAGCCGCGTATGAACAAGGATGGGAAACCAATGAAAATCGTGATGGCTATCATCAAGCCGTTCAAGCTCGATGAGGTTCGTGAAGCGCTCACCGCCGTCGGCATCCAGGGGCTGACCGTGACGGAAGTGAAGGGCTATGGCCGCCAGAAGGGCCACACCGAAATCTACCGCGGCACCGAATATGCCGTCAGCTTCCTGCCGAAGCTCAAGATCGAAATCGCAGTGGCGAGCGAGGTGGTCGACAAGGCCGTCGAGGCCATCGCATCGGCCGCCAAGACCGGGCAGATCGGCGACGGCAAGATCTTCGTCTACTCGATTGACCATGCCGTGCGCATCCGTACCGGCGAAACCGATTCAGAAGCGCTGTAAGTCGCGGCCACAAGAGGGAGCTTTACTCGATGACATCACTGAAATTCTCGACCTCTCTGGCCCGGATGGGCGCTGCTGCGGCAGCCGTCCTCGCGCCGGTCGTCGCCTTTGCACAGGATACGGCGGCACCTGCCGCCGCTGAGGCCGCCACGGCCGCTGCCACCGCTGCGCCGGCGATGACCGTCGACAAGGGCGACACGACCTGGATGCTTCTCTCCGCCGTGCTCGTCCTCCTCATGATCGTGCCCGGCCTGGCGCTGTTCTATGGCGGTCTCGTGCGCGCCAAGAACATGCTCTCCGTCATGATGCAGGTGATGACGATCGCCGCCGTCGCCATGGTCGTCTGGGTCGTCTACGGCTATTCGCTCGCCTTCACTGATGGCGGCAGCCTCAATTCCTTCGTCGGCGGCTTCTCCAAGGTGTTCCTGGCCGGCGTCGACGTCACCACCATGTCGGAAAGCTTCACCAAGGGTGTGGCCATTCCGGAACTGGTGTTCGTCTGCTTCCAGATGACCTTCGCGGCCATCACCCCCGGCCTGATCATCGGTGCCTTCGCCGAGCGCATCAAGTTCTCCGCCGTCATCCTCTTCACCATCCTGTGGCTCACCTTCATCTACTTCCCGATCGCCCACATGGTCTGGTTCTGGGGTGGTCCGAGCGCCTATAGCGCGCCGGCTGGCCTGATCTACGGCTTCGGCGCGATCGACTTCGCCGGCGGCACCGTCGTGCACATCAATGCCGGGATCGCCGGCCTCGTCGGCTGCATCATGGTCGGCAAGCGCACCGGCTTCGGCCGTGACATGATGGCCCCGCATTCGATGACGCTGACCATGGTCGGCACCTCGCTGCTGTGGGTCGGCTGGTTCGGCTTCAACGCCGGCTCCAACCTCGAAGCCAATGCCTATGCCGCGCTCGCCATGATCAACACCTTCGTTGCCACCGCGGCAGCGATCCTTTCCTGGTCGATCGCCGAAACCTTCACCCGCGGCAAGGCCTCCATGCTGGGTGCCGCCTCGGGTGCGGTCGCCGGCCTCGTCGTCATCACCCCGGCCGCCGGCTTCGTCGGTCCGATGGGCGCTGTCGTCATGGGCCTCATCGTCTCGCCGATCTGCTACTTCTTCGTCTCCACGGTGAAGAACAAGTTCGGCTATGACGACACGGCTGACGTCTTCGGTGTGCACGGCATCGGCGGCATCATCGGCGCGCTGCTGACCGGCGTCTTCGTCAACCCCGCGCTCGGCGGTGCCGGCATTGTCGATTATTCGACCGCCGACTTCGCAGCCTCCTATGCCGGTACGGCGACGCAGGTGATCGCTCAGGCCAAGGGCGTGCTCGTCACCGTCCTGTGGTCCGGCATCGGCTCCGCCATCCTCTACAAGATCGTCGACATCATCGTCGGTCTGCGGGTGCCGGTCGAAGCCGAGCGCGAAGGTCTCGACCTCGCCAGCCACGGCGAAGCGGCCTACCATTCGTAAGCCGCTTATTATTTGCGAAAGCTCGGGGCCGGCGATTGCCGGCCTCTTCTTTTTGTGTATTCTAAAGGAATGAAATGCCACTTGACCGATGCGCGGTCAAGCGAGCGGATGCCGATCGATTCTAGACACGAGACCATTATGGCAACGGCCGTTCTCCTCAAGCATCCCACGACGGGCGTTCAAAAGCCCGGCTATTACGGATTCAGCTGGACCAGCTTCTTCTTTGGCGGCTTCCCGGCGTTGTTCCGCGGCGACGTTGCGATAGGGTTTGGCATGTTGGCTCTCGGCTTTGTCGCCGGTCTGATCGGGATCGGCTTCGGCTGGTTCATCGTCAGCACCATTTGGGCCTTTCTCTACAACAAGATCTATACGACGCGGCTTCTGGAGGCCGGGTACAAGCTCGCCGATGTGCCGGAGAGAAACAAGGCGGCGCAACTGGCGCTGGGAGCCGGAGATCAGGCGCTTCTGGCCCCTGATCCCGCCTGACCATTCCTGCTTGCACCGCGCTTCGCGCCGTCGGCGGCAGGCATGGTTAATAGAGCTTTAACCTTCCCTGCCTAAGCTTCGGCCAAAGGGCGCTCTGCGTCCAAAAGCAAGGCAGCAGGCAGATGGCAAGAAGCAATCAGGCGGCATTCGAAACAGGCTCGGACCGGTTCGTCCTTTCGGTCTTCGTCCGGCGACAGGCGGTGGCCTGCCTCGGCTATGCGCTGTTTGCGGCGTTGATGCTGGCCGTGGTGGCGCTCTCCACCTGGAATGTCGCGGACCCCAGCCTCTCCTATGCCACGGCCGATTCGCCGACCAATTTCCTGGGGTATGGCGGCGCGATCTTCGCCGATCTGATGATGCAGTTCTTCGGCATCGGCAGCGTGGTGGCGCTCCTGCCGGTCGTCGCCTGGGCGCTGGTGCTGATCGGGGCGAAACCCTTCGACAAGATCGTCAAGCGGGCCTTGTCCTGGTTTGCAGGCTCGGTGCTCGCCTCCGCCTCGCTCGCCTGCGTGCCGGCCCCCGTGACCTGGCCGCTGCCGAACGGGCTCGGCGGCGTGTTCGGCGACATGATCCTGCGCCTGCCGGCCCTCCTCACCGGCGCCTACCCAACCGGGAACATCGCAACCATTCTCGGCGTCGTCCTCGCCATCCCCGCCATCGTCTTCCTCGTGTTCGCGGCAGGCCTGTTCGGGGTGGACGAGCCGGATCTCTACGAGGCGCCGGCCGCACCGGCGCCGGGCAAGGCCAAGACCGTGCGCGAGGAGATGGACGAGGACGAGGGCGAGGGCGGGCTGATGCTGTTCCTCGCCGGCACGCTGACGCACCTGACCTACACGACCAAGGCGCGGATGCGCCGCCTCTTCGGCCTTTCCGCCAGCCGTGCCCAACGGCGCGAGATCGACGAACCCTATGATTTCAACGACGACGAATTCGGCACGCTGAACGCGCCGACCCGCCGCAAGGCCGGTCCCCGTGTCGAGCCTTCGCTCGATGGCGCCCCGGAGCGCCGGCGCGCGGAACCATCGCTCGGCTTCGATGACGAGGCGTTCGACGCGGATGAGGACGAGGACGCTCTGCCGCGCGACCTGTTGTCGGCCGACACGCCATCCCGCAACCGCTCCATTCCCGTGCAGCCGCGTGTGTCGCAGGCCGTTTCGCGGCCGGCCCCGGCGCGCGAGCGCTTTGCGGAGAACGACGGCAGTTTCGAGCTGCCGCCGCTCGAGTTCCTCGCCGAGCCAAAGGGCGTGGTGCGCGACGCGACACTGTCCGCCGATGCCCTGGAGCAGAATGCCCGAATGCTGGAAGGCGTGCTCGAGGATTTCGGCGTCAAGGGCGAGATCATCCAGGTGCGGCCGGGCCCGGTCGTCACGCTTTATGAGCTGGAGCCGGCACCAGGCATCAAGTCTTCGCGCGTCATCGGCCTCGCCGATGATATCGCCCGCTCGATGAGCGCGATCGCCGCCCGCGTCGCCGTCGTTCCCGGGCGCAATGCGATCGGCATCGAGCTGCCGAACCAGCGGCGCGAGACGGTCTATCTGCGCGAGCTGATCGGCAGCCAGGATTTCGAGGGCAGCAAGGCCAAGCTCGCCATGGCGCTCGGCAAGACCATCGGCGGCGAGCCGGTCATTACCGATATCGCCAAGATGCCGCATCTGCTGGTCGCCGGCACCACCGGCTCGGGCAAGTCGGTCGCCATCAACACCATGATCCTGTCGCTGCTTTACCGGATGACGCCGGAGCAGTGCCGCCTGATCATGATCGATCCGAAGATGCTCGAACTCTCCGTCTATGATGGGATCCCGCATCTCCTCTCTCCCGTCGTCACCGACCCCAAGAAGGCCGTCGTCGCGCTGAAATGGACGGTGCGGGAGATGGAGGAGCGCTACAAGAAGATGTCGAAGATCGGCGTGCGCAACATCGACGGCTTCAATTCGCGCGTCGAGCAGGCGCTGGCCAAGGGCGAAACGATCAGCCGCACCGTGCAGACCGGGTTCGATCGCCAGACCGGCGAGGCGATCTACGAGACCGAGGAATTCGACCTGGCGCCGATGCCCTATATCGTCGTGATCATCGACGAAATGGCCGACCTGATGATGGTCGCCGGCAAGGATATCGAAGGCGCCGTGCAGCGGTTGGCGCAGATGGCGCGTGCCGCCGGCATCCACGTCATCATGGCGACGCAGCGGCCTTCGGTCGATGTCATCACGGGCACGATCAAGGCCAACTTCCCGACCCGCATTTCCTTCCAGGTCACCTCCAAGATCGACAGCCGCACGATCCTCGGCGAGCAGGGGGCCGAGCAGCTGCTGGGCCAGGGCGATATGCTCTACATGGCGGGCGGCGGCCGCATCCAGCGTGTCCATGGTCCCTTCGTCTCCGACAACGAGGTGGAGCAGGTCGTCACCTATCTGAAGAGCCAGGGCGCGCCGGATTATCTGGATGCGATCACCGAAGACGAGGACGAGGATGGCGAGGGTGGCGGCCCGGCCGGCACCGGAAATCTCGCCGAGTCCGACGATCCCTATGACCAGGCGGTGGCGATCGTGCTGCGTGACGGCAAGGCATCCACCTCCTATGTCCAGCGTCGCCTGGGGATCGGCTACAACCGCGCCGCCTCGCTGATCGAGCGCATGGAAAAGGAAGGCATCATCGGTGCCGCCAACCATGCCGGCAAGCGCGAGATCCTGGTGCCGACCGAAGAGTAGGGCCTTCGCCATGCTGGCGGGCGCGACGCTGACCGCCTTCCGCGGCCATGGGCCTTGAAGGTGCCGCAGTTGCGCGCCACATCCCTCGCATCAGACCCTAAGGAGACCCCCATGAGCCTTTTGCCGACGCGCCTGCAGCCGGACCCCGCGCAGACCCATGCCCGGCCCGCTCGCCTGACGCGCCGGAGCCTGCTCGCGGGTCTTGCGGTGCTGGGTACGGTCGCGGCGCTGGGCCTTCCGATCCCGGAAGCACGCGCGCAGACCGCCGTTGCCCAGAAGATCGCCGATCATTTCGCCTCTGTGAAGACCATGAGCGGCGAGTTCGTTCAGTTCGGCCCGCGCGGCGAGCAGACCGGCGGCAAGTTCTATATCAGCCGTCCGGGCAAGATCCGCTTCAACTACGAGGCCCCATCGCCGATGCGGGTGATCGCCGATGGCAAGGCCGTGGTGATCGGCAATCAGAAGCTCAAGACCTGGGATCTTTATCCGCTCTCCAAGACGCCGCTCAACCTGCTTCTGTCCGATACGATCGATCTCTCGGGCAAGCAGGTGCGCGACGTGAAGGAGGAGGCGGACCTGATCACCATCGTGCTCGGCGACCGCTCGATCTTCGGCGATTCGACCATCACCATGATGTTCGATCCGAAGACCTATGACCTGCGCCAGTGGACGATCACCGATGCCCAGAAGAAGGATACGTCGGTGATGATCTTCAATGTCCGCACCGGCATTCCCATGGACGACCGCGTCTTCCAGATTCCCTATGACGAGGTGCGCAAGTAAGCGGCGTCCTGCCGGCTTCTCTTGTTCCTCGGCCCGCCATGCGGTTAAAGAGCCCGTCCGCTTCCTGCGTCGAAGCGGCGGGCTTTTGCGTGAGGGTGTGGAATGGCATTGTCGATTGCGACCTGGAACATCAATTCCGTCCGGCTGCGCCTGCCGCTGGTCGAAAGCTTCCTCGCGCGCTTCCAGCCGGATCTTCTTTGCCTGCAGGAAACCAAGTGCCCGAACGAGCTGTTCCCCAGCGCCGCCTTCGAGGCCATGGGCTATCCGCACATGGCCTTCCATGGCCAGAAGGGTTATCACGGGGTCGCCACGCTCTCGCGCCTGCCCTTGAGCGAGCTCGTCGACCGGCGCGACTATTGCGGGGTCGGCGACGCCCGTCATCTCTCGGTCGTCTTCGACCATGGTGCAAAACGAATCCGGCTTCATAATTTCTATGTGCCGGCCGGCGGTGACGAGCCGGATCGGACGATCAACAGGAAATTCGGCCACAAGCTCGATTTCATCGAGGAGATGAAGCTGCTGCATGCCGAAAGCGAGGCCGGCATCTCCTCCATCCTCGTCGGCGATCTCAACATCGCGCCGCTGGAAGACGATGTCTGGTCGCACAAGCAGCTTCTGAAGATCGTCAGCCACACACCGGTGGAAACAGAAGGGCTGACAGCCGTCATGACCGGTGGCGCCTGGGTGGATCTCATGCGACAGCACGCGCCGCCGCCGGAGAAGCTCTATACCTGGTGGAGCTACCGCGCGCGCGACTGGCAGGCCGCCGATCGCGGCCGCCGGCTCGACCATATCTGGTCGTCCGCCGATCTCGCGCCGCATCTTAAGCGCGTCGATATTCTCAAGGAGGCGCGCGGCTGGGAACGGCCGTCCGACCATGTTCCGGTCATCGCGCATTTCGACCTGTAAACGACGCTCAATCGGAAAAGCGCGGCGCCATGCGCTGGATGTCGCGGATCATCGCCTGCAGGTTCTCGCGAATGCGGGATTCCACCAGGCGCGCGACATCGGGATATTCCTCCAGCATGCGGTGAAACAGGCTGCGGGGAATGCGCAGCACATCGCAGTCTTCGTCCGCGATTGCGGTGAACTTGCGCTCGACGAAGGAGATCATCGCCAGTTCAGACAGCAGAACACCCGGGCTGGCCGTAGCCACCCGCTCGGTGGCGCCGTTGCTGGCGATACGGC
Source organism: Rhizobium sp. CC-YZS058 (assembly GCF_034720595.1). NCBI lineage: Bacteria > Pseudomonadati > Pseudomonadota > Alphaproteobacteria > Hyphomicrobiales > Rhizobiaceae > Rhizobium > Rhizobium sp. CC-YZS058. The sequence goes on along the minus strand of NZ_JAYESJ010000001.1, from coordinate 3,675,648 downwards.
TCAAAGAGACCTGGCCCGAGGCCACCACATAGGCGCAATCGGCCGGTGCACCCTCGCGAAACAGCTGCTGGCCGCGCGCCAGCCGCTTGTGCTCCGCGCCGAAGGCGATCAGGCGCAGCTTGTCCGCGTCGAGATCCGCGAAGAGCGGCACGGCGGAGAGAAGGGCGATGTCGTCGTTCAGCGCCAAGCGGGCGGTCCTGCTTCCCCCGCCAGCGGGAGCAGGAGGCGCTGCCCGTGCCGCTTTAGGGAACGATCTTGTAACCCCCGTTTTCTGTCACCAAAATCTCGGCATTGGAAGGGTCGCGTTCGATTTTCTGGCGCAGCCGGTAGACATGGGTTTCGAGCGTGTGGGTCGTCACGCCGGAATTATAGCCCCAGACCTCCTCCAGCAGGACGTCACGCGTCACCACCTTCTGGTCGGCGCGGTAGAGATAACGGATGATCGCCGCTTCCTTTTCCGTAAGGCGGATTTTCTGGCCGTTCTCGAGCGTCAGCAGCTTCTGCCCCGGCTTGAACATATAGGGACCGACGGTGAAGGTGGCGTCTTCGCTCTGCTCGTGCTGGCGCAGTTGCGCGCGGATGCGGGCAAGCAGGACGGCGAAGCGGAAAGGCTTGGTGACATAGTCATTCGCGCCGGCTTCAAGGCCGAGAATCGTGTCGGAATCCGTGTCGTGCCCGGTCAGCATGATGATCGGCGGCTTGAAGCCGCCCTTGCGCAGAAGCTTCACGGCCTCGCGCCCATCCATATCGGGCAGGCCGACATCCATGATGAGGAGCGAGATCAGCTGGGTGCGTGCGGCCTGCACGCCGCGGCTCGCCGTCGCCTCTTCGAGGATGGTGAACTCCTCATACATGGACAGCTGCTCCACCAGCGTGCGGCGCAGGTCTTCGTCGTCGTCGACGATGAGAATGGTGCGGGATGACATGGGCATTTCTCCTTGAGAGGACAAATTAGCTCAGCCGCAAACTTTGACAAGCAAGGACAGCAAGCACGAACGAAAGGGTGACAGGGATGCCGGAACCGGCAGGGCCCGGGACGGCGCCGCGGCCTTGCGCCTTCGGGCTCCATTGAGGAGCGCCGTGCCCCGCCTGCCGAAGCAGGCTGCGTGGCCGGTTCTGGCCAGGATCGGGTGAAAACAGCGTCGCATTGTCCCACGAACTGCTCTAGGACCAATGCACCATCACGAACAACTGACTTTGCCGTGAGTCCTGCCATGCTGCGCAAGCGCCGTTCACAGCCTGCCAAGAGCCCGCCGCCGATCATCGTCCGCCCCGCCCCCGGCCGGCCGACGCATGCGCTGGTCACCGTTGCCGGCCGGGTGGAGCAGGCAGCCATCGGGCGCAGCGGCCGGACGGCGCGCAAGCGCGAGGGCGACGGCGCAACGCCGATTGCCGCCATGGCGCTCCTGGATGGCTATGTGCGGCGCGATCGTCTTCGAACGGTCACCTCTCGCTTGCCGCTGACGCCGATCGACCCGCAACTCCTTTGGTGCGACGCGCCCGGCCATCCCATCTACAACCGGCCGACCCGCCGCCCGCTTTCCGCCAGCCATGAACGCATGGCACGGGCGGACGGGCTCTATGATGTCTGCCTGGTCATGGACTGGAACATCCGGCAGCGCCGCCGCAATGCCGGCTCGGCCATTTTTTTCCACCTCATCCGTCCCGGCTACCAGCCGACGGAAGGCTGCATCGCCGTCTCCCTCCCCACGATGCGCCGCATCCTGAAGGTGGCGCGGCGCGGGACGGTGGTGCAGGTGGTGGGGTAGAGCCTATCAGCCGCCCACCGTCATCCGCCGTAGCACATCGGTTTTCCAATAGAACTGATGGGCCAGCGCGCCGGCGACGTGGAGGCCGATCAGGATCCAGAGGGCCGTCTTCATCAGCTCGCCATGCAGTTCGCCTGCCTGCGCAACGCCGCCGTAATAGGCGGCCATGCCGGCGAGAGGCATGGCGATCAGAAGGATATAGAGCCCGGCATGGGTGAGGCGGGCAAGCAGGCGGAACGGGGCGGGCTCGACGGCGGGATCAGCGGGAACGCCGCGAAGGACGCGCAGCACCAGGCGAAGAAGCGTCAACGCCAGAAGCGCGATCCCCACATAGGCATGAAGATTGGCGCCGGTCAGCAGATCGGGCGCCGGCTCCGTCCCACGACGAACAGCCCGCCACCAGTGCTCCATGTCCTCTGATGCCAGCAGATTGAAGAGGACAAGCAGCACGGTCGTCCAGTGGAGGACACGCTGCGACAGGCTGAAGGATTGTGGGGTCATCGGGCTCGGCCTCCTTGCGGGGAAGAAGATCAAGCTTGCCGTGCCTGCCGGAGGCCGGCAAGCACGATTTCAGAACCTGTCCAAAGTTTAAGGAAGCCGGCTGCGCTTACATATGGATCGGCTTGAAGAAGGTGGCGAGGGCTGCCTCCTTCACGGCTTCCGACATGGTCGGGTGCGCGTGGCAGGTGCGGCCGAGATCTTCGGACGAGCCGCCGAACTCCATGAGCACGGTGATCTCGTGGATCATCTCGCCGGCGCCGAAGCCGATGATGTGGCCGCCGAGCACGCGGTCGGTCTCCTTGTCGGCAAGGATCTTGACGAAACCATCGGTCGCCTGCATGGCGCGGGCGCGGCCATTGGCGGAGAAGGGGAACTTGCCGACCTTGTAGGCGATGCCTGCCGCCTTCAGCTCCTCTTCGGTCTTGCCGACGGAGGCGACCTCCGGCTGGGTATAGACCACGCCCGGGATGACGTCGTAGTTCACATGGCCGGCCTGTCCGGCGAGGATTTCGGCCAGTGCCACGCCCTCGTCTTCGGCCTTGTGGGCGAGCATCGGGCCCTTCACCACGTCGCCGATCGCATAGACCCCTTCGACATTGGTGCGGAAGTGGCCGTCGATCTCGATCCGGCCGCGATTGTCGAGCGCGACGCCCGCTTCCTCGAGACCGAGCCCCGCGGTGAACGGCTTGCGGCCGGTCGCAACCAGCACGACGTCGGCGGCCAGCGTCTGCGCCTCGCCACCCTTGACCGGCTCGAAGGTGACGCTGGCGCCGTCTCCGGCGCGGGTTACGCCGGTGACCTTGGCGCCCAGATGGAACTCGACGCCCTGCTTGGCGAGAATGCGCTGGAACTGCTTGGAGACCTCGCCGTCCATGCCGCCGAGAATGGTGTCGAGATATTCGACGACGGTGACCTTGGCGCCGAGGCGCGACCAGACGGAGCCGAGCTCCAGCCCGATGACGCCACCGCCGACCACGACCATATGGCCCGGCACCTGGCTGAGCGCGATGCCGCCGGTGGAGGAGACGATGACCGTTTCGTCGATCTCGACCGGGACGCCCGGAATGCCGGCGACGTCCGATCCGGTGGCGATCACGATGGCCTTGGTCTCCAGCGTCTGGCTTTCGCCGCCCTCGGCAGTCACGACGACGCGGCCGGTGCCGGCCACCTTGCCGGTGCCCTGGAAGGTGTCGATCTTGTTCTTCTTGAAGAGGAAGGCGACGCCGTCGACATTCGACTTCACCGTGGCATCCTTGTGGTCCATCATCTTCGGCAGGTTCAGCCGCGGCGCCTCGACCTCGATGCCGAGACTGTCCATATGGCCGGCGGCATGGAACATTTCGGAAGCGTGCAGCAGAGCCTTGGAGGGGATGCAGCCGATGTTGAGGCAGGTGCCGCCGAAGGTGGCGCGCTTTTCCACCACGGCCACCTTCAAGCCCAGCTGGGCCGCCTTGACCGCACAGACATAGCCCCCCGGGCCGGTGCCGATCACGATGACATCATAGGACATTTCGTTTTCCTTCCTTCGGTCCCGCGGGTCTACCTGCCGCCGGAAACATTGAGAATGGCCCCCGTCACGTAGGACGCTTCGGGAGACAGGAGATAGAGAACGGCATCGGCGACCTCATCCGGCCCGCCCGCTCGCTTCATCGGAATGCTTGCCGCCAAATCGCGCACGCGATCCGGCAGCCCGCCGGAGGCATGGATCTCGGTGTCGATGATGCCGGGGCGCACGGCATTGACGCGGATGCCCTCATCAGCCACTTCGCGCGCAAGGCCGATGGTCAGCGTGTCGATGGCGCCCTTGGCGGCGGCGTAATCGACATACTGGTTCGCCGATCCGAGCACGGCTGCCATGGACGAAATGTTGACGATCGCACCGCCGCGCCCGCTGTTTCGGGTGGACATGCGCCGCACCGATTCCGCCGCGACGCGGATGGCGCCGATCGTGTTGATCGCGAACATGCGCTCAAGGCGGGCGCGGCTCATCTCGTCGATCCGCGCCGGCTTGTCGACCACGCCGGCATTGTTCACCAGCCCATCCAGCCGACCGAAGGCGTGGTCGACCAGGGAGAAGATCGCCGCGAGATCCTCCTCGCGCGAAATGTCTCCGGGAACGGTCAGCGCCGAGCCGCCGGCCTCGTTGATCGCCGCCGCCACCGTCTCGGCCGCTTCGCGGTCGCGCGCATAATTGATGACGACAGCCCAGTCGCGCGCCGCGGCCTTCAGCGCCACGCTGGCGCCGATTCCGCGGCTTCCGCCGGTCACGAGCAGAACCTTGCGGTCGGTCATGAGGCGCACCCTTTGAAGGTCAGGACATCCCAGGGCGCCACCTGCGCCTTGCCTGCGCCCCACAGCGCGGACTGGCGGATGGCGGGCCCCAGCGCAGGCAGAAGCAGGCTTTCCGCCGCAGGCTGGCCGGCCGGGGGAAGCAGGGCCAGCGTGCCGCCGCTCGTGCCGTAGATCACCCCTTGCCAGACGGTGCAGGCCTCAAGATCGGCGCCGGTCACATCGCCTTCGGGGCAGTTGAAGAAGAGCATGCCGGCCGGCCGGTCGCCCTCTGCCGCAGCCATTTCATAGCCGTCCAGCTGCAGATCGGTGTTGAGCACGCGCAGGGTGAAGCGGTGTTCGGCCGCCTGCGCCTCGGAGGCGTCGGGCAGGAAGGCAAGCTCGTAGGCGTTGTCGCGATCACGGTAGAGCGCGCGATCCTGCGGGCAGGAGGCCGCCGCCACGGAGACGGCAGCAAGGCTGAAAGCCAGACCACAGCCCAACATCCGCCGCATGGCTCAGCCCGCCTTTTCGGTAGCGAGCTTCAGGCCGAGTGCGATGAAGACCAGGCCGCTGGCGCGGTCGATCCAGTGGCTGATGCGGGTGAAGCGGGCGCGCATGGCCGGCGTGGTCATGAACAGGCTGACGCCGACGAACCAGAGGATCAGGCAGGTGGCCATGACGAGGCCATAGCCGAACTTGACCGGGATCGGGGTGGCCGCGCTGACCACGGTGGAGAAGATCGACAGGAAGAAGAACACCGGCTTCGGATTGAGCGCATTGGCCATGAAGCCGAGCCCGAAGGCTTTGAGCGCCGATTGGCTGCGGACATCGACAGCAGGCTCGGACGCCACGGACAGATCCGCCTTCTGCGCCCGCAGCGCTTTCACGCCGATATAGACCAGGTAGGCGACGCCACACCATTTGACGAGGTTGAACAGCGCGATCGATTGCGAGATCAAAAGGCCGAGGCCAAGGATCGTGTAGGTGACATGCACCATCAGCGAGGTGCCGATGCCGAAGGAGGTGAGAATGGCGGCGCGCCGGCCCTTCAGGATCGACTGGCGCATGACCATGGCCAGGTCCGCGCCGGGCGAAACGATGGCAAAGCCGAAGATCGCCATCAGGGAGGCGAGTTCGACGAGATAGGGGTGCAGCGCGGGTGTCATGCTCAAGATCCGGAAGAAGGGTCAGACGATCAGCAGCGCCGCCATGACGAGCAACGCAGCCAGCGAGCCCAGCCAGACGAGCGAGCGGATATAGGGCACGCCGGCAAGGTAGAGCGGCACGTAGAGAATGCGGCAGGCGAGCCAGGCCCAGGCAGCCGTCAGTCCCCAGCCGCTCGGATCGCCGGTCATCGCGACCGCAAGGACGAGGCCCACAAAGGCCGGATAGGTTTCCTGCAGGTTCTTCGAGGCGCGCGCGGCGCGGCCGGCCAGCTTGCCCTTCGGCGCGCGCTCTTCGTCGCGCGGACCGGCATTCCAGCCGAGCCCCATTTCCGCGGTGGCCAGTTGCCCCTGCAGGCCGATCTGCACCACGAGAAGCACGACACTCCAGGCGAGAACGGTGAGAAGCGGGGAGGCGGCGAGCGAGGCGATATCCATGCGGGGCATCCGAAAGGCAGAGAGAATGGCCCAGGGCCCGCCGCTGATCGGCGGACCCCGGTTCTGACAGGATCAGAGATCGAGAACCAGGCGTTCCGGATCCTCGAGGCTTTCCTTGACGCGCACCAGGAAGGTCACGGCTTCCTTGCCGTCGACGATCCGGTGGTCGTAGGAGAGCGCCAGATACATCATCGGGCGGATGACGATCTGGCCGCCGACGACGACCGGGCGCTCCTGGATCTTGTGCATGCCGAGAATGCCCGACTGCGGGGCGTTCAGGATCGGCGAGGACATCAGCGAGCCGTAGACGCCGCCATTGGTGATGGTGAAGGTGCCGCCCTGCATGTCGGCCATGGAGAGCGAGCCGTCGCGCGCGGCCTTGGCGAGGCGGCCCAGCTCCTTCTCGATGCCGGCGATCGAGAGCTGATCGGCATCGCGGATGACCGGAACGACCAGACCCTTGTCGGTGCCGACGGCCATGCCGACATGGCAGAAGTTCTTGTAGATGATGTCGGTGCCGTCGATCTCGGCGTTGACGGCCGGCAGTTCCTTCAGCGCATGCGTGACCGCCTTGGTGAAGAAGCCCATGAAGCCGAGCTTCACGCCATGCTTCTTCTCGAAGACGTCCTTGTACTTGGTGCGCAGGTCCATGACCGCCTTCATGTCCACCTCGTTATAGGTGGTCAGCATGGCGGCCGTGTTCTGCGCGTCCTTGAGGCGGCGGGCGATGGTCTGGCGCAGGCGCGTCATCTTCACCCGCTCTTCGCGTGGCGCATCCTCGGCGTTGGACGGCCCGCGCGACGGGGCCTTGGCAGCGTCGGCGGCCGGAGCCGGTGCGGTCGTGAAACCGCGGCTGACGGCGGCGATCACATCACCCTTCAGCACCTGTCCGCGCTTGCCGGAGCCTTCGACATCGCCGGCCTGCATGTTGTTCTCGGTCATCAGCTTGGCGGCAGCCGGAGCCGGCGGCATGGTGCTGGCCGGTATGGCGGCCGGTGCCGGGGCAGCGGGTGCCGAAGCGGCAGGAGCGGCCGGGGCCGGTGCAGCGCTCTCGGCCGGCTTTGCGGCAGGCGCGGCAGACGCAGCGCCGGCACCTTCGGCGATCTGGCCCAGGAGGGCGCCGAGGCCGACGGTTTCGCCGGCATTGGCGACGATCTCGGTCAGGGTGCCGGCGGCCGGCGCCGGAACTTCGATCGTCACCTTGTCGGTTTCGAGCTCGAGCAGCGGTTCATCGGCATTGACGGTCTCGCCGACCTTCTTGAACCAGGTGCCGACAGTGGCTTCGCTGACGGATTCGCCGAGGGTGGGTACGCGGATTTCGGTGGCCATGATGTTCGTCCGTTATCAATCGTTCGGGGGCAGGCAGAGGGGCTTCATCAGCCCCCGAGCGCATCTTCCAGGAAGGCGGCGAGCTGGGCGAGGTGCTTCGACATCAGGCCCGTGGCCGGCGAAGCGGCTGCGGGACGGCCGGTATAGCGCACGCGCTGATACTTGGCGTCGATATGGGCCAGCACCCACTCCAGATAGGGGTCGATGAAGGACCAGGCGCCCATGTTCTTCGGCTCTTCCTGGCACCAGACCATTTCCGCATGGCGGAAGCGCGAGAGCTCGTTGATGAGCGCCTTGGCCGGGAAGGGATAGAGCTGCTCGATGCGCAGCAGGTAGATGTCGTCGATGCCCCGCTTTTCGCGCTCTTCCAGAAGGTCGTAATAGACCTTGCCGGTGCACAGCACGACGCGGCGGATCTTGGCGTCCTTCTGCAGCTTGATCGGACCGTCCTTGATCACCTCGGCATCGTCCCACAGCAGGCGGTGGAACGAGGTCTCGCCGGCCATTTCCGACAGGCTGGAGACAGCCCGCTTGTGGCGCAGCAGGGACTTGGGCGTCATCATGATCAGCGGCTTGCGGAAGTCGCGCTTCACCTGGCGGCGCAGGATGTGGAAATAGTTCGCCGGCGTAGTGACATTGGCGACCTGCATATTGTCCTCGGCGCACATCTGCAGCCAGCGCTCCAGACGGGCGGAGGAATGTTCCGGACCCTGACCCTCATAGCCATGCGGCAGGAGGCAGACGAGACCGGACATGCGCAGCCACTTGCGTTCGCCCGACGAGATGAACTGATCGAACACCACCTGGGCGCCGTTGGCGAAGTCGCCGAACTGGGCTTCCCACAGCGTCAGCGCATTCGGGCGGGCAAGCGAATAGCCATATTCGAAGCCGAGCACCGCTTCTTCCGAGAGCATCGAATTGATGACCTCGTAGCGCGCCTGGCTCGGCGAAAGATTGGCGAGCGGGATATAGCGCTCCTCGGTTTCCTGATCGTAGAGAACCGAGTGGCGCTGCGAGAAGGTGCCGCGTTCGCAATCCTGGCCGGACAGGCGGATCTTGGTGCCTTCGACCGCGAGCGAGCCGAAAGCCAGCGCCTCGGCCATCGCCCAGTCGATCCCTTCGCCGGTTTCCACCATCTGGGCGCGGTTGTCCATGAAGCGCTGGATCGTGCGGTGGACATTGAAGCCCTCCGGCACGGTCGCGAGCTTGCGGCCGATTTCCTTCAGGCTCTTCATCGGCACCGAGGTCTTGCCGCGGCGCTGTTCGTCCTGATTGTCGGCGGCGCGCAGGCCGGACCAGGCGCCGTCCAGCCAGTCGGCCTTGTTCGGCTTGTAGGACTGGCCCGCCTCGAACTCCTGTTCGAGGCGGGCCCGCCAATCGGCCTTCATCTTCTCGACTTCGCCTTCGGTGAGGAGGCCTTCCTCGATCAGCCGGGCGGCATAGAGGCTGACGACGGTCTTGTGGCTGCGAATCACCTTGTACATCTTCGGCTGGGTGAAGGCGGGCTCGTCGCCTTCATTGTGGCCGAAGCGGCGGTAGCAGAACATGTCCACGACCACCGGCTTGTGGAACTTCATGCGGAATTCGATGGCGATCTTGGCGGCATAGGTCACCGCTTGCGGATCGTCGCCGTTCACATGGAAGATCGGCGCCTCGATCATCTTCGCCATGTCGGACGGATAGGGCGAGGAGCGCGAGAAGGCCGGATTGGTGGTGAAGCCGATCTGGTTGTTGATGATGAAATGCACGGTGCCGCCGACGCGGTGGCCGCGCAGGCCGGAGAGGCCAAGGATTTCGGCCGTGACGCCCTGGCCCGCAAAGGCCGCATCGCCGTGCAGCAGCAGCGGCAGAACCTTGGAGCGCTCCTTGAGCGGAATGATATCGCCTTCCCAGACCTTGGCCAGCTGGTCCTGCTTGGCGCGCGCCTTGCCCATGACGACCGGGTTGACGATTTCGAGATGCGAGGGGTTGGCCGTCAGCGACAGATGCACCTTGTTGCCGTCGAACTCGCGGTCGGACGAGGCGCCGAGGTGATACTTCACGTCGCCCGAACCTTCCACGTCGTCCGGCGCATAGGAACCGCCCTTGAACTCGTGGAACACGGCGCGGTGCGGCTTGCCCATGACGTTGGTCAGCACGTTCAGGCGGCCGCGGTGGGCCATGCCAAGAACGATCTGTTCGAGCCCTTCCTGGCCGCCGCGCTTGATGATCTGCTCGAGCGCCGGGATCAGCGCTTCGCCGCCGTCGAGACCGAAGCGCTTGGTGCCCTTGTACTTGACGTCGATGAACTGCTCGAACCCTTCGGCCTCGATCAGCTTCTGCAGGATCGCCTTCTTGCCCTCGGGCGTGAAGTCGACGGCCTTGCCCGGCCCTTCGATGCGCGCCTGGATCCAGCCTTTGATCTCCGGATCGGAAATATGCATGAACTCGACGCCGAGCGTCGAGCAATAGGTCCGCTCGAGAATCTCGATGATCTCGCGCATCGTGGCGTAATCCATGCCGAGCACGTTATCGAGGAAGATCTTGCGGTCCATGTCCTCCGGGCCGAAGCCATAATTGGAGGGGGACAGCTCGTGATAGTCGTCCACCGGCGCGGCGATGCCGAGCGGGTCGAGCTTGGCATGAAGATGGCCGCGCATGCGGTAGGCGCGGATCAGCATGAGGGCGCGGATCGAATCGCGCGTTGCCTGGTGGACGTCTTCTGGAGAGGCGGCAACGCCGGTGGCGGCTGCCTTTTCCTCGGCCTTCGCCTTGACCTTCTTCTCGACGACCTTCTCGACCGTGCCCCAATCGCCATCCAGCGCCGAGGTCAGCTCGTCGCGCGGCGTGGCGGGCCAGTGGGCCTTCTTCCAGGAGGCGCCCTTGGCAGCCTTCACCACGTCCTCGGGATTGTCAGCCAGTGCCTTGAAGAAGGACTGCCACTCGCCGGAAACCGACGAGGGGTCGGTTTCGTAGCGCGCATAGAGCTGCTCGATATAGCTCGCATTGGCGCCGTCCAGAAACGACGTCAGCTGGAATTGCTCGTTGGCCTCTTGCCTTGCCATGTTTCCTCGCGGACCTCGCCGTCCGCCTCCTGACTTGTCGGATGCGCCCCGACGTTCGTCGTCCGGAGCTGGCCTCGTGTCATTGTCAGCAGGGGCCATCCTTTCCCTGCGCGACGCCTTGCATACTTGGCGGAGCCGCTCGCGCGGGCCATCGGCCCGTTCGCCCCTGCTCCAAAATGGGGCGGAAACGGCCGGTGCCAAGCACCGGCCGTTCAGCCTTTCGTGTTCGTCAGCCCTTGAGGACCTCGACCAGCGTCTTGCCGAGGCGCGCCGGGGAAGGGGAGACGCGGATGCCGGCTGATTCCATGGCGGCGATCTTGTCTTCCGCGCCACCCTTGCCGCCGGAAATCACGGCGCCGGCATGGCCCATGGTGCGGCCGGGAGGAGCCGTGCGGCCGGCGATGAAACCGACCATCGGCTTCTTGCGGCCGCGCTTGGCTTCGTCCTTCAGGAACTGGGCGGCATCTTCTTCCGCCGAGCCGCCGATCTCGCCGATCATGATGATCGACTGCGTCTCGTCGTCGGCCAGGAACATCTCGAGCACGTCGATGAACTCAGTGCCCTTGACCGGGTCGCCGCCGATGCCGACGGCCGTCGTCTGACCGAGACCTTCGTTGGAGGTCTGGAAGACCGCCTCATAGGTCAGTGTGCCGGAGCGCGACAGGACGCCGACGGAGCCCTTCTTGAAGATGTTGCCCGGCATGATGCCGATCTTGCATTCGTTCGGGGTGAGAACGCCCGGGCAGTTCGGGCCGATCAGCCGCGACTTGGAGGCATCCAGCCGCGCCTTGACCTTGACCATGTCGGCCACCGGAATGCCTTCGGTAATGCAGACGATCAGGCCGATCTCGGCTTCGATCGCCTCGATGATCGCCGCTGCCGCGCCAGCCGGCGGGACGTAGATGACCGAGGCATCGGCCCCGGTCCGTTCCTTGCCTTCGGCAACGGTCGCGAAGATCGGCAGGGTTTCACCCTTGGAGCCTTCCCAGGTCTCGCCGCCCTTCTTCGGGTTGATGCCGCCGACCATCTTCGTGCCGTGATAGGCGAGCGCCTGCTCGGTGTGGAAGGTGCCGGTCTTGCCGGTCAGACCCTGGACGAGGATCTTGGTGTCTTTGTTGATCAGGATAGACATGGCAATCAGGCACCCTTCACTGCAGCGACGATCTTCTGGGCTGCATCGTCCAGGTCGTCGGCGGAAATCACGTTCAGTCCGCTCTCGTTGATGATCTTCTTGCCAAGATCGACATTGGTGCCTTCCAGGCGGACGACGAGGGGAACCTCGAGGCCGACTTCCTTGACGGCCGCCAGAACGCCCTCGGCAATGACATCGCACTTCATGATGCCGCCGAAGATGTTGACGAGAATGCCCTTCACGGCCGGATCGGCGGTGATGATCTTGAAGGCCGCGGTGACCTTTTCCTTGGAGGCGCCGCCGCCGACATCGAGGAAGTTCGCCGGCTCGGCGCCGTAGAGCTTGATGATGTCCATGGTGGCCATGGCAAGGCCAGCGCCGTTGACCATGCAACCGATATTGCCGTCCAGCGCCACATAGGCGAGGTCGTACTTGGAGGCCTCGATTTCCTTCTCGTCCTCCTCGGTCTTGTCGCGCAGCGCGACAATGTCCTCGTGGCGGAACAGCGCGTTGCCGTCGAAGGACACCTTGGCGTCGAGCACGCGGACGCGGCCATTCTTCATGACGATCAGCGGGTTGATCTCGAGCAGGCTCATGTCCTTCTCGACGAAGGCCTTGTAGAGGATCGGGAAGAGAGCCTCGGCATCCGCCTTGGCTTCGCCCTCGAGCTTCAGGGCCTGCGTCAGTGCCGCGAGGTTCTCGGAGGTCACGCCGGCTTCCGGATCGATCGCCACGTTGACGATCTTTTCCGGCGTGTCATGGGCAACCGTCTCGATGTCCATGCCGCCCTCGGTGGAGACGACGAAAGACACCTGGCCGACCGCACGGTCGACGAGGATCGAGAGGTAGAGCTCGCGGTCGATGTCGGCGCCGTCCTCGATGTAGAGGCGGTTCACCTGCTTGCCGGCCTCGCCGGTCTGCTTGGTGACAAGCGTGTTGCCGAGCATTTCCTTGGCGAAGGCAACCGCCTCTTCCACGGACTTGGCCAGCCGAACGCCGCCCTTGGCATCAGGGCCGAGCTCCTTGAACTTGCCCTTGCCGCGGCCGCCGGCATGGATCTGGCTCTTGACGACGTAAAGCGGACCCGGAAGCGACTTGGCAGCGGCTTCGGCCTCGTCGGCCGAAAAGATCGCGACGCCCTCGGCCACCGGTGCGCCGAAGCCCTTCAGGAGAGCCTTGGCCTGATATTCGTGAATGTTCATGGGAAAGACTGGTCCTGTTCTGGCTTATTTGAGGGCCGGGGCGATGCCGACGCAGGCTTCGCAAAGGCCGGCCACGGCGGCGACGGACTTCTCGAAGGCTTCCTTTTCCGACTTGTTCAGGTCGATCTCGACGATGCGCTCGACACCACCGGCGCCGATGATGGTCGGAACGCCCACATACATGTCCTTCACGCCGTACTGGCCGGAGAGATAGGCCGCGCAGGGGAGGACGCGCTTCTTGTCCTTGAGGAAGGCTTCGGCCATTTCGATGGCGGAGGCGGCCGGCGCATAATAGGCCGAGCCGGTCTTGAGCAGGCCGACGATCTCGGCGCCGCCATCCCGCGTGCGCTGGACGATCTCTTCCAGGCGCTTCTCGGTGATCCAGCCCATCTTGACGAGGTCGGTCAGCGGAATGCCGCCAACGGTCGAGTAACGCGGCAGCGGCACCATCGTGTCGCCATGGCCGCCGAGCACGAAGGCGGTGACGTCCTGGACGGAAACGTTGAATTCCTGGCTGAGGAACAGGCGGAAACGGCCGGAATCCAGCACGCCGGCCATGCCGACCACCATGTTCTTCGGCAGGCCGGAGAACTTCTGCAGCGCCCAGACCATCGCGTCGAGCGGGTTGGTGATGCAGATCACGAAGGCGTTCGGGGCATATTTCTTGATGCCGGCGCCGACCTGTTCCATGACCTTGAGGTTGATGCCGAGCAGGTCGTCGCGGCTCATGCCCGGCTTGCGGGCGACGCCAGCGGTGACGATGCAGACGTCCGCGCCCTCGATGGCGGCGTAGTCGCTCGCGCCCGTCAGGTTGGCGTTGAAGCCTTCGACCGGCGAGGACTGGGCGATGTCGAGGCCCTTGCCCTGCGGAATGCCGTCGGCGATGTCGAAAAGGACGATGTCCCCGAGTTCCTTCAGGCCGGCCAGATGAGCCAGCGTACCGCCGATCATCCCGGACCCGATGAGTGCGATCTTGTTGCGCGCCATGAAAGTGCTTCCTTTGCGATCAAATCTGGCAAGGTCCGCCGCGACGCTTCCCGGTCCCACCGGGCGACCACGCAACCTCACGGCGGAAGGACTTAATCGGCAAAAGTAAAAATATCAATGACTGATTTTGCGACCAATGTTTTCAATCGTTTAGATCGAAAAATTCTTACGTAAAGGTAAGACTTTGCGTCATGAATCAGACATTTTGGGACGCGTTGCTTGCGCGTAGTCTTCGCTCTGGATCTCGATCAGGCGCGAAACGGTGCGATCGAACTCGAAGCCTTCGGTGCCGCGGCGGGTGGCGAGCAGCGCCTCCGGACGAGCGGCGGCGGAGGCGAACAGGCGAGCGCCGGCATCATAGATCGTGTCGATCAGAAGGATGAACCGCTTCGTCTCGTTGCGTCGGTTCGCATCGAGAACCGGGATGTTCTCAACGAACAGCGTCCGGTAGCGCTCCAGGATGGCGAGATAATCCGCTGCGGCCAGGGGGCGCTCGCACAGGTCGGAAAATTGAAAGCGCGCACAGGGCCCGGCCGCCATCGGTATAGCAATCGTGCGACCGCGAAAGGCAATCTCGGCGGGCGCAGCGCTGCGACCGGCCGTCGCGTGCTGCCACGCGGTCTCGATCGCCCGATCCGCCTCCGGCCCCAGTGGAGAGGACCAGACAGGCAGGCCGCTGGTCTTCAGCAGCCGGTAGTCGGTGGTCGTATCGAGGGAGATGACATCGGTATGGGCGCGCAGCACATCGATGAAGGGAAGGAAGAGGCCGCGGTTCAGCCCGTCCTTGTAGAGATTGCTGGGCTCGACATTGGAGGTGGCGACGAGCACGCAGCCCCTGCGGAACAGTTCGCCGAAGAGACGCGAAAGGATCATCGCATCCGCGATATCCGTCACCGAGAACTCGTCGAAACAGAGAAGCCGCGACTCGCCGTAGATCTCTGCCGCGATCGGCGGCATGGGATCGGCCTGCTTTGTCTCGCCATCCTTCAGCTTCTGGCGATGGTGCGCGATGCGGTCCTGCACATCGGCCATGAATTCGTGAAAATGGGCGCGGCGCTTGCGCTCGATGGGCACCGTCTCGAAGAACAGGTCCATCAGCATGGTCTTGCCGCGGCCGACACCGCCATGCAGGTAAAGGCCCTTGAGCGGCGGCTGTTGCTCGCGCTTGGAAGCAAAGAGCCAGCCAAGCGCGTTGGACTTGCGCTGCGCACGGTTTCCGGCCAGCGCGACCGCCAGGCGGTCGAGCCGGGCGGCGATCTGCAGCTGGGCAGGGTCGCGCTGCAGGGTGCCGGCCTCGATCATGGCTTCGAGGCGGCGGGCGATCTTCTCTTCCTGATGGGGCACGGATCAGCCTCGTCTGGCCTTCCCCGGCTGAACGCCGTGCAGGGAGGCATCAATGCCGACCGGATCATCCGGCCGGCCGCGCCGGTCTCAGCGGCTCAGGCTCACGGTCTGGCCGGAATTGGTGGAGCCGTCGAAGCGGTTGTCGGCGGTCTTGTAGAGCCGGGCGATGGCGTTGCCGTCGCGGTCCTTCAGGACGACCTGCTTGCCGGCCACTTCCCAAGAGCCCATCTGCGTCAGCTCGCCCGCGCAGCCGCGCGTGCCGCCGCGCGAGCCGGAGCCGAGATTGGTCAGCGTCAGGAACATGTCGCACGAGGCACCGGCATTGCCGACGCGCCAGTTGCCGACCATGGCTTCCTTCTTCACGTCCAGCGAGGCCGCAGGCGGCGCTGCAGCCGCCGCACCGGGCGCGCCCGGCTGACCGAGCGAGGCCTGCTGGCTGACGGGGGCCGCCGGAAACTGCGAGGCATCGGCGGCAGCCGGCGGCGGCAGGGCGCTGCCGGACACCGAGGGAACCGGCTGCGCCTGAAGCGGGGCCGGGGCAGGCGCGGTGTTGAAGTCGCTCATCGCGGTGCGCTGGCATCCGGAAAGGGCAAGAACCGCCACCAAACCAGCTGCAACATATGAAACCCGCATGCCAAACTCCCGGTCGTCTCGCGTTGATGTACCTGTGCGAGCAGATATAGCCGCCAATATGGTTAATCGAGCTTTAACAATCTCGAAAAGCCTCTTTGCTCGCTCCTGTGGCAGGATTGCGACTCTGCCCGTATCCCGCGCCTTTTCCGCTCAAACGCGCCGCTCGACCATCATCTTCTTGATTTCGCCGATCGCCTTGGCCGGGTTCAGGCCCTTGGGGCAGGTCTGCGCGCAGTTCATGATGGTGTGGCAGCGATAGAGACGGAACGGATCTTCGAGATTGTCCAGCCGCTCGCCCTTTGCCTCGTCGCGGCTGTCGATCAGCCAGCGATAGGCCTGCAGCAGAACCGCGGGGCCGAGATAGCGGTCGCCATTCCACCAGTAGCTCGGACAGGAGGTGGAACAGCAGGCGCAGAGAATGCACTCGTAGAGCCCATCGAGCTTCTGCCGGTCTTCATGACTCTGCTTCCACTCCTTGGCAGGCGTCGGCGATACCGTCTTCAGCCAGGGCTCGATCGAGCGGTGCTGGGCGTAGAAATTGGTGAGGTCGGGGACGAGATCCTTGACGACCGGCATGTGCGGCAGCGGATAGACCTTCACCGCCCCCTTCACGTCGTCCATGCCCTTGGTACAGGCGAGCGTATTGGTGCCGTCGATGTTCATCGCGCAGGACCCGCAGATCCCCTCGCGGCAGGAGCGACGCAGCGTCAGCGTCGGGTCGATCTTGTTCTTGATGTAGAGCAGCGCGTCGAGCACCATCGGCCCGCAATCATCGACATCGATGAAGAAGGTGTCGATCGACGGGTTCTTTCCATCATCCGGGCTCCAGCGATAGACGCGGAATTCGCGCGTCCTCGTCGCCCCGGCCGGCTTCGGCCAGACCTTGCCTTCGGTCATCTGGGAATTCTTGGGGAGTGCTAATTCAACCATGTTCTTTTCCCTGTCCCGTTGCAAAGCGGGCAACGGCATCCGCCAATGTCACCGTGCGCGGTCTTCGCGCAGCATCTCGAGCGAGTCGGTCTGCTGAACGTCTCTGGGCGTCATCGCCGTAATGCGAATTGAAGCTTCGTAGAGAGTCTCCTCCCGCGGCTTCTCAACGCCTTTCCTGAGCAGCTCGATAACCTCATCCTCGACCGAATGGTTCTGCAAACGCGCCCGCTTCTCAATCAGCACCAGCAATGCCTCATCAAGTGTGATGCGCATGTCGCCCATGATGCTTGTCCTCAATCAATCGGTCCTTGCCGTCTACCTGTTCAATAAACCCGAGCCTTCGGCGCGATCTTCTGCGGATCGATGCCCTCGGCGATCAGCTCCGTGTGCACCGGGCGATAGTCGAGCTTTACGGTGCCCGAGTCGTCCACCCAGGACAGCGTGTGCTTGCGCCAGTTCTCGTCGTCGCGGCCGGCGAAGGGGCCGGTCGTGAAGTCTTCGCGGGCATGCGAGCCACGGCTCTCCTTGCGCGCTTCCGCGCCGTAGATCGTGGTGATTGCATTGGCCATCAGATTGTGCAGCTCCAGCGTTTCCACAAGGTCGGAGTTCCAGATCATCGAACGGTCGGTGACCTTGATGTCGGGCATTTCCTTCCAGATCGCGTCCATGCGGCGGCAGCCGCTTTCGAGCGATTCCTGGGTGCGGAACACGGCGGCGTCTTCCTGCATCGTGCGCTGCATCTTTTCGCGCAGCACCGCCGTCGGCGTGCTGCCGCTCGAGTGGCGCAGACCGTCAAAGCGAGCCATGATCCGGTCACAGGCGGCCGTATCAAGCGTCGGCACGGCGCTGGCCCGGTCGATCACCTCCGCGGCACGGATCGCCGCGGCGCGGCCGAAGACCACGAGGTCGATCAGCGAGTTCGAGCCGAGGCGGTTGGCGCCGTGCACCGAGGCGCAGCCGGCTTCGCCGACCGCCATCAGGCCGGGCGCGATACGTTCCGGATTGGCGCCATCGGCGTTCAGCACCTCGCCCCAGAAATTGGTGGGAATGCCGCCCATATTGTAATGCACGGTTGGCAGGACCGGGATCGGCTCGCGCGTCACGTCGACGCCGGCGAAGATCTTAGCGCTTTCGGAAATGCCGGGCAGGCGCTCATGCAGGACGGCCGGGTCGAGATGGTCGAGATGCAGGAAGATGTGGTCCTTGCTCTTGCCGACGCCGCGGCCTTCGCGGATTTCCATCGTCATGCAGCGCGAGACGACATCGCGCGAGGCGAGATCCTTCGCGGAGGGCGCGTAGCGCTCCATAAAGCGCTCGCCTTCGGAATTGACGAGATAGCCGCCTTCGCCGCGCGCGCCTTCGGTGATCAGGCAGCCGGCGCCATAGATGCCGGTCGGGTGGAACTGGACGAATTCCATGTCCTGCAGCGGCAGGCCGGCGCGCGCGATCATGCCGCCGCCATCGCCGGTGCAGGTATGGGCGGAGGTGGCCGAGAAGTAGGCGCGGCCATAGCCGCCGGTCGCCAGAACCACCATCTTGGCGCTGAAGCGGTGGATCGAGCCATCATCCAGGCACCAGGCGACAACGCCGGTGCAGCGGCCATCCGGCGCCATGATCAGATCGAGCGCGAAGTATTCGATGAAGAACTCGGCATTGTTGCGCAGCGACTGGCCGTAGAGCGTGTGCAGGATCGCGTGGCCCGTGCGGTCGGCGGCGGCGCAGGTGCGCTGCACCGGCGGGCCTTCGCCATAGTTCTGCATGTGGCCGCCGAAGGGGCGCTGATAGATCTTGCCTTCCTCGTTGCGCGAGAAGGGGACGCCGTAATGCTCGAGCTCATAGACCGCCTTGGGCGCTTCCATGGCGAGATATTGCATGGCGTCGACATCGCCCAGCCAGTCGGAGCCCTTGACGGTGTCGTAGAGGTGCCACTGCCAGCAGTCGGGCGTCATGTTGGTCAGCGAGGCGGCGATGCCGCCCTGTGCCGCGACCGTATGCGAGCGGGTGGGGAAGACCTTGGTGATGCAGGCCGTCTTGAAGCCCTGCTCGGCCATGCCGAGCGTGGCCCGCAGCCCGGCGCCGCCGGCGCCGACGACGATCACGTCATAGGAATGGTCGACATAGGTGTAGGCCTTGCCGTTCAGAGCCGGCGATGAAGTCGATGCCATGGGTTTATCCTGCAAAGGCGACCTTGAGGATGGCGAAGAGACAGAGGCCGCCAACCACGATCGGGAAGAATGTGTTGAGGATGAGGAGGACGACCTTGATGCCCTCGGCGTGGACATAGTCCTCGATGATGACCTGCATGCCGATGCGCATATGGATCAGCGCGGAGAGCACGACCAGGCCCATGACCACCGCCACGAAGGGGTTGGAGAGCGAGGCGATCAGCTCCGGATAGGGCGCGCCGGCATGGGTGAGCAGGAAGAGGATGAAGAAGGTGATCAGCGGCACATTGGCGACGCCCGTCAGGCGCTGGCGCCAGAAATGCTCGGTGCCTTCCCTGGCGGAGCCGAGGCCGCGGACCTTGCCGAGTGGTGTACGCATATCCATGGGTCGCGCCTCCTCAGCGGATGATGTAGCCGACGATCCAGAGCAGGATCGTCACGGTGATGGAGCCGACCGCATTGGCAATGGCGAGTTTGGTCGAGAATTCCTTCTCGTAGCCATAACCGAGGTCCCACATGAAATGGCGCAAGCCACCGAACATGTGATGCACCAGCGCCCAGGTATAGCCGAACAGGATCAGCTGGCCGATGATCGAGCCGAAGAACCAGCTTGCCCACTCGTAATAGGCGGGGCCGCTCGCCGCAGCGATCAGCCACCAGGCAACCAGTATCGTGCCGAAATAGAGCGCGCCGCCGGTGATGCGATGCACAATCGACATGACCATGGTCGGGATCGGCTTGTAGATCTGCAGATGCGGCGAAAGCGGCCGATTTTTGGTGACATTCGTCATCGGAACCTCACGGAAAGGCCAGCGGCTTTCGAAGACGATGATGAAAGGCGCCAGCATGCGCGGACGTCGCGCGACATTGTGGTTGACCCGGAGCTTTACTGAGGGACGGGACCCTTCACAAGTCTGTTTGCGCTGCGACAGGAAATTAATCGATTAGACGAAAATCTCATCTGCTGGACCCTTTTCGAGCATTAAGCATGCGGCGGGAAAGCACCCCTTGAGCCCGTGACTTTGCGCCGATGCTGGTCCAGATTACGCGTTAAGATATCATTAGGATCTTAACGGAGCGGGACATGCGAAAATTTGTCACAGTCGCCATGGCCAAAGCCGCGGTTCTCAGTCTGGTTCTGTGTCTGGGAGGCGGCGGCGCGGTGGACGCGTCCGATCTCGACGGCGTGCGTCTGATCGGCCGTTCGCATCACGCGACCTCGCATGGCCCGAGCCTTCGCAGCGACCAGCGCTTCCGGTTCTCGGACCGTCGGTTCCACCGAAGCCGGGTCGAGGCGAGGAGCGCGAGCCGGGATGGTGTCTATGACCTGCGCTCGCGCGACCGCTACGGCCGCTATGCCGACCGCCGGGACGATGGACGCTCCTTCGACCGCCGGGACTGGCCGCCGGAATATCGCGAGGGCAGCTGGCGCTGGTCGAACCGGGACGTTCGCCGTCGGGTGCCCGTTGGCGGCTATGACGGCTTCAGCAATGATGGCATCTATGACGGCTACCAGGGCTGGTATGGCGATGGCAGCGATTATCCGAGCGTCATTCCGGGGCGCGGCGCCTATGCGGGTGGTGTCCGAGCCTGGGTGGAGCCCGGCAATGGCAGCTATTTCTCGATCCAGCGCTACGGCGAGGATGGGTCGATCACCTACAGCAACCGGCGGCGTGGCGCGCAGATCATCGATGCGCGGCGCGACAACCGGTCATGTTCGTTCGAGGCCGGTGTCTGCGTCATCCGCGGCCGGTAGACCGAAGCGCCAGACCGTCGTGCGCTTGATCTCGCTGTCCTCCAGCGCCCGGGTCACCGCGACTTCGTAGGTGGCGAGCGGCTGCATGCGCTGGCGGGGGCAATAGGCGCGTCCCGGATCGCCGACGAGCACCGGAATGCCCGTCCGAACGAGCGCCTCGAACCACGGGATCAGCCGGTCGGCGAAGCTGCGGTCGTAGAAGACATCGCCGGCGAGCAGCAGGTCGGCTGCAAGCGGCAGGCCGAGAACATCCTCGCTGTGGCGTTCGACCGTCACGCCGTTGAGATCGGCATTGAGCGCGATCGCGGCATGGGCGTAAGGGTCGATATCGACGGCGTTGACCGATGCTGCGCCCGCCTTGAGCGCGGCGATCGCCACCAGCCCCGAACCGGAGGCGAAATCGACCACGCGCTTTCCCCGCACATGCTGCGGATGGTCCAGAACGAAGCGGGCAAGGCCCTGGCCACCGGCCCAGGCGAAAGCCCAGAACGGCGGCGGAAGGCCGATCGCTTCCAGCTCCTCCTCCGTCTTCAGCCAGAGATCATGCGCCTCGCTGGCCAGATGCAGCCGGATTTCCGGGACATGCGGCGGCGCGCTCGGGCTCGTATGTTCGAGGATGAAGCGCTCGGGGTCGGTCTTCAAGGGGGGCGTCAGGCTTTGGGGCTGGGTGGGATGTCGAGCCCACCCATCCTGCAGATCTCCAGCCATTCCGCCTCCGTGACCGCCTGAACCGAAAGCCGCATGGAGGTGACGAGCTGCATGTCCTTCAGGGCCGGATTGGCCTTGATCGCCTTCAGCGTCACAGGCACGGGCATGTCGCAGACCGCGCGGATGTCGACACAGTCCCAGCGCGCATCGCCTTCGGCGGTGGAGTCCGGGTGGCTCAGGGCACAGACTTCTGTGATGCCGACGATCTCCAGCCCCTCGTTGGAGTGGTAGAAGAAACCAAGGTCGCCGATCGTCATGGCGCGCATGTTATTGCGCGCCAGATAGTTGCGGACACCGGTCCACTCCGTGCCCGCCTTGCCCGCGTCCTTCTGCATGGCCCAGGACCATTTGAAGGGCTCGGATTTGTAGAGCCAGTAGGCCATGGCCCTCAGGCTCCCTTGCCGGCGTCGGGCTTGTTGAAGGTCCAGTTCCAGGCCTTGACCTCGACTGCGGCAAACAGGTCGGCCTTGGCATAGGGGTCTTCGGCGAAGATGGCGCGCGCCTCCTCCAGCGTCTCGGCCTCGACGATCACCAGACTGCCGGTGGGCTTGCCGTCTTCGCCGAGGAACGGGCCGGCGAGCGCCAGCATGCCCCTGGCGTTCAGCGCGTCCAGAAACGCAACATGGGCAGGGCGAGTGTCGAGGCGGATCTGAAGCGCGTTCGGCTTGTCGGTGCACAGTGCGGCGTAGAGCATGGCGAAATCCTCTTCTGGTCTATTCCTGGGTCAAAGGACGGGACATCAGCTGTTCCAGCGCGCGGCGCACATCCAGCTCGCCCTCGATGATGGCCGCCACGGCGGCCGTCAACGGCATGTCGATCCCGAGCTCTCGAGCCTGGGCGGCCGCAACGGCGGCTGCGAGCGCGCCTTCCACGAGTTCGCCGGTGGCAGGGCCCATGCCGCCATTGCGGCCGATGGCGATGCCATAGCGCAGATTGCGCGACTGATGGCTGGTCGCAGTCAGAACGAGATCGCCGAGGCCGGACAGGCCACGCACGGTGTCGCCCCGTCCGCCGCTGGCCTCGACGAGGCGGGAAAGCTCGGCAAGGCCGCGGGCGATCATCGCGGCGCGGGCCGAGTCGCCGAGCCCGGCGCCCTCGACGATGCCGCAGGCAATGGCCAGAACATTCTTCAGCGCGCCGCCGAGCTGCACGCCTGTCCGGTCGTCGGACGGGTAGAGACGGAAGGTCGGGCCGGAGAGGAGGGCAGCGAGCCTTGAAGCGCGCTCCGTCCCGTCAGAGGCCAACACCATGGCCGTCGGCAGGCCGCGGGCGATATCGGCAGCAAAGCCGGGCCCGGAGAGCACGGAGACGGCGCGGCCAGGCAAGAGCTCCTCAACGAGGCTGGTCAGCAGCCGCCCCGTTTCCCGCTCCAGCCCCTTGGCGCAGATGATCACGTCCGCATCGGAGTCGATGAAGGGCAAAAGCGCGAGCGCGGCCTCACGCTGTGCCTGCGAGGGCATGGCGAACAGGATGGTCTTCGCGCCCTCGAGAACCGTCGGATCGGGCGTGGCCTTCAGGCTGTCTGGCAAGGCGATGCCCGGCAAGGCGGCATCGCTCGTCCGCTGATCGTTGATTTCCGCGACAACGTCGGCGCGGCGAGCGAGCAGGAGCGTCTGGGCCTTGCTGCTGCGGGCTGCGACGGCGGCGAGCGCCGTGCCGAAAGCGCCGGCACCGACGACGACGATCCGCCCATCGAAGCCGTTCATGCCTTGGCTCCGCGTTTGCCGAAACCGATCAGCGTTTCCGCGGTGGAATCCAGCGGCCAGCGGGCGCGCGGCGATACGGAGAGCGGATCCGGCGCCAGTCCTGCCGCCATGCGCTCGGCCCCGGCCCAGGCGATCATCGCCGCATTGTCGGTGCAGAGCGACAGCGGCGGGGCGATGAAGCGGAAGCCGTGGCGCGCGCAGAGCTCCGACAGCGTGGCGCGCAGCATCTGATTGGCGGCAACACCGCCGGCAACCACCAGGGCCGGCCCATCGTCGGGCGCGGTCATCGTCTCGCGGAAGCGCGTCAGGCCGCGGCCGATCCGGTCCTTCAGCGTGCGGGCGATCGCCTTCTGGAACGAGGCGCAGATGTCGGCAATGTCCTGTTCGGCCACCGGCGCGATCGACTGGGCCGCCTGGCGCACCGCGGTCTTGAGGCCGGAAAAGGAAAAATCGAGGCGTGCCTCGCCGACCAGCGGCCGCGGCAAATCGAAGCGGTCGGGATTGCCGGTGGCCGCCGCGCGCTCCACGGCCGGGCCGCCCGGATAGGGCAGGCCCAGGAGCTTGGCGGTCTTGTCGAAGGCCTCGCCCAGTGCATCGTCGATGGTCGTGCCCCAGCGCTGATAGTCGCCGACGCCCCGGACCAGGATCAGCTGCGTGTGCCCGCCGGAAACGAGCAGCATCAGGTAGGGAAAGGCGATCCGGTCGGTAAGTCGCGCCGTCAGCGCATGGCCTTCCAGGTGATTGATGGCAAAAAGCGGCTTTCCACGGGCGCGGGCGATGGCCTTGCCGGTCATCAGGCCAACGATCAAACCGCCGATCAGCCCCGGTCCGCTGGTCGCCGCCACGGCGTCGATCTCGTCCAGCGTCGTCTCGGCGCGGGAAAGCGCTTCGGCGATCAGGCTGTCGAGCGCTTCCACATGGGCGCGGGCGGCGATTTCCGGCACGACGCCGCCATAATGGCTGTGCTCGTCCAGCTGGCTCAGCACGACATCGCCGATGATCTCGCCGCGGCCGTCGGCATGACGGCGCACGACTGAAGCGGCCGTCTCGTCGCAGCTCGTCTCGATGCCGAGAAGGGTGAGGGGGCGGGACATGATTGCGATGATGCTCAAAGCTCTTTACACGGGGCTTCCGGTAACAACGGATCGAATGGGATGCAAACGAAACCTTTCCGCATCGGCACCCGCGGCAGTCCGCTCGCGCTGGCGCAGGCGAGCGAGGTTCGCGCACGCCTTGTCACGGCGCTCGGCCTCTCGCCCGAGATGTTCGAGATCGTCGTTCTTTCGACGGCGGGCGACCGGATCACCGACCGGTCGCTGGCCGAGATCGGCGGCAAGGGCCTCTTCACGCAGGAGATCGAGGACCAGCTGCTGGACGGCCGGCTCGATTTCGCCGTGCACTCATCCAAGGACATGCCGACCCGCCTGTCGGAGGGGTTGATCCTCTCCGCCTATCTGCCGCGCGAGGATGTGCGCGATGCCTTTATCGGCGGTGCCGCGCCAACCCTGATGGCGCTGCCGGAAGGCGCGGTCGTCGGCTCGTCCTCGCTGCGCCGCCAGGCGCTGATCCGCCGCCTGCGGCCCGATCTCTCGGTCATCACCTATCGCGGCCTGGTGGAAACCCGTCTGCGCAAGCTGCAGGACGGCCAGGTCCACGCCACGCTGCTGGCGCTGGCCGGGCTCAAGCGGCTCAACCTTGCCGATGCCGCGACCGAAATCCTCGATCCCCGCGAATTCCCGCCTGCCCCGGCCCAAGGGGCGATCTGTATCGAGAGCCGGATGGGCGACGGACGGGTGAGCGAGCTGCTCGCCGCCGTCA
The DNA here is from genome assembly GCF_034720595.1 of Rhizobium sp. CC-YZS058. NCBI lineage: Bacteria > Pseudomonadati > Pseudomonadota > Alphaproteobacteria > Hyphomicrobiales > Rhizobiaceae > Rhizobium > Rhizobium sp. CC-YZS058. The sequence goes on along the minus strand of NZ_JAYESJ010000001.1, from coordinate 3,650,752 downwards.
ACCATGCGCCGACCTTCGAAGCGGTGAGCTGCGAGCGGGCCTTCCTCTTAGCGCTCGACGGCTCCTGCCGCACGCCGATTGCCGGCCATGCGGTGAGCGAGGCGGGCCGGATCCGGTTTTCCGGCATGATCCTCACGCCCGACGGCCGCCGTCACCACACAATCGAGGCCGAGGGCGAGGCTGCCGAGGCCGAGGCGATCGGCACGGGCGCCGGCGAGGCAATTCGCACTGAAGCCGGCCCCGATTTCTTCGCCAGCTGGGGCTGACGCCATGCGCGTGCTGGTGACGCGTCCGGCGCGCGGGGCGGAGGCGACGGCCCGGGCGCTCCGCCGGCGCGGCCATGACCCGATCCTCCTGCCGCTCACCGAACCCCACTCTCTCCCTGTGTCCTGGCCGGAAAGCCAGCCGGCGGCCCTGATCGCCACCAGCGCCGAAGCCTTCGTGGCGCTCGGCGGGAACGCTGTGGCTGCCGATATCTCGTCGCTGCCCGTCTATTGTGTCGGGCGCGCGACGGCGGCGGCGGCGGCCGATGCCGGCTTCAAGGATTGCCGCATCGGCCCCGGCGATGCCGAGGGCCTGGCGGCGATGATCATGCAGGACCGACATGGAGGAGGCGCACCGCTTCTCTACCTCGCCGGCACCCCGCGCCTGCCGACGCTCGAAACCATTCTCAAATCGGCCGACGTTCCGCTGGAGGTCGTCGAAATCTATCGCATGCAGCCTGTCCTGCCTAGTGATCTCGCCGGCCGGCTGGCGGCTCTCCAGCCGGAGGCGGTGCTCTTCTATTCGCGCGAAGCGGTCCGGCTGTTTTTCGAGGCGCTGAGCGTGCCGCCTGCAATCCCTTGCGACATCTTCTGCTTGAGCCCGGCGATTGCGGCCGCCGTGCCGAAAGAGATGGGGCGTCTGCATGTTGCGCTGCGGCCGGAGGAAGGGGCGCTGCTCGACCTGCTCGATGCACACGCCGCGTCGTGAACGGTCAAATCGACGGCGAGGGTCTTTCCCTGGGGGGTGTCGGTGACTAGGTTTGTTCCGTTGACCTCATAGACAGGAAGACTGCATGGATCCGGAAAACCCGCCGCGCCGCAAAAGGCCCGAAACCGAGCCGAAGACCATCGACCTGACGGCCAATCGGCCGGACGGCGATCCTGTGGCCCCCGTCGTGCCCGACGCTGCCTCCAAGCCGGTCTCCGGCGCTACGCCAACCACCGGCTCGTCGCCGATGGATCCGCCGGCGTCCGAGCCTCTCGGCACGGGTCCCGCCACGTCGGCACCGGCCGAATTGGACGAGAAGGACAGCGCGACCGCTGCAACCGGCACGTCCGTGCCGTCTTCGCCTGCCAAGACGGCTGCCGGAGCGGCGACCTCCGAGGCGACGCTGGGCAAGACCGCCGAGGACAAGAGCGCCAAGGACAGGATCGCGGAGGAAAAGGCCACAAGCGCGCCGTCTTTTACCGGGACCGGAGCCTCTTCCGAGGCTGACCGCGCGACCGCTGCGGCCAAGTCTTCTGCCAAAGAATCATCCTCCTCCACCGCACGCCCCGCCGGCAGCAGCGCGACCTCCGCGCGCCCCGGCGCCACAGGCACCGTGGGCGGCGCATCCTCCGGCGCCGCGAGCAGCGCTTCAAGCCGCAGCGGACCGGACAGCCCTGGTTCATCGTCCGCAACCACACCGCCCGTGCGTGCGCCGTCGCGCTCCGGCGCCCTGGCAGCCGGCATTCTCGGTGGTCTCGTCGCTCTCGTCGGCGCCGGTGTTCTGCAATATGCCGGTGTCGTGCCCGCCCTCGGCCCGGCGAGCACCGCCGCAACCGACCGTGACTTTGGCGGCGAGATCGACGCGCTGAAGGCCGAGCTTCAGACCCGCTCGACCGCCCCCGCCGACACGGCGCCGCTGGAGCAGCGGATCGCCGCCCTGGAACAGACGATCGGCACGACGGGGCAGGGCGAAGCTGCCGGGCTCGAGCAGCTCAAAAGCGAGGTCGAGCAGCTGAAGGCAGGCTTGACCGAGCAGCGCCAGCAGGTGGACTCAACCACCAGCGCGCTGTCCACCCGTCTCGGCGAGGCGGAGAAGAAGCTTGAGGAACCCTCGAACGACGTGAAGCTTGCCCGCGCGGTCGCCGTCACGGCGCTGAAGACCGCGATCGACAAGGGCGGACCGTTCCTCGCCGAGCTCGATGCCTTGAAGAGCGTCTCGCCGGAAGATCCGGCCGTCGCCGGCCTTGCGGAAACGGCGAGCCGCGGCGTTCCTTCGCGCAGCGATCTGACGCGCGATTTTCCGGCCCTTGCCGACGAGATGATGGTTGCCGTGCGCGGCGCGGACCCGAACCAGAGCGTCTTTGCGCGTCTTTATGACAGCGCGGCCTCCGCGGTGCGCGTGCGGCCGGTCGGCAATGTCGAAGGCAATGATGCCGGTGCGATCATCGCCCGGATCGAGGACCGCCTGACCAATGGCGACCTGAAGGGCGCCAGCCTGGAATGGGACGGCCTGCCGCAAGTGGCCAAGGACGCCGGGCAGGACTTCAAGGCGAAACTCGACGAGCGCATCCGCGTCGAGGGTCTGATCGATGCTGCGGTGGCCGCCGGCCCCACGGCGAACCAGGGTTGAGGGAGAGGATATGATCCGCATTCTCGTATTCGCGTTGATCGTCCTTGCCCTTGGCGCAGGCTTCTCCTGGCTGGCAGACCGACCCGGCGAGCTGAGCCTGATCTGGCAGGGCCAGCGCATCGAGACCAGCCTGATGGTTGGCGCGACGATGCTGGTGGTGACGATCGCGGCGATCCTCTTCGTCGTCTGGCTGATCCGCCTCATCCTGGTTTCTCCGCAGTCGATCGCGCGGCATTTCCGGGTGCGCAAGCGCGACCGGGGCTACCAGGCCCTCTCGACCGGGCTCATTGCCGCCGGTGCCGGCGATTCCGCTCTCGCCCGCAAGATGACGACGCGGGCACGCGGCCTGCTGCGCGCCGACCAGGAGCCCCTGATCCACCTTCTGGAAGCGCAGACGGCGCTGATCGAAGGCAAGCATGACGATGCGCGGCGCAAGTTCGAGCAGATGTCGGCCGATCCCGAAACCCGTGCTCTCGGCCTGCGTGGTCTGTACCTCGAAGCCAAGCGTCTGGGCGCGGAAGAGGCTGCACGACACTATGCCGAGCAGGCGGCGGAAAAGGCTCCGCAGCTTTCCTGGGCCACGCTGGCCGCGCTCGACGAACGCAGCCGTGACGGGCATTGGGACGAGGCAATCCAGCTGATCGACCAGAGTCGCGCCAGCCAGGTCATTGCGCGCAAGGAGGCCGACCGCAAGAAGGCCGTGCTCTTGACCGCGCGTGCCAAGGAGCGGCTGAACAGCGACTTCCATCTGGCGCGCGAGGATGCTCAGGCGGCCCTGAAACTGGATCCGACACTGGTTCCTGCGGCCATCATCGTTGCCAAGGCGCTCGCCCGTGAGGACAATCTGCGCAAGGCGGCCTCGGTGCTCGAAAAGATCTGGCGCGACACGCCGCATCCGGAAATCGGCGAAACCTATGTGCGGGCCCGCAGCGGCGATTCCGCCGCCGACCGGCTGAAGCGCGCCAAACGCCTGGAAGGGCTGAAGCCCAACAATGCCGTCTCGCTGATGGTGGTGGCGCAAAGCGCGCTCGAGGCCCGCGACTTGCCGCTCGCTCGCGAAAAGGCGGAGGCGGCAGCCCGGATCCAGCCGACAGAGAGCGTGTTCCTGCTCTTGGCCGATATCGAGGAGGCGGACACCGGCGACGACGGCCGCGTGCGCCACTGGATGAACCAGGCCCTGAAGAGCCCGCGCGATCCGGCGTGGATTGCCGACGGCACGGCCTCGCCGGAATGGCTGCCGGTTTCTCCGACCACGGGTCGTCTCGACGCCTTCGAATGGAAGATGCCGGTGCATGTGCTGAGCGGTCCGATCGAGGAAGGCGGGGTGAGCCCGGGCGAGGCGGCAATCCGCAGCCTGCCGCCTGTTGCCGCCGCCCAGCGTTCGCCCGCACCGCAGCCGCCCGTTCCGCAGCCGCCCGTCTCGCCGGCAAGCCCGGTTGTCGCGGCACCGCCGGCCTCGGCTCCCGTGGCGCCCAGCCCGGTTGTTCCGCCGGCTCCCCTTGCGGCCGATCGGGCTCCGGCCTTCGATCCGCCGCCGCCCGCGCGCGAGCCTGCGCCGGGCGAGGTGGTCGCCACGACCATCGCGGTTCCGGCACCAAGCGAATCGGTCCTCGTGCCGGAAACGGTAATCGTTCCTGCGCCCGCCGCGCCGGAGCCCATGCCGGCCAAGAGCGTTGCCCCTCAGCCGGCGCCCGCCACTGTCAGGCCGCAGCCGAGCTCTGTGGAGCCGGTCAAGGAGGCAAAGCCGGTCGAACCCTTCTTCGGCCGTCCGCCGGATGATCCGGGTGTCCGCCAGCCGTCACAGAAATCAACCTTCCGGCTTTTCTAGCCTTCGATCGTCCCGCCTTGTCTCTCGGCGGGACGATGCTTTTTTGAAAAAGGGCGCTGCCGTTTCCTTTTCGGCCGCCTGCAATTCCTGCCATCTCTCCTGCCTGTCTTGCCTCATGTGAAGGACCCCATGTTCGACCGGATCCGCAGCTTCATCGACAGCCTTACCGAAGACCGGCCGCCCTTGATCGCGGAGGGCGATCCGCGCATCGCCATCATGGCGCTCTGCATTCAGGTGATGGAGGCGGACGGCCATGCGGATGCGGCGGAGAAGGCAAAGGCGAGCGCAATGATCAAGGCCCATTACGGGCTCGACGACGCCTCCCTGCAGGCGCTGATCGCCGCGGGCGAGACGGCGGAAAGCGAGGCGATCGATTTCTTCCGCTTCACCAACGAGATCAAGCGCCACTTCTCGGAGGACGAGCGGATCGATCTCGTCGGCATGCTGTGGGAGATCGTCTATGTCGACGGCGAGCGCAACGAGATGGAAGATCACGTGATCTGGCGCATCGCCGATCTCCTGGGCGTGTCCGGCCGGGACCGGATCATGAAGCGGCAGGAGGTGGAAGCCCATCTCCACGACCCGGTGCCGCATCCGGAAGGCTGAAGCCTGGACTGCCTGCGCCGGCAAACCGTCCCTTAGTGTTTGCCCTCGGGCACATCCAGCGTGTCGATCCGGCGCAGCTGCGGGAAGCCGACTGCCCAAGCGAGCGAGACGAGCAGCGTGCCCACTCCGCCAATGACGACGGCCGGAACAGCGCCAAGGCCCGATGCCATCATGCCCGCCCGAAACTCGCCGAGCTCGTTCGACGCACCCACGAACACCATGTTGACCGCATTGACCCGGCCACGCAGCGCATCCGGCGTCCAGAGCGTGATCAGCGTTTCGCGCACATAGACGGAGATCATGTCCGACGCGCCCATGAGAATGAGAGCGGCGATGGAGAGCCAGGGCGTGGCCGAGAGGCCGAAGATGATCGTTCCGAGCCCGAACAGCGCCACGCCGATAAACATCAGCACGCCGGCCCGGTGGCGGATCGGATGGGCAGCAAGCCAGACCGCCATGGCGACCGCGCCGATGCCGGGCGCCGCGCGCAGCATGCCAAGACCCCAGGGTCCGAGATCGAGGATATCGCGGGCGAAGACCGGCATCAGCGCCACCGCGCCGCCGAGGAGAACGGCGAACAGATCGAGCGAGATCGCCCCCAGCACCACCTTCTCGGCGCGGATATAGGAGAAGCCGGCGGTGATGGTCTGCCAGCTCTGGGCGCTGTGCGCGGTCTTCTGCTCGGGCTTCGGAATGGCAAAGGTCATCAGGACGCTGGCCGAGAAGAAGAGGAGCGCCACCGTATAGGGCACCGCCGGGCCGAGCGCATAGATGAGCCCGCCCGCGACCGGGCCGACGATCATCGCCGTCTGCCAGGAGGTCGAGTTCCAGGCGATCGCATTGGCGAGATCATGCGCCGGCACGAGATTGGGCGCCAGCGACTGCGAGGCCGGAGCCAGAAAGGCGCGCTCGATGCCGAAGACCACCAGGATCGCATAGACCGGGACGAGGGCGAACTGGCCGGTGAGGGTGAGCAGGAGGAGGGCTGCAGCACAAAGCGTGCTGACCAGCATGCAGACCGCCATGATCATCCGCCTGTTGTAGCGATCGGCGACCGAGCCGGTGACGAGGATCAGCAGCAGCGACGGGAGAAACTGGAACAGGCCGATCAGGCCGAGATCGAACGGATCGCGCGTCAGATCATAGATCTGCCAACCGACGGCGACGCTGATGATCTGGATGGCGAAATAGGCCAGGAAGCGTGCGAAGAAGTAGCGCCGGTAACCCACATGCCGGAAGGCGGCGAAGCGGTCACCGGAGGATGCGACGGACATTGTCTCTTGGTCTTTCCGGGCTGCGCTGCGCCCTGATTTCGGTCCTTCACGACAGCAGCCGTGCGCGGCGATTCAGGCCGGCTCGGCTGGCGGGAAGACTGCGGTTCATGAACGGGTTAACCACCCCGTCTCCTCCGGCGGCACCGTGCGGTGCGCCGCCCTTGCCGCCTTCGTCGCCAATAGCTACATGTCTGTCAACACCGAACTGGAGATCCCGTATGCTGGCTGTAATCGGCACGCTGAATTTTATCATCAATATTGCGTGGTTTCTGATCATCGCCTCGGCGATCTTTTCCTGGCTCTATGCCTTCAACGTGATCAACACCAACAATCAGGCGATCAACATGATCGGCCGCTCGCTCTACCAGCTGACCGAGCCGCTCTACCGCCCGATCCGCCGCATCCTGCCGGATATGGGTGGGGTGGACCTGTCGCCGCTGGTGGTCCTGGTCATCCTCTATTTCCTGCAGCTCTTCCTCAACACCACCATCGCTCCGGCCCTGCTCGGCTACAACTGAGGCCGTCGCGGCGAAATGGGAAACGAAAGACGGCGCGCCGCAAGGTCGCGCCGTCTTTCGTCATGGGCCGGTTGGACTGCGAGGGAAAGGGGTCTGCCCCGTCAGGCGCGGATCGAGCGGATAAAGCTTGCGAGGCGCTCGGAGGTCGGGGCTTCGAAGATCTGCTCGGGCGTGCCGGACTCAAGGATCGTTCCGTCGCAGATGAAGTGGATGCGGCTTGCCAGCCGCCGCGCGAAGGACATTTCGTGGCTGACGATGATCAGCGTCATGCCGCGCTCGGCCAGGCTGCGGATCGTTTCCAGCACGTCGGTGACCAGTTCCGGATCGAGCGCCGAGGTCGGCTCGTCGAACAGGATCAGCTTAGGGTTCATCGCCAGCGCGCGGGCGATCGCCACCCGCTGTTTCTGCCCGCCGGAGAGTTGGTCGGGATAATGATCGCGCTTGTCGGCGAGGCCCACCTGCGCCAGGGTTTCGAGCGCCTGGTCGGTCGCCTCCTTCTTCGGCCGCTTCTGCACATGGATCGGCGCCTCGATCACGTTCTGCAGCACGGTGCGGTGGGCGAAGAGGTTGAAATGCTGGAACACCATGGGCATTTCGCTGCGCGCCCGGCGCAGCGCCCGCTCGGGCGCCGTCCAGAAGCGGTGGTCGCCATCGGTGCACAGCGTATCGCCATCGAAGACGATGCGGCCGGCATCGGGCGGGGTGAGGAAATTCAGGCAGCGCAGCAGGGTGGACTTGCCGTTGCCGCTCGGACCGATGAGGAATGTCACATCGCCCTGCTGCACGGTCAGGTTCACCGAAGTGAGCACGCGGTGCGGCCCGAAGGATTTCGCCAGGCCTTCGACCTCGATGATCGCCTTGCGCGTCATGCCTGGGTCCCCGGCCGGATGCTGGGCCAGATCCGGAGCGGGAGAGGGCTGCGCCGGTGCTTCGGCGTCAGGGTCCGCTCAACGGCCACAACGAGACGCGCTGCGACGAAGCTCATGGCGAAATAGATGATGGCGACCATCATGTAGATCTCCATGCTCTGGAAGGTGTTGTTGATGAGGATCGTGCCGTGGCGCAGCAGCTCGTTGACGGCGATGAAGGAGACGAGGGAGGAATCCTTGAGGAGCGAGATGAAGTAGCCGCCGACCGTGGGAATGGCGATGCGCATGGCCTGCGGCAGGATGACCCGGCTGTAGATCATCGGCTTCGACATGCCGATGGAGATGCCTGCCTCGCGCTGCCCCTCATCGATGGAGAGGATCGCGGCGCGAAAGACCTCGGACAGGTAGGCGCCCATGTTCACGCTCAGGCCCAGAATGCCTGCCCAGAAGCCGGGCAGGCGCAGTCCCAGATGCGGGAGCGTGAAGTAGATCACCAGAAGCTGGACGATCAGCGGCACGTCCCGCCAGACTTCGACGAAGGCCCGGAGCGGCCAATCCAGCCACCAGCGGCCGGACAGCCGCCCGAGCGCCACCGCCAGGCCGAGGGCGATGCCGAGCGCCATGCTGAGGATCGAGAGCTGAAGCGTGACGACGGCGCCTTCGAGCAAATAGGGGAAGTGCTTCGGGATGAGCACGAGAAAAAAGTTGGACATTCCGGTTCTTCCCCAACCGGCCTACTTGGTCAGCTTGACCTGGTAATCCGCCCACATGCCGTATTTTTCGAGAATCTTCTTGCGGGTGCCGTCCTCATCCATGGAGACAAGCGCCTTGTTGACGGCTGCGAGAAGGTCCGGGCATTCGCGCTTCACGCCGACTGCGCTCGCGCCGAGAATGTAGCTGGCCTTGGCTTCCGCTTCCGCCCATTCCGGCTTTGCCTGGTAGTAGATCGGGTCGCCGATGGTGGTCAGGTCCTTGAGCGTCTCGAGCTCGCCGGCGAGCGTGCCCTGGTCGAGGATGACCGCGTCCACCTGGCCGTTGCGAAGCGCCACGAAGGGTTCGCCGAAGGTGTTGAAGTCGAGCACGCTGCCTGCGACGCCCTTTTCGACCAGCTGATGGGCATTGAGCGAGTCGGTCGTTCCGAGCGTCGATCCGAGCACCTTGCCCTTCAGGTCCGCGACCGTCTTGATCGGTCCGTCCTTCTTGACGATGATCAGGTCGATCATCATGAAATAGGGGTGGCTGAACTCGATGCCCGCGCTCTGCACGCGCTCCTGCGTGGCGGACATGGCCGAGAAGATCACGTCCCAGCGGTCGGCCTGCAGGCCCGGAATGAGCGTCGTCCATTCGGTGATCTCGTAATCGACCTTCGGGATGCCCATGCGCTTGCCCATCTCGACGAACAGATCCCATTCGAAGCCGCCATAGGTGCCGTCTTCGTTCTTCCAGACGAAAGGCTTGGTGCCCATCAGGCCGTTGCCGGACAGAAGCACGCCCTTCTGCTTGATCCTGTCCAAACATTCGTCGGCATGCGCTATCGACGCAGCAGCTGCGGCGAAGCTGAGCGACAGCGAGAGAACAATGGCGAGGGATTTCATTTCGATCTCCTTGCTGGACACGATGATGATGAAATGCGTGGCTCTGCACTGACGCGGGCTGTTCGTCCGCATGCGACCTCGCTCGGCCGGCGGCGAAAAATGAAGGACGTCAGGACGCCGCCAAACGCTATTTATCTAATTTTGTATAGTCAATAGGGTGCAGGCCATCATATTAGAGAATTCTGAGTTTCCGATCCGTTCAGTGGTCAGTTTCTATTCTCTCCGGATGCGCCACACGCGCTTCTGTCCGGCGCACGGGCCGGGCGGCACTCTAGCTTGAAGCCTCGTCCTGTTTGTCTATAACAAGAGCCTCTTTGCCGAGAGATGTGCTGGCCTTCGAACGGCCAGCGGATCACCAGGGCGGCCGTCATCGGCTCCGCATATCGGCCACACACATGGAGCGGACATGCCCCGAATGGACATCGAGATCGAAGACCGGGATCTGGTGGATGGTTTTGGGCTTGGTCAGAATGTGCGGAATTTCGTGCTGAACAAGATCAACACCGGCGAATGGGCCGATGGTGATCAGATACCGACAGAGACGCTGCTGGCGCGGCAGTTCGGCGCGTCCCGGATGACCGTTCACACCGCGCTTCGCGATCTGGCGGCAGAGGGCAAGCTGGTCCGCAGGCGCGGTGCGGGGACCTTCGTCGCGCCGCGTAAGCGACAGTCTACCTTCATGGAAATACGCAATATTCAGGATGAGATCGAAGAGCGGGGCGGCAGCCACGCGACCGAGGTGCTGACGCTGGAGCGCGTCGATTGCGACCTTGCTTTGGCGACCGAACTTGCCGTTCAGCCCGGGTCCAGCGTCTTCCATTCCGTGCTGCTGCACAAGGAGAACGGGCGGCCGCTGCAGCTCGAAGACCGCTACGTCAATCCGCGGTTCGCGCCGCGCTATCTGGAGCAGGATTTCACCGCGATCACGCCGTACCAGCATCTGATGTCGCTCGGTCCCCTGGACGAGATCGAGCATGTGATCCAGGCGCTGCGAGGGGACGATGCCGTGCGGGACATCCTCGACATGCGCGAGGAAGACTGCCTGCTGATGATGCGCCGGCGCACCTGGTCGCGGGGGCTCGTCGCCACCAGCGCCCATCTTCTCCACCCGGGATCCCGCTTCAGCCTGGCCGGGCGCCTCAGCCTCACGCGGTGACTTGACCAATCCACAAGAAAGTTCGAATATTCTTTCTACCCGGCGGCTGCCTGCCGCTTGACTCGCCCCGGCTTTTCGGAAAGGCTCGCTTTGCCTAGACAAAGGGCAGGTGAGGGCAGAGGGGTTCAGCCGAGTGATGATCGGGAAGCTTCGGCCGAGCGAGCGGTTGACAACGGTGCCTCGCTACGGCCGCGGGCGGGCCGTGGTCAGCCCCATTGCGACCCATCGGCTCGGGTCGAACGAGGTGCCGGATTGCGACGACGGGCTGCAGTGGCCGGCGGCTCAAGCGGCGCAGACCGTCCACCGCTATCCGGACCTGCATGGCGAGCCGTTGATCGAGGCACTGTCCCTGCGCTTCGGCCTTTCGCAGACCGATATCGCCGTGGGCGCCGGGTCGATCGTGCTGCTCGACCAACTCATCCGTGCCTTCTGCGATGCGGATGACGAGATCCTGTCCTTCTGGCGATCCTATGAAGCCTATCCGATCCTTGCCGGCATTTCCGGCGTCCGGCTTGTCACGGTGCCGTTCGGGCCGGATGGCCAGCCGGATGAAGACGGCCTGATCGAGGCGATCAGCGGGTCAACGCGCGTCGTTCTTCTTTGCAATCCCAACAATCCGACCGGGGTGACGCTTTCCGAGCAACGGATCGACGCCCTTCTCGCCCGTATCCCGCCCCACCTCCTGGTCGTGCTGGACGAGGCCTATATCGAATTTGCCAGTTCGCCGGCCGAGGCGCTGTTCTCGCCGAAACGGCGGTTGAGCATCCATCCCAATCTGGCGATCCTCAGAACCTTTTCGAAGGTCTGGGGCCTTGCCGGCGCGCGGGTCGGCTATTGCATGGCCAATGCGCCGATCATCGATGCTCTGCGAACGGTCGCGGCACCGTTTCCTCTGTCTGGCATGGCTCTGGCCATGGCCAAGGCAGCCCTTGCCCGACCCGACGTCGTGGCGGCGCGCATCGCCCGCAACGCTTCTGAGCGCGGTCGTCTGATGAAAGGGCTCCGTACACTCGGTTTTCCGGTCCTGGAGTCGCAGGCCAATTTCGTCTGGCTGCCGCTCGGCGCCCGCGCTTCATCCTTCACCGAGTATCTCGACCGCGAGCGGATCGCCGTGCGCTGCTTTGACGGGGAGGGCGTGCGGATCACCGTCGGGTCTCCGGACGATACCACCGCCGTTCTCGGCACGGCGGCCCGCTTCCTGACCGGTGGCCTGTGATGGCGGCGGCACAGGTGGCAGTGGCCGCGAAGCCTCGGCGTGGTTAGAGGACGATGCCGTCTCGAAAGACCATCGCCGGCTGGACAGCGCCGGAGGACTTCCGCCAGGCGGCGCGCCGTCGGCTGCCGAAGCTGTTTTTCGACTATCTCGACGGCGCGGCCGGCGCGGAGCGGACTGCCGCGGACAATATCGACGATTTCGACAAGATCCGGTTCCTGCCGAGCGTGCTGCAGCCGGCCCGCCCCGCGACCCTGCAGACGGATTTTCTCGGCGCGCGGCATTCCCTGCCGCTGATGCTGGGTCCGATCGGCTCGCTCGGCATGTTTCGCGCCCAAGCCGAGCTCATGGCCTTTCGCGTTGCCAAGCGCCGCGGCCTTCAAGCCTGCCTGTCGTCCTTCACCATCACGCCGCCGGAGCGGCTTTCGTCCGAACTGCCGGCAGGTGCTGCATTTCAGCTCTACGTCTTGAAAGACTTCGGGCGAACCCGCGCCATGCTGGAGCGTATGCGCGCGGCCGGGTTCAGCACGCTGGTCGTGACGGTCGACGTGCCGGTTTCCGGCATCCGCGAACGCGATATCCGGAACGGCTTGCGTCAGCGGAAGCGGCTGTCTCCCGCGCAGCGTCTTGCCCTTGCCGCTCGTCCAGGCTGGCTGCTCACCATGGCGCGCGCCTATCCCGCGCGCATGGCACTGGCGGAGGATTGGCCGGAGGCCGGTCGGCGCTACCTGTCGCAGGCGGCCTTCCTCGCCCGGCAGATCGATCCGGAGCTGAGCTGGCAAACGATCTCCCGGCTTCGCGCGCTCTGGCCCGGCTGGTTCGTCCTGAAGGGCATCCAGCGGGCGGACGATCTCGGCCGCGCGATCGAGAGCGGCGTGGACGGGGTCATTCTGTCCAATCATGGCGGCCGGCAGCTCGATGGCTGCCCGTCCACGATCTCGACGCTGGCGCGCATGCCGACGCCGCCCGCCGGCTTCGATCTGATCCTCGACGGGGGCGTGCGGCGCGGAACCGACGTGGTCAAGGCGATTGCGCTCGGCGCCACGGCCTGCGCGCTCGGCCGCGCTTATGCCTATGCATTGGCGGCTGGCGGCGAGGCAGGGCTGGAGCGCCTGCTGGACGGTTTCGCAGCCGAAATTTCTGCCAGCCTCGCCTTGCTCGGAGTCGATTCGCTGGACGCGCTGCGGCGCGAGGGACGGAGCCTAGTGGATATCCGCTGCTAGGGCGATTGCCGGCGCGCAGGCTCATGCGGTGCGGCACGCGCCTTGTCCTATCCGGTCTCGGTCGTGGCGCCGGCGACCTCGGCCAGGTCACGGGCTGCGCCGAGGTGGCAGATCTCCGCCCGGATTGCAGGCAAGGGCGCGGGTTGGGTCTCAGCCGAGGCGAGCACGATCGGCTCGATCGCGTGGCTGTCGCCGATGACCACGCGGCAGATCGGCAGGCCGTCGCTGGTGATGCCGCCGAGAGGCCGCGTGTAGCTGAGCCCCGTTCCTTCACCATTGGCGGCCAGGCTGCGCAGAAGCTCGATCGAGCTTGCCCTGTGGCAGATGCGCGGTGTCCGGCCGATGGCGGCGAACAGGGTCAGCATATGGCGGATCGACAGGCCCTGGTCGGAGAGGATCAACGGCCGGTCGGCAATCTCCGCCAGCATGGCCATGCTCCGGCCCGCCAGAGGATCGTCGGGAGGGACCCAGATGTAGGGCGCCGCCCGGGCTACCGCTTCCCGGCGAAAGCTGGCATCGAGGCCGAGATCATAGGTCAGGCCCAGATCGATCTGGCCCGAGAGAAGCTTGTCGGCCAGCGCTTCGAAGGAGACCGTGCGGCAGCTGATCTCGGTTTGCGGAAAGGCTTGGCGCAGCCGGCGCAGGATCGGTGCCAGCCAGTTCGGTGCGAGTTCGTCGAGAATGCCGAGCCGCACATGACCCTGCGGACGGCGGGAAAGCATGCCCGGCGCATCCAGACGGGCAGCATCGGCAAGCAGCGTCTCCGCCTCCGGCAGGAACAGCCGGCCGAACGGGGTCAGGGTGACGGCAATCCCCTTGCGGCGCTGGAAGAGCGCCTCGCCGACCCGGTTTTCCACTTGGCCGATCGCCACCGACAGGGCGGGTTGAGAGACATTCAGCACCGCCGCCGCCGCCGAGAGACTGCCTGCCTTGGCGACAGCCACGACATATTCCAGCTGCCGCAAGGTCACATGCAGCATCAGCCTATGACTCCCTTCGAAAATCCGTATTAGAAATTTATAATCGAACCCGCCATGCTGCAAGGACCTCCACTTGAAAGGACGCCCCATGCACGCTCTCCTGACACAGGATCATATCGACACCTTCCAGCGTGACGGCGTCGTCTTCATCAAAGGCCTGTTCCGGGAAGAGGTCGAGCGGCTGCGTCGCGGCGTCGAGGTCAACATGGCCGAGCCTGGGCCCTATGCGGCAGAAAACCTGAAGGCGGGCGAGGGCGGGCGTTTCTTCGACGATTACTGCAACTGGCAGCGCATCGACGAGTTCAACACGGTAATCCGGCAGTCGGCCGTGGCCGAGGTGGCGGCCGATCTGATGGGGTCCGATACGGTCCAGCTGTTCCACGATCATGTGCTGGTCAAGGAACCGGGGACGTCGAAGCCGACGCCCTGGCATCAGGATGGCCCCTACTACTTCGTCGAAGGGCGGCAGACCGTCAGCTTCTGGTCCCCGCTCGATCCCGTGCGGGAGGCGACGCTGCGCTGCGTGGCGGGCTCTCATCTCTGGGACAAGCCGGTGCTGCCGATCCGCTGGCTGTCGGAGGAAAATTTCTACGCGGACGACGACAGATATCAACCCGTGCCCGATCCGGACGCGCAGGGAATGGATGTGCGGGAGTGGGAGATGGAGCCTGGAGACGCGGTCGCCTTCCACTACGACACCCTGCATGGCGCACGGGGGAACAACAGCGAAACCCGCCGCCGCGCCTTCTCGCTGCGTCTGGTCGGCGATGATGCACGCTATGTGGAGCGCCCCGGGCGGACTTCGCCGCCCTTCCCGGGCCATGGAATGACCGCTGGCGACCGGCTTCGGGAAGACTGGTTCCCGACGATCTTTCGCCGCACGGCATGAAGTGAGCGCCCAGGCATACGGTTTCTGGCCTCCATGCCTCGCGTTCGGTGCAGCCCGCCGCCTCGGCCTTTCCGATCCGCAGGAGAGCGCCACCTCGCCTGCCGCTCTGACCGGCAGGCTGGCGAACGTTCAGTGCTGTTCGGGAATGCTCGGTTCGGATAGCGATTCGCCGGCCGCCTGTCCCTCGCCGCCGGTGGTGCCGGCGATAGGGCGCGTGCCGGTGCCGATCGGCGTCTGCCCCTGTCCGTCCACCTGGGTGGCGGGACGGCGGATCAGCGGCAGGGCGGCCATGACCAGGGGGTCGAGCCCCACATCCCCTGATGCGGCGAGCGCGAAGAGGGCGCGCCGCATGCGGGTCTCCCAGAATTTGTTGATATGGGTCGCCACACCTTCGACGCGGATCTCCGCCGGCTGCGAGGCGAAGAAGGTTGCGATCTGGTTGGCCATGCGCACCAGCTTTTCCTCCGTCGTATGGGCGGACGGGTTTTCAAGCGACATCGGCATCCGGCGCCTCCAGGCGAAGTCGGTCGGAATGGGTGAAGATTTCGAACTCCGCGCCGCGGGCCAGCGCCACCAGAGTCACGCCGGCCTCGTCGGCCGTGCGGATCGCAAGCGCCGTCGGAGCGGAAATCGCAATCAGGATCGGACTGCCCAGAATGGCCGTCTTCTGCACCATTTCAACAGAGATGCGGCTAGTGACGACCACGGCGCCGTGCGCGCCGTCGCGCCCAAGCGCCAGAACCGCGCCGGCCAGCTTGTCCAGCGCATTGTGCCGGCCGACATCCTCGCGCACGGCGATCAATCCTTCGCCGGGAACGAAGAAACCGGCGCCATGCACGGCGCGGGTCAGCGCATGCAGCGGCTGGTTCTCCCCGAGCGCCTCCACCGCCGCCGCGATCTCGTCCGCGGAAAGCCGCAGCCGGGCGGTGGCGCAGGAGGGCACGCGCCGGACCGCCTGTTCGAGCGATTCGATGCCGCACAGGCCACAGCCGACCGGGCCGGCCATGTGCCGCCTGCGGGCAGCGAGCGCGGCGCTGCGGTCTTCGCGGAGCGCGATCTGCAGGTCGATGCCTTCCTCTGCGTCCAGAACCTCGATCTCCTCGATCTCGCCGGCCGTCGCGATGATGCCTTCGGTGAGGCTGAAACCGATGGCGAAATCGGTGAGATCGGCAGGCGTCGCCATCATCACCGCATGGGTGGAGCCGCCATAGCTCAGCGCCACCGGCACCTCCTCCGGCACCTGCCGGCTGGAGGGGCGCAAAGCACCCATCCGCCGGGCAAGTTCGGGAACGGCGCGCGCCGTCGGCCGGCTCACTCCGCTGCCTCCAGCTTAGCCGCGATCCGGCGCGACTGCCGCGCCTGGTCCTCGTAATCGCGCTGCCAGTCGGAGGGGCCGTTCGAGGGCGAGACCTGCACGGCCGTCACCTTGTACTCCGGACAGTTGGTGGCCCAGTCCGAGAAATCGGTGGTGATGACATTGGCCTGCGTCGTCGGGTGGTGGAAGGTCGTGTAGACCACGCCCGGCGCGACGCGGTCGGTGATCAGCGCCCGCAGCGTCGTCTCGCCCGAGCGGCTGGCGAGCCGCACCCAATCCCCATCACGAATGCCGCGCAGCTCCGCATCGTGCGGATGGATCTCCAGGCGGTCCTCCTCATGCCAGACGACA
Organism: Rhizobium sp. CC-YZS058; assembly: GCF_034720595.1. NCBI lineage: Bacteria > Pseudomonadati > Pseudomonadota > Alphaproteobacteria > Hyphomicrobiales > Rhizobiaceae > Rhizobium > Rhizobium sp. CC-YZS058. The sequence continues at coordinate 3,634,333 of NZ_JAYESJ010000001.1, read as the reverse complement.
TTCTCCGTGCGCCGCGTCTGCGCGCCGACATTATACTGGCTGAGAATGCGCCCCGTGGTGAGCAGCAGCGGAAAGCGCGGCCCGGTCTTCTCGTCCGTCGCCACATATTCGGTGCGGATGAACTTGCCCTTGCCGCGCACGAAGCCGTCCACATGCATGATCGGCGAGCCGAGCGGCTTCGTCTCGTTGCAGGGCCATTGTACCGAGCCGATCTGGTCGAGATAGGCATAGGAGACCTTGGCGAAGCTCGGCGTGGTGGCGGCGATCTCGTCCATGATCTCGGACGGGTGGCCGTAGTGCCAGTCGAGGCCCATGGCCTGGGCGAGCTTCTGGGTCACCTCCCAGTCGGCCAGCCCATTGCGCGGCGTCATCACCTTGCGCACGCGGTTGATGCGTCGCTCGGCATTGGTGAAGGTGCCGTCCTTTTCCAAAAAGGTCGAGCCCGGCAGGAAGACATGGGCGTAGTTGGCGGTCTCGTTCAGGAACAGGTCCTGCACCACCACGCAGTCCATCGCGGCCAGGCCGGCCGCGACATGGCGGGTATCGGGGTCGGATTGCAGGATGTCCTCGCCCTGGATGTAAAGCCCCTTGAAGGTGCCGTCGACCGCGGCGTCCAACATGTTGGGGATGCGCAGGCCCGGCTCGTCGGACAGCGTCACGCCCCAGAGCGTTTCGAAGACCGAGCGGGTGGCGTCGTCGGACACATGGCGATAGCCGGGCAGCTCGTGCGGGAAGGAGCCCATGTCACAGGAGCCCTGCACATTGTTCTGCCCCCGCAGCGGGTTCACACCCACGCCCGGCCGACCGATATTGCCGGTGGCCATGGCGAGATTGGCGATCGCCATCACCGTGGTCGAGCCCTGGCTGTGCTCGGTAACGCCGAGGCCGTAATAGATCGCGCCATTGCCGCCGGTGGCGAACAGCCGGGCGGCACCCCGCAGCGTTTCGGCGGGAACGCCGGTCAGCGCCTCGATCGCCTCGGGGCTATGGCGTTCCTCGGCCACGAAGGCCGCCCAGTCCTCGAATTCCGACCAGTCGCAGCGTTCGCGGATAAAGGCCTCGTCGAACAGGCCCTCGGTGACGATCACATGGGCGAGCGCGGTGACCACCGCGACATTGGTGCCCGGTAGCAGCGGCAGGTGGAAGGCTGCCTCGATATGCGGCGAGCGCACCAGGTCGATCCGGCGCGGATCGATGACGATCAGCTTGGCGCCCTGTCTCAGCCGCTTCTTCAGCCGCGAGGCAAAGACCGGATGGCCATCGGTCGGGTTGGCGCCGATCAGGATCACCACATCGGTCTCTTCGACCGAATCGAAATTCTGGGTGCCGGCCGAGGTGCCGAAGGCCTGGCCGAGGCCGTAGCCGGTCGGCGAATGGCAGACGCGCGCGCAGGTGTCGACATTGTTGTTGCCGAAGCCGGCGCGGATCAGCTTCTGCACGAGAAAGGTCTCCTCGTTCGTGCAGCGCGAGGAGGTAATGCCGCCGATCGCCTCGCGGCCATATTGATACTGGATGCGGCGGAACTCGGCCGCGGTGTGCGCCAGCGCCTCCGCCCAGCTCACCTCCCGCCAGGGATCGGTGACCTTGTCGCGGATCATCGGGTTGAGGATGCGCTCGCGATGGGTGGAATAGCCATAGGCGAAGCGACCCTTGACGCAGGAATGGCCGCGGTTTGCCTGGCCATCCTTCCAGGGCACCATGCGCACCAGCTCCTCGCCGCGCATTTCCGCCTTGAAGGAGCAGCCGACCCCGCAATAGGCGCAGGTGGTGACGACGGAATGCTCGGGCTGGCCGATGGCGATCACCGATTTCTCCGTCAGCGTCGCGGTGGGGCAGGCCTGCACGCAGGCGCCGCAGGAGACGCATTCGGAGGAGAGGAAGGCTTCGTGCTGGCCGGCGGAGACCCGGCTGTCGAAGCCACGGCCTTCGATGGTCAGCGCGAAGGTGCCCTGCACCTCCTCGCAGGCCCGCACACAGCGCGAACAGACGATGCATTTGGACGGATCATAGGTGAAATAGGGGTTGGATTCGTCCTTCGGCATCCATTTGGCATTGATGCCGTCGCCGCTCCGTGCCTTGACGTGGTTGTCGCCGTCCATGCCATAGCGGACCTCGCGCAGGCCCACGGCGCCAGCCATGTCCTGCAGCTCGCAGTCGCCATTGGCCGCGCAGGTCAGACAGTCGAGCGGATGGTCGGAGATGTAGAGCTCCATCACCCCCTTGCGGATATCCTTCAGCCGCGATGTCTGGGTGTGAACGACGAGGCCGGGTGCCACCGGCGTTGTGCAGGAGGCCGGCGTTCCCGCCCGGCCTTCGATTTCGACCAGACAAAGCCGGCAGGAGCCGAAGGCATCGACCATATCGGTCGCGCAGAGTTTCGGCACCTGGATGCCGGCCTCCATGGAGGCCCGCATGATCGAGGTCCCCTCCGGCACCGTCACCGCCCGCCCATCGATCGTCAGCGTCACCTCAGCGCTCGCCCGTGAAGCGGGAGTGCCGTAGTCGGTTTCAGGAACGAGGGGCATCAGGAGCCTCCGAAGATGCGTGGGGTGCGGCAGGGCAAAAACTTGAAGGACGCACAAAAATGTGCGTAATCTTGATCGTCGGATACTGGAGCCGGGGGATGAAGCGTGACCAGTTCCTCCGGGAATTGCGCAAGGCCGCCGAAGAGCGCGGACTGCCCTTCACCGTCTTTACCGACCGGGGGAAGGTTCGCATTATCGGGTTCATCTGGGTGAACGGTCGAGCACCGTCAAATCTGGAGAGCTGACGCCCAGCTACTGCCGGCTTGTGAGAAAGCAGCTTGGGCTCGACTGAGGCGATGCGGTCGCAAGGAGACGGACGATGGAGTTCACCTATCATGCAACGCTGAAGCCGGACCCGGATGGCGGCTTCCTGGTGACCTTCGCCGATGTGCCCCAGGCGATCACCGCTGGCGAGACGCGAGACGAAGCCTTGGCGCAGGCGCGCGAGGCGCTGTCGCTCGCGCTGCGCGGCGTGTTGGCTTCGGGCGAGGCGCTGCCGATATCGCAGGCGAGGGATGGTGTTCCGATCGCGGTCGAGGCGGACGTGGCTGCCAAGCTCGCCCTCGTCCAAGCCTTTCGCGCGTCGGCCATCAGCAAGACGGATCTGGCGCGACGGCTGGGCAAGAGCGAGAATGAGGCGCGCCGCCTGCTCGATCCCGACCATCCCTCGAAGATCGGCGCCCTCCAGGATGCCTTGCGAACGCTCGGCCGGGAGATCGTTGTCTCGGTGCGCGACGCGGCCTGACGATCTGCTCATTCTGCCGCCTCCCGCACCGTCGCGCTGCCGAAGTCGTCGGGGAAGTGGGTCAGTGCGCTCAAAACCGGGTAGGGGGTGAAGCCGCCGAGCGCGCAGAGCGAGCCGAATTTCATCGTGTTGCAGAGATCCTCGACGAGCGCAGTATTGGCTGCCGGTTCGATGCCCTGAGCGATGCGGTCCATCACCTCGACGCCGCGGGTGGAGCCGATTCGGCAGGGGGTGCATTTCCCGCAGCTTTCGACGGCGCAGAATTCGAAGGCGAAGCGGGCCTGCTTGAGCATGTCGGCGGTGTCGTCGAAGATCGTGACGCCGGCATGGCCGATCAGGCCGCCGGCCGCGGCAAAGGATTCGTAATCGAACGGCGTGTCGAAGAGCGCGCGGGGGAAATAGGCGCCGAGCGGCCCGCCGACCTGCACCGCCTTGACCGGACGTCCGCTGGCCGTGCCGCCGGCGATCTCGTCGACGATCTGGCCGAGCGTCAGCCCGAAGGCGACTTCGTAGAGGCCGGGACAGCGCGCATTGCCGGCGATCTGGATCGGGATGGTGCCGCGCGAGCGTCCCAGGCCGAAATCACGGTAGAAGGCGGCGCCCTTGTCGAGAATGACCGGCACGGAGGCGAGCGAGATGACATTGTTGATGACGGTCGGTTTCCCGAACAGGCCCTTGTGCGCAGGCAGGGGCGGCTTGGCGCGCACCGTGCCGCGCTTTCCTTCGAGCGAATTGAGCAGCGCGGTCTCCTCGCCGCAGACATAGGCGCCGGCGCCGGCGCGGATTTCGATCGAAAAACTGCGCCCCGACCCCAGCAGCGACGGACCGAGCAGGCCGGCGTCTTCCGCCCGGGCCACCGCCGCAGCCATGGTGGCGATGGCGTGCGGATATTCCGAGCGGATGTAAACGAAGCCTTTGGTTGCGCCCGTTGCCAGGCCCGCGATCGCCATGCCTTCGATCAGCACGAAGGGGTCGCCTTCCATGATCATCCGATCGGCAAAGGTGCCGCTGTCACCCTCGTCGGCGTTGCAGACGATGTATTTCTTCGGGTCGGTGCAATCGAGCACCGTCTTCCACTTGATACCGGTTGGGAAGCCGGCGCCGCCGCGGCCGCGCAGGCCAGATTGGGTAACGGCATCGACGATCGCCGCCGGCGCCGTGGCCAGCGCCGCCTCGAGACCCCTCAAGCCGCCATGGGCACGGTAGTCGTCGATCGACAGCGGGTCGATCACGCCGCAGCGGGCGAAGGTCAGCCGCGTCTGGCTCTTGAGAAAGGGGATCTCCTCGGTGAGGCCGAGACAGAGAGGGTGTTCCTGCCGGCCTTCCAGAAGGTCTGCCAGAAGCGCCGGCACGTCCCCGGCCTTGACCGGGCCATAGGCAAGGCGCCCGGCCGGCGTGTCGAGTTCCAGCATCGGCTCCAGCCAGTGCAGGCCGCGCGAGCCGGTGCGGGTGAGGGTGATCGTCTGCTGCCGTGCGGCGGCCTCGGCCTCGATCGCACGCGCCACGCGATCGGCGCCGACAGCCAGGGCAGCGGCATCGCGGGGAAGGAAGAGGGCGAGGCTCATCGGCGGGCCTCCTCGAGAAGGGTTTCGAGCGCCTGCGCATCCAGCCGCCCGTGCACCGCGCCGTCCAGCATGGCGGCGGGCGCAGTGGAACAGAGGCCTAGACAGAAGACCGGCTCCAGCGTCACAGCGCCATCCGGCGTCGTGCCATGGAAATCGATGCCAAGCGCTGCCTTTGCCTGATCCGCAAGGCGATCCCCGCCCATCGACTGGCAGGCCTCGGCGCGACAGAGCTTCAGCACGTGGCGCCCGGCCGGATGATGGCGATAATCGTGATAGAAGGTAACGACGCCATGCACCTCGGCGCGCGAAAGGTTGAGCGCCCCGGCGATCACCGGGACAGCCTCGTCCGGAATATGGCCGAAGACGCTCTGAACGCCGTGGAGGATCGGCAAGAGCGGACCCTCGAGCCCCTGATGCTCCGCCACGATCGCCAGCACGCGCGGCCCGATCTCCCGGTTCGAGAGGTGTTGGTTCAAGGCTGTTCTCCCACTTCACCGCCCGACGAAGGCGGGGCGCCCTTCTTGCGCAGACCCTTGCGACAGGCTTGCAGCATTGACGGCGCCGATCAAGGCCGTGCAGGCCATCGACCGATAGACAAAATCTATCAGACCTCTTCCGATCTGTCTCCGGGGCCAGGATCGCTGAGGGCGCGCGCCTCGTGCAGGAGCGCCGAGACAAGGGGCGTGAAGGGCTCGCGATGGGTGGCGACGAGGCCGATCACATGGTCGCCCGCCGGCTCGCCGATCGGGATCAGCGTGACGTCTTCCTGAAAGCCGAAGGCCTCCGCCATGGCCGAGGGCATGATGGTGGACCAGAGCCCGGTGCGCACATGGGAGAAGATCACGATCATCGAATTGCTTTCGAGCGTCGGGGTAATACTGACCCCCGCCTCCTCGAAATGGCGGTTGATGATGCGGCGGTTCTGCATGTCGGGCGTCAGCAGGCAGAGCCGGACCTGTGCCAGCTCCCGCCAGGTGATGCTGTTCCGCCGGCTGAGCGGCGAACCGGATGCCGTGACGAGGTGGTAGCGCTCCACCTGCAGCGGCACGCTGGTGACCCGGCCGAGCGGCTCGTTGTCGAGATAGGTGATGCCGGCGTCGATCTCGAGATTTTCGAGCCTCGCCAGCAGATTGAGCGAGGTGGTGGACAGGACGGAGAAGGTGACGCCCGGATGCTTGGCCTGAAAGGGCGCGGTGATGCGCGGCACGAGCGACAGCGCAGTCGGAACGGCAGCAAGCCGGATGTGGCCGACCAGGCCGCTGCGGGCGGCGCGCATCTCCTCGCGCATTGTGCGGGCATCGCCGACGATGCGGCGCGCCCATTCCAGCACGCGCTGCCCTTCCGGCGTCAGCCCCTGGTAGCGCGCCCCGCGATTGACCAGCATCACGCCCAGCTGATCCTCCAGCTGGCGAAGGGCGGCGGACAGCGTCGGCTGGGTGATGCCGCACTGCTCGGCCGCCCGGCCGAAATGGCGCTCATGCGCCAGCGTGATGAAGAATTCGAGCTTGTCGATCATCAGCAGATCAGCTGGCCGCCATTCACCTCCAGCACCTGGCCGGTGATGTAGCCGGAAAGCGAACCGGAGGCGAGGAAGAGATAGGCCGGCGCGCAATCCTCGGCCGTGCCGAGCCGCTGCAGCGGGATGGACTTGCGGGTTGCCTCCAGCTTCTCAGGCGAGGAGTAGCGCTCGTGGAAATCGGTGGTGATCGTGCCCGGCGAGACGCAATTGACACGGATGCCGGCCGGCGCCAGCTCGCGGGCAAGCGCCTTGGAATAGGTGGAGACAAAGGCCTTGGTGGCGGAGTAGATCGCCGATCCCGGGCTGCCGCCGGTCAGCGCCGAGATCGAAACGGTGTTGACGATCGCCGCCTGCGTCCCGGATTTAAGGAGCGGGATCATGCCTCGCGTCAGCGCGACGACGGAGGTCTGGTTGAGCGCCACCACCGTTTCATACTGCTCATCGGTCAGCGCATCGGCGGGGAAGCGGCCGACCATGGTGCCGGCATTGTTGACCAGAACGTCGAGGCTGGAGAAGCGGGCCGAGACATCGGCCAGGAAGGCATCGATCCCGTCCGGATGCAGGAAATCGGCATAGGAGATGGTCGCGCGGCCCGAATCCAGCGCCAGCAGCACATCATCCGGCAGCGCTGCACTTTCGGCGCGCCCGCCATGCAGATGCACGGCTGCGCCGCAGGCCAGAAATTGGCGTGCGACCTCCAGCCCGATGCCGCGGCCGGCGCCGGTCACGACGACCTGACGGTCCTTGAACAGATCGGGATGGTGCATGGGTCTTTCCTCCTGCGGGCACGTTTGAATGCAAGCGCCGGCCCCTCCCGGGCAGCATGGCGCGATCGGCGATTGCGCCGCTTTCGTTTTTCCATATCATGAAAGAAAACGAAAGCGGGCGGAAAACAGATGTTCATCAGCGGGCGGCAATCCGAGATCCTCGATCTCGCCAAGATCGAGGGTCGGGTTCTGGTCGATGAGCTGGCGGCGCGCTTCTCCGTCACGCCGCAGACGATCCGCAAGGATCTGAACGATCTGTGCGACGGACGCATGCTGACCCGCATCCATGGCGGGGCCATCTTCACCCGCGGCAACGAGAACGTCAAATACGAGGCCCGCCGCTCGATCGCCTTCGAGGAGAAGCAGGCGATCGGCCAGGCCGCGGCCGCGCTGATTCCCGACAATTCATCCCTTTTCATCAACATCGGCACGACCACCGAAGCCGTGGGCGAAGCGCTTCTCGACCATCGCGAATTGATGGTCATCACCAACAACATCAATGTTGCCAATCGTCTGCGCGTGTTCCCCTCGATCGAGGTGGTGATTGCGGGCGGTGTGGTGCGCGGCGCGGATGGGGGGATTGTCGGCGAGGCGGCGGTGGATTTCATCCGCCAGTTCAAGGTGGATTATGCCGTGATCGGCGCCTCCGCGATCGACCGGGATGGCGCGCTGCTCGATTTCGATTATCGCGAGGTGAAGGTGGCGCAGGCGATCATCGCCAATGCGCGCCACGTCATCCTGGTTTCCGATTCGACGAAGTTCGAACGCACCGCGCCCGTGCGCATCGGTCATCTGACCCAGGTGCACACCTTCATCACCGATTCCTGCCCGCTGGACTCGATCCGCGAGATCTGTCTGGCCCAGGATGTGCGCCTGATCGAGACGCAGGGGTAGGACGAAAGACACCAAACGTAAGTTTCGAGACGCATTCGTTTGACATTCGATAGATTTTCGCTTTTACTTCTCAGGCTTTCGCACATGCTCATTTTTGTGCAATGCGAAAACAAGGGGTGGGAGCGTGTCCGAGCAGGGCCTTTTCGATATTTTCGTGATCGGCGGCGGCATCAATGGCTGCGGCATTGCGCGTGATGCGGTCGGACGCGGCTACAAGGTTGCGCTCGCGGAAATGAAGGACTTTGCCTCCGGCACATCCTCGGCCGCGACGAAGCTGATCCATGGCGGATTGCGCTATCTCGAGCATTACGAATTCCGCCTCGTGCGCGAATCGCTGATGGAGCGTGAGGTGCTCTGGGCCATGGCGCCGCACATCATCTGGCCGATGCGCTTCGTGCTTCCCTTCCACAAGGGCGGCATCCGCCCGGCCTGGCTTATTCGCCTCGGTCTGTTTCTCTACGATCACATCGGCGGCCGGAAGAAGCTGCCCGCCACCCGGACGCTCGACATGCGGCGCGACCCGGCCGGCCGGCCGCTGAAGCCGCTGTTCACCAAGGCGTTCGAATATTCGGACGGCTGGGTGGATGATGCGCGCATGGTGGTCCTGAATGCGCGCGATGCGGCAGATCGCGGCGCGCTCATTCTCAACCGTTCGCGCGTTGTCTCCGCACGGCGCGAGGAGGATCATTGGCTCGTGACCGTGCAGCCGGCCGAAGGTGGCCCGACCACGACCTATCGCGCCCGTATGTTGGTCAATGCCGCCGGTCCCTGGGTGGACCAGGTTCTCTCCAATGCCTTCGGCGTCAACCAGGTGCACAATGTTCGCCTGGTCCAGGGCAGCCACATCGTGGTGCGCAAGAAGTTTGCCGATCCGCGCGCCTATTTCTTCCAGAACCCGGACGGCCGCATCATCTTCGTCATTCCCTATGAGGACGATTTCACGCTCATCGGCACCACCGACCGCGATTACAGCGGCGACCCGCGCGAGATCCGCATTTCCGAAGAAGAGACCGACTACCTCTGCGCCGCCGCCAGCGAATATTTCGCCGAGCCGGTGCGGCCGGAGGATATCGTCTGGACCTATTCCGGTGTCCGACCGCTGTTCGACGACGGCGCCTCCAAGGCGCAGGAGGCCACGCGCGACTATGTGCTGAAGGTCGAGGATCGCGACGGCAAGGCGCCGCTTCTCAACATCTTCGGCGGCAAGCTCACCACCTATCGCCGGCTCGGCGAACATGCGCTCGAAAAGATCGAGGGCGCGATCGGCGCCAAGGGCAAGCCCTGGACGGCGGGTTCGAAGCTGCCGGGCGGCGATTTTCCGGAAACGGGCCAGCCCGAGGAGGTGCGCCAGCTGCGCATCCGCTACCCGTTCCTGAGCGAGCGGCATGCGCGCCGCCTGGTGCGCACCTATGGCACGCGCTCGGCCGCCTTCCTCGGCTCCGCGAAGACGATGGAGGATCTCGGCCGGCTGTTCGGCTGGGATCTGACGGAAGCGGAGGTCCGCTTTCTCATGGAAACCGAATGGGCGCGCAGTGCCGAGGATGTGCTGTGGCGCCGGACGAAACTGGGGTTGAGGCTCACCGCCGACGAAGCAGCGGGTCTCGATGTCTATATGCGGGAGACGTTCCGGCCGGCGGCGTGACAACACCGGGGGGAGCGGCGATCCGCTCGGCGAGGAGGCCGAGGGAATGCTGGAACTGAAGAACATCGCAAAGGTCGTGGGGGCGGATACGCATATCCATCCGACCAGCCTCACGCTCGAGCGCGGTTCGCTGAACGTGCTGCTCGGGCCGACGCTGTCGGGCAAGACCTCGTTGATGCGGCTGATGGCCGGGCTCGACAAGCCCACCTCCGGCACGCTGCATATGGACGGCAAGGATGTGACGGGCGTGCGCGTGCAGGACCGCAGCGTCGCCATGGTCTACCAGCAGTTCATCAATTACCCGGCCATGACGGTCTATGAGAACATCGCCTCGCCGATGCGCATTGCCGGCAAGGACCAGGCGACGATCGACCGCGAGGTGCGCAAGGCGGCGGAGCTGATGAAGCTCACCCCCTATCTCGACCGCACGCCGCTCAATCTGTCCGGCGGCCAGCAGCAGCGCACGGCGCTCGCCCGCGCCATCGTCAAGAATGCCGGCCTGATCCTGCTCGACGAGCCGCTCGCCAACCTCGACTACAAGCTGCGCGAGGAACTGCGCGAAGAGCTGCCGAAGCTTTTTGCCGCGTCCGGCTCGATCTTCGTCTATGCGACAACGGAGCCGGCGGAAGCGCTGATGCTCGGCGGCCATACGGCGACGATGAGCCTCGGCCGCGTGACCCAGTTCGGCCCGACGATCGATGTCTATCGCCGGCCGGTCGATCTCGTCTCGGCGCGCACCTTCGCCGATCCGCCGCTCAACACCATCGCGCTCACCAAGTCCGGCTCGACCCTTCGCCGCGGCGAAGCGGCCATCCTGCCGCTGCCCGCCCATCTCGCCGGCGTGGCCGATGGGCCGGTGACGATCGCTTTCCAGCCGCATCATCTGGCACTCAAGCCCGCCTTCGACGGCGCGCCCGCTTTGCCGGCCCGCGTCATCGTCTCGGAGATTGCCGGGTCGGAAAGCTTCATCCACGTGGAGAGCGAAGGCGCCCGCTGGGTCATGCTGGAGCACGGCATCCACAATCTCGATCCCGACATGCAGACGCATGTCTATGTCGACACGCGCCATCTGATGGCCTTCGACGCAAACGGCATGGCGACGGGCGGGCATGCCGCCCGCGCGGCGTGAGGAGACGACCATGGCACGCATCACGCTCGACCACATCCGCCACGCCTACGGCCCCCACCCGACCTCGCCGGCCGACTATTCGCTCAAAGAGGTCCATCACGAATGGAACGACGGCGGCGCCTACGCCCTGCTCGGGCCCTCCGGCTGCGGCAAGACCACGCTGCTCAACATCATCTCCGGCCTGCTGCATCCCTCCGAAGGGCGCATTCTGTTCGACGGCAAGGATGTGACGGAGCTGTCCACCCAGGCGCGCAACATTGCCCAGGTCTTCCAGTTCCCGGTCATCTACGACACCATGACCGTCTACGACAATCTGGCTTTCCCCTTGCGCAATCGCGGCGTGGCGGAGGCCGATGTCGATCGGCGCGTGCGCGAGATCATCGAGATGATCGATCTCGGCGACCGGGCGCACAAGAAGGCGCGGGGGCTCACCGCCGACCAGAAGCAGAAGATCTCGCTTGGCCGCGGCCTGGTGCGTTCGGACGTCAGCGCCATTCTCTTCGACGAGCCGCTGACCGTCATCGATCCGCATATGAAGTGGGTGCTGCGCTCGCAGCTCAAGCGCCTGCACCAGCAGTTCGGCTTCACCATGGTCTATGTCACCCATGACCAGACCGAGGCGCTGACCTTCGCCGACAAGGTGGTGGTGATGTATGACGGCCAGATCGTGCAGATCGGCACGCCGGCCGAGCTCTTCGAGCGGCCGAAGCACACCTTCGTCGGCTATTTCATCGGGTCGCCGGGCATGAACGTGCTGCCGGTTTCGCTCGACGGCAACCGCGCGACCATCGACGGCCAGGCCATCGCGCTCCCCTTCGCGCCGACAATCGCGCAGGGCGCCAAGACCGAACTCGGCATCCGCCCGGAATTCGTCCGCCTCGGGCGCGAGGGCGCGCCGGTCACCATTGGCAAGGTCGAGGATATCGGCCGTCACCGCATCGTACGCGCCGCCTTTGCCGGCCGGCCGATCTCCATCGTCGTGCCGGAGGATGGCGAGATCCCGGCCGAGCCGCGGGTCAGCTTCGACCCCGCCGCCATCAATATCTATGCCGATTCCTGGCGTGTCGCCGAACCGGGCAGGGAGGCCTGAGATCCGTGGAAAAGACCTGGAACAACAAGGCCTGGTTCATGGTGCTGCCGGTGCTGGTGCTGGTGGCCTTCTCCGCCGTCATCCCGCTGATGACGGTCGTCAACTATTCGGTGCAGGACACGTTCGGCAACAATGAGTTCTTCTGGGCCGGCACCGACTGGTTCATCCAGACGCTGCATTCCGACCGCTTCTGGGATGCTCTGGTACGCAACCTCGCCTTCTCGGCGATCATTCTGGCAATCGAAATCCCGCTCGGCATTCTGATCGCTCTGAATATGCCGAAGAAGGGGCTTGGCGTGCCGGTCTGCCTCATCCTCATGGCCCTGCCGCTCCTCATTCCGTGGAACGTGGTCGGCACGATCTGGCAGGTGTTCGGACGTACGGATATCGGCCTGCTCGGCTATTCGCTGACGGCGCTCGGCATCAACTACAACTACGTCAACAATGTCTTCGACGCCTGGGTGACGCTGATCGTCATGGATGTCTGGCACTGGACGAGCCTCGTCGTGCTGCTCTGCTATGCCGGCCTCGTCTCGATCCCGGATGCCTATTACCAGGCCGCCAAGATCGACGGCGCCTCGCGCCTGGCCGTCTTCCGCTATATCCAGCTGCCGAAGATGAAGCGCGTGCTGCTGATCGCCTTCCTGCTGCGCTTCATGGACAGTTTCATGATCTATACCGAGCCCTTCGTGGTCACCGGCGGCGGGCCGGGCAATTCCACCACCTTCCTGTCGATCGACCTCGTGAAGATGGCTGTCGGCCAGTTCGACCTCGGTCCGGCCGCAGCGCTCTCGATCATCTACTTCCTCATCATCCTGTTGCTCTCCTGGGTGTTCTACACCGTGATGACCAACAGCGACGCGCAGAGCTGAGAGGGGAGGAACCATCATGGCAACCGCAACCGCACAACGCGAATCCTCCCGTCTCTCCTTCCTGGTTCCAACGCTCTACATCCTGTTCCTCATGGTGCCGATCTACTGGCTCGTGAACATGAGCTTCAAGACCAACACCGAGATCACCGGCACCTTCTCGCTCTATCCGCACGAGCCGACGCTCAGGAACTACATCGTCATCTTCACCGATCCGGCCTGGTATTCGGGCTATATCAACTCGATCACCTATGTGGTGCTGAACACCATCATCTCGATCGCAGTGGCGCTGCCGGCGGCCTATGCCTTCTCGCGCTACCGGTTCCTGGGCGACAAGCACCTGTTCTTCTGGCTGCTCACCAACCGCATGGCGCCGCCGGCGGTGTTCGCGCTGCCCTTCTTCCAGCTCTATTCCGCCTTCGGCCTGATCGACACGCATATTGCCGTGGCGCTGGCGCACTGCCTGTTCAACGTGCCGCTGGCGGTCTGGATTCTCGAAGGCTTCATGTCCGGCGTGCCGAAGGAGATCGACGAGACCGCCTATATCGACGGCTATTCCTTCCCGAAGTTCTTCCTGAAGATCTTCGTGCCGCTGGTTGCGTCCGGCATCGGCGTCGCCGCCTTCTTCTGCTTCATGTTCTCCTGGGTGGAGCTTCTGATCGCCCGCACGCTGACGACGGTGGATGCCAAGCCGATCGCCGCCACTATGACGCGTACGGTCTCGGCATCGGGCATGGACTGGGGCGTGCTGGCGGCAGCCGGTGTCCTCACCATCATTCCCGGCGCCCTCGTCATCTATTTCGTCCGCAATTACATCGCCAAGGGCTTCGCCCTCGGGCGCGTTTGAGAAAGGAGCGTCCGATGGCTGCTGCCGTTTCCACCAACCGACGCTGGCCAATCGCCCTCGTCATCATCCTCGCCGTCTACCTGGCCGCCGCCGCGGCGCTGGCCTCGCAGCTGCCGGTCAAGGACGGGATGCCGGACTGGTTCGCAACGCTTTTCCCCGGCGGCTGGATGGCCTGGTCCTTCCCCTCTGCCATGTTCTTCCTGACCATCTTCCTTCTGCTCGGCCTGATGGCGGTCTGGGAATATGCGCGGCCGGGCGGGCATCCGCGGGTCGGCATTCTCCGCTTCGAAACCACGCGCGGCGACCGGCTCTTCGTGTCGCTGCTCGGCTCGGCCTTTATTCATCTCGCATGGCTGGGGCTTGTCGGCCCCAACGTGTGGTGGGCTCTTGCGCTCTCGCTTGTCTACGCCATCGGCGTGTTCAAGCTGGTCTGACGCAAGGAAAGACGACCGGCTGCTTCGGCAAGGAGGCCTGAGCAGCCGGGACATGCACTCGCAAACCTTAAGGGAGGACATTATGCGACGGCATCTACTCACATCGACGGCAGCGATCCTGCTGGCCTTCACCGGAACGGCCTTTGCCGGCATGGACGAGGCTAAGCAGTTCCTGGACAAGGAAATCGGCGACATGTCGACGCTGACACGCGCCGACCAGGAAAAGGAAATGCAGTGGTTCATCGATGCGGCGAAGCCTTTCGCCGGCATGGAAATCAAGGTCGTTTCCGAAAACATCACCACCCACGATTACGAATCCAAGGTGCTGGCGCCGGCCTTTACCGCCATCACCGGCATCAAGCTGACGCATGACATCATCGGCGAAGGCGACGTCGTCGAAAAGCTGCAGACGCAGATGCAGTCGGGCGAAAACCTCTATGACGCCTTCGTCAACGACTCGGACCTGATCGGCACGCACTGGCGCTACCAGCAGGTGCGCAACCTGACCGACTGGATGGCGAACGAAGGCAAGGACGTCACCAGCCCGACGCTTGATCTCGCCGACTTCATCGGCACCTCCTTCACCACCGCGCCGGACAAGAAGCTCTACCAGCTGCCGGACCAGCAGTTCGCTAACCTCTACTGGTTCCGCTACGACTGGTTCAACGACGAGAAGAACAAGGCCGACTTCAAGGCGAAGTACGGTTACGACCTCGGCGTTCCCGTCAACTGGTCGGCCTATGAGGACATCGCCGAATTCTTCACCGGTCGCGAGATCGACGGCAAGAAGGTCTTCGGCCATATGGATTATGGCAAGAAGGACCCCTCGCTCGGCTGGCGCTTCACCGATGCCTGGCTCTCCATGGCCGGCAACGGCGACAAGGGCATTCCGAACGGTCTGCCGGTCGACGAATGGGGCATCAAGGTCGACGAGAACTCCCGTCCGGTCGGCTCCTGCGTGGCGCGCGGCGGCGATACCAACGGCCCTGCCTCGGTCTACGCCATCCAGAAGTATCTCGACTGGCTGAAGGCCTATGCACCGCCGGAAGCAGCCGGCATGACCTTCTCGGAATCCGGCCCGGTTCCGGCGCAGGGCAATATCGCCCAGCAGATCTTCTGGTACACGGCGTTCACCGCCGATGCGGTCAAGAAGGGCCTGCCCGTCGTCAACGAGGACGGCACGCCGAAGTGGCGCATGGCACCCTCGCCGCATGGCGTCTACTGGAAGGACGGCATGAAGCTCGGCTATCAGGACGTCGGCTCCTGGACGCTGATGAAGTCGACCCCCGAGGACCGCGCCAAGGCCGCCTGGCTCTATGCGCAGTTCGTGACCTCCAAGACCGTGGACGTGAAGAAGAGCCATGTCGGCCTGACGCTCATCCGCGAATCGACAATCCAGCACGAGAGCTTCACCAAGCGCGCGCCGGAACTCGGCGGCCTGATCGAGTTCTACCGTTCGCCGGCCCGCGTGCAGTGGTCGCCGACCGGCACCAACGTTCCGGACTATCCGAAGCTGGCCCAGCTTTGGTGGCAGGCCGTGGGTGATGCCTCTTCCGGCGCCAAGACCGCGCAGGAAGCCATGGACTCGCTCTGCGCCGAGCAGGAAAAGGTCATGCAGCGCCTCGAACGCGCCGGCGTCCAGGGCGATATCGGCCCGAAGCTCGCCGAAGAGCATGATCTCGAATACTGGAACAAGGACGCCGTCTCGAAGGGCAATCTCGCACCGCAGCTGAAGGTCGAGAACGAGAAGGAAAAGCCGATGACCGTCAATTACGACGAACTGGTCAAGAGCTGGCAGTCCGCCAAGTAAGCGATCCACTTCTCTCCCAAGAGACGCCTGAGCCGCCCGGAGCGAAAGCACCGGGCGGTTTTTCGTTGGCCGGACGATTGCCGAACATCCGTCAAGTGCCGGGTGAGATCCGGACATGAAAAAGGCGCCCTTCCGGACGCCTTCGTCTTCGATTTCTCAGCACTCAGCCGCCGCAGCGGTCTCTCGCCGGTGGTCGGTCGCTGCTCACGCTTGCGGGTGCGCTTCTCTGCGGTCCGGTCTTAAAAGCCCGTGCCGCCGCGCAGTTCGTTGATCAGCGTGCGCAGGATGATCTTGATGTCGAGCAGCAGCGAGAAATTGCGAACATATTCGACGTCGCAGAAAATGCGGCGGATCGCCATCCAGCGGTGCGTCGTCGGGCCGCGCAGGCCGCGGGCCTGGGCGAGGCCGGTCAGGCCGGGGCGCATCAGGTGGCGGTTTTCGTATCCGCGAACGAGATCGGCATAATCACGGCCGGCGGCCAGCATGTCCGGCACATGCGGACGCGGGCCGACCAGCGACATGTCACCGACCAACACGTTCCAGAGCTGCGGGATCTCGTCCAGATTGGTGCGGCGCAGGAAGCAGCCGACCTTGGTGATGCGCGGATCGCCGCTGATCGTCTGCTGCACGCCCGAGCGATCGCAGCGATCGGTGTACATGGAGCGGAACTTGAGGATTTCGAACGGCACTTCGTTGCGGCCGGTGCGCAGCTGGCGGAAGAAGACCGGACCCTTGCTTTCCAGCTTGATCAGCAGGGCGATGAGCAGAAGCACGGGCGCCAGCACCAGAAGCCCGCTGAATGCGCCGGCAATGTCGATGGCGCGCTTCATGGCAAGCTGGACGGGACGATTGGGAACGCTGACCGGTTCGATGTGGAAGTTCTGATCGCCGGCCTTGAAGAAGCCGGATCGGCGGGTGCTTCGCTGCCCCCGCTTCAGTCTCAGGCCGTCGATCACATATTGGTCAGTGGCCTTGAACGCAGTCTGCTTGGTCATGGCTCTCAAACTCCCGACACCGTTCAGCAGCCTGCATCCGAAAAATGGACACGTGCGAAAAAGACAAACTGGCCGACACGGTGCGCGCTTCATGCGCGTGGATGAAAATCTTGGCGGTGATGACGAACCCCGGGAGGGTGCGGCGTCCCAGAAAAAATGTAAGTGTGGCAGAATTTTCTATTTGTTAACCGTCTAGTAAATTTGAACGAAAATGGCAATAAGAGACTTGGTTCATCCTTCACCTTTGGTTAACGCAGCCGTACCTTCGGCATCACGGATCGCCCTCCGCGGGCAAGGGCTCTACCGCATCCGGCCGCTCTAAAATCTCCTCCGGCATGGGTTGACGGAACTCCGGCGGCGGCAGCGGCGTGGTCTCGATGTCCTTTTGGCGAACCGTCGTCACGCGGCGTGGCGGCAGCACAGATGGGTCGATCCCGGTCGTCTCGCGCGGCGACCCGTTGTAGGCCAGCCAGAGGGCGCGGTCGAAGTAGCGATCCGCACCGGTGCGGCGATGGCGCGAGAAGGCTTCGCTCGCCAGGAAATTATAGCGCGGCACCGAGCCGAATTCCTTGCGCAGCTGGATGCGGCTGCCGAAGTCCTTGAGGTCGAATTCCTGAAGCGACTGGACCCGCTCGATCACCGTTCCGTCACCTGCCCATTGCACCTGGCGCAGGAAGGCGGCCGCCGCTGCGGCGCCCGTCTTCGAAACCTCCGCCCGATCCTCCGGCCGCTCGATGTTGAGCTTCACGCGGAAGGAGTCGACGGTGTCTTCTCCCGCACCCTTCACCGACACGAAGACCGAAGACTGGACGCGACCGTCGTCGGCAGGAGCGCCGATGGAATGCATCGACGAACATTCCCAGCTGCCGCCGCCGGCGGCACTCTTCGACCAGGCGATGTCCGGGAAACCGCCGTCCTTCAGCCGGTCGCAGAGCGCGCGCGGATCGCTGCGGATCGCGCGCAGGAAGCTCTGTTCCGGCGCGTCCAGGCTGGCGAAGAGCTTCTGCGGCGCGACGATCGTGGCTGCCGGCACGCGCCGCCCCTTCATCACCCGGACGGTGCGGTCGCCCTTGATAAGCCCCGTGGCTGGACCCTGGACCCGCGTCAATCCCGGAATGGCAGGGAGAGCCTGCAGCAGGCGATCGAGATTGCGGCGGTTGTTGGCAAGAAGCACGGTGGCGATGATGGCTGCCACCACCAGCAGGAAGGCGAACCAGAAGAAGAGGCGCCCGCCGCGCCGTTCCGCCTTTGCCCGGCCTGCCACGCTGTCTCTCCTTCACCGCATCATTGCTTTGCCCGGGTCATCCGGCCAGGCACCCATCGCCTCGCGCAAGTTTCCTACAAATGTATGAAGATTTGAGCCAATAGCCATGCAGTGGCGGACCGGCGACCGCGCAAAGCGCTCAGTTTGCCTGGCGCCGACGGTAAGCCAGCACGGCCACATGCACGATCAGCACCGGCCAGATGAGGCAAAGCAGCATGCCGAGCACGCGCATGCCATCCCATGCGCCGCCCTGCGCCTCGCCTTCCCGATGCGTGGCATCGAGGAAGAACAGCGCAACGAGCGTGTAGGTGGCGAAGAGAACGGTCTGCAGCATCAGCGTCCGACGTCTTTCGAAAAGGGAAGGAGACTCGATACGAGCAGAAAACAGGAGGGAATGAATTGTAAGTGTTAACTATGCCAGATTCGCTGCACTGCGGCAATGCCACGGATATGGAGCCGCGACAGGCTGGTACCGGCACTCAGATGGAAGCCTGTCCTAAAGGCTTCCATCTGAGTGTCCGTACTACATCCCTTCGTCGGGAATATTGAGAATATGGCCGCAGGCCTTGCAGTGCACGGCGTCGGCATCATGGCGGCTCAGCCCGCATTGGGGGCAGGGGTAGGTAACCTTGTACGGGCGAACGATCGTTTGCGCGAGGCGAACGAAGAGCGAGACGCCGAAGATCATCGTGACGATCGAGGTCAGCTTGCCGAGCGTACCGGGCAGGGTGATGTCGCCGAAGCCGGTGGTGGTGATCGTCGCCACGGTGAAATAGAGCGCATCGACGAAGCCATTGATGCCGGCATCCCTGTAGAAGAAGGTGGTGTAGACGAAGCCCGAGATGAGGAAGAGGAAGGTGACAAAGGCGATGCAGGCGCGCATCACGTCCTGATAGCGCCGGCAGCCGAGCTTCGTCGTCACCACCTCGAAGATCCGGCTCTGGCTGAACGACCAGATCCGCAGCGCCCGCAGGAAGGCGAAATTTGAAAAATGCTGCGGGGCAAGCAGAGTGGCGAGAATCAGGAGATCGACCAGCGTCATCGGCTTGAGCAGGAAGCGGCCGGCATTGTTGGCAACGAGCGCGCGCGCGAAGAGTTCGCAGGCGATGATGGCGGCGATCGAGTAATCGATCACCAGATAGGAACTGCCGGGGTTGAGATAGGGCCCAGCCAGGAAGAAGAGGATGACCAGAACGTCGATGACGCCGATGGTCAGCTGGAAGCGCAGGGCGCGGCTGTCCGTCCCGTAGTAAAGCCCGCGCAGACGGTTCCGCAAGGCCTCGAGCGCCGTCGTCTTCTTGCCCGCCTCGGGCACCTGTTCCGCCATGCTGTCCTGCCTGCTTCTTCCAGCCGTTCTGCCGCATTGTCCGAGGCCGAGCGATTGCACTTCGGCTGGACATGCTCGATCCGACCCCTGCCGGTTCATGGCGCGCTGCTCCATGTGGCTTTAGCCTACACCTCCAGCCCGATCATCGAAAAAATTGTGGCTGCGGTTCGGGCGCAGCTTGAAAGGCGGCTTCGCTAAAACAGTTCTTCAGGGAGCGCTGTCAAAGGTTACAGGAAGTTCACTGGACAGGGTTGGGGCGCGGGACGATAGAGCAGCTTCCGATCACGAACTTGTGCGTGCTTCCATGAACCAAGACACCCTCCCTTCTCCGTCGGCTGAAGATGAAGCCGGCGCGATGTCGCTCGTCGACCGTTTCGGCCGCTACAGCCGCTATCTGGCCGGGGGCGCCGTCCTGCTGATCGCGGCCATCGTCGTGGTCGCCATCGTGCGGCTGACCTCTGAAGTGCGCTATGACGATGTGGTGGCCGGGCTTGCGGCCACGCCCTTCACCTCGATCCTGCTTGCCGTCGCCTTCACTGCGCTCAGCTTCCTGGCGCTGACCTTTTACGATGTGGGCGCGCTCAGCTATGTGCGGCGCAAGCTTCCCTATGCCGATGTGGCGCTGACCGCCTTTGCCGCTTATGCGGTCGGCAACATGGCCGGGTTCGGGCCTTTGAGCGGCGGGGCCATCCGCTACCGGGCCTATTCGCGCCTCGGGCTGCGGCCGGAGGAAATCGGCGGCATCATTGCCTTCACCACCCTGTCCTTCACGCTCGGGCTTGCGGCACTCGGTGCGCTGAGCATTCTGGCGATCGCACCGGAGGTGGCGCCACTGACCGGCCTTTCGGCGCCGGCTCTGCGGGGTCTCTCGGTGCTCGTGCTCACCGGGCTGGTGGCGTTGATGGTGGCCGGCCGGGATGGGCGGGTTCTCTCCTTCGGGCCGCTCTCGCTGCGCCTGCCGGATTCGCGCACCAGCTCGCGGCAATTCCTGGTCTCGGTCCTTGATCTCGCAGCCTCCGCCTCGGTGCTCTTCGTGCTGCTGCCGACGGACACGATCGGCTGGCCGGCCTTCCTCGCCGTCTTCTCGATTGCGGTGGCGCTGGGTGTCATCAGCCATGTGCCGGGCGGCCTCGGCGTCTTCGAAACGGTGATCGTCGCCGCCCTTGGCCACACGGCCAATGTGGACGAGGTGCTGGGCGCGCTCGTGCTGTATCGCCTGATCTACAACGTGTTGCCGCTGGCCCTGGCGGTCGTCTTCGTCGTCGGCGCGGAAGTCCGCAGTCTCATGCATCGCCCGGTCGGGTCCAGTCTGCGGCGCGTCGCGGGGCGGCTGACGCCCCTGCTTCTCTCCGCCTTCGCGCTGATGCTCGCCGCCATGCTTGTCTTTTCGAGCGTGACGCCGACCCCGGACGAAAATCTCGCCTCGCTCTCCGCCCGCCTGCCGCTGCCCGTCATCGAAGGCTCGCATTTCCTGGCGAGCCTGCTCGGCCTCGTGCTGATCATCGTTGCCCGCGGGCTTGCGCAGCGGCTGGATGGAGCGTGGTGGGCCGCGCTCGCCCTTTCGCTCGCCGCCCTCGTGCTATCGCTCGCCAAGGCGGTGGCCCTCGTCGAGGCGAGCCTGCTCGGCTTCTTCATCGTCAGCCTGCTTGTCAGCCGGCGCATGTTCAACCGGCCGGCCACGATGACCAGCGCCGCCCTGACGGTGCCGTGGCTCTCGGCCATGGGCGCTCTCTGCCTCTTTGCGCTCGCCGTCCTGCTCTTCGTCTACCGCGATGTGGAATACAGCCATGATCTCTGGTGGCAGTTCGAGTTTTCGGCGGAAGCGCCGCGCGGGTTGCGTGCCGTTCTGGGTCTCGTCATCTTCGCCGGCGCCTTTTCCACCTGGAGCTTGATGCGGCCTGCGCGTGGCGCGATCGCGGCGCCGACGGCGGCCGACATGGACCGGGCCATGGCCATCGTCGCACGCCAAGGCCTTTCGGATGCCAATCTGGTCAAGATGGGCGACAAGAGCCTGATGTTCTCCGATGAGGGCGATGCCTTCATTATGTATGGCCGCCAGGGTCGGTCCTGGATCGCTCTGTTCGATCCGGTCGGCCCGCGCGAGGCCTGGGCCGAGCTGATCTGGCGCTTCGTCGAAAGCGCGCGCGCCGCCGGCTGCCGTCCGGTCTTCTACCAGGTGTCGCCGGCCGGCCTGTCCTTCTATGCCGATGCCGGCTTGCGCGCCTTTCGCCTGGGCGAGATCGCCAGCATCGACCTCGAACAGTTCACGCTGAAGGGCGGCAAATGGGCGACGCTCCGCCAGACGCAGAGCCGCGGCCTGCGCGATGGCCTGGTGTTCGAGCTGATCGAACCCGAGGGCGTTCCAGCCATTCTCGACGAGCTGCAACAGGTCTCGGATGGCTGGCTCGCGCATCACGAGGCCAAGGAAAAGGGGTTCTCCCTCGGCTTCTTCTCCCCCGATTACATGCTGCGCCAGCCCGTCGGCGTCCTGCGCGTCGAAGGTCGCATCGTCGCCTTCGCCAATGTGCTGGTGACGCAGACGAAGGAGGAAGGCTCGGTCGACCTCATGCGTTTCGCCCCGGATGCGCCCAAGGGCTCGATGGATGTTCTCTTCGTTTCGCTGATGGAGCATCTGCGCGACCAGGGGTTCAAGCGGTTCAATCTCGGCATGGCGCCGCTGGCGGGCCTTTCCGAGCGCCGCTCCTCCCCGGTCTGGGACAGGGTGGGCCGCACGGTCTACGAGCACGGCGAGCGCTTCTACAATTTCAAGGGTCTCAAGGCCTTCAAGGCCAAGTTCCATCCCCGCTGGGAGCCGCGCTATATGGCGGCCGGCAGCGGGCTCAATCCGGTGATCTCGTTGATGGATGCCACCCTGCTGATCGGCGGCGGCATGAAAGGACTGGTGCGCAAATGAAACGGACGACTCTTCTGACGCTTTTGGCTGCCCTTGCCGTTCCGTTTGCCCCGTTCATCTCGGCCGCGCCTGCACAGGCACAGGATGCCGCACGGTATGATACCGGCATGATCCCGACGCCCCGGATCCTGAAGCCGCAAGGCGAGGTCAAGGCGGCCGTCGTGCTGATCTCCGATGCGGCCGGCTGGTCGGACAAGGAAGAGGGGGTCGCCAGCCGTTTGACCGGCGAAGGGTCGCTGGTGATCGGCATCGATCTGCCCCGCTACCTCGCCGCACTCTCCAAGGATGACGGCGACTGCGTCTACATGGTCTCCGACATCGAGGCGCTCAGCCAGCAAGTGCAGCGCTCGCTCGATAAGTCTGCCTATGACCTGCCGGTGGTGGCGGGCGTGGGGGCGGGGGGCGCGCTGGCGCTTGCCATCGCGGCCCAGACGCCGCCGGCCACCATCGGCGCCACCATCGCCGCCGATCCGGAAGAGGGGATCGCGCTTCTGAAGGAGCTCTGCACCCCCGCCGACAAGCGCACGGTCGGCGACCGGATGATCTATGGCCTGACCGACGGACCGCTGCCGGATCCGGTCACCGTTCTCTTCAGCGATGCGGCCAGCGCCGAGGCGAAGGCGCATGTCGATGCGCTTGTCGAGACGCATCAGGATATCGATGTCGAGGAGGCCGGCAGCGATGTGTGGGCGGCGTTTTCCGACGCGCTGTCGGACCGGGTATCGAACAGCGAGGCCGACAGCAATCCGCTCGGCCTGCCGCTGACGGTGCTCGAGGCGCCCAAGCCTTCGGATACGATGGCGGTCGTTCTCTCCGGCGATGGCGGCTGGCGCGATATCGACAAGGAGGTCGGCGACGAGCTCGTCAAGCAGGGCATTCCCGTCGCGGGGCTCGACTCCCTGCGCTACTTCTGGACCGAGAAGACGCCGCAGCAGGTGGCTACCGATCTGTCTCGGATCATCGATGTCTATTCGAAACGCTGGAATGCCAAGAAGGTGCTTCTGATCGGCTATTCCTTCGGGGCCGATGTGCTGCCGCGCACCTATACCCTGCTGCCGAAGGCCGATCGCGACCGCATCGCGCAGCTCTCGCTGCTCGCCGTCTCCAATCAGGTCGATTACCAGATCTCCGTGCTCGGCTGGATCGGCGCGCAGCAGAACAGCGGATCGGGCAGCCCGGCCGATGATTTGAAGTCGATCGATCCGAAGCTCGTCCAATGCATCTACGGCACCGACGAGGAAGACGATGTCTGCCCGACGCTCAAGGGAACCGGCATCGAGATCGTGCCGATCGAAGGCGGGCATCATTTCGACGAGGATTATCCGGCGCTCGTCAAGCGCATCCTCGACAGCTATGCGATGCGGCTCAAAGGCCAGACGCCGCCAAGCCAGCCGGTGCCGCAATCTCCGTAAGGGGCGGGATCATCGGTCACCCTTGCCAAGAACAGGGAGGTCAGCTCTTCATGCCGAGGAGCTGCTCCAGATCTTCCCAGCTTTCGTCCATGGCATAGGCCTGCGAGAGGAAGGGGATCGAGAAGTGGCCATAATAGATGGAGAGCTGCTTTTCGGCGGTCTCTTCGTCCACGCCGGCGACCTCATGGAGGTAGAGCACGCTGGCAAGGCCGGTGCGGTCCGAGCCCGAGCGGCAGTGGATCAGGATCGGCTTCGGCGCCGCCTTCATCAGCGCCACGAGCCTGCGCATCGTGTCCGGTGTCACGCGCTTGGTGGGCGACAGGCGAAAGTCGATGTGCTCGATCTTTTCCGCGGCCGCGGCTTCGGTCTCCGCCTTGTACCAGGCGGAGTTGTCCGCTCCCCGCAGGTTCAACACGGTGCGAATGCCGTAGCGCGCCGCATAGTCGCGGATCTCCTCGGCAGTCGGCTGCGCGGAGCGATAGAGCTCGCCGGGGATCACTTCGTGGAAATTGCCCGTTTCCTGGAGCTCGGCCAGATAGATCCCGCCGGCCACCATAACGGTTGCCAGCGCCAGAAGAGGCACTTTCCATCGCTTGCGCATCAACGCCACGCCCTCAACAACAAAACGCGCCGGGGTGGCGCGTTCGTTGTATAAGGCATGTCTGATGTCAAAGCTGTGTCGGCCAGCCGTCCGGCACCTGTCCGAAGTGAAAAATCTCCGGACGGAGCCGATCAGGCAGCGAGATCGTCGATATCGCGTTCCTTGAACATCCGAGCCAGGTTGAGGAAGCAGATCATGCCGTTCTCATTGGCAATGATGCCCTCCGCATAGGCCTTGTCGAAGGAGGTCGTCACCTCCGGCACCGGCTGCACCTGGCTGCCCTGGACGGTCAGGATATCGGACACCCGATCGACGACCAGACCGACGACCATGGAATGGACCTCGGCCACGACGATGGCGCTGCGCTCATTGGCGACGGTCGATTTCATGCCGAGCTTGTGGGCGAGATCGATGATCGGGATCACCGTGCCGCGCAGGTTCATGACACCGATGACTTCCGGCGGCGAATGTGGGATCGGCGTGGAGGGCGCCCAGCCGCGGATTTCGCGGATCGTGGTCGTCTTCACGCAGAATTCCTGATCATGCAGCCGAAAAGCGATGATCTCCAGTGTTTCGCCGTCGAAGCCGGCCATCTTCAGTGCGGTGCTCATGTCGGTCCGTCCCCTTTGTCGCGTCCTGCCAGAACATAAGCAGAGAAACGTTAAAAGAGCTTTTCCTGAAGGCTCCCGCCTTACGCACTGCGGGTGGGGCGATCCAGGATGCGGCGGCCAAAGAGGCTGGCGGCGAGTTCCACGAGAACCCGGGCGCTGCGGCCGCGATCGTCGAGGAAGGGATTGAGCTCGACGATGTCGAGCGAGGCCACGCACCCGCTGTCGCAGAGCATTTCCATGATCAGATGCGCCTCGCGGAAGGTGGCGCCGCCCGGCACGGTCGTGCCGACACCGGGGCCGATGTCGGGATCGAGGAAATCAAGATCGAAGGAGACATGCAGGAGGCCGTTCTCCGCCTCGACCGCCGAAAGGACCTCGCGCACCGTGGCGGCCGCTCCGTTCTCGTCCAGCGCGCGCATATCGTAGACCCGGACGCCGTGTGTGGCGATCTCGCGCCGCTCCGCCTCGTCGACCGAGCGGATGCCGATCTGGTAGACGCGGGTCGGCGCCACCTTGGGCCGGTCTTCGGGCAGGATTGCGGGAAAGCCGGGCTGGCCGCAGAAAAAGGCGACCGGCATGCCATGCATATTGCCGGAGGGGGTGGTGGCCGGGGTGTTGAAATCGGCGTGGGCATCGAGCCAGAGCACGAAAAGCGGACGCCCGGCCGCTTCCGCATGGCGGGCCATGCCCGAGACGCTGCCCATGGACAGCGCGTGGTCGCCGCCCAAAATGATCGGCACGCTGCCGGACTGCGCCGCTGCATAGGTCGCCGCATCGAGCGCGCGCGTGTAGGCGGCAACGACCGGCAGGTGCTTCAACGCTGCCTCGGCGGAAAACTCCACTGCCGGTTCGGGTCTGAGGTCGCCCGTGTCGTGGACGGTGAAGCCGAGGCTTTCCAGCACGCGGTCGATACCGGCGATGCGCAGCGCCGTCGGTCCCATGCTGCAGCCCCGCCGTCCGGAGCCTTCTTCGATGGGTGCGCCGATCAGGGTCACCGATGCCATGCGATCATCCTTGCTGTCGTGAGGTGTCGCGCATCCTGCCAAGCCCGCGCGACAGGATGAAGGCGGAAACCTGCGCGATCTGCTCGATCTCTCGTTCAGTTTGCAAGGGCTGGCCAGGCAGAACGCACGGTCGCGCGCAGTTCGCAACCGAGCGTCGCCTCTCGATGCCGGAGCAGCAAGCTGCTAGAAGGAGTAGCAGTTCCGGGATTCTTCCGGGGCAGAAAGATTGAGTCGATCATGGCCAAGCAGTTTCCTCGCCTCGAGGCGCAACACCACAGCTTCATTGCCAAGCAGCACATTTTCTTCACGGCATCGGCGGCGGCCACTGGCCATGTGAATGTTTCGCCGCGCAGCACCGACATGCTGCGCGTGGTCAGCGATACCGCCGTTCTCTATCTCGACCGCACCGGAAGCAGCAACGAAACCGCCGCGCATATGAAGGCCGATGGCCGGCTGACCATCATGTTCTGCGCCGTGGACGGGCCGCCGCTGATCATGCGGCTCTATGGGCGCGGCCGGGTCATCCATCGCGACAGCGCGGAGTTCGCCGAAAGGCTGGCCTCGCTGTTTGACGGGCAGGCGCCGCTCGGCGCGCGGCAGATGGTGCATCTCGACTTCGATCTGGTGCAGACCTCCTGCGGCTACGGGGTACCGCTGTTCGACTATCGCGAGGAGCGGCCGCAGATGGATGCCTGGGCGCGTGCCAAGGGCGAGGATGGTATCGAGGCCTACTGGCGCGAGAAGAACCAGAAGAGCCTCGATGGCTTGCCGACAGGGCTGTTCGAGACACCGGCCGAGGCTGCGGAATAAGCCGCAGGCGCGCGCAGAACGAAACCGCGGCCTCACGCGTTTGCTCCTTGCAGCCGCCCGGCTGCAGCTCATCCGCGGACCTTGCCCCTCATGCCGTCACCCTGCCTTCGCGTCATTGATCTGGAAACCGCCGGCAACGGCGCAAACGATGTCTGCGAAATCGGCTGGCAGGATGTGGTCCGGGGGGAGGACGGAGCGTGGCAGGTCACGCCGTCGCGCGGCGCGCGTTTCGTCAATCCGGGGCGGCCGATCGGGGTCGATACGATGGCAATCCACCACATCCGCGACGAGGATGTTGCCGGCGCACCCTTCTGGCGGGATCTGGCGCCGGAAATCCTCCGGCCGGAGGGCGGCGTCGTCGCACTCGCCGCCCATCGCGCCGCTTTCGAGCAGCGCTATTGCACGCCGCGGCTGACCGGCGGCACGCCCTGGATCTGCACCTGGAAATGCGCCTTGCGGATCTGGCCGGAGCTGCCCCGCTTCTCCAACCAGATGCTGCGCTACCTGCGCAAGCCTGCGGGGCTCGACCATGAAACCGGCCTGCCTGCCCATCGGGCCCTGCCGGATGCCTATGTGACCGCCCATCATCTGCGCGACATGCTGGCGGTCGCTTCGCTCGACACCTTGCTGGCCTGGAGCCTGGAGCCGGGGCTCCTGCCGCGCGTGCCCGCCGGTCCGGAGCGCGGCAAGAGCTGGGAGGTGCTGAGCACGCCGGTTCTCGAAGCCTTCCTGACCGAACGGGATATCGACATCCGCTTCTCCGCCAGCACGGAGCTGCGCCGCCGCGGCGTGCTGCCCCCGCCGCCTGAAAAGGCGGCGAAGGCGGAACCGGCGCAGCGCAAGCTCTTCGAGTAGCGCGACCTCAGCGCGCGCGCAGCAGCACCGCGGCGCCGGCGAGGCCGGACAGTACGGAGCCCATGATGACACCGAGCTTGACCTCGTCCTGGAGATGGACGGAATTCGGGAAGGCGAGCAGGCCGATGAACAGGCTCATGGTGAAGCCGATGCCGCAGAGCAGGGACACGCCATAGGCCTGGCGCCAGGAGGCCTTCGCCGGCAGCTGCGCCCAGCCGCTGCGCACCACCAGAACCAGCATGCCGAAGACGCCCAGCTGCTTGCCGAGGAAAAGGCCGGCGGCAATGCCGAGGGGCACCGGATCGAGCAGGGAAGCGAGCGAGAATCCGGCGAAGGAGACGCCGGCATTGGCGAAGCCGAAGATCGGCACGATCAGGAAGGCGACCCAGGGCTGGATCGCATGTTCCAGCCGAAACAGCGGCGAAAGGCCTGGCTTGCGGATTTCGAGCGGAATGGTCAGCGCCAGGATGACGCCGGCAAGTGTGGCATGGACGCCGGAGCGCAGCACCAGAAACCAGAGCACGGCGCCGAGCACCAGATAGGGCGCAAGCCGCATGACGCCGGCCCGGTTGAGCGCGACGAGGAGCACGATGACGACACCCGCGCCCCCCAACGCCCAGAGGTCGAGACCGGCGGTATAGAACAGGGCGATGATGACGACGGCGCCGAGATCGTCGATGATGGCGAGCGCGGCCAGGAACACCTTGAGAGAGGCCGGCACGCGGGGCCCGAGCAGCGAGAGGACGCCGAGCGCGAAGGCAATGTCGGTTGCCGCCGGAATGGCCCAGCCACGCAGCGTGTCGGGTCCGCCAAGGTTGAAGAGGACATAGAAGAGCGCTGGCGCGGCCATGCCGCCGAGCGCAGCCAGACCTGGGAGAACCCGCTGGTCCCAGCGCGCAAGCTGGCCGTCCACCACCTCGCGCTTGATCTCCAGCCCGACCAGCAGGAAGAACACCGCCATCAGCGCGTCGTTGATCCAGTGAAGCAGGCTCAGCCCGGCGATCTTCTGGTGGAGCGCATGGTCGTAGGCTTCGAAAAGCGGCGAATTGGCGACGACGAGCGCGAGCGCCGCCGCGCCCATCAGCACCAGGCCGGCTGCGGCTTCGTGGGCGATGAAGCGGCGGAGAAAGCCGCCGCTGTAATTCTGAGATGTCGACACAGGATCATCCTTCCGTGGTGAGCGGTTGCACAATCTCCGTCGGTTCAGGGGGAAGCCCAAGGCGCACGCAGCACACGCCGATCAGGATCGTTCTAGCACGGCCCATCCCGCAAGGCCAGCGGGATCGGCCATCCTGCGCCGAACGTCCGACACGGGATGGCCGATCCGTTGGGCAGGAGGTAAGTTTCGCCCATCAAACAGCGGGGAGGCTGACGATGGCGGATGAGGGCTTGGATGGAACGCCGACAAGTGTGCCGGAACGGGCGCTGCCGGATCGTGCGCTGGGCGTGGCGCTGATCGGCACCGGGTTCATGGGCAAGTGCCATGCGCTGGCCTGGCGCAACGTCGCCGCCGTCTTCGGCGGGGCGCATCCGCGTCTGGAAATCCTGGCGGACGTGACGGCGGAAAGCGCCGTTCGGTTTGCCCACCAGTTCGGCTTTGCCCGCGCGACGGCCCGGTGGGAGGAGGCGGTCGAAGATCCGCGGGTGGATGTCGTTTCGATCACCGCACCCAATGGCCTCCACCGGCCGATGGCGGAAGCGGCGCTGGCCGCCGGCAAGCATGTGTGGCTCGAAAAGCCGATGGCACTGACGCTTGAGGATGCGCACGCCATGGCGGCGATGGCGGCCGCCCGCCCCGGCCAGATGACCATGCTCGGCTATAACTATCTCCGCAGCCCTGCCTTCCAGGCCGCACGCGACATGGTGCGCCAGGGCGCGATCGGCCGGCTGCTGGCCTTTCGCGGCGTCTATGACGAGGATTATTCGGCCGATCCGGCGCTCCCCTGGTCCTGGCGGATGACGCACCGGCAGGGCGGGCTCGGTGCGCTCGGCGATCTCGGCTGCCATCTCGTCAGCCAGATGTTGGCGCTGATGGGGCCTGTCCAGGCGCTCACGGCCCAGACCCAGATCGCCGTGCCGGCGCGGCCCTCGCCGGAGGGGATGCGGCCGGTCGAGAACGAGGACAGCGCGCTGGCGCTGCTCACCTTCGCCTCCGGCGCACAGGGCTCGTTTGCCACCTCGCGCGTCGCCCGCGGCCGGAAGTGCCGGCTGCATTGGGAGCTGCATGGCGCGGAGGGCACCATCCTCTTCGACCAGGAAAACATGAACGAACTCCTCGTCCACCGTGCCGGCGAGGCGGGCTTCGTGCGCCATCTCACCGGGCCGGACCAGCCGGATTTCGCGGCCTTCTGCCCGGCGCCGGGCCATAATTTCGGGTTCAACGAGCAGAAGGTGATCGAGGCGCGCGACCTGCTGGCCGCCATTGCCGGCGGACCGAATGCCGGACCGGACTTTGCGGCGGGGCTGGAGATCGAGCGGATCATCCATGCCATGGCCCGCTCCGGCGGGCAGAGGATTACGCTCAAGGAAGAGGCCTGACCGAGAACGGCAAACGGCGCGCCCGATGAAAGCGCGCCGCTCCTGCTTTAGTGTGAAGGTCAGGAAATACGGCCGAGCCGGTGGTAGAAGTTCGAATATTTGATCGAGTCCGGCGTGTCCTTGACGACCTGCAGGTAATGGGCGACCGCGACGCGGATCAGCTCGAAATCCTGCTGGGAAAAGACGGCGCGCGAGCGCTCCGGCTGGGCGGTGTGGGTGATCTGCATCGGGTCCGACATGGGTTCTCTCCTCGAAGTGTGCGGCGGCCAGCGGCGACGCCGGGCGTGATAGGGATGGTTCGCCACGCGTCAGGCAGCGAACTGGTTCATGGTGTTGTGCGCGCCGCCGGCCTTCAGTGCGGCTTCGCCGGCGAAGTAATCCTTGTGGTCGTCGCCGATATCGGAGCCGGCCATGGCCTGGTGCTTGACGCAGGCGATGCCCTGGCGGATCTCGGTCTTCTGCACCTGCGCGACATAGCCGAGCATGCCTTCCGCGCCGAAATAGTCCCTGGCCAGCCTGTCGGTGGAGAGCGCTGCCGTATGGTAGGTCGGCAGGGTGATCAGGTGGTGGAAGATGCCGGCCCGGGCCGAGGCCTCGCGCTGGAAGGCACGGATGCGGTCATCCGCCTCGCGACCGAGCGGGGTCTCGTCATACTGCTCGCTCATCAGCTGCGCCCGGTTGATGCCCGTAAGGTCGCGTCCCTCCGCCTGCCAGACGTCGAAGACCTGCTGGCGGAAGTTGAGCGTCCAGTTGAAGGAGGGCGAGTTGTTGTAGACGAGCTTCGCCTCCGGCCGCACCGCGCGGATCCGGTCCATCATGCCGGCGATCTGGGCGATATGCGGCTTCTCCGTTTCGATCCACAGCAGGTCGGCGCCGTTGTCGAGCGCGTGGATGCAGTCGAGCACGCAGCGATCGGCCCCCGTGCCTTCGCGGAACTGGAAGAGGTTGGAGCGCAGCCGCCTCGGCCGCATCAGCCGCCCGCCTTGCGTGATCAGCACCTCGCCGCTCTCGACCGGCCGGCCGGTCATGTCCTCGCAATCCAGGAAGCTGTTGTACTGGTCGCCGATATCGCCGGGCGTTGCGCTGTAGGCGATCTGCTTCGTCAGGCCGGCGCCGAGCGAATCGGTGCGGGCGACGATGATGCCGTCATCGATGCCGAGCTCCAGAAAGGCGTAGCGGCAGGCGCGGATCTTGGCGATGAACTCCTCATGCGGGATCGTGACCTTGCCGTCCTGGTGGCCGCACTGCTTTTCGTCGGAAACCTGGTTTTCGATCTGCAACGCGCAGGCGCCGGCCTCGATCATCTTCTTTGCGAGAAGATAGGTGGCTTCGGCATTGCCGAAGCCGGCGTCGATATCGGCGATGATCGGCACGACATGGGTCTGATGCGTATCGACCGCATGGATCAGCTGGCGTTCGCGCGCCAGATCCCCGGCCGCCCGCGCCGCGTCGATCTCGCGAAACAACGCGCCGAGCTCGCGGGCATCGGCCTGGCGCAGGAAGGTGTAGAGCTCGGCGACCAGAGCCGGAACGCTGGTCTTCTCATGCATCGACTGATCGGGCAGGGGACCGAACTGCGAGCGGAGTGCTGCGACCATCCAGCCCGAAAGGTAGAGATAGCGCCGCTCCGTCGTGCCGAAATGCTTCTTGATCGAAATGACCTTCTGCTGGGCGATGAAGCCGTGCCAGCAGCCGAGCGACTGGGTGTAGAGCGCCGGATCGCGGTCATAGGCCGCCATGTCCCGCCGCATGATCGGCGCGGTGTAGCGGGCGATGTCGAGGCCGGTCGGAAAGCGGTTCTGCAGCCGCATGCGGGCCACGGCCTCGGCGGTCATCCCGGTCCAGCTGCTGGAGCGGGCAATCAGCTGCTCGGCCTCTCGAAGGGCGGCGGTGTAGGACATGGCGATCTCCTCTTCGTCCTGTCTGCGTCTGAAGAGAGGCTAGGCGGAGCGGGCGGTCTCGCGACAGAGGGTTCGCTGTCATCCTGTCAAACTTTACAAGCTCGCGCTGTAATGCTGTAAATAGCTGTATGGACAAGCAGGGCGTCTATCTCGGGCCGCGGCTTCGCCGGCTGCGCAAGGATCTGGGCCTCACCCAGGCAAACATGGCCTCCGACCTCGAGGTCTCGCCCTCCTATATTGCCTTGATGGAGGGCAACCAGCGGCCGGTGACGGCGGAGATCCTGCTGCGGCTGGCCCGCACCTACAAGCTGGACATGGCAAGCCTGGCCGATGACAGCCTGCCGGATCTCGTCGCCCGGCTTCAGACGGCACTCAAGGACCCGCTCTTTGCCGATATCGATATTGCGCCGCTCGAAGCTGCCGATGTGCTGACCAGCTTTCCCGGCTTCGGAGAGGCGCTTCTTCGCCTGCACACGGCCTACAAGGAAGGCCAGTTCGCGCTGGCCGATCGGCGCCAGGCGGCGGCCGAAGGGGCGGGGGAGGACCCGGGCGATCCGGTGGCGGCGGTGCGCAGCTTCCTTGCCGCCCGGCACAATTGCTTCCCCGCGCTCGACAGCGCCGCCGAGCGGCTTGCCGGCGTCGTGGCGGAAGCGGGTGGGCTGGTGGCCTATCTGGACAGCCGCCATGCGCTGCGCGTCCGGCGCCTGCCGGCCTCCGTCATGGTCGGCTCGAAGCGCCGGCTCGACCGGCACCGCCGCGAGGTGTTGCTGGAGGAAACGCTCGACGGCGCAAGCCAGACCTTCCAGCTCGCCCAGCAGATCGCCTATCTCGAGATGGACGAGGAGATCGATCGCTTGGTGCGGGACGCGGCGCTGAACTCCGAGAGCAGCCGGCGGCTGGCGCATCGGGCGCTGGCCGGCTTCTTCGCAGCTGCGGTCCTGATGCCCTACACCGCCTTTGCCCGCGCGGTGGACGCGCGGCGCTACGATATCGAGGCGCTGTCCCGGCAGTTCTCGACCAGTTTCGAACAGACGGCGCACCGGCTGACCACGCTGCAGAAGCCGGGGCAGGAGCGGATCCCGTTCTTCTTCATCCGGGTGGATATGGCCGGCAATGTCTCGAAGCGGCTGGACAGCGCCGGCTTCCCCTTCGCCCGCCACGGCGGCGGATGCCCGCTCTGGAGCCTGCATCAGGTGTTCTCCACCCCGCGCCAGCTCGTCACCCAGTGGCTGGAGTTGCCCGACGGGCAGCGCTTCTTCTCCATCGCCCGTACAGTCCGTTCGGGTGGGGGTGCCTTTGGGGTAGCGCGTGTCGAGCGGGCGGTGGCGCTGGTCTGCGAAGGCAGCCAGGCGGAGCGGCTCGTCTATCACTCCCCCCAGCAGCCGGTTGTCCCGACGCCGATCGGCATCACCTGCCGGCTCTGTCAGCGCGAGCAGTGTACGGCCCGGTCGCAACCGCCGATCGGCCGCCAGATCCTTCCCGATCACTACCGCCGCACCGAAGCGCCCTTCGGCTTTTCCGACTAAGAACATTGGTCAGGAAAGGACGGTGCATCGTCCCAGCGTGGCGCAATCTTCGGCTGATCAAACTGCGTCAATCACGCGCCTGTCATGCCGGATACCAAGCATTAACCAAATTCTCCGTAGATCAAGGCAGACAGTTTGAGATTCGCAACCACCACAGGAGCGCGCACCATGACGGCACCCCATGCGGAAACGATCGTCGCCTTTCCGTTTGCAGGTCGCCGCGCCGCCATCCGCCAGGCTGCCGCCGAGCTGGAAGGCGTTCACGGCGAAGCGGCCGTCCTTCACTGGCGCGCGGCCTGCCGGACGATTGCCGAGGACCTGCGGGCGCTTGGCTGCGACGAGCAGGAAATCCATGTCCAGGTCATGGACTTCCAGGCCGAGGTGCAGCTGGAAATGATGCGCCGCTATCTCGACCGCAAGGACGGCGCCGAGGCGCTTGCCGAGCGCAGCAGCCTCTGATCGAACCCGCCCGTCAGGCCGCTGGTCTTGCGAAGGGAAATTGAGACACCGCCTCCCAGGGTCCGCCCCGATAGCGCCAGAGTTCCAGGCCTTCGATCGCAAAGGGCGGGGGCAGCGGCGCGGCGCGCAGTTCAGCCTCCAGGGCCCGTGCTGTCTGGGTCTCCACCTTGTTCTGCACCGTGATATGCGGCCGGAAGCCTTGTCGATCCTGGCCGCTCAGCCAAGGCGAAAAGGCGGCGGCCAGCCGGGCATGGCTCTGCTGCAGCGAAGGGCAGGACAGGGCATAGGCCACGCCGCGGCCGAGAGAACGAATGCCCTCGACGCGCGCTTCCAACGGCGCCTGCTCCGCAGCCTCCTGCGCCAGGATCGCCTGTACCGTTTCCAACTCATCCCCCGGCAAGGCATGAAACAGGGTGATATGCGCTGAAAGGTAATTGCGCGAGGGCGGGAAATGCGCCGTGCGCAGCGCGGTGAAGCGCTCTTGCGCCGCCGGTTCCATCCGGGCGGTCAGGATCAGCGGAGCGTGTTCGAGCGGGTCCATCCGGTCTCCTTGTCTTGCCTCCTACCGCATTACGCAGGGAGACTGTCCTCCGATCCGTCACGCAGGATAAATTTCTGCTTGCACCTCTAGTCGCTCGAGGTCCTAGGGCTCTGGGCGAAGCAGAGTGAAGGAGCAGAGCCCATGATCCCGCCATTGGAAAGCCGATACCGCGTCAGCGGCATGGACTGTGCCGGCTGTGCCGCGAAGATCGACAGGGCCGTTCGCCGGATCGAGGGTGTCACGGATGTCTCCGTCTCGCCCACCGCCGGCACCCTGGTGATCCGCCACGACGATGTAATGGACAGCGCAGGGGTAGAGCGCACGGTGAAGGGCCTTGGCTACGGCCTCACGCCGGCGCCGCGCTTGAGAACAATCTCCGAAGCCCCTGTCGACGCACCGGCTGCCTGCTGTGCGGGGCACGGCTCCAGCGAAGGAGGCCTTTCTGTCCAGGATGGTGAGAGCGAAGCGAAAGGGACCCATGATCACCACCATGGCACGCCCGGCGGCGGCCTTCACGGCCATGATCACGGTCTCGAAGCAGGACCCTGGTGGCGATCGCGCAAGGGGCGGCTGACGATCGGGGCGGGGGCGGCGCTTCTTCTCGCCTATGGCCTCGGCCATGTCTTTCCGGGCGCCGGGTCGCTCTTCTTCCTGGCGGCGCTGATGGTCGGGCTCGTTCCGATCGCGCTGCGGGCGCTCGCCGCGGCGCGGGCAGGCACGCCGTTCTCGATCGAGATGCTGATGACGATTGCCGCCATCGGCGCCGTGGTGATCGATGCCGGCGAAGAGGCGGCGGCGGTCGTGTTTCTCTTCCTGGTCGGCGAATTGCTGGAAGGCGTCGCGGCGTTGCGCGCCCGGCGGGGCATCGAGGCGCTTTCGGCGCTGGTGCCCAAGACCGCGCTGCTGGAGGTCGATGGTCAAACCCGCAGCGTGCCGGCAGAAACGCTGCTGGCGGGGCAAACCATTCTCGTCCGTCCCGGTGACAGCCTGGCGGCCGACGGAGAAATCGTCAGCGGCGAGAGCCAGATCAACGAGGCCTCGATGACGGGCGAAAGCGTGCCGGTGACGAAAGGCATCGGCGCGGCCGTCTTTGCCGGCACGGTGAACGGCGAGGGAACGCTGCGCCTGCGCGTCACCGCGACCGCGTCCGACAACATGATCGCCCGCATCGTCCGGCTGGTCGAGGAGGCGCAGGAGGCCAAGGCCCCGACGGAGCGTTTCATCGATCGCTTCTCGCGGATCTACACGCCGGGCGTGGTTCTTGTCGCACTCCTCACCGCCGTGCTGCCGCCGCTGCTGATGGAGGGCGCCTGGGACGCGTGGATCTACAAGGGGCTTGCCATCCTGCTGATCGGCTGCCCCTGCGCGCTTGTGATTTCCGTGCCGGCGGCCATTGCCTCGGCGCTGTCGGCTGGGGCGCGGCGAGGGTTGCTGGTCAAGGGCGGCGCTGTGCTGGAAACGCTTGCCAAGGTCGATCTGATCGCCTTCGACAAGACCGGCACATTGACCGCCGGTCGCCCGGTCGTGACCGATATTCTGTCGTTCGGGGCGCCGGAGGCGGAGATCCTGCGGCTCTCCGCCGCGCTTGAAACTGGCTCCAGCCACCCGCTTGCCGCCGCAATCCTGGCGCGGGCAAAGGAGGCAGGCGTGACGCCGCCGCCGGTGGACGGGGGCACCGCACTCGGCGGCAAGGGGGTGCGGGGCATTGTCGAAGGCAAGGCGCTCATCCTTGCTTCACCCAAGGCCATCGCCGCCGAAACGCCGCTGTCTCCCGAGATCGAATCCCAGATCGCCGCCTTGAATGAATCCGGCAAAACGGTTTCCATTCTGTCGGTCGATGGCCGGCTGTTCGGCGCGCTCGCCATGCGCGACGACCCGCGGCCGGATGCGCGTGCCGCTGTTTCGGCGCTCAAGGCGCGCGGGATCCGAACGGTGATGCTGACAGGCGACACGGCCCGCGTGGCAACCGCCGTCGGCGCCGATCTCGGCATCGAGGTCAAGGCCGAACTTCTGCCTGCGGACAAGCAGCGTATCGTCTCGGCGCTGAAGGCAGAGGGGCTGACGGTCGCCAAGGTTGGCGACGGCATCAACGACGCGCCGGCCCTTGCCGCCGCCGATATCGGCATTGCGATGGGTGGCGGTGCCGACGTGGCGTTGGAAACGGCCGATGCCGCGCTTCTTCAGGCGCGAATTGCCGATGTCCCGGCCTTGGTCGACCTCTCGCGGCGGACCATGGTCAATATCCGGCAAAACATCGCGGTCGCGCTCGGCCTGAAGGCGGTGTTTCTCGTGACGACCCTGATCGGCGTCACCGGGCTCTGGCCGGCGATCCTCGCCGATACCGGGGCGACCGTGCTGGTGACGATGAACGCGCTGCGGCTGCTGCGGACGTAGGAACTTGCTCCGCCTGTCCTGTCGAAGTCTTGCTCGTGGAGCCGTTCGGGTTCGACTGAACGGGTGCGGTGCCTGAAAAACAGGAACGCCCGGCATTTCTGCCGGGCGCCCTGGACCGCGATGCGGAGGGAGGATCAACGCATCCGCGGGGATTTCTGTCTCGGCTTACTTGCCTTCGTCGAGGCGATCGATCGCCTTGACATTGTCGGCCGAGGCGCCGTTCGGATCGAACTCGGAGGAAAGCCAGGTGTCGACGATCGCCTTGGCAAGCTCCGGCCCGATGACGCGCGCACCCATGGTGATGATCTGGGCGTTGTTGGACTTGGCAGCCCGCTCGGCGGAATAGGTGTCATGCGTCAGCGCGGCGCGGATGCCCGGCACCTTGTTGGCCGAGATCGACACGCCGATGCCGGTGCCGCAGAACAGGATGCCGCGCTCGTGCTCGCCCTTGACGATCGACTGGGCAAGCCCCTGCGAAAGATCCGCATAGAAGCCCTGCTGGCTGAGGTCGGTGACCTCCAGGCCTTCCTTGGTGGCCAGATGCTTGGCGATGACGTCGAGAAGCGGCTTGCCGGCGCTGTCGGCTCCGATGGCGATTTTCATGGGCTTTCTCCCTGGTTGACTGTTCTTGGTTGGTGATGATGTCAGACGGCCGCGGCGACGCGGGCGAGGATGTCGAGATAGCCGGGGGCCGCCCAGGCCGAACGGCCGATGAACAGGCCGTCAATATGCGGCTTGGTGATCAGCTCGACGCAATTGCCGGGATTGACGCTGCCGCCATAGAGAACCGGAACGTCGACGCCGACGCAGGCGCGCGCGGTTTCGGCAATCCGGGCATGGCGGTCGTCGGCATAGTCGGCCGAAGCCGGAATGCCGTTGACGCCGATCGCCCAGACGGGTTCGTAAGCCAGCAGGACCGGCCGCGTCTTGGCCTCGCCTTCCAGGCGGCCGAGGGCGCCTTCCACCTGCCGCTTCAGCACGGCGTCCGCTTGTCCTGCCTCGCGCTCGGCCAGCGTCTCGCCGATGCAGATCAGCGGCGTCAGGCCATGGCGCACTGCGCTTTCCACCTTCCGGCCGACCGTCTCGTCGGTCTCGCCGAAATGCTCGCGCCGTTCGCTGTGGCCGAGTTCGACGAGATCGAGCCCGGCATCGGTCAGCATTGGGGCAGAAATCTCGCCCGTCCAGGCGCCGGCATCGTCCCAATGCATATTCTGTGCGCCAACCTTGACGCTCGTGTCCTTCAGCCGCGCCTTGACCTCGCGCACGGCGGTGAAGGGTGGAATGACGAAGCGCTGGATGCGCGGATCGCGCGCCGCGTCCGCCGTCGCCAGGGCCTCGGCGAAGTCGAGCGCCTCGGCCAGCGTCTTGTTCATCTTGAAACTCGTGCCGACCCACAGCCCGGTCTTCGTCGTCATTGACGGCTTCCCTCTTCCACAGTGATGACCGGTATGCCGGCCGTTTTCAGCGCGGCCCGGTCGGCCGCGGCAAGCTCGGCCCCGGTGACGACGGCGGTGAACGCGTCGAGCCGGGTCAAGAAATGCAGGGCGGACCGGCCGAACTTGGCGTGGTCCACCATCAGATAGCTCCGACCGGCAGCCCGCATCATCTGGCGCTTGGTCTTCACCACCTCCTGGTCCTGGTGGTAGGCGGCATCGCCCTGGATGGCGGAGCTCGACAGAAAGGCGATGTCGCCCTTCAGCGAACCCAGCGTCTCCTCCGTCAGGATGCCGAAGAAGCCGTTGAACTTGCGGCTGTACTGGCCGCCGAGCGCGATGACGTCGATGCCGGCGATCGGTGCCAGCCGGGCAATCACGCCCAGATTGTTGGTGATCACCGTCAGCGGACGAATGTCCTTCAGGTGTTCGGCAAGGCCACCGGCCGTCGACCCGTCATCGATGAAGATGATCTGTCCCGGCTCGACCAGCTGGGCTGCCCGTGCCGCCAGGCGCCGCTTCTCCTCGACCGCGATCTTCTCGCGATAGCGGAAATCGCTTTCGAATTGCGGGCTCGACTGGATCGAGGCACCGCCATGCACCTTGCGCAAGAGACCGGCCTGCTCAAGCTCGTCGAGATCGCGATGCACGGTCATCTTGCTGACCGTAAAGCGCGCAGCCAGATCCTCCACGGACGCCGAGCCCTGATCCATCAGGATATCCATGATCGCCTGCCGCCGCTCGTCCGGACGCATCTCCGCTCCTCCTGTCCACTTATGTAACGGTTGGCTGAGATTAACGCAACATCGATCATGAGATTTTGTGATATTTTTATGTGATAAAGCTTGATGTTTGTCGCGGCGAACGCGTTGCAGGCGGCGCGGGCCCATGTCATGACATACGGAACGGAGCAGACGAACGATCGCGTTGCGTTGCAAGGGTGGCGGCGGCCGCCAGGCCAGGGAGAGAGGCATGACCAAGACCGATATTGCGCGCCGGGTCTACGACAATGCGTGGAAGCTCGACCCGATCGTGCGCAGCCTGCTCGATACGGATTTCTACAAGCTTCTGATGCTGCAGATGATCTGGAAGATGTATCCGACCGTGGATGCGACCTTCTCGCTGATCAACCGCACCAAGAGCGTTCTCCTGACCGAAGAGATCGACGAGCAGGAACTGCGCGAACAGCTTGATTACGTTCGCACCGTGCGCTTTACCAAGAAGGAGATGATCTGGCTCGCCGGTAACACCTTCTACGGCAAGAAGCAGATCTTCTCCCCCGATTTCCTCGCCTGGCTTTCCGAGTTCCAGCTGCCGGACTACGAGCTCTCGCGCCGCAACGGACAGTATGAGCTGACATTTCCCGGCAAGTGGACCCATACGAGCATGTGGGAAATCCCAGCGCTTGCCATCGTCAACGAGCTTCGCTCGCGCACCGCCATGAAGGGCATGGGGCCCTTCGCACTCGATGTGCTCTATGCGCGCGCCAAGGCCAAGATGTGGACCAAGGTGGAGCAGCTGCGCCAATATCCGGAATTGCGCATCTCCGACTTCGGCACCCGGCGGCGCCATTCCTTCCTCTGGCAGCGCTGGTGTGTGGAGGCGCTGAAGGAAGGCATCGGCCAGTCCTTCACCGGCACCAGCAATGTCCTCCTGGCCATGGATACCGACCTCGAGGCGCTCGGCACCAATGCCCATGAACTGCCGATGGTGGCCGCCGCTCTTGCGAAGACCGACGAAGACCTGGCCCAGGCGCCCTACAAGGTGCTGCAGGACTGGAACCGGCTTTACGGCGGCAACCTGCTGATCGTTCTGCCCGATGCCTTCGGCACGGCGGCCTTCCTGCGCAATGCGCCGGATTGGGTGGCCGACTGGACCGGTTTCCGCCCCGACAGCGCCCCGCCGATCGAGGGCGGCGAGAAGATCATCGCCTGGTGGAAATCGAAGGGCCGCGATCCCGCCGAAAAGCTCCTGATCTTCTCCGATGGCCTGGATGTCGACATGATCATCGACACCTACCGTCACTTCGAAGGTCGGGTGCGCATGAGCTTCGGCTGGGGCACCAACCTGACCAATGATTTTGCCGGCTGCGCGCCGACCGAAGTCAGCGGGCTCAACCCGATCTCCGTCGTCTGCAAGGTGTCCGATGCCAATGGGCGCCCTGCGGTCAAGCTTTCCGACAATCCGCGCAAGGCAACCGGCGAGCCCTCCGAGGTGGAGCGCTACCTGAAATTCTTCGGAACGGAGGATTTCCACGAACTGGCGGTCAGGGTGTGATCCGCGCCGCGGAGCGGGCATCAAAAAACCCAGCCGGCGGAGGTCGTCCGGCTGGGTTTTGGTCTGCGTCAGGGAGGGCGCAGAGGTTCGGCGGGGGAGGAGACCGCCGAAAGTCGTCAGTAGCAGGCGGCGCAGTGGCCAGCATTGCCGACCGCCAGCGGATGCACCATGGCCAGCAGCCGGCGCTTGGGGGCGGCAAGCAGGCGTGTGGCATGCTGGCGGGCACCATCAGTGGCCGGCGGAACCGGCTGGCGCAGCGCATTGGCCGCCGAGAGCATCAGCATCTTGAACTCGGACGTCGTCACCTTGTCGGCGCGCATCACGGCGCGGATCATCGGATCGGCAAGGGCCTCCGACAGGGTCAGGTCGTCATTGGCGAAGCTATAGTCTGCGTTCGTCTTCATCATGGCCTGGTTCATGGCCGTATCCTTCGTCTCATGCGTTCAAGCCAGCCCCCGTGGCATGACTTGACCTTCCGTCTCATGCATGTTACCGCTTAGTAACAAATGCATAGTTACCGACCGGTCACACCTATGTCAACAACCACTGTCAAGAAATCGTCGAAACATGGCTCAACTGTGGAGTCGGCGGCAGATTGCTGCGGTGCAAACGTGAAAGTGGCGCCGCGTGATCGGATCGTGAGCACGGCACGCGATCTCTTCCGCCAGCACGGGATCCGCGGCATCGGCGTCGACGCGATCGCCGAGGCCGCATCCACGAACAAGATGACGCTCTACCGCCATTTCGGCTCCAAGGACGACCTGATCTGCGAGACGCTGAAAGCCGTCTCTTCCCAGGCTTGCGCGCTGTGGAGCGAACTCGAGGCCGCTCGGCCGGGCGACGCCCGCGGCCAGCTCGGGCTCTGGGTCGATAAGATCGAAAGCTGCATCCTGTCCGAGCCGCATGGCTGCGATCTGGCCAATGCCGCCGTCGAACTGAAGGAGTCGGGCCACCCCGCCCATGGCGTGATCGAGGCCTTCAAGGCCGATCAGCGCGTGCGGCTGACAGACCTCTGTCGGGCAGCTCAGGCCAGTGATCCCGAACTTCTGGCCGATACGCTGCTGATGCTGCTCGAAGGCGCCCGCGTGTCGCGCCAGGCGGCAGGGGCGGAGGGGCCGGCCAAGCGGTTTCGCGAGGCAAGCCAGCGGGCGATCGCCGTCTATACGGCTTAAGCCTCCATCGTCTTTCCTGTGGTGCAACCAGGCCGGCCGCGGATGGCGCCGCGCCGGCCCTGCTGTTTCACCGCTCCCGCGAAGCGGCTGGACTTAGGTGGTTAGAGGCCACCACGCTGCAGCAGGATGCGGACTTCCTCGAAGCGGCGGCGGTTCTCGTTGTTGCGTTCGTCGGCCGCATAGCAGGTGCTGGACAGGCAGAAGCGCTGCAGCTCGAATGGAGCCGCCGTGTTGCGGAATTCGCAGGAGATCGTGTCGACCATGTCCTTGGGCTCGGTGCCATCGCGGGTCGAGTAGGTCAGGCGCGCGCCCGGCGGCTTGAGGTCCGGAAAGGCCTGGACGACGCCGGTATGCACCGTTTCGGTCATCAGGAAATGTTTGGCGACCTGCACGCAGACATCCTCGATCTTGGGGGATTGCGCGGCAGCCGGAGAGGCGGCCAGCATGACGCCGGCAAGGGCGGAAAGCGCGCCGATAGAAAGCGTCAGGGAACGGGGGGCAAGAGGCCAGGTCGTCATGGGTTCGGTGTCTCCGGCAGGGCCGCCGGTGGGTGAGGCGGCGATGAGGGTCCTCCTCGGGTTCGATGAGGAAGGGTAGACCGGAACTAGGGCGCCTGCGCCGCTGGTCTATCGCCATGCCGGCCTTCCGCCTGCTGATTCGCGAAAAAAAGCCGGCAGAACGCGAAGAATTGGCGCAATCGCCTGCTCGAGTGCCGATGAAAGACACTTGAGCGGCGCCTTACACGGTCACGATCGGTCAAGAACGCGGTCATGCGGCGCTTTCCAAGGGGCTGGATATTGCTGTTCCGTCAGCGAGGAACAAATATGCTCAGGCAAGGTTCGAAGCTGGTTCGAGCCGGCCGCCAAAGGGAGCACGTCATGGCTAAAGCCGATGATGACCGCATCAGAAAAAGAGCGCATGAAATCTGGGAAGAAGAAGGCCGGCCGGAGGGCCGTCACAGCGAGCACTGGGAACAGGCCGTTCGCGATGTGACAGGCGCATCATCCGGATCGAAGGGTGCCGGCAAGACCAAGGCGGACAGCACGGCAGCGCCGCAGGCAAAGCAGAGCAAGACGGCTGCTGCCGCCAAGCCCGCCTCGGAAAAATCCGCATCGTCCAAGTCTGCGGCGCCCAAGTCCACGACGCCCAAGTCCACGACGCCCAAGTCTACGGCGTCCAAGTCTGCGGCGTCCAAGCCGACCGCGGAAAAAGCCGCCACCGATACGGCGGCAACTGCAAAATCTGCCAAGTCGAAGGCGGAGGACGCCGGCCAGAAGCCCGTTGCCGCCAAGGCCGATCAGACCATGGTCAAGGCGCCGGCGCGGCGCACGCCGAAGGCCAAATAGGGCCTGTTCGATCCGCAGCCGGCGCGCCGCAATCCGCGGCGCGTCCAGGCCGATCCGGTCATGAACAGACACGAGCGGCAGGCACGGAGAACTCCTTTCCATCCGGTTACTGCGCCGCACAATTTTTCTTCGGAGGGGATGATTTTTCGTAGGACAGGATGAGCGCTTTCCTCCATCATCGACCCGCGGATGCGGGCTCTCCAATCGTCCGTGACGACGCCGGACGCATGGTCCGGCCGATGGCAAACAGGAATGTGGTCTGCGTGAACGTTCTCTCCGTGACGTCGGAAGTTTTTCCGTTGATCAAAACCGGCGGTCTGGCCGATGTCACCGGCGCGCTGCCGAAGGTTCTCCTGGCGCGCGGCTACCGGACTCGCACACTCGTGCCCGGCTATTCTCCGGTGCTGGCGCAGCTCGACCAGCCGAAGACTATCCATTTCTTCCCCGATCTGTTCGGCGCGCCGGCCTCGCTGCTCGAAGTCACCGCTGCCGGGCTCGATCTCTATGTGCTCGATGCGCCGTCGCTCTATGATCGCCCGGGCGGGCCCTATGCCGGCGAGGATGGGATCGATCATCCCGACAACTGGAAGCGCTTTGCGGTTCTTTCCTATGTCGCCTCGGCCATTGCCGGCGGCCTGCTTCCCGACTGGCGGCCGGATCTCGTTCACACGCATGACTGGCAGACGGCGCTGACCACCGTCTACATGCGCTATTCCGACAATGCGCGGCACATCCCTTCGGTGCTGACCATTCACAACCTCGCCTTCCAGGGTCAGTATTCCGCCGACCATCTCGACCTGATCGGCCTGCCACCGGAAGCCTTCAGCATCGATTGCCTCGAATATTACGGCGATATCAGCTATCTGAAGGGGGGCATTCGAACCGCCTCCGCCGTCACCACGGTCAGCCCCACCTATGCCCGCGAGATCGTCTCGCCGGAGCTCGGCATGGGGATGCAGGGCGCGCTGCTTTCCAGGCTCGATGCCTTCAGCGGCATCGTCAACGGCATCGACATGGAGGTCTGGGATCCGTCCAACGACCCTTTCCTGCCGGCCAATTACGATGTGCGCCAGATCCGCCGCCGCGGCGTCAACCGCGAGATCCTGATGCAGGCCTTCCATCTGGACAGCAGGCCCGGCCCGGTCTTTGCCGCCGTTACGCGTCTGACCTGGCAGAAGGGCGGCGACATGCTGGCGGATGTGGCCGAAGAGATCGCCAGCCTCGGGGGCAAGCTGATCGTGCTCGGCAAGGGCTCCAAGGATATCGAAACCCAGCTCCTGATGGCGGCCGGCCGGCATCCCGGCCGTATCGGCGTGCGGATCGGCTATGACGAGCATAC
Source organism: Rhizobium sp. CC-YZS058 (assembly GCF_034720595.1). Taxonomy (NCBI): domain Bacteria; kingdom Pseudomonadati; phylum Pseudomonadota; class Alphaproteobacteria; order Hyphomicrobiales; family Rhizobiaceae; genus Rhizobium; species Rhizobium sp. CC-YZS058. Next base: position 3,589,778 of record NZ_JAYESJ010000001.1, on the reverse strand, counting down.
GGCGCACCTGATCCATGGCGGTGCCGATATCATCATCCAGCCGTCGCGCTTCGAGCCCTGCGGGCTCACGCAGCTCTACGCGCTTCGCTATGGCGCTGTTCCTGTCGTTTCGCGCACCGGCGGCCTGTCCGAGACCATCATCGATGCCAATGACGCGGCCATGTCGGCGCGGGTCGCCACCGGCTTCCAGTTCCACCCGGCCACCAGCGACAATCTTCGCCTCGCTATCCACCGCGCCTTCCACGCCTATCGCGACCCGAAAAAATGGGCACGGCTGCAGAACCAGGGCATGAAGGCCAACTTCTCCTGGGAGCGCTCGGCCGAGCAATATGCCGATCTCTACGGTCGCCTGATCCAATCCAACCGCGCCTCCGGGCGGGTGGCTTGACGTTTCATCGGGACTAAGGCGGCGTTCGGCAGCGCAACTAGGGTTCAGTCAATCATTTGTCTATGATATATGACGCAACTTCATCGTCACTTTATCAGAAGCCGAAGGATTGATGCTTAATTCCGACCACCCAAAGATTTGGAAAAGCTTTGAGGATCAGCTCGACGGTTTGATTGGTCGGCGGCTGATTGTTTCGGATCGGGCCCGTGCGCTGGATTACTTAGAGCGCATCGGGTACTACCGCTTAAGCGGTTATTGGTTTCCTATGCGTGAGCTTACTGGTCCGTGCTGCCGACTAACGCCGGATTTTCGTAAGCCTAAGACGATAAATCCCGAGGTCTTTCGATCCGATCGCTTCATGCCCGGGGCGTCCTTCGAAAATGCTGTTGATCTCTATGTGTTCGACAAGAAACTTCGTCTGCTCGCTCTAGATGCCATCGAACGTATCGAGGTCGCCGTCCGCGTCGACATTGCGCATAGTTTGGGACAGAAAGATCGCTTTGCGTATCTCATACCTGGCCTCTTTCACAAAAACTTCTCTGAAGTTCTTGGCGAGGATGGTCTGACTAAACACCACAAGTGGTTGACCAAGCAGGCTGCCCTTATCGTTCGATCCAAGGAGGAGTTTATCACTCACAATAAACAGAGATACGGCCTGCCCATCCCAATTTGGGTTAGCTGTGAGGTGTGGGATTTTGGAGCGCTCTCGACACTGTTTGGGGGCATGAAAGAGGCCGATCAGGATGCAATTTCGTGTCAATACGGAGTGAGCAACGGTCGGGTATTCGCTAGCTGGCTCAGGTCTGTAAACTTTTTACGAAATGTTTGCGCGCATCATAGTCGGCTGTGGAACAGAAACGTGGTTGATCAACCGAAGCTGCCTTCTGAAAAGGAGGTCGCGTTCGTTTCAATCTTTAAAGGACAAGAACGTTTAATCGCTCGCCCCTTTTTACTATTCTGTATCCTGCGTCATTTAATGTTGGTCGTGAATCCAACTTCGTCATGGCCGAAGCGCTTCGTCGAGTTGATGCACGATTTCCCGGACTTGCGTCATGTAGGCTTAGACCTTGCAAGTATGGGCGCAGGAGAAAATTGGCTCGCCCATTGGTCTGGCCGCCAATAAAAAACCCCTGAGCAAGCTGACAAAATGTCAACCTGACAGGGGCCGTATTGATGCGGAATATAGCTGACCGAGCTCTCGTGTCAATGAAAAACGGACGAGCTGACTCGCAAGATGGGTGGCTCCAGATTTATCAGGTTCTCCCGCCGTTGTTCTCACTGCAAGTCGTCTCAGTGGCCCGGCTTTTGGAGTCGGACCACTGTTCCGGACAATTGGGCATCAGCTCGGGCGGAAAAGGGCGAGGCTGCGGGGGGCCATGTCGAAGCTTTCGCCCTCGACCGGCTGGGCCTCCAGCGTCGGGTCGTCCGTCGTCAGTTCCAGCGTCCAGCTGCCGCCGGGTGCCTCCGGCAGGGCGAAGGGCACCACACCCTCATGCGGATTGAAGATCAGCAGAGCATGCGACCAGATGCCGTCCTGGCCTTCGAGGTCGGGGCGCGAGATCACGGCGCCGATCGTGGTGCCGCCGCCGTCGGCCCATTGTTCGGCCGTCTGCTCGCCGCCGCCGGCATTCACCCAGGTGATCACCATGCCGTCGCGCCAGTTCTCGCGATGCAGCAAAGGCTGAGCGGCGCGCAGGCTTGTAAGCCGGCGAACGAAGTCACGCAGCTCCTCGGCGGAGGGCGGCAGGTCTTCCCAATGAATCCAGCTGATGTCGCTGTCCTGGCAGTAGCCGTTGTTGTTGCCCATCTGGCTGCGGCCGAACTCGTCGCCGCCAAGGATCATCGGCGTGCCGTGGGAGAGCAGCAGCGTGGCCAGGAAGTTGCGCTTCTGGCGTTCGCGGATGGCATTGATGCCCTCGTCCTCGGTCGGACCTTCCGCGCCGTAATTATAGCTGCGGTTGTCGCTGTGGCCGTCCTTGTTGTCCTCGCCATTCGCCTCGTTGTGCTTCTCGTTGTAGGAGACGAGGTCGTTGATGGTGAAGCCATCGTGAGCGGCGATGAAGTTGACGCTCGCCCAGGGACGGCGGCCGCGCAGGTCGTAGAGGTCGCCGGAGCCGAAGAAGCGGGCGGCGAAATCCGGCGCCGTGCCATCCGTGTCCAGCCAGTAGTCGCGGACCGTGTCGCGATACTTGTCGTTCCACTCGGCCCAGCCGGGTGGGAAGCCGCCGACCTGATAGCCGCCGGGCCCGATATCCCAGGGCTCTCCGACCAGCTTGACCTTGGAGAGGACCGGATCCTGCGTCACCGCGTCGAAGAAGCCGCCGCGCTGGTCGAAGCCTTCCGGCTCTCGTCCGAGGATCGTGCCGAGGTCGAAGCGGAAGCCATCGACATGCATCTCCTCGACCCAGTAGCGCAGCGAGTCCGTGACCATCTGCAGCACGCGCGGATGGGAGGTGTTGACCGTGTTCCCGGTGCCGGTGTCGTTGATATAGTAGCGGTGATTGTCCGGGATGGTGCGATAGTAGGAGAAGTTGTCGATGCCCTTGAAGGAGAGCGTCGGCCCAAGCTCGTTGCCTTCCGCCGTATGGTTATAGACCACGTCGAGAATGACCTCGATGCCGCCATCATGCAGCGCGCGCACCATGTCGCGGAAGCCCGCCAGCGCGCGCGGCCCGTAATAGCGGGTGGCGGGGGCGAAGAAGCCGAGCGTGTTGTAGCCCCAGTAATTGTGCAGGCCCTTGTCGATGAGCATGCTGTCATCGGGGAAGAAGTGGGTGGGGAGAAGCTCGACCGAGGTGATGCCGAGGCTCTTCAGATAGTCGACTGCGGCCTTGTGGCCCATGCCGTCGAAGGTGCCGCGCAGCTCTTCCGGAATGGCCGGATGCAGCTTGGTAAAGCCCTTCACATGGGTCTCGTAGAAGATCGTCTTCGACCACGGGATCATCGGGGGCGTGTCGCCCTTCCAGTCATAGTCCTTGGAATCGATCACGCGGCTCTTCGGCATGACCGGAGCGCTGTCTTCCTCGTTGAAGCTGAGGTCCTTTTCCTCCGACTCCATGTCATAAGCAAAATGGGCGCTCGACCATGCGACATCGCCGACGAGTTCGCGGGCATAGGGGTCGACGAGCAGCTTGTTGGCGTTGAAGCGATGGCCGTTTTCCGGGTCGAACGGGCCGTGGACGCGGTAGCCGTAGAGCGCGCCGGGCTTCAGGCCTGGAATATAGCCGTGCCAGACTTCGTTGGTGAATTCGGGAAGCTCGATACGGGCGGTTTCGGTCTGCCCGCTTTCATCGAAGAGGCAGAGTTCAACGCGCTCTGCATGGGCGGAAAACAGCGCGAAATTCACTCCGTCCTTATCCGGCGTGGCGCCAAGCGTCGTCCACGTGCCGGATTCCACGCGTGTCTTCCCTGTCATGTCGGTCATCGAGATCCCCTGTGTCGAACCGACCAGAAAGTGTGCAGCGCGGGAAAAGTTCCTTTAGCGGATCGAAATAATGGCAAAGAGGTGGCAGCCGCGCCGTGCGCGGCTGCCGTGTAGCCTCAGGCGAAGAGGAAGTCGCCGTCCGCCGGGCGGCCGACGCCAGAAAGCGTGATGGTAAAATCGCTTGAGCCATTCCGATCGGTATCGATGGAAAGGATCGTATCGGCGCCGCTCGTTGCGGAAGCGACATTGCTTGCATCGATCCCGTAGGCCCTGAGATCAATCTTGTCGGTTCCAGAGACGAAGTCGTTGATCCGTTCGCTGCCGCCCGTTTCGGCGAAGACGAAGACATCGTTGCCGGCACCGCCGATGAAGCTGTCATTGCCCGCACCGCCGCTCAGCCGATCATTGCCCATGCCGCCGACCAGGAAGTCGTTTCCGCTGCCGCCGCTCAGCGTGTCATTGCCCATGCCGCCGTTGAGATAGACCGCGGCGCTTACGCTGCTGTCGTCCATCCTGTCATTGGCCTCGGTGCCAAGCCGGACAATGGAGAACTGGTCGCCGCGCTGCACGCCGCTGACCAGATCGCGCACATCGAAGGTCACGCCCGGCGTGGTCGAGACGAAGCTGATGCCCTCGTCATCGTAGCGGCTGCGTGCACCGAGCCCGTCGGAGCCGTTTTCGGCGAAGAGCTGGACGGCGAAACCGCCATCCTGGTTGGCCATGCTGTCGCTGTCGCGCGCCGAACCGTTGCCGACTTCGGCGCTGGTAAAGGCAAGGCGCACCTGTCCCGCCGTCAACGGTGCAGCGACATTGACGACATCCATGCCATCGCCGAGATCGACGCGGTCCTTGCCATCGGTCGCCAGGTTGACGATCGCCGTATCGTTGCCCGTTGTGCCGAAGATGACATCGTTGCCGGCGCCGCCGATGAAGGAATCATTGCCCGCGCCGCCGCGCAGCGTGTCGTTGCCCGCGCCGCCGACCAGGAAGTCGTCGCCGCGGCCGCCGGTCAGCCGGTCATCGCCCATGCCGCCATTGGCATAAAGGCTTTCGGCGCGCGAGGCCGCGGCCGTGATCGTATCGCTTCCGGCCGTGCCAAGCTCGACCACGGTGAAGCCGTCGCCGCGCTGGACGCCGCTGACGAGGTCGCGCACATCGAAGGTTACGCCGGGCGTGGCGGACACGAAACGGATGCCTTCATCGTCGTAGCGGCTGCGGGCACCAAGCCCGTCCATGCCGTTTTCGGCGCGCATCTGCACGGCAAAGCCGCCATCCTGGTTCGCCAGGCTATCGCTGTCGCGCGCCGAGCCATTGCCGACCTCGCTGCTGGTAAAGGTCAACCGGACCTGGCCGGCCGAGGCCGGTGCCATGACCGACACGACATCGAGGCCCTGGCCGAGATCGACGCGATCCTGGCCGTCCGTCGCGAGGTTGACGAAGACCCGGTCATTGCCGGCGCCACCGCGGATCACGTCATTGCCGCTGCCGCCGATGAAACCGTCATCACCATCGCGGCCTTCCAGAACGTCGTTGCCCGAACCGCCGACCAGGAAATCATTGCCCGTCCCGCCGATGATCCGGTCTGCGCCGGCACCGCCATTGATGTAGGCGGCGCCCTCTCCGGCCGCTGCCTTCAACAGATCGTCGCGCTGCGTGCCGAGTTTGACCACGTCGAAGCTGTCGCCGCGCGAGACCCCGCTTACCAGATCGCGGACGTCGAAGGTCGCACTGCCGGCCGTGACGAAGGTGATGCCTTCATCATCGAACCGGCTTTCCGGGCCGCGCAGGCCGCCAAACGTGTTTTCGGCCTGCAGGCGAACGGCGAGGTCGCCATCCTGGTTCGCCATGCTGTCGCTGTCCTCCGCATCGCCATTGCCGACTTCGCTGCTCGTCAGCGTCAGGCGGATCTGCGAAACCTTGTTGAGGCTGTCGAGGACGACGCGGTCATCGCCGTTGCCGAGGTCCTTTTCGACCGGACCATCCCGGAACAGATCCAGGCGATAAGTGTCGTCGCCGCGTGCGCGGCGGGCTGCGTCGTTCGTCGTGTCGGTGCTCATGGCTCGTCTCCCTGTTGCCGGCCGTCCCCGCCGCGCCTCCTGCGCTCCGGTCGCCCGTGTCTGGCGGAACTCTCCGCACGAGCCGAGACGGTCTCGCTGGCCAAGAAGTTTCAACGGAGAGGCGGAGACGCGGTCACATCTCGCGTGATCGTTGCGTGATCGGCGGTTGGGCTTCGGCTCGATCCGGTCCTGCCACTGGGCTTTCCCTTGTTTCTCGCGGCTCTACCTCTGCCGGAAAGGAAAGGATGTCCGATGCATGGGATAGGGCGTTCAGACGCGGTCTGGAGCGGTGGGTGATCGAGGGGCTCGTTGTCAAATATGGCCTGCTCGGCGTGTTGCTCGGTGCCGGCATCGAAGGCGAGGCTGTGGTTTTCTTGAGCGGCGTGCTGGCCCATCGCGGCCTGATGCCGCTCTGGCAGGTGATGAGCGCGGCAGCGCTGGGATCCTTCGTCGCCGATCAGCTGTTCTTTCTGCTTGGCCGGCGCGCCGCCTCGCTGCCATTCGTCCAAAAGCTGAACAGGGCTCCGGCCATGCAGCGGGCGCGGGGGCTTCTCCATGCCCATCCGACAGGCTTCATTCTCGCCTTCCGCTTTCTCTACGGCATGCGGATCATCAGCCCCGTCCTCATCGGCACGACCGAGATTCCAGCCCTTCGCTTCATGGCGCTGAACGCGCTGGCGGCCTGCCTGTGGGCCGTGATGGTGGCCGGCATCGGCTATGCCTTCGGGAATGCCGTCGAGGCACTGTTTGGCCATTTGCGCCTGCATCTCCACGTGATCCTTGCGCTTTCGGCAATCGCGATCGGTGCGCTCGGGCTGTTTCTTGTCCGCCGCGCCCGCCGCCATGCCTGAATGCCGCCGGACCACTGGCCAAGCCGGCCGACCCGGCCTATGGGAACAGCGCACAACGGAAGGCAGGAGCAGGACGATGAGCCACAAGCCACGAGTGAGCATTCTCTATTGCACCCAGTGCAACTGGCTGCTGCGCGCCGGCTGGATGGCGCAGGAGCTGCTGCAGACCTTTTCCGATCGCCTGGGCGAGGTGGCGCTGCTTCCGGGTACCGGCGGCGTGTTCGAGATCCGCGTCGATGACGCCCTGATCTGGGAGCGCAAGCGCGACGGCGGTTTTCCCGGTCCGAAGGCGCTCAAGCAGCGCCTGCGGGATGTGATCGAGCCCGGTCTCGACCTTGGCCATGTCGATCGCTCGTCCGGGGATGGTGGCAGCGATCCGGAATGATCAGCCTGTCGCTGCTCGGCGGCGTCTTCGCCGCCGCTTTCCTTTCCGCCACGCTGCTTTTCGGTCTCTCCGAGGCGGCGGTCATCGCCGCCCTGCAGAATCCGGATCTTTCCCGACCCGCGGTTCTGGCAGTGGCCACCGCCGGCAATGTGCTCGGCGCGGTCGTCAATTACGCGCTCGGGCTCTGGTTCCTGCGGTTTGAGGGGCGACGCTGGTTTCCGGTGTCTCCGGGTGCAAGGCTGCGGGCCGAACGCATTTTTGAGCGCTACGGCCATCCGGTGCTGCTTTTATCCTGGCTGCCGGTGGTGGGCGATCCGTTGACGCTGGTGGCCGGGCTCATGCGCATGCCGCTGGCTCCGTTTCTGCTCTACGTCACGCTGGGCAAGGCCGCGCGCTATGGCCTGCTCGTGGCCTTCTTCGGTTAGGGCAAGGCCCCAATTTCGGTTTGCGCCGGCGGTCCGCCCGTTTATGGTCCGGCTCCTTCAGTCCGGCGATCATCAAGGAGCGTGGCAGCGGTGAGTCTCAAATTCGGTACAAGCGGGCTTCGTGGCCTGTCCGTCGATCTCGAAGGGCCGGCAGCCGCCGTCTATGCCGTGGCCTTTGCCCGCACATTGCGCTCAGCCGGCCTGATCGACGAGGGCGATACGATCCTGATCGGCCGCGATTTCCGCGCCTCCAGTCCCTCCATCGCCGCCATCGCCGGCGGCGCTCTTCAGCGCGAAGGGTTCAGCGTGCGCGATTGCGGCACGGTGCCCACGCCGGCGCTCGCCCTCATGGGCCTCAAGATGCGGGTCGCGGCGCTGATGGTGACCGGCTCCCATATTCCGGCCGATCGAAACGGGATCAAGTTCTACCGGCCGGACGGCGAGATCGGGAAAGCGGACGAACTGGCCATCGCCGAAGCGGCAGCAGTCATTTGCGCCGGCGCGCCGATCGACGCGACGCCGGCCCCGCTTGCGAGCCTCGAGCACGAGACGCGCGACCTCTTTCTCGATCGCAATCTCACGCTCCTGCCCGAGGGCGCGTTGATGGGGTGGACCATCGGGGTCTATCAGCATTCCACCGTCGCGCGCGACCTGTTCGTGGAGGTGCTGCAGAAGCTCGGCGCCACCGTCCTTGCGCTTGGCCGGTCGGAGCAGTTCATTCCGGTCGATACGGAAGCGGTTTCCTGCGAGACCATCGACCTCCTGAAAAGCTGGACGACGGAGCATGGGCTCGATGCGATCGTGTCTGCCGATGGGGATGGCGACCGGCCGCTCCTCAGCGACGAAACGGGCGAGCCGCTGCGCGGCGATCTGCTCGGCCTGCTTGCCGCCGATTTCCTCGGCGCCAAGGTGGCCGTGACCCCGGTGACCTCCAATTCCGGGCTGGAGCGCCAGGGAGAGCGGCGGATCGAGCGCACCCGCGTCGGCTCGCCCTTCGTAATCGCCGGCATGCAGGCGGCGCGTGATGCAGGCGAGACGTCGGTCATGGGCTTCGAGGCGAATGGCGGCACGCTGACCGCCACCGATTTCAAGGTCAACGGCCATGTGTTGAGCGCCCTGCCGACGCGCGACAGCTTTCTGCCGACACTGGCCGCGCTCTCGCTTGCAGCCACGCGCCGGCTCTCCCTCTCCGCTCTCGCCCGCCTCTATGCGCTGCCGGTGGCGCTCAGCGACCGGCTGGAACAGTTTCCGACCGAAACTAGTGCCGCTTTGATGGCGCATCTGCGCAGCGGCGAGGCCGCCTTGGCCGGTTTCCTCGCGCCCCTCGGCAAGCCGGTGTCGGTCAGCGATATCGACGGGCTGCGCGTAACGCTGGAGAGCGGCGCCATCATCCACTTTCGGCCCTCCGGCAATGCGCCGGAAATGCGCTGCTATGTCGAGGCAGAAGACGAGGCCGTCGCCCGGCGCCTGCTGGCTGAGGGTCTCGACCTCATCCGCGCGTTCGCCAAGACGAGGTGAAGCGCGCCGGCAGGGCTCCGCCCGTGCCCTGCCGGGGGCGTCGCATGGAGACAGAATTCGAAGACAACGCCGGCACTCGGCCCTTCCTCCACAGAAGGCGTGCCGGCCCATCAGCAAAATTTTGCAGCGTGGAGGAAAAGATGCGAAAGCCTGTTGACACCTGACCGGCCAGCTTCTACACCCCCGTCCGTCGCCCAGATGGCGGAATTGGTAGACGCGCAGGTTTCAGGTACCTGTGCCGCGAGGCGTGGAGGTTCGAGTCCTCTTCTGGGCACCATTCCCTTCGAAAATTTGATCCTTCCCTTTGTCGGGAACGCCGGAACAGGCAGCCATGCGCGGCAGGGCCGGATGGTCCTCTTGTTCCTGGCTGATCGAGCTGAAGCGCGGCCTTCAGCCCTCGCAGACCCCTAATAATCATCCGTGAAATCAGAGGGCTATGGATCTTATGTCAGAAAGTGACGTATTACGTAAGCCTTAAGGTTTCTTGCCTTAGAATGCTCCAGACCACCGCTTTGGAGCCTGCCATGATCCGCCTCTTCGCGTCCCGTTCCGACAAGATCCTCGCCGCACTCGACCTGTCCTTCGCGGTCATCGAATTCAATGTCGACGGCACCATTCTGAGCGCCAATGAGAATTTCTGCGCGCTGATGGGCTATCAGGAGAGCGAGCTTATCGGGAAGCATCACAGCCTCTTCCTCGAGCCCGACTATGCCCAGTCGACGGATTACCGCGCCTTCTGGGCCAAGCTCCAGGGCGGCGATTTCATCTGCAGCGAGTTCGTGCGGATCACGAAGAGCGGCGACGAGGTCTTCATCCGCGGCAATTACAATCCGGTGAAGAACAGTGCGGGCAAGGTGGTGAAGATCATCAAGTTCGCCAACGACATCACCCAGACCAAGCTCGAGGGGATCGACTCGTCCGCGCGCGTCAAGGCCATCTCGCGGGCCCAGGCGGTGATCGAGTTCAAGCCGGATGGCACGATCCTTTCCGCCAACACGAATTTCCTCAAGACGCTCGGCTATTCCCTCGACGAAATCGTCGGCCGCCACCACCGCATGTTCGTCGAGCCCGGCTATGCGCAGTCTCAAGCCTATTCGGCCTTCTGGGACAAGCTCAACGCGGGCGAGTTCATCTCCGACGAGTTCCGCCGCATCGGCAAGGGGGGCCGGGAGGTCTTCATCCAGGCCTCCTACAATCCGGTTTTCGATCTGAAGGGGCGGGTGATCAAGGTGGTCAAGTTCGCCACCGACGTCACGGGCCGGGTCAACAATGTCGATCAGCTCGCCCGTTGCCTCTCGAACCTCGCTGATGGCGATCTTTCCCAATCGATCGATGCGCCGTTCATTCCCGCGCTCGATCAGCTTCGCCAAGACTTCAACGCGGCCTGCGATCGCCTGAAGGGTGCGATGACGCTGGTTCGCCAGAATGCGGAGGCCATCGCCAGCGGTGCGGACGAAATCCGCGAATCGGCCGACCAGCTGTCGCGGCGCACCGAGCAGCAGGCGGCCTCCGTCGAGCAGACGGCGGCGGCGCTCGAGCAGATCACCACCACGGTCAAGGATTCCTCCCGCCGCGCCGAGGCCTCCGGCGCGCTCGTGTCGCGCGCCAAGGAGCAGGCCGATCATTCCGGCACGATCGTGCATCAGGCGATCTCGGCCATGGACAAGATCGATGCCTCATCGAAGGAAATCTCCACCATCATCGGCGTCATCGACCAGATTGCCTTCCAGACCAATCTTCTGGCGCTGAATGCCGGCGTGGAGGCGGCGCGGGCGGGCGATGCCGGCAAGGGCTTCGCCGTGGTGGCGCAGGAGGTGCGCGAGCTCGCCCAGCGTTCGGCAACCGCCGCCAAGGAGATCAAGACGCTGATCACCGCCTCGACCGACCACGTGGCGGATGGCGTCTCGCTGGTCAGCCGGACAGGGGAGGCGCTGCAGACCATTGCCGCGCAGGTGGCCGATATCAACGAGGATATTGCCGCGATCATCAGCGCAGCGCGCGAACAGTCCACGGCGCTCAACGAAATCAACACGGCGGTCAATGCCGTCGATCAGGGCACCCAGCAGAATGCCGCCATGGTGGAGGAGCAGACCGCCGCCAGCCATGGCCTGGCGGAAGAGGCGGCCACCCTGTTTGCCCTGCTCGATCAATTTCGCTTCGGAAACGAAACGCGTCCGGCGCTCAACGCGCTTGGCGTGCAACGAGGCCCCCTTGCCCAAGGCCGTGCAGCCTGAGGCAAGAGGAAAGCCGGCGCCGCAACGGGCGCGGCGCCGGCTTTCCGTGATCGTCGAGAAGGGTTCGGTCCTCTGACCCTTTTCCAGAAAGGCGGACAAGGCCTCTCGGCATCACTGTCAGAAATGACAGTGTCGAGGGGCGAAAACAGGACGCTGCGTGCGGCTGACGCGCCTAGACATGGCATCGACACTGCTTTTCGCGGAGAAGGACCATGTCCAGGATAGGAACTGACGGGAACGACTATATCTATAATCCGGGTTCGCAGGTCGCTTATGGGCTGGACGGTTCAGATGTTATCGGGTCGAACGGCAAGGGCAATCTGGTAGCTTTCGGCGGCGACGGCTCCGACGTCATCGTGCTCGACAGCTCCGTCGATACGAACGGCTCCCCGGCAATTCTCAGCGCCCATGGCGGCACCGGTAATGACTGGCTCGTCAACTGGTCGACCGCCGTCGGCGCGGACAGGCTTTACGGCGACGAAAACAACGACATCATCTATGGCGGCTACGGCGATGACATGCTGGATGGCGGCCAGGATATCGATGGTCTTTTCGGTGGTCCCGGCAATGACCGCATCTATGGCGGCGACGGGGATGACTACAACACCACGATCGGCGCCGGATCGACCGCCTTCGGCGCTGGCTTCTATGTCGAGCGGCAGGCCGGCCTGTATGGAGAAGCCGGAGACGATCTGCTCGATGGTGGCGCGGGGAAGGACTATCTCGACGGCGGCTTCGGCAATGATGAGCTTTACGGCGGTCGCGGCGATGACAAGGCCTATGGGGAGGCCGGCGATGACGACCTCTATGGAGGGGCCGGCAACGACGATCTCTACGGAAATGATGGCAACGACACGATCGAAGGCGGTTCCGGCAATGACGGGCTGGTCGGCGCAACGGGTGATGACATCTTGTCCGGCGGCCGCGGAGATGACAACCTCTGGGGCGATCTCGGCAATGATCTTCTCTCCGGCGGCGCCGGGAAGGATACGTTCCGCTTCCTCTATGACCTCAATGCCAAGACCAATCGCGATACAATCAGCGACTATGTGGTCAGCGACGACACGATCTACCTGGCCAAGTCAGTCTTCGAGAAGCTTGCAGGGGCAACGGTCCTGTCGACCGCCCAATTCTGGGCCAGCAGCGATGGCAAGGCGCATGATGCCTCCGATCGTATCCTCTACGAGACCGATACCGGCAAGCTCTCCTATGATAGCGATGGAAAGGGCGGCGCCAAAGCGGTCGTCTTTGCCGTTCTCGATACCCACCTCGCCATGACAGCCTCGGAGTTCATCCTTTTCTGAATCCCGAGGGGCTCGCGCCCTTCAAGCCGAGGTGCGGACGGCGGCAGGCCGCTCTACGGTGCTCTGCATCGACGCACGGGCTGGTCGGCGCGGTGCCGCTTGCCGGCGCCGTACTGCAGACGGCGCCGGTTTCATCAGCGAGAGGAGCGGGCGGTCAGACGATGAAGAAGTCCGAAGCCTTCAGCGAGAGTCCGTCGTCGAGATGCGCGAGCAGCTGCATCCCTCCGGCCTTGCTGCCGTTGGAATCATAGGACAGGGCGCCACTGCTCTTGTTGTAGATGATGTGGTCCGAGGCGTCCTTTGCCTTGGTGCCGATCACGAAGTCCGACGCGTCCAGCTGGCCCTTGTCCAGCGCCTTGAAGTAGCGCTGCTGCAGCTCGAAGCGGTCATTGTTGCCGGCCTTGTTGGAGAAGTCGGTGATGGTGTCGACATTGGCCGCGGTGGCGGCGGCGGAGAAGATGAAGACATCGTCCCCGCTTCCGCCGATCAGCACATCCTTGCCGGTGCCGCCGTTCAGCCGGTCATTGCCCGTGCCGCCCATCAGCCGGTCCGCCCCGGCCGAGCCGGCCAGCGCGTCGTTGCCCGTGTCGCCCGAAATCCAGTCTGCGGCGTTCGTGCCGGTGAGGGTATCGTTGCCGCCGAGCCCGGCCATCTGGCCGGAGGCATCGACCTTCAGCCGGTCGTTGCCGGCCGTGCCGCGCCCGAAGACCATGCCGGCAATGCCCTCATCGTCGCTGTCGATCGAGTCCGAATTGTAGGTGACGGCGAAGCCGCCGCCGGCGAGACCGGCAACGGAGACCTCCGCCTGCTCGTCATATTTGTCGGCATCGACGCCGATGGTGAAGACCTTGCCGGCCGGCCGGCCGCTGGAGGAGAGGATCATGCCGTAGGCATCGTCGGCGACATCGCTTTGCACCAGCGATTGCTGGCTCCAGACCACCACATACTGGCCGTTGGCGAGCTTGGCGATGTCGAGATCCTTGACCACGACGCCCTTCTCGAAGATCGGAATGGCCTTGCCGATCGCCTTGCCGGTGGCGGTGTAGGAGGTGACATAGATGCCCTGGGTGCCGTCGTCCTTCGGATTGGGCGTGAAGTCCAGATTGGCGACGACGAAGCCGCCCTTCGGGCCGGCGGCAACGGCATAGCCATAGTTCTCGTCATCGCTCCAGGCGCCACCCGCCCCGCCGATATGCGGCGTCAGGCCAAAATCGCCCTTGATCAGCTTGCCGTTGCCATCGAAGAGCGAGGCGCGCAGCTGGTTCTGGCCGTTGTTGGTGCCGTCGTCGATTGCGGCTTCGGAGTTCCAGATGATGACCGAATTGCCGTTGCTGAGGGCGGCGGACTTGGTCACCAGCTCGTCGAAATCGTTCGACACGGTATTGAGGACCTTGTCGGTCCCACGTGGCGTTCCGTTCGCGGAATAGCTGCGCGAATAGACTTCGTCGAAGTTCGTCTGCGAGCGGTCGGCACCATAGGAGACGATGAAGCCGCCATCCTTGGTTTCGACCACATTCGGCGCCACCTTCTCGAAGGCGCTGACGGTATCCACGCGGAATGCGCCGCTGACCTTGTTGCCGCGACTGTCGAACACCTGCGCCATGATATGCGCGCCGTTGGTCGAGATCGCGTCGTCCAGCGTTTCGGCCCAGGTCACGACCACATTGCCGTTCTTCAACTGCGTGGCATCTGGCGCACCGGAATAGGCATCTTGGATGCCGCGCATCAAAAGCTCGCCTCCGACTGCCCGCCCGGCGGCATCGTAGAACTGGGCGCCGACATAGGTCGCCCTCGTGTCCGAGCCGTCGTAATTGTTCAAGTAGCTCTCCCAGCTGACCATGAATCCGCCGCCCTTCAGAGCAAGGACGTCGGAGCCGCGCTGCCAGTTGTTTTGATAGCTATTGACGCGAAATTCGCTTCCCATAGGGTCTCTCCACATTGCTTTGCAGGTCGGCACTTACCGAGCGTTTATGGCAAGAGTGTCTCGATTCTGCCTTAAATTGTGAGGCCGGGAAGATCTACCCTCTCCGGTTAGGCTCGAAGCCGTTTGGAAATCCGTGGCTTAAGCCACGCCCATGCTCCGGCGGAAATGAGTAATTTTTTCTCATTCGCCGCAAATTTTTGCGTTTTTCTCTCCTCCGATCGCGTCTGCTTTCCTAGATGACAGGGGCATCGACACCCTCTGAAAGGAAATGCCATGCGCTGGCTGAAGCCCCTTGCCGCTGCCCTCCTCATCCAGGCTGCGGCCACCCTGCCGGCCCTCGCCGGCGAGAACCTCGATGCCATCAAATCGGCGGGCACGATCCGGATCGGCACCGAGGGCACCTATTCCCCCTTCACCTTCCACAATTCCAGCAACGAGCTGGTCGGCTTCGATGTCGAAATCGGCCGCGCGGTGGCCGAGAAGCTCGGCGTCAAAGCCGAGTTCATCGAAGGCAAGTGGGATGGGCTGATCGCCGGTCTGGACGCCAAGCGTTACGACGTGGTGATCAACCAGGTCGGTATCACCGAGGCGCGCAAGCAGAAATACGCCTTCTCCGAGCCCTATATCGCATCCAAGGCCGTGCTGATCGTGCGGGAAGGCAATGAGGACATCAAGAGCTTCGAGGATCTGAAGGGCAAGAAATCGGCGCAGTCCCTGACCAGCAATTTCGGCAAGCTTGCCGAGGCCGCCGGTGCGGAACTGGTCGGCACGGACGGGTTCGACCAGTCGATCCAGCTGGTGCTGACACGCCGCGCGGACGCCACCATCAATGACAGCCTCTCCTTCCTCGATTTCAAGAAGCAGCAGCCGCAGGCGCCGGTGACGGTCGTGGCGGAAAAGCCGGATGCCGACTATTCGGGCATCATCCTGCGCAAGGGCGACGAGGATCTGGTGGCCGCCATCAACAAGGCCCTGGCCGACATCAAGGCCGATGGCACCTACAAGACGATCTCCGACAAGTATTTCGGCCAGGACGTTTCCAAGTAGGCGCGCCCGAGGCGATCTCTCGGAAGAGGGAGGCGGACCGTCGCCTCCCTCTTTCCGTCAGTCGAAACTTCCGTCATTCTGCCTTTGCCGCCCCTCAGCCGCGATAGACTGGCCCGCCTCCCGCTGGTCGGTCGCCGGCTCCCAGAACGAGATCCGCCGTGCCGCATTGGCTGCAATTGATGATCGATTCCCTGCCGACCCTCTTGTGGGCCGGCATCAGGTTCACCGTGCCGCTGACATTGCTGAGCTTCACGCTCGGCCTGGCCCTGGGCCTGCTGACGGCGGTTGCCCGCCTGTTCGGGCCGAAGCCGGTCGCGTCGCTCGCACGCTTCTATGTCTGGATCATTCGCGGCACGCCGCTGCTGGTCCAGCTCTTCGTCATCTTCTACGGCCTGCCGAGCATCGGCATTCTGCTCGATGCCTTTCCGGCGGCACTGATCGGCTTTACGCTCAATATCGGCGCCTATACGTCCGAGATCATCCGCGCTGCCATATCCTCCGTCGCGCGCGGCCAGTGGGAAGCGGCCTATTCGACGGGCATGAGCTGGTCGCAGGCCATGCGCCGGACCATTCTGCCGCAGGCCGCGCGCGTCGCCGTGCCGCCGCTGTCCAATACGTTCATCTCGCTGGTCAAGGACACATCGCTCGCCGCCGCCATCACGGTGCCCGAGCTCTTCCAGTCCGCCCAGCGCATCGTCGCGGCAACCTACGAGCCGCTGATCCTCTATATCGAGGCAGCGCTGATCTATCTCGTCATGAGCTCGGTCCTGTCCGCCCTGCAGGCACGGCTCGAAACGCGCTTTGCCCGCTATGGCGGCATGGTGGAGGCCAACCGATGATCGCGCTTACCGGGATCGAGAAACGTTTCGGCGATGCCGTCATCCTCCGGGATATCTCCCTCACCTTCGCGGAAGGCAGCGTCACCGCACTGGTCGGGCCGTCTGGCGGCGGAAAGAGCACGCTCCTGCGCTGCATCAACCTCCTGGAGCCGCCGACCGCCGGTCGCGTGGTGATCGGCGAGGCGGTGGCCGAGTTTGCGCCGGGCAGGCGGGTGCCCTGGAGCACGGTCCAGGCGCTGCGGCGGCAAACGGGCATGGTGTTCCAGAATTTCCAGCTCTTCCCGCATCGCACGGCGATCGAGAATGTCATGGAAGGCCTGCTGGTCGTCGAGAAATGGCCGAAGGAAAAGGCTCGCCGGCGGGCGGAAGACCTGCTTGCCAAGGTGGGCATGGCGCAGAAGGCGGATGCCTGGCCGGCAAACCTGTCCGGCGGCCAGCAGCAGCGCGTCGCGATCGCACGGGCGCTGGCACCCTCGCCACGGGTTCTGCTCTGCGACGAGCCGACCTCGGCGCTCGATCCCGAGCTTTCGGCCGAGGTGGTGGAGGTGCTGAGCACGCTGGCGCGGGAGGGCACGACCATGGTCATGGCTACGCATGACCTGCGTCTGGCGTCCAGAGTGGCCAATGCGGCTGTGTTTCTGGAAGCCGGCCGCGTGGTCGAGACCGGACCCGCTGCGGAAATCTTCCGCAATCCGCGTGAGGAGCGCACCCGCCAGTTCGTCTCCTCGATCAACGCCGCCCAGACGATCTGAGCCCCGTCACGCCACCTTCGCCGCCGCCTCGGCGGCGGCTGCGTCCCGTGCCTTGCGGCGGGCGGCATAGGACTGCGCGATCACGGCGCAGGCCATCAGCTGGATCTGGTGGAACAGCATGATCGGCAGCACGATCGCGCCGATCGACACCGGTTGGTGGGCGAAGATGGCATTGGCCATCGGCACCCCGCTCGCAAGAGACTTCTTCGAGCCGCAGAAGGTGATGGTGATCTCATCTTCCTTCGAGAAGCCGAGCAGGCGGCTGCCGAACATGGTGATGCAGAGAACGACTGCGAGAAGCGCCATGTCGAGCAGTACCACGGTTGCGATGTCCCGCGCCGAATAGCGATGCCAGAGCCCCTCCATCACCGCTTCGGAGAAGGCGAGATAGACGACCATCAGGATCGAGCCACGATCGACCGGCCAGAGCAGGCCCTTGCGCGCCCGCACCCAGCCGCCGATCCAGGGCTGCAGCAGCTGTCCGGCGAGGAAGGGCAGCAGCAGCTGCAGCAGGATGCTCTGCAGCGCCGACCACGAGAACCCCTGGCCACCGGTGGTGGAAAGCAGAATGCCGGTCAGAAGCGGCGTCAGGAACATGCCGAGAATGTTGGAGCCGGAGGCGGCCACGATCGCCGCCGGCACATTGCCGCCGGCCATGGAGGTGAAGGCGATGGACGACTGCACGGTCGACGGCAGGACGCAGAGGAAGAGCAGTCCGGTCGAGAGCGACGGCGCCAGCAGGCTTTCCGGCAGATGGCCGAGCGCCAGCCCGATCAGCGGAAAGAGAACGAAGGTCGTCGCAAGGATCGTCAGGTGCAGCCGCCAGTGCAGCGTGCCGGCCACCACTGTCTCGCGCGACAGGCGGGCGCCATGCAGGAAGAACAGGAGACCGATGGCGATATTGGTCGCAACGCCGAACGCGTCCGCTGCCGCACCATGGATCGGCAGAAACGACGCCAGCACCACCGTTGCCACAAGAAGAATGGTGAAACTGTCGGGCAGGAAGCGGCGCATGGGAATGTCTTTCTTTCGATCGGTCTCGCTCGTGCCCGCCTCATCGCCTATCATAAAACGCAATGCAAACACTAACAGCTATCATGATTCACGATGGACCCGCTCAACCTCACCCATCTCTCCAGTTTCCTCATGCTCCACCAGACCGGCAGTTTTACCGAGGCCGCACAGCGGCTCGCCATCGGTCAGTCGACAGTCACCCAGCATATCCAGCGGCTTGAGAAGGCGCTCGGCCGCAGGCTGGTGGTGCGGGATACCCACCACTTGCGCCTGACCGCTGATGGCGAGGCGCTGCTCGGCCCAGCGCGCCGCATGCTGGAGCTCGATCGCGGGGTTGCCGCTCTCTTCGGCGAAACGCGGCTGCGCGGGCGGCTCAGGCTCGGCGTGTCGGAGGACGT
The DNA here is from genome assembly GCF_034720595.1 of Rhizobium sp. CC-YZS058. Taxonomy (NCBI): domain Bacteria; kingdom Pseudomonadati; phylum Pseudomonadota; class Alphaproteobacteria; order Hyphomicrobiales; family Rhizobiaceae; genus Rhizobium; species Rhizobium sp. CC-YZS058. The sequence goes on along the minus strand of NZ_JAYESJ010000001.1, from coordinate 3,571,218 downwards.
GGTCGAGAACCGTCTAACGGAGATCCTGGCGGAGTTCATCCGCCAGTACCCGCTCATCGATCTGGAAATGACAGTGGCGCTCAGCGAGCCGCTGCGGCAGATGCAGGATGCCGGCGATCTGGACCTTGTCTTTGCCAAGCGGCATCCGGGAGAAAGCCACGGACGTTTGCTCTATCGCGAGCCGCTCGTCTGGCTGGCGCGCGATCCCGCCGCCATGCTCGCCCGTTCCGAGGCGTTGCCGCTCATCGCCTTCCCGCCGCCCTCCATCACCCGCCGCGCCGCACAGGAGGCGCTCGACCGCGACCGGCGCGCCTGGCGCATCGTCTGTACCTGTTCGAGCCTTGCCGGGCTTACGGCCGCGGCGCGGGCGGGCATGGGCCTGCTCGTCCAACCGCGCAGTATGGCGCCCTCCGGCCTCAAGGAGGTGCCGGCGGCGGACCTTCCCGCACTCCCCGATGCCGAGTTCGTACTGCTGCGCCGGCGCGGTGCGGATGCGGAGGTCAGCGCGGCGCTGGAGCGGCTGATCGTGGCGCGGATGGTTCCGCAGGCGGGCCCGGCCTGACGCCGCCACCACCTCACCGGCGATAAAATGCCTGTGTCCACAACTGTTCATCGGTAGGCCGCACCGTATATATGGGCCTTGTGCAGCGAGGTCGATGGAATGGTGAACGTGGAGGAGAAGGCGGCGACGGGCATTGCGGGGCTCGATGACGTTCTGGGCGGCGGGTTCTCGCGCCGCCATGTGTTTTTGCTGCAAGGCGAACCCGGGACCGGCAAGACCACCATCGCGCTCCAGTTCCTGACCGAAGGCGCGGCGCGCGGCGAACGCTGCCTCTACATCACGTTGTCGGAAACCGAGACGGAGCTGCGCGAGACGGCGGCCGCCCATGGGCTTTCGATCGACGACGGGGTGGACATCTTCGAACTGGTGCCGCCGGAATCGCTTCTCGATGCCGACCAGCAACAGAGCCTGCTCTATTCCTCCGATCTCGAGCTTGGCGAAACCACCAAGATGATCTTCGAGGCGTTCGAGCGCGGCCAGCCCCATCGCGTCGTGCTGGACAGCCTGTCGGAGATTCGTCTGCTGGCCCAGAGCTCGCTGCGCTATCGTCGCCAGATCCTGGCGCTCAAGCACTACTTTGCCCGCTCGGGCGCAACCGTGCTGCTGCTCGACGACATGACCTCGGAGGACGGGGACAAGGCGGTGCACAGCGTCGTCCACGGGGTCGTTCACCTGGAGCAACTGGCGCCCGACTATGGCGCGGAACGCCGGCGCATGCGCGTGATCAAGTATCGCGGCCAGGCCTTTCGCGGCGGCTATCATGATTTTGTCATCCGCACCGGCGGCATCGCCGTCTTCCCGCGCCTGCGCGCGCTCGAACATCGTGCCGCCTATGACAGCGCGCTTCTCACCAGCGGGATTGCAGAATTCGATGCCCTGCTCGGTGGCGGCATCGATCGCGGCACCAGCACGCTGCTGATCGGCCCCGCCGGAACCGGCAAGAGCCTGTTCGCCCTGCAGTTCATCAGCGCCGCCGTCGCGCGCGGCGAACGTGCCGTCCTCTTCGTCTTCGACGAGGAGCTCGGCGTGCTGTTCAAGCGCACTCAAACCATGGGGTTCGATCTCGAGCGCCTGCGCGACGAGGGCCTGGTTCACATCGAGCAGCTGGATGCCGCCGAAATCTCGCCCGGCGAGTTTTCCCATCGTCTGCGCGAACGGGTGGCCCTCTTCAAGGCGCGGACGGTGGTGATCGACAGCGTCAATGGCTACCAGGCCTCCATGCCGGAGGAAAACGCCCTCATCCTGCATATGCACGAGCTTCTGCAATATCTGAACCGGCAGGGCACCAATACCTTCCTTACCGTCGCCCAGCATGGGCTGGTGGGCGACATGCGCTCGCCGGTCGATGTGACCTATCTCGCCGATACGGTCATCCTGCTGCGCTACTTCGAGGCGCTCGGCAGCGTTCGGCGCGCGGTGTCGGTGATCAAGAAGCGCAGCGGGCCGCATGAAGACACGATCCGCGAGTTTCGCATCAGCAACGACGGATTGTCCGTCGGCAAGGCGCTGACCAATTTCCAGGGCGTGTTGCGCGGTGTGCCGGTCATCATCGGCGAGGGGATGGATCTGCCCAAGCAGGACAGTGCAGGCTATGGTGAATTCTGACAGTGCGTTCACGGCCCTGATCCTGGCGCCCGGCGGCCGCGATGCGCAGGTCGCCAGCGCTTTGATGACGGAACTCGGCCTGTCGCCCGTGGTGGTCGGCGACCTTCGGGCCCTGGTGGCGAGGCTCGGCGATGACGTGGCCCTGGCACTCGTGGTCGAGGATTCTCTTCGCTCTGCAGATCTCAGAGCGCTGTCCGCATGGATCGAGGCGCAGCCGAGCTGGTCGGATCTGCCCTTTATCCTCCTGACCCATCGTGGCGGCGGACCGGAGCGCAACCCGGCCGCGGCCCGCATGTCGGATCTTCTCGGCAATGTCAGCTTTCTGGAGCGCCCTTTCCACGCCACGACGCTGATCAGCGTCGTGCGCACGGCGCTGCGCAGCCGCATGCGCCAGTTCGAGGGCCGCCAGCGCATGCTGGAACTGGATGAGAGCGAGCGGCGGCTGCAGACGGCGCTGTCCGCCGGCCGGCTCGGCGCCTGGGAGCTCGATCTCCAGACGCTGACGCTCACCACCTCGTCCACCTGCAAGGCGATCTTCGGTCACCAGGGCGACGATGCCTTCCCCTATGAACGCTGGCGGTCGATGATCCATCCGGAGGACCGGGCGCGTGTCGAGGCCAGTGTCGATCAATCCCGGGCGACGGGAGAGGATACGGCGGTCGAATATCGGATCATCTGGCCGGACGGCAGCCTGCACTGGGTAGAAATCCGCGCGCAGGCCCATTCCGACCGGCTTGGCCGTCCGATCCGTCTTGTCGGCGTCACCGCCGATATCAGCGAACGGCGCCACGAGGCGGACAAGACCCGCCAGATGAACGAGATCCTCGAGCAGCGTGTGGCCGAGCGCACCGCCGATCTCAAGGCCGCGCATGCCTCCGCGGTCGAGCAGGCTGCGCAGAGGCAGAGTGCCGAGGAGCAATTGCGCCAGGCACAGAAGATGGAGGCCATCGGCCAACTGACCGGCGGCGTCGCGCATGATTTCAACAATCTGCTGATGGCCGTGCTCGGCAATCTGGAGCTTCTGCGCAAACACGTGGCGGGCGACGCCAAGGCGGAGCGGCTGATCGACGGCGCCCAACAGGGCGCGCGCCGCGGCGCCTCGCTCACGCAACGCATGCTCGCCTTTGCCCGCCGGCAGGATCTCAAGATCGAGGCGGTGGATCTCGCCGCGCTGCTGTCGGATGTCGAGGATCTGCTTGCCCGCTCTGTCGGGGCCATGGTGCAGATCGAAGTCGATGCGCCGCAGGGGCTTGCGCCGGTCATGGCAGACGCGAACCAGATCGAGCTTGCTCTGCTGAACCTCGTCGTCAATGCCCGCGACGCCATGCCCGACGGTGGGCTCGTCACCATCGCGCTGCGCCAGGCTGAAGCCGAGGAAAGCGAGGACCTGGCGGCCGGCGCCTATGTCGTGCTCTCCGTCACCGATCGCGGAACGGGCATGGATGCGGAAACGCTGAAACGGGCGATCGAGCCCTTCTACTCGACCAAGGAGCTCGGCAAGGGCACCGGCCTTGGGCTGTCGATGATTCACGGCCTTGCCCGGCAGCTTTCAGGAACGCTGCGGCTGAAAAGCCGGCTGGGCGAAGGCACCTCGGCGGAACTCTGGATCCCCGCCTCCACGCAGGCCGTGGTGGCCAGGCCCGAACCCGACGTCGAGCCGGTCGCAGAGACCGGCGGTGCCGGTTCGCAAGGCCCGCGCCGCATTCTGCTGGTCGATGATGACGCGCTGATCGCCATGAGCTCGGCCGACATGCTGCTCGACCTCGGCCATGAGGTGGTGGAAGCCAATTCCGGACGCGATGCGCTGGGCCATCTGCAGGCAGACGGGCCCTTCGATCTGATGATCACCGATTATTCCATGCCCGGCATGACAGGGGCGGAACTGGCGCTTGCTGCCCGCGAGATCGCGCCGCAAATGCCGGTGCTGCTGGCAACCGGCTATGCCGACCTGCCGCCAGGCGTCGAGCTGGATGTGCCGCGCCTTGGCAAGCCCTATTCCCAGAGCCAGCTGGAGCGCGAGCTGCAGAAGATCTTTGCGGCTTGAGACGCTCGATCGCGCATCTGCAGCGCGCTTCCGCACCTGCGTCGTAACCTTAATTTAAGGTTACGCTTTCACGCCAGCCCGCCGCTTGGCACACAGTCGTCGTGGTTCCTGTTAGGAGTTTAGCAACCATGATGATCGATGTGCGGGACGACGTGACGGATATCTGCTGGGGCGACTCGGTGGTGGTCGATCTGGGCGATGGTCTCTGGCAGCGCGTGCGCAGCCCCGCCCAGGCCTTGCAGTTGCTGACGGTGCAATGGTCGGGCGAACAGGGCGAGCGGTTCCACAAGGTTTGCGACACGTGCTATGCCGCGCTCGCGCGCCGCGCGACGGTCTTCCAGGCCCGCCAGGCTTTCGTCGATTTCTACCGCACCGCCTGGAGCGTCTCGCGCTGAGACGGTGACAGGCTGAAAGCCCGACGGATCCAGGCTCAGAGGATCAACGTGCGGTCCGTCTTTTCGCGGCTCTGCTCGTCCATGACGATGCTCCAGGCGACGAAGAACAGAGCGGCGATCAGCGGTCCGATGATGAAGCCGTTGATGCCGATCAGCGCAATGCCGCCGACGGTGGACATCAGCACGACATAATCCGGAAGCTTCGTTTCCTTGCCGACCAGCGGCGGGCGCAGCAGATTGTCGACGAGGCCGATGACGAGCACGCCGACGCCGACCAGAATGATCGCCTTGGTGGCGCTGCCGGAGAGCGCCAGATAGATGGCGGCGGGCACCCAGACGATCGCCGCGCCGACGGCCGGCAGGAGCGACAGGAAGGCCATCAGCACGCCCCAGAGCAGGGCCGCCTCGATGCCGAGGGCCCAGAAGGCAATGCCGCCGATCAAGCCTTGGAGGGCGGCGATGATGACATTGCCGCGCACCGTGGCCCGGACGACCGACAGAAACTTCGCGGAGAACTGCTGGGTGTGCGCATCGCTGAGTGGCAGCGCGCGGCGCAGCGTGCGGGCGAGCGACCGGCCATCGCGGAACAGGAAGAAGAGAAGATAGAGCATCAGGCCGAAGGCGATGAACACCTGCACCGTGCTCTGCCCGAAGGTGAGCGCCCGGCTGGCGAAGAAACTGCCGCCCTGCATGGCCGCCGAGGAGACCCGCCGCCAGAGGTCCTGCAAGCCGTTTTCCTGCAGCGTGCGGATCCAGTCCTGAAGGGCCGTGGGCAGCGAATTCTGTAGTCCTGTCCACAGAGCCTGAAGGTCGATCTCGCCGCTCTCGATCCGTCCATAGATCGAGGTGGCGTGGCGGGCGATCGAGCCGACGATGATCATGCCGGGGATGATGACGAGGCAGATGCAGATCAGCACCGAGCAGACCGCCGCAAGGCTTCGTCGCCCGCCGAACAGCCGCTCCAGCCGGACATGGAGGGGATAAAAGACGATGGCCAGCGCCACGGCCCAAAGGATGGCCGAATAGAACGGCAACATCAGAACGACGAAGGCGATGCTGACCAGCACGAGAACGAGATAGAAGGAAACGCGCTGGACGGGCATGGGAGTCCTTTGGCCGGTGCTTGAGCTTCTCGTGAAGAACATAGGCGATCGCCGCGCGCGGAACAGTCTACACCATGCGGCTTTCCCCAAGCTTGCGCATTTGAGGGACGCAAACTCCTCTATTCATGAGCACATCGCCCTCGTCTGTTATTTTTCATCATGGAAAACTAACGCTTCCTCCGGACGAGAAAAAGGGGATGCTGGTGTTCGGGATCCTTGATTCGCCTGGGGTGGCGTTGGGGCGGGGAGCCTGCCGGACTGGGGCGCTTGAACCCATAATCGTCCGGCAACCATGAGGGTGGGAGGCGGAGGGCATCCGGCCTCCTCTAAGCCGAATGAGCCGGCACAAGGGGCAAGACATGAACCAGGCAGACGACGTCAGAAGCTGGGCCGTTTTCCGCGCACAACAGATCCTCATGCGGGAAGGCATGGATCTGGCGCTTTCCGCGCAGGATTTCGACAAGGACGAAGTGCGGGCGCGCGGCAAGCGGCTGGCCATGGCGATCGCCAGTTCCTTGATGGAAGCCTCGACGGTTCACGCCACGCGCAACTGAGCGCGCTGCCGCCCGTCAGTTGACCGAAACCGGCTTGGAGCGCATGCGCGAAACCGTTTCGCGCTCCGCCCGCTTGCAGCGCATCGGCGGAAGGTTGCGGTCCATCAGGTCCATGTCTTCGAGCACCATGTCGCCCATCCGCTTGAACGCGATGTCGAGTGCGCCGGCGCGGTGCGCCGAGCGCAGAAAGCCGGGCAAGGTGCGCACGGGGTGGTCGGCAGAAAGCGGCTCCTCCGGGAAGACGTCGCTGGCCGCGCGGATATGACCGCTCTCGACCGCGGCGATCAGGTCGTCGAAGTTCACCACGGCTGCGCGGCTGAGCAGGATGAAGGCCGCCCCTGGCCGCATGGCGGCAAAGGCCTTCGCATTGAGGAAGCCCTCGTTCTCGCTGGTCACCGAGGCGACCACGAAGACGACGTCGCTCTCCGTCAGCACCGATTCGAGGCTTGCGGGCAGAACACCGTGATCGGCCAGGATCGAGGCCGGCATCCAGGGGTCGAAGACGCGCGTCGTGGTGCGGAACCCCGTCAGAAGCCGGTTCAGCGCCTTGCCGAGATCGCCGAAGCCGATCAGGCCGACATTCGCCCCGGAGAGCAGCCGCGCGCCGGTGTTGCCGTCGCCGCCCCATCGTTCGCGACCCTCCCGGAAGTCGAGATCGGCATCGACCAGACCCCTGAACAGCGAAAGCGCCATGGCAAGGCCGAGCTCGGCCACCGGCTCGGCAAAGACCTGGCCCGTGGTCACGACATGGATGCCGCGGGCAAACAGGATGTCATAAGGCATGTTGTTGAGCAGGTTGCTCTCGACGTTGAGGATCGCCCGCAGCTGCGGCATGCGCTCCAGCGTTTCCGCATCGAGCGGCGGCTGGCCGAGAATGAAACGGGCCCGGCCAAGAACCGCGTCATCCAGCGCGGCGATCGCCTCCGGATCGGCCTCGACGATCTCGTAGCGATCATGCAGCGCGCGTCGGGCTTCCTCGGTGAAGATCAGGTCCAAGCTGCGCGGTTCCGGCGCGCTGATGACCAGCGGGCGCTCCCCAAAATCGGCTGCATGCGTCATGGTCTTTTCCTCCAGCTGCCCCGCGCAGCGCCTCCTGTGTCGGCAGGCACTATCGCAACCACGGGCGGCGAGGCAAGAGGCACGGCGGCCACGAACGGCGCAGACAGATCAATAGGGCAGGCCGCGCAGCTGGCGCAGGTTGGAAGGCGGCAGCATGGGCGAAACGAATTCCGGGCCGCCATCGCGGCGGCAGATGTTGACGGCCCGGTAGCGGGGCCCCCGTTCCGGCATGATGCCATCGCGCGCCCGGTCGATATAAGCCTGCTCGCAGGTCACCCTCGGCTGTCCGACCAGCGGCGCCTGGGGGGCGACACCCGGCAGATACCCCTCCACGCTTCCCGAGCCGGGTGGCGTGATTTCGCGCGCGCCCTGCTCCTGCGCCATGGCAGGCGCTGCGGCAAGCAAAGTCGTAACAAGAAGAAGGGCGGCGGAGCGGTGGCGAAGGCAGGGCATAGGGCTCCTTAGGGCAAGGGGTCTCGCGTCGCCGCGCTGAACAGGCTAGTGCAGGAGGGCCGCTTCTTCACCGGCCTTGCCGGCGGCGGGGCGGGCTGCCGTTTCAAGATGTGGGGGTGTTCGATGGCGAATGCAATACGAGTACACGAGGGAGACATCGCGCCCGCCGATGCCGCGCGCTATACAGGCGCGATTGCCATCGACACGGAGACCCTCGGCCTCGTGCCGCGGCGCGACCGGCTCTGCCTGGTTCAGCTCTCTCCAGGCGATGGCAGCGCCGATGTGATCCGCATCGCCAAGGGCCAGAGCGAGGCGCCGCGCCTTGTGTCCTTGCTGGCCGATCCGGACCGGCAGAAGATCTTTCATTACGGCCGCTTCGATATCGCCGTGCTCTTCCACACCTTCGGTGTCACGACCACGCCGGTCTTCTGCACCAAAATCGCCTCGCGGCTGACCCGCACCTATACGGATCGCCACGGGCTGAAGGATAATCTGAAGGAGATGCTGGACGTCGATATTTCAAAACAGCAGCAATCCTCCGACTGGGCGGCCGAAACCCTTTCCCAGGCGCAGCTCGATTACGCCGCTTCCGATGTGCTTCACCTCCACGCGTTGCGCGAGAAGCTGACTGAACGGCTGCTGCGCGACGACCGGATGGCGCTGGCACGATCCTGCTTCGATTTTCTGCCCACGCGCGCCAAGCTCGACCTGCTCGGCTGGCAGGAAACCGACATCTTTGCGCACAGTTAACCCTAATTTAGAGACTACTACCTTATAAGTCGTGGCCCGTGCAATCTCAGGTGCGAGGCCCGACCCATGATCCTCCCGACGCAGCTTGCCGCCGGCGCGGCATCCGGTCAGTTGATGCGCTCGATTCTCGAGGATGCGGAAGAACGCCGCATCCAGGAGGAGGAGGCGCGCCGCAAGACGCCGAAGAGCAACGATCTCCTGGCCGCCAAGACCAAGCGCAGCCAGAGCCACGAGGCGTTGAACGACAAGATCAACGCGCATTTCTTCGGCGCGCAGAAGCACAATGACGAGGCCATGCAGGCGCTGATCGGCCGGTTCACCGGCATCTTCGGCCTCGAGCGGGAGAAGGGCGAGCTCGACACGGATTTCGCCCAGCGCCTGTCGGACGCCACGGTTCTCATCGATCATATCAGCGCCACGGAATTTTTCTGGCCGCCGGCGATGCAGAAGTTCTCCCTCGCACGCTTCGGCGTGTCGGTCGCCGAATTGAAGGACACGCTCGACCCCAAGCTCAAGGACCAGCCGCACAGCGAAATGGCGAAAATGATCGCCCGTTACGTCGACCGGCTCGCAATCGCGCCCCAGGGGGAACATGAGACCGATGTTATCTACAGCGAGCGTGTCGGGCGCGCTTTGGCCGATTATCGCAAGCCGCTGGCCTGGAGCGTGGCCGAGCTCGAAAAGAAGTCCGGGCTGCGCGATCTCGGATTCACCGCAGCGGACATGATCGAAGCCATCGCCAAGCCGTTCGGTGACAAGGCGCAGGCGATCCGCGAGGCGCTCGACAAGCAGATGCGCGAGGAGACGTTCGCCACCAAGGACATGACCAAGGTTCTCCAGCGCATGGAGGAGGTGGCGGATCCGAAAACGGTGGAGGAACTCGAACTCGACCGCACCGACCATTCCGACCCGACCAAGGTCGAGGATGCGGACACGAAGAAGGAGCGGGAGGAAAAGATCAAGGCGCTCCAGGCCTCCGGCAAGCTCGACGATGTGAAGAAGGCGCGCGAGGCGATCGCGGAGATGAACGAGGCGCTGGATAAGCTGCCGGACCAGGCGGGCGATGCGTCCGGCACACCCGGTTCAGGCTCGGCTGGTGCCGATGTGGGAGATCTCCTCCTGGCCTTGGCTGCCGGCGCGGAAGCCGCGCAATGCGAACTGGAGACCGAGGAGACGACCACAGCCGGGACGCAGAACGTCGTCGACGCGGCAGAAGAGGCTGTGGATGACGCGGCCGGCAAATCCGACGATACGCTCCAGGCCGAAGCCGAAGCGGATCAGATGCTGATGACGGCACGCGCTGGCCCGGGGGATCCGGGCACGCGCGGGAGCGAGGAGGAGGAGGCGGCTGCGGCCATCCTGCCCGTCTCGCTCGACGAAAATGGCATCTACCAGATTTTGAAGCGCAAGGCCGAGCAGGCCGCTTTGCAACCCGTTCAGCCGCAATCGTGAAAGACCGGGGCACTCCCCGTCCAAAGTGCAACAGTCGCCAACACCTGTCGAAAGGCCAGGCCGATGATCCTTCCCACCCAGCTCGCCGCCGGCGCGGCATCCAGCATGCTGATGCGCTCCATGATCGAGGATTCGGAAGAACGCCGTATTCAGGAAGAGGAGGCCCGTCGCAAGACGCCGAAGACCGACGATCTCACGGCCGCGAAACTGAAGCGCAGCCAGAGCCATGCCGCGCTCAACGAGAAGATCAACGCGCATTTCTTCGGTGCGCTGGGCAACGACAGCCCGTTGATGGCGCGGCTGATCTCCCGCTTCCTCGATGCCATCGGAGTCTCCGTGGATCCCGACGCAACGCGAAAAGACATCGCAGACTGCGCATCCGATGCCCTTGTCCTGATGGAGAAGGTGAGCAAAGACGCCAAGAAGCTGAAATTGCCGATCACCTTGGAAAGCTTCAAGACCTCGGTCGAAGCCGTCGAAGCCGCGCGCGATCCGGCACGCGCGGAAGAGGCGCACGATCCCGTGGCGGCGATGATCGCGAGAACCATGGACCATCTGTCCATCGCGCCTCGGTTCGCCGACGAGACGAAGGAGGAGTTCAATTACCGGGTTGGCCTTCAATTACGGGATTATCGCGCAACATTGGCAAATTCCGTCCAGGAGGTCGAACGGCGCTCAGGACTGCGCGATCTGGGCTTCAGCGCAAACCAGCTGATCGAGGCGATCGCCAACCCGGGTGGGGATATGGCCAAGGCCATCCAAGAGGCACTCGACACGCAGGCGCGCGAGGAAAAATTCGCCTCGAAGGACATGGCCAAGGTGCTTCAGCGCCTGGAGGAGGCCGCAGATCCGAAGACACTGGACGAGCTGAAGCTCGACCGCACGGATCGCTCGGACCCCACCAAGGTCGAGGACGCGGAGACGAAAAAGGAGCGCGAAGAAAAGATCCGGTCGCTCGAAGCCGCCGGCAAGCTCGATGACGTGCTGGACGCTCAGGATGCGATCGCCGAGATGAACAAGGCGCTCGACACGTTGCCGGAGGGAGCCAAGGACGGCGCGGGCACCTCGGCAGCATCTGCCGACGTGTCGGTCGGAGATGTCCTGCTTGCACTCGCCGCCGGCGCGGAGGCGGCGCATGACGAGGTCGAGCGCGAGCAGACCGAGGCGACGCAGGGCGAGAGCGCGGTCGAGGCCGCCGAGGCGGCATTCGACGAGTCGGCCGGCAAGTCCGATGAAACGAAGCAGGCGGAAGCCGAGGAAAAGCAGACACAGATGGTCGCGCGTGCCGCGCCCGGCGACCCGGGGACCGCGGGGATGGAGGAGGAGGAACCCGGCATCCTTCCCGTATCGGTGGACGAGAACGGAATCTACGCGATCCTGAAACGCAAGGCGGAGGAGGCGGCTCAAAAGGCGCCGCTCGCCGCGCCGGCCGCGGCCTGAAGCGCGGCCTAGTCCGTCCTGGGCTTGCGCACGACGCCGAGCCGGGCAATCACCGCGCGGGGAATGCGGTAGCGGGCGATCGCGTCCTTGTTGGAGAGCAGGCCGCAGAGCTCGCGGGTGATGAAGAAGGACCAGACCACATCGGCGGCCTCGTCGAGCAGCGCCTCACGCATGCCTTCATCCGTACAGGCCTCGAGCCGGGCAATGGCGGTCTCGACCTTCAATCCATGGCGGCCGAGCGCGTCGGCGCGCTCGCTCATCAGCTCATATTCGAGAAGATCGAAACCGGTGGCGCGGGCGCCGGGGTTGGTCAGGGAGCTTGGCGGGCGAACCGTCATCGGCAATTCCTTCCTCTAGCCGGCGCTCGACATTGCCGGATAAGCGGGGAGGTGGGGTCGCGCGCCGGACGTGGCAAGGGTTCAGGCCTGCGCAGCCCGCGCGCGGACTTCGCGCAGCGACCAGTCCTTGAGCAGCGCGCCATTGCGCCAGACCGGCTGCAGCAGGTTCTCCCGCCCGGCCAGCTGGTCCAGCCGCACGGCTTCGAGCCCGAGACCGCCCATGACGACGGCCTGGCGCCCGGCCTTGGTCGCCTTCACGTTCATGGTCGCCGGACGCTTCCAGACATCATGCCATTTCCCGGCGTTGTCGAGTCTGGCATTGGCCTTCATGGTAAAGCCGAACTGGTCGCGATCGACCCTTTGCAGAATACGCGATCCCATGGCGAAGCTGATGTTCTCGGCCGCGTAGCCGAAAGCCTCGAGCCGGCTTAGGATCTGGTTCATGTCGGAAAGCGTGATGCCGTCGCCCTGGATCACGCGCACCGCGCGGTCGAGCACCTTGAAGCCCTTGCGGTTGGGGGTCGAGCCGAAGCGATAGTCGAGCTGCTGGATGACCTGGATCGGCGTCTCGATCGGATCGCCGCTGTCGGGACGAATATGCACGGTCGCGCCGCTGGCCTTCACCTTGTCGCGCAGCCGCTTGCCCCATGTCTCGGAGACGGCGGTGGCGATGTCGTAGCTGTCGGACACCACCGCGAACGCGCCGACCGGGGCGAACTGGTCGATCATGGCGGAGAAGGCCTCCGCCTCGCGGTCGCCGCCCCAAGCGGTCATGGTCGAGTGTTCGGAGGCGGGCATCGAGGTCCCCGCCATCTCCGCGCCGTAGAACCGCCGGGCATAGACGATGGCCGGCATCGTGTCCGTCTGGGCAAAATGCAGGAGATGCGCGACGCCGCCGATGCCCGCCTGCTCGTAGCTTGCCACGCCGCGTGCACCGTAATCGAGCAGCCGCGTCGGCAGCAGCGCCTCCGGCGTATCCGAGGTCCGCTCCAGCGCGCCGGCCAGCGCCAGCTTGATGCGGCGCACAGTGCCGGCCACTGTGGACGGATACCAGACGGCGCGGATCAGCGCGGTTTCGATATGCGACACCAGCCAGGCGCAGGCCGGATCGGTGTTGGCGACCTGCACGAGCGGCACGCCCCGGCGCGTGACCACGCCCTCCGGCAGCGCTTCGATGACGAGCGGCAGGAAGCCGCCATGCGCCTCGACGATATGCATCCAGCCGGCGCGGTTGAAGGGTTGGCCATGGGCGGTCACGATCGCCTCGGCCTCTTCCACATGCGCTCTGGTCACCGGCCGCGCCAGCGCATCTTTCAGAAACATCTGCAGGCCGAAGAATTGCACATCGACCAGATCCGGCGCACCACGCGTCTCGATATAGGAGGAAAGGGCGGCCGTGCCGGGCGGATATTGGAGATAGTGGCCGAACTTGTAGCTGTCGGTATCGAGAATGAGGTTTGCCGCACTCATCGATTCGTCCCCTCCGCTGATCGTCGGCGACAGGATTAGGCGAGGCACCTTGTCTCCGCAAGACAAGCGCCGCCGGCCGGTAACGCTTTGTCAACCATGCTGTCATAGTCTGTCTCTGTCGAGTATCTCATGCATGCCGTTCGGCGCGACGCCGCAGCCGACCCTCATAGTCCTGCCGTTTCGGCTTCGACGACCCCGCGCATGATGCGTTCGCGCAGTCCATACCCCCTTTGAAGCCGGCCAAGGCCGGCACCTGCAGCCGGACTGGCGCGCTGCATGCTGACCCTTCGAGGTCCGCCGGTTCCGGACCGGAGACCGTAGAGATGGCACCCGTTATCGCCAGGAGTGCCGCCGCGGCCCTGGCCGATGGCGGAACGCCCCGAGATCGCCAGCCGCTTGGCAGCGCGACCCGCCGGTTCGACACGATTCTGCAGGTGCTGGAAATGGTCGTGAAGGACCTGCCAGCTGCCGACCCGGGAACGCGGGTGGCGCTCGGCCGGCTGACCGAGGCGCTCGGCCGGATCTTCAACCTGCCGCCGCAGCCGCAGGAGGGTCTTGGCGCCTTTGCCAAGCGCCTGATCGCGCATATGGAGCAGATGCCGCCGGCCGCCCGCGCCATGCTCGACAAGCAATTGATCCAGCAAAGCCTGATCGCCGCGCTGAAGCTCCTAGTCGAAAGCCTGAAGAACGGCGCCATTCTCGATCTCCTGCCGAAGGGCGATCTGCCGCTGCCGCAGGCTGGGCCGCATCGCGCCGAGCCGGACCACGCATCCTTTCGTCCGCCCGTGATCCAGCAGCCGCTCCCGCTCCATGCCGCCCCGTGGCATCCCTCGACCGCTGCCGGCAAGGCGCCCGAGCTGCAGGCAGCGCTGCAACGCGCCTATGCGGAGGGGATGCCGGCCGCCGCGGGCGCACAGGGTGCGCAAGCAGCGGCGGCAGCACCGCCGCAAAGCCGGGCTCCGGATATGGGTCGACTGCCCCCTGTCGACGCGGACAGTGCAACGCTCGAGGCGGCACTGGCGCTCGGTGCAGCGTCGTTCGACGACGAACCGATCCCAGCCTTGACGCAATCCGCAGCCTTTCTTGCCCGGGATTCGGAGGCGCTGGCGCGGGTGGTGGAGATCGTCACGGATTTCCTGCGGGAGGACGAAGAGTCCATGCTGGCACACCAGGCGGGCGGGACCGACGAGCACGACGCCGAATTCATCGGGCCGCGCGCCCCGCGCGCCTCCACCCCGCTCGACACCTTCAACGGCCCGCGGCAGGCGGCGGGGGCGGATCATTTTGCCCCACTGGACCATGAACCGGAAGCGGCAAGGCTCCGCCAGACTTCCTTCGACGAGGAGCGCGGCCTCAGCGAAGCCAGAGACCGGCCGGCCTTCGAGCCGACGCTTGCGCGTCGTCTCCCCACCGCTGCCGCCTCTGGCGTCCATACGGCCGCTCCCCTGCCGATGACGGCGGCATCACCGCGCGATGCCGCTGCCCCGGCCAGCGAAAGCGTGGCTTCGGACCGGCAAACGCGCGCCGGACCGGTGGCGGAGGAGGCGCTTACGGAGGCCGCGCCGCGTCTTGCCCCTCTCCATCTCAACAGCCTGCCGCCCACCGCGACCCCGGTCGCGGAGCCGCAGTTCGACGAATGGGACATGCTCTTCACCATGCTCGCGGGCTCCCGCGAGCTGCCGGAACCGCGCGCCGAGGAAGGCGGCCTGCCGCCGGCGGCAGAGGAAGAAGAGGCTGCGCAGCCGAACGCAGGCAGTGCGAAGAGCGCCGCTTCCCATGCCGGCGGCGCGGGGCAGAACGCGGCCGGCACCGCGCAGGCGGACCGCGGACTGCAGGCCGCCCGCACCGCTCAGGATCATCTGGGGCTCGCAGCCCCTGCCGCCGAGGCTCTGTCGACCCCGATCGCAGATCTGCCTGCCTTGGCGCTTCCCCGCGCGCTGCCGGCCTTCTTCGTCCCGCTCTACCCACCTGCCTTCGATCCGGCGCCGCGTGAGGACGAGGCCGAGCCGGAGCGGCAGAAGGGCGGGCAGGAGGAGGCGGAGGAGAAGGAAGGCCAGCGCCGCAGGCCGGCGCATCGCGGCGAGGATGCTGGAGAGCCCGACATCGAGCCGGATGCCGGCGCGGCCACGCTCTACCGCCGCCTAAGCGATCTTAGCTGAGGCAGCCCTCACCAGCTGGGTGGCCCTGCGGAGATCAGCAAGTGCCGTCTTCCTCAGCAGGTTCGACGGCGTCTTTCATCATCAATTGACGACTTACGGCCAGCTTTCACTCTTGAACCCTGAAAAACTGCGCTAAAACATTGCTGCATATGAATATTGTTCGGTACCGTACTCACTTGCCAGGGTAATGGCGCGAGGGGAAATCGCTCAATAATGTGCGCCTCTCCGCTTCGATGAGAAGGCCGCTATTCTGTGACTGCACATGACACTGACCTGACCCAAGAGTCGGTGAAGAACACGATTCTGAGAAAACTGCCGAAGGACGCCTTCGACGCATTGAGCCCCCGTCTGGTTCCTGTCGACTTGCCCGTCCACTACACGCTGGTCGAGCCGCGGCAGCCGATCGAGAAGATCATCTTTCTCGAAAGCGGTCTTGGCTCGCTGGTCACCCGCAGTGCCGATGGCAAGAGCGTCGAGGTGCGCCATGTCGGGTTCGAGGGGCTATCCGGCTATTCGACCGTGCTCGGCGTCGACCATACGCCCAACAAGACCTTCATGCAGGCGCCGGGCCATGGTCTTGCGGTCGAGGTTGCGGATTTCAGGCAGCTCATCGAGCATCGGGGGGCGCGCGAGCTGCTGCTGCGCTATGTTCACACCTGCGAGCTTCAACTTGCCTATTCGGTTCTCGCCGCAGCCAAATACACGATGTATCAGCGCCTCGCCCGGTGGCTGCTCATGTGTCATGACCGGCTGGATGGCGATGATCTGCCGATCACCCATGACTTCCTGGCCCTGATGCTGGGCGTTCGCCGCTCCGGTGTCACCGAGCAGCTTCATATTCTCGAAGGGGAACACGCCATCCGCTCGACGCGCGGCAGCGTCCGCATCCTCAGCCGCCCGAAGCTGCTGGAACTCGCCGGCGGCTCCTATGGCGTGCCGGAGCGCGAATATGCGCGCCTGGTCGAGGGATTTGTCTACACGGGCTGAAAGAGGGCGAGTCTCGACCCTGCGCGGCCGCGACGGAGCGACGTCAAGGAGCGGGCTATCCCGCGCGCTCGGCGCTGCAAAGCCAAGGCGCCAAGCGCCCTCGACGCTCGATCGACAGATGCTGCCTCGCCCCGTCATCTTCCTGCAAAAAACCGAATTTTGCGGCTGGACACCGTCGAGCAAGCTGTTATAACCCCGCTCGCTTCACAGGGACACCACGTCCCGCCGGCACCTGCCGGAGAAGAGAGGCCCGGATAGCTCAGTTGGTAGAGCAGCGGATTGAAAATCCGCGTGTCGGTGGTTCAAATCCGCCTCCGGGCACCATTTGCCTTTCCCGTATCGTTGATTTGCTCCTGCTCGCCCTCCCGCGCGCTGGTCTTTGCCGTCGATTTCTCGGCAAGCGCCCCGGCCATCCCGTCCCTATGGTTGCCAGTTCGGGCGGTGGGAGGGGTCGAGGCGGCGGTCGGTGAAATAGGCGGCGCTGATGAAGGCGAGATGGGTGAGGGCCTGGGGGAAGTTGCCGAGGTGAAGGCCGCGTTTGTCCTGTTCCTCGGAAAACAGGCCGAGCGCATTGGCGTAGCGCCGGCCCTTGGCAAGCACCAGCTGCGCCTCGCTGAGCCGGCCGGCCCGCGCCAGGCATTCGGCCAGCCAGAAGGTGCAGGTGGTGAACGCGCCTTCCCCGCCATCGAGCCCGTCATGGGTGCGGTAGCGATAGACGAGCCCGTCGTCGCAGAGCTGGTCCTGGATCGCATCCAGCGTCTTCAGCCAGACCGGATCGGTGGAAGAAACGAAGCGCACCAGCGGCATCATCAAGAGTGCCGCATCGAGCTCCGTTCCACCGCGCTCCTGCACGAAATAGCCGTGCTCGGGATGGCGGAAGTTCTGCCAGACATCGGCGGCGATCGCATCGCGGCATTCCGTCCAGCGCACCAGCGGTGCGGGCAGGGACCGCTTGACCGACAGGCGGATCGCCCGGTCGAGCGCCACCCAGCACATGACGCGGGAGTGCAGGAAGTGCCTTGGCTCGGCGCGGATCTCCCAGATGCCGGCATCGGCCTCCTGCCAGTGGTCGATCACATAGTCGACGATGCCGGCCACATGGTCCCAACCCCTGGCGCTGATGGCCTCGCCATATTTGTTGGTCAGGTAGACGCTGTCCATCAGTTCGCCGAACACGTCGAGCTGGCTTTGGGAATGGGCGCCATTGCCGATCCGCACCGGCCGGCTGCCGGCATAGCCGGCGAAATGGTCGAGCTCCTGCTCGTCGGCGGCCTGCGTTCCGTCGATCGCATACATGATGCGCAAGGGATGGTCGTCATCCGACGCCATGACACGGGCGCCGGCCCAGCGGCCGAACTGATGGGCCTCCTCGATGAAGCCGAGGCGCATGAAGGCATAGACGGTGAAGGAGGCATCGCGGATCCAGACGGCGCGATAGTCCCAGTTGCGCCCGGCCCCGGTTGCCTCCGGCAGCGAAAAGGTGGCGGCGGCGGCAATCGAGCCATGCCGGCGCGAGGTCAGGAGCTTCAGCGCCAGGGCAGAGCGGATCACATCTTCCCGCCAGCGGCCCTTGTAGGTGGATTGCGCCGTCCAGCGCCGCCAGGCCGCGGTGGTCGCCTCGATGTCCCCGAGGATCGTTGCATCGTCGGGTAGCCCGAGATCGGCGTCACCCAGAACGAACCAGGCGCTTTCCCCCGTCGACAGGGTGAATTCGGCGGTCGCCACCCCCTCTTCGGCTCGCAGCGGCACGGAGGCGAAGAGCTGCAGCGTCAGGGCCTTGCCGGTGAACCGCGCCCCCGCTCCCTCCGCCGTGACCTCCGGCGTTTCGCGCGCGTAATCGAAGCGCGGCGCACAGCGCATGGTGAAGCGGATGGTGCCGCGCGTGACGCTGACCCGGCGGATCAGGCAGCGGGCTGCGTCGGTGGGCCGCATCCGGGCATCGGGGTGCGGCATGAAATCGAGGATTTCCGCACTGCCGTCTTCTGCCATGAAGCGGGTGGTTAGTACGTTCGTGTCCGGCAGATAGAGCTGCAGGCTGCGCTGGTCGGGAAGCGCGGCGAGGATGGAAAAGGCGCCGCCTTTGCCGGGGTCGAGAAGGTCGGCAAAGATCGACGGGCTGTCCAGAGCCGGCCAGCAGAGATAGTCGATCGTGCCGTCGCAGGCGACAAGGGCTGCCGTTTCCATGTCGCCGATAATGCCGTGATCGCCGATCGCGCGGGGCGGTTCAGCCATTGTCGCGGAACTCCGGATACAGCGTCATGCCGCCATCGACGAACAGCGTCGTGCCGGTCACGTAATCGGCCTCGTCGCTGGCGAGCCAGACTGCGGCCCGCGCCACATCCTCCGGTTCGCCGATCCGGCCGTAGGGAATGAGCGTCAGCAGTTTTTCAAGCGCTGCTTCCGTTTCCCAGGCCTCCTTGTTGATCGGCGTGCGGATGGCGCCCGGCGCGATCGCATTGACGCGGATACCGTCGGCCGCCACTTCCTGGGCGAGCGAGCGCGTCAGCATGCGGATGCCGCCCTTGGCGGAGGCATAGTTGATGTGGCCGGCCCAGGGAATCACCTCATGCACCGAACTCATGGCGATGATGCTGCCGGCGCTGCGGGCCGGGCGCTTGGCCTTGTCCTGCGCGCGGAACCGCCGCACCGCCTCGCGTGCGCAGAGGAACTGGCCGGTGAGATTGATGTCGATCACCGTGTTCCAGTCGGCAAGCGTCATCTCGGCGATGCCTGCATCCTTCTGCACGCCCGAATTGGCGACCAAGAGATCGACGCGCCCGAAGGCGTCCGTTGCCGCGTCGAAGAGGCGCAGGACATCCTCTTCCTTCGAGACATCCGCCTTGACGGCGCGGGCGCGGCCGCCGGCCTTCTCCAGCCGATCGACCAGTTCCTGCGCCGGCTTGTCCTGCGAGTGGTAATTGACGATGACCGCCGCGCCCGCCAGGCCCAGCGCCTCGGCAACGGCAATGCCGATGCCGGAACTGGCGCCGGTGACGATGGCGACGTGATGGGCCAGGCGTTGCTCTTGGCTCGACATGGCAGGCGCTCCTTCCGTCTGATCGAGATGCCTGTCTTCGACAGGTCGTGAGTGCCTAAAGCTATGGCGGCAAGTTGCGACTGACAGTGCGGGGGCCTGTTTGCCGCAGGTCTTTCCCGTTCAGGCGGCCTGCGGCAGGCGGGCTATCACCTTGATCTCGAAGTCGAAGCCGGCAAGCCAGGTGACGCCGACGGCCGTCCAGTTCGGGTAGGGCGGCTGCGGAAAGTGCTCCTGCTTGACCTTCAGGATGGTTTCGAACTGCGCCTCCGGGTCCGTATGGAACGTCGTGACGTCGATCAGATCATCGAGCGTCGCGCCGGCGGCGGCGAGAACGGCCTGCAGGTTCTGGAAGGCAAGTCGAACCTGCGCCTCGAAATCGGGGTGCGGGCTGCCATCCTCGCGGCTGCCGACCTGGCCGGACACGAAAAGCAGATCGCCGGAGCGAAGTGCGGCGGAATAGCCGTGCTTTTCATAAAGAGCTTGCCGACCGGCGGGGAAAATGGGGACGGGCTGGGTCATCGGGTGTCCTTTCACGATCGGCACCTGTCGTGCCGCGCCGCGTTCTGATATACGGCTCGTATGTAGGTAGCGAGATACGTTCCGTATGTCAAATCGAAATACGAAGCGTATGTGAAAGGGTGTCCATGGCAGGCAAGCGGCTCGAGACGATGCAGGAAAACCGGCTGAAGCTGATCGACGCCGCACGCCGTGCCTTTGCCGAAAAGGGCTATGCCGCGGCATCGATGGATGAGTTGACCGCGGCGGCCGGGCTGACGCGCGGGGCACTCTACCATAATTTCGGCGACAAGCGCGGCCTGCTCGCCGCCGTGGTCGAGCTGATCGACACGGACATGGCCCAGCGGGCCAAGGCTTTGGCGGCCAGGGCCGGGGACGACTGGCAAGGGCTGCTGGCCGAGGGAGTGGCCTATATCGAAATGGCGCTGGAGCCGGAGGTGCAGCGCATCGTACTCCTGGACGGCCCGGCGGTGCTCGGCGATCCTTCGCAATGGCCGAGCCAGAACACTTGCCTGCAAGTGACGCGGGAGACCGTGGAGAGGCTGCGCGATGCCGGTGTTCTGAAGCCGGTCGATGCGGAAGCCGCCGCCCGGCTGGTCAGCGGCGCGGCGCTGAATGCCGCTCTCTGGGTTGCGGCCTCGCCGGATCCGGCGGCCACGCTTCCCAAGGCAGTCGAGGCGTTCCGTGCCTTGGCAAGCGGCCTCCTTGCCACCCCGGCTTCCGCCGAGGTGGCCGAGTGAACCAGAAACGGAAGGCCACCCCGGTCTGCGCCGGGGCGGCCCGCCGAACCGGGGCGGGAACGCCCGCGGACATCAGGCAAGGCGGGCCTCGGCGGTGGCAAAAGCACGGTAGCTGTGGAGCGGACGGCCGAGCCGCTCGGTCAGCCGAACCACGTCGCCCGGCTGCGGCAGCATGCCGTCGGTCACGTAGCGCTCGGCCATCAGCCGCATCTCGTAGGCCATCCACCGTGGCATGAAGGTGCCGAGCGTCTGTTCGAAGCCAGTCGGGTCGTCGCCGCCGTAATGGACCGTGCGGCCGAGCACGTCCGACCAGATGGCGGCAACCTCCGGCCCGGTCAGCGTGTCGGGGCCGACGACGGTGATCGTCTCGCTGGGCAGGCGGGCCGGCGCATCGTGGCGGCGGATCAGTTCAATGGCGGCGAGTTCGGCAATGTCCCGCGCATCGACCATGGCCACCCCCTTGGCACCGATCGGCATCGGATAGACCCCATGGCTCATGATCACATCCCGGACCATCCGGTCGTTGTCGATGAAATAGGAGGGGCGCAGGATCGTTGCGCTGAAACCGACTTCGGCGATCAGCCGCTCCACCGCGGCCTTGACCGCGAAATGCGGCACGGTGTGGAAGCGTTCGGCATTGAGCACGGACAGGTAGACGAGCCGCTCGATCCCGGCTTCCCTGGCAAGGTTCAGCGTGATGAGCGCCTGGGTGAATTCATCGCCCGTCACCGCATTGAGCAGGAAGAGCGTGCGGATGCCCTTCATCGCCCCGCGCAGCGCCTCGATATCGAGCAGGTCGCCCTGGGCGACCTCGATCTCCGCCGAAAAGCCGGCTTTCGCTGGGTCGCGGGTCAGCACCCGAACGGCGGCGCCGCGTTCGACAAGGTTGGCGATGAGGTGGCGGCCGATGCGGCCGGTGGCGCCTGTAACGAGAATGGTCATGACCGTGTGTCCTTCTGGGTTGGTCTGTCTTGACGCCCTGATGGTGCCCGGTTCATCTTTGGTCCGATAGACGGCGTTTTGGGCCAGGTCGTCTCATGGATGGAACGATGGATCTTTTGGCATTGGCAGATTTCGTTCTGGTGGCGCGGCATGGCGGCTTCGGGACGGCGGCGCGGCTCACGGGCCGTCCGAAGGCGACGCTTTCGCGCCGCGTCTCGGAGCTTGAGGCGGCGCTCGATCTGCGGCTGTTCGAGCGCGGCGGGCGAAGGCTTGTCCTGACTGAGGAGGGGCGGGCGCTTTTCGAGCGGACATCGATCCTGCTGTCCGCCGTCGAGGAGACCGCGGCGTCGATCGCCGCGGGCGGCGCAACGCCGAGGGGCCGGCTGCGCCTCAGCACGCCGCTGCTCTTCGCACAGACGGCCATGGGGCGGCTGGCGGCCGGTTTTGCCGCCCGCTACCCGCAGGTGCAGCTGGAGGTGACGGCGGAGGATCGGCCCGTGGATATGGTCGAGGAAGGCTATGATCTGGTGATCCGCGTCAATCCCGATCCGGATGAAAGCCTGGTGGGGCGGATCCTGATGCGCGACCGGCTCGTCGTCGTCGCTCCACCCGGCCTTGCCTTTCCCGATCCGGGAGACCCGGTGCGCAGTGTCGGGCGCCACTTGGGCGAGCCAGGCGACTGGCCGGTCCGTCGGCCGGAAGGCGGAGCGACGATCAGAACCCACCCGACTTTGGCACTCTCCTCCCTCGTCATGGTGCGCGATGCGGTGCGGGCCGGCACCGGCGTCGCCAAGCTGCCGATCTCGCTGGTCATGAAGGATCTTGCGGCCGGTCGGCTGTCGCAGTGGGGCGAGGTCGAAGGGTCGGAGGTCGCGCTCTGGGCGCTCTATCCCTCGCGCCGCCTGCTCAGCGCCCGCATCTCCGCCTTTCTCGACTTCCTGCGGGAGGCCTTCCCGAACGGCACGCCGGACGAACTGTCGGCCTTCATCGATGGGTAAGCGTCACCGCAGACGGCCGATCTTTCGGGAACCGTTCGTCTGCCCGCTGCTTGTCCGAAGGTGAAGGCACGGCATGTCGGATATTTCAAGAAACGCTTGAGAACCGGCGCGCAATCGGCAAAAAGGGCGTGGCCGGTTCGTTGCGCTTTCCCGCTGATCTCCGGCGGCAATTTCCGCACGCGTCGAGCCCCGAACTACCATGAGCAGGGTCATATCCAGAGCGATGACAGGCGAGGGCGTTTCACCGGTGTCAGAGCCGCGCAGGCGGGTGGCACCGATCACCCGTCTCCGCCTCGGTCTCGAGGCGGTGCTGGGCACCCTCGCAGCGCTCGTTCTGGCGCTGCTGCTCGGGCTCGTGCTGACCGGGGTCGCGGCGCGCTACCTTTTTTCCACCGGCTTCATCGGTCTCGAGGAGCTCGGCATCTGGTTGCATGTGGCGCTGATTGCGCTCGGTGCGCCGCTCAGTCTCGGCGGTGCGCTTGCCATGCGGCTCGATGTCGTGGTGCGCCGCCTTCCGGGTTGGCTGGCGCGGCTTGCCGAGGGGCTGGCGGATGCGTTCAGCCTTTTGGCCGGGCTGATCCTGCTGTTTGGCGGCAGCCAGATCATGCGCCTGCTGGGCGGTGTCTCGCCGACGCTCGGCCTGCCGGAATGGGGCCGCTTCGCCTTGCTCGGCGCCGGCGGCGGGTTGATGGGGCTGCTTCTCTGCCTCCGGCGGCTGGAGGAGGGGCGGAGCCTCACGCTTCTGGCCTCGCTGGCTCTCGCGGTTGCCCTCTATCTCGCCATCCCCGAGCTCTTGATCGACACCGATCTGCCGCCGAGCCTGTTTCTCGCGCTCATCGCCACCCTTGGTCTGCTCGTGGCAGCCCCGCTGTCGCATGCCTTCCTTGCGGGCGCCTATGGAGCGATTGCCTTCGGCAGCAGCCTGCCGGAGCCGGCGATCGTTTCAACCACGGTCAGCAGCCTGTCGAAATTCCTGCTGCTCGCCATCCCCTTCTTCCTCCTGGTCGGCGGTCTGCTGACCGCATCCGGGGCTGCCAATCAGCTGGTGCGCTTTGCCGCCAGCCTTGTCGGACACCGAAGGGCAGGGCTCGCGCAGACCACGCTCTTGACCAGCGTGCTCTTTTCCGGCGCATCCGGGTCCTCGGTCGCCAATGCCGCCTTCGGCGCCGCCACCTTCCAGCCGGAGCTCGTCCGCCACGGCACGCCGCCGGCGCAAGCGGGCGCGATCATTGCCGCCACCTCGGTGCTCGACAATATCATTCCGCCTTCGATCGCCTTTCTCATCCTTGCCGCCGCCACCAATCTTTCGGTCGGCGCGCTGCTGGTGGATGGCGCCTTTGCGGGCGCGGTCATGGCTGCCTGTCTCGCCGTCGCCATTCACTGGACGGCCGGCGCGCATGGGGCTGTGCCGCGAGCGAGCGGGGCGGAGCGCCTGCAGGCTGCCCTTGCCGCCCTTCCTGCCATCGGCCTGGGTGTCATCGTCGTTCTCGGCATCCGCATGGGTCTCGTGACGACCACGGAGGCGGCAGCGCTCGCCGCCCTCTACACCCTCGGGCTGGCGCTCTTCGCACGACTTTCTCCCCGCGCCCTCCTCGCCGTCTTCCGCGGGTCTGCGACGGAAGCGGCGGCGATCGGCCTTCTGATCGGCACGGCCGGACCCTTCGCCTTTCTGCTGGCGGTGGACGATGTGGCAGGGCTGGTATCCGGCGCCGTGACCCTGCTGGGCGGCAGCGCGCTCGCCGTGCTGCTGCTCTCCAACCTTATCCTGCTCACGGTCGGGCTGGTGCTCGATATCGGCGCGGCTATCCTGCTGCTTGGCCCCATTCTGCTGCCGGCGGCCACCGGCGCGGGGATTGATCCGATCCTTTTTGGCGTCATCCTGGTCGTCAATCTGATGATCCACGGCCTGACGCCGCCGCTCGGCATGCTGATCTATGTGGTGAGCGGCGTAACCCGGGTGCCGCCGGCCGCGCTGTTTCGCGCCGTCCTTCCCTATCTCCTTGCCCTGCTGGTCGCACTAACGCTGCTCTGTGCCTGGGCCCTTTTCGTCTGATGCCTCTCCCGTTCTCAAAACCCGATCACGGGAGATGGTTTATGTCATCGTCTTCACGCAGTCCGCACGCAAAACCACACACGCGCCGTTGCCGGACATGCCCCAGCCGTCGAAAGAGATCGCCATGACTTCTCTGATCCCGATCCGTCCCTCCCGCCGCCGTTTTCTCGCCGGCGCCTGCGCCACCGGTGCGGCGCTTGCCGCTCCCGCTCTCATCCGCCCTGCCGCTGCCCGCACCACAACGCTGACGGTTGCCTCGCTGCTTGGCGACGACAAGCCTGAAACGAGAGTCTGGCTGAAGATCCGCGATCTGGTGGAGGAGAGGCTGCCCGGCGCGTTCCGCTTCAACATCGTCAAGAACGGCGCGCTCGGCGGCGAAAAGCAGGTGGCCGAAGGTGCGCGGCTCGGCTCCATCCAGGCCGGTCTTTCGACCGTCTCCTCGCTCTCCGGCTGGGTGCCGGAGCTGCAGCTTCTCGACCTGCCTTTTCTCTTCCGCGATGCCGATCATGTTCGCCGGACGGTGGAGGGGCCGGTCGGCCAGGACCTGACGAAGCGGCTCGAGGCGCAAAGCTTCGCCGTTGGCGGGTTCATCAATTACGGTGCGCGCCATCTGCTCGCCAAGGAGCCAATTGCCAGGCCGGAGCAGGTGAAGGGCAAGACGATCCGCGTCATCCAGAGCCCGCTGCACACACGGCTCTGGAGCGCCTTCGGCTGCACGCCCGTCGGCATTCCGATCACCGAAACCTACAATGCGCTCTCGACCGGCGTGGCCGACGCCATGGACCTGACCAAATCCGCCTATGCCGGCTTCAAGCTCTACGAGGTCGTGCCTTATCTCACCGAGACCGGCCACATCTGGGCTTCCGGGGTGATCTTCTATGCGCAAAGCTTCTGGGCGGGGTTGAGCGCGGAGCAGAGGAACGTGTTTGCCGAGGCCTCGCGCGAGGGCGCCCGCCTGTTCGATCACCTGATCGTCGAGGATCAAGCGCGGTCGGTCGATGAAGCCAGGGCCCATGGCGGCAGCGTGCTGCAGCCGGAAGATCGGGAGGCCTGGCAGAAGGGGGCGGAGAGCGTCTGGCAGGATTTCGCCGAAACCGTCGGCGGCCTTGAGCGCATCCGGATGGTGCAAGCCGGGTGATCCCGGCAATCCCGTAAGTTCTCGCGAAAATATAGTCTGCTTATGCAGAAACCTTTGAATCAGCGATGCGTTTAGTGCCGGTTTCATCTCGCATCTCATTCGGTTCGGCTTCTTTTTCCAGGACATCTTCATGAGCACGGTGGCGGCACGGGTCGCTCCGGCTCCGGCGGGGCGTCGGTCGCGCTCTGTCCGGGCCCTGAGCGCGGTCAATTTCTTTCTGGCGGATGTGCGCGACGGGCTTGGGCCCTTCCTCGGCATCTTCCTCATCGGTCAGGGCTGGAGCCCGGCCACCATCGGCGTGGTGATGACGGTGGGCGGCATTGCCGGCATGCTGGCTACGACGCCGCTCGGCGCACTGGCGGATGCCTCGCGCGCCAAGCGCTTCATGGTCGGCTTCTGTGCGGCACTCGTCATCGTCGCCTCGCTCGCCATCCTCTTCGTGCCGACCGTCCCCTTCGTCACGGCGTCGCAGATCGCGACCGGCATTGCCGGAGCGGCGATCGGCCCGGCCATTGCCGGTCTGACGCTCGGTCTGGTGGGCCAGAAGGGCCTTGCCCCGCAGCTCGGACGCAACGAAGCCTGGAACCATGGCGGCAATGTCTTCGCCGCCGCCGGCGCCGGCTTCTTCGGCTATGAATTCGGGCTGACGGCCGTCTTCGCGTTGATGACCGCCATGGCCGTCGGCTCCATCCTGGCGGTGCTGATGATCAAGCCGGAGGATATCGACCATGACGCGGCACGCGGCATCGAGAAGCGCGAGGGCGGCGAAAGCGATCCGCCCTCCGGCTTCAGCGTGCTGTGGAAATCGACCCCGCTCCTGATCCTCGCCGCAACGCTGATGCTCTTCCACTTCGGCAATGGCGCCATGCTGCCGCTGCTTGGCCAGCAGGTGGCAACCCAGGCGGAGAGCAACGATGGCGGCACGGCCCAAGGGGCGCAAGCATCCGGGCCGCAGGTCCAAGGGGCAGACGCAGCCGGATCTCAGGCGGCGGGCGCACCGGGCACGGCCTCGTCCGGCACGAGCGCTATCCCGCCCGGCCAAGCGACCGCCGGCCGGCCTGCGGCCGAAGCGGTGCAGCAGCCGACCAGCCTCAAGAGCCTGCTCTCCGATCCGGTCTCCTACACCGCGGCCACGGTCATCATTGCCCAGTTGACCATGATCCCGGTGGCCTTGCTCGCAGCCGGCTTTGCCGGGCGGCGCGGTTATTTCCTGCTGCTGGTTGCCGCCCTGGTGGCGCTGCCGGTGCGCGGCCTGATCGCCGGCCTTTGGCCGAGCCCCTATGCGCTCATTCCGGTCCAGATGCTGGATGGCGTTGGCGCCGGCCTGCTCGGCGTTGCGGTGCCGGGTCTCGTGGCCCGCATGCTGCGCGGCAGCGGCCACATCAATGCCGGGCTCGGCGCCGTGATGACGGTGCAGGGAATCGGCGCGTCGCTCAGCCCCGCCATCGCCGGCATGATCGTCGCACGCTACGGCTTTTCGGCCGCCTATCTGGCGCTCGCCGGCTTCGCGGTCTGCGGCCTTGTCATCTGGCTGGTGTCCAGCCCCAAACTCGCCGCCGCCTGCGCGGGTGACTGAGCGGGCCGGAGCGCCCTCCGGCCCGATCGTCAATCCGGGCCGGACGTTTCCCCGCAGTCGACGGCCGTCCCGTTCTCAGGCATAGAGCGGCGTCCCGCCGTCTGCTCCTTTCCAGGTCCCCTTCATGGTCTTCAGCGCACATCTTGCGACTTGGGTGCTCAGCGCCCTCACCGTTCTCGGCGTCATCTTCCGGCCCTTTCGCTGGCCGGAATGGATCTTTGCCGTGACCGGTGCTGCCCTTCTGGTCCTGATCGGCCTGCTGCCGCCGGCGCAGGCGCTGGCCGGCGTGCTTTCCGGGCTCGATGTCTACCTCTTCCTTGCCGGCATGATGCTGCTGGCCGAAACCGCGCGGCGCGAAGGCCTGTTCGATACGCTGGCCGCCCATGCGGCACGTGCAGCGCGGGGCTCGCCGCAGCGGCTCTTCGCGCTCGTCTATCTCATGGGCACGCTGGTCACCGTCTTCCTGTCCAACGATGCGACCGCCGTGGTGCTGACACCCGCCGTGATCGCGGTGACGCGCGCCGCCAAGGTGGCCTCGCCCATTCCCTACCTGCTCGTCTGCGCCTTTGTCGCCAACGCCGCCTCCTTCGTGCTGCCGATCTCCAATCCCGCCAATCTCGTCGTGTTCGGCGAACACCTGCCGGCGCTCGGGCCCTGGCTAGCCCGGTTTGCGCTGCCCTCGCTCGCGGCAATCCTTGGCACCTATCTGCTGCTGCGCTGGACGCAGCGGGCGGATCTCGTCGGGGAGACCGACAGTGCGGTTCCGGTTCCCGCATTGTCGCGGGGCGGGCGGATCGCCGCCTTTGGCCTGGCCGCCGGTGCAATGGTTCTGCTCACGGCCTCCTTTCTCGGGCTCGAGCTCGGCCTGCCGACGCTGGCCGCCGGGCTGCTGACGGCATTGGCCGTCACCATCGGCGAGCGATCGAGCCCGCTGCCGCTCGTCAAGGAAATTTCCTGGGCGACACTGGCGCTGGTCGCCGGCCTCTTCGTCATCGTGCGGGCCCTGGAGCTGAGCGGCCTCAGCGATCTCCTCGTCGCCGCGCTGCAGCCGCCGCTGACTGCCCATCCGGACGTCGGCGCGCTTTCAGCCGGGGCCGCCCTGGCCTTCGGCGCGAATTTGACGAACAACCTGCCGCTCGGCCTCATGGCCGGCGCCTTTACCACGGCGGCCGCTTTGCCGGACAAGGTTGTCGATGCCATTCTCGTCGGCATCGACATTGGTCCCAATCTGTCGGTCACCGGCTCGCTCGCCACCATTCTCTGGCTGACCGCGCTCAAGCGGGAAGGGCTGTCCTTCGGCGCGTGGTCTTTCCTTAAGCTCGGCTTCGTCATCATGCCGCCGACGCTGCTGCTCGCCCTTGCCGCCGTGCTGCTGCAGCCCTGGACGTGAGCCGTCTGCCTCAGCGGCGCGGCGTGGCTTTTTGCCCCTGGCCGATGCCGCGCCGGGCGAGATAGAGCTCGATGGCCGCCCGCGTCAGGAAAGAGGCGAGCCCGACGAGGATCGCCACGATGCGGATGCGCGTCTCGTCGCGATCCACCTCGTCCTGGCGAGCTTCGAGAAGCGCCTTCTCGGCCTCTGTGATCGTGCCGATCACACCGCGGATCTGGTCCATCGTCGCCTTTTCCATATTGGCGATCTCGCGTTGCCGCGCGGCTTCACTGCCGGCGCTGTCATGCAGCGCGATCGAGTCCTTCAGCTCGGCGAGCTTTTCGTCGATCAGGCCGTTGAGCATGCGCACGCGTGCCAGCTGGTCTTCATTGTCCGACAGGTGGGAAAGCAGGCCGGCGCGCAGGGTGCTCAACCGCTCCAGCGCCTTGTCATAGGGCTCGAGGTAGCGGCGCTCGCCACTGATGAGATAACCCCGTTGTCCGGTTTCCGCATCATCGAGGCCGATCAACACATCCTTGGTGGTGTCGATCGCCACATAGGTATGGACGACGAGGTCCTGATGGTCGCTGAGCAGAATATGGGTCCAGCTGGTCGCAACCACGCCGGCGGCAATGACGACGCCCACGGGAATCGAGCGCAGCAACACCGCTTCCGTCAAATAGGTCCGGCAGAGACCGCGCCAATCCACCATCCTGCTCTCCGCCGTAGTCTGTAAGAAAGCAGGAAACTGGGTCGGCGGGGAAGAAGAACAAGAGGGTGCAATTTCCCTTGGCGAATCTCGTCGATCAGTGAACGCTCCATCCAAGCCGTTTCAAAAAACTGAACAATGCGTGCTGTAAGCCTAGTCTATCGCAAAGGGCCGCTCTGCCCCATTTTCTGCCCATCGAGCCTGACAGGCGGAAAGGATCAGACCATGCTGAACCAGATCAAGGGCCTGCACCACGTGACCTCCATGGCAGCCAATGCCCGGGTCAACAACCAGTTTTTCACCGATATTCTCGGATTGCGCCGGGTCAAGAAGACCGTCAATTTCGACGCGCCGGATGTCTACCACCTCTATTATGGCGACGAGGTGGGCAGCCCCGGGTCCGTCATGACATACTTTCCTTTTCCGCATATTGCCCGGGGCCGCTTCGGCACCGGCGAAGTGGGCACCACCGTATTTTCCGTGCCGAAGGGCGCCTTGCCCTTCTGGGCCGCGCGGCTGCAGGAAAAGGGCGTGCAGGGCATCGAGCCTGGGATGAGCTTCGGCGCGCCGCGCCTGTCCTTCAAGGGTCCGGATGGCGAGAGTTTCGCGCTGGTCGAGGTTGACGGCGATACCCGTCCTGGCTGGACCGGCAATGGCATCAGCGAGGATCATGCCATTCGCGGCTTCCATTCCGTCTCCCTAAGGCTGAAGGATTCCGGCGCTACCGCCGAGCTCTTGCGCTTCATGGGCTATGAACAGCAGGACAAGGCCGGGGCCGTTTCCCGCCTCGTGGTGCCGGGCGGCGACGCCGCGACGGTGATCGATCTGGAAACCCTGCCGGGGGTCGATCATGGCCGCCAGGGCGCAGGCTCGGTGCATCATGTCGCCTTCGCGGTCGAGAACCGCGAGACGCAGCTGGCGGTCCGCAAGGCGCTGATGGAGACGGGCTATCATGTGACCCCGGTGATCGACCGCGACTATTTCTGGGCGATCTACTTCCGCACGCCGGGCGGCGTCCTGTTCGAAATCGCCACCAACGAGCCGGGCTTCGAGCGGGACGAGCCGCGCGCCGAGCTTGGCCAGGGGCTGAAGCTGCCGCAGCAGCACAAGCACCTGCGTCCGATCCTCGAAGAGCACCTCGAGAAGATCGACTAGGCCGGCATGGCCGCCCCCGGACCAGCCGGGTGCGGCCCTTCCTCTCGCAGAGCGCGCGCCGAACCAGCCGGCAGCGCGGGAGACAGACGATGCACACGCACACCTATCATCATCTCTTCAAACAGGGCGCGCCCGGTGCGCCGCTCCTCGTCACCCTGCACGGCACAGGCGGCAGCGAGACCCAGTTCCATGGCTTTGCCGAAGGGCTCCTGCCGCAGGCGAGCGTCCTGTCGCCGCGGGGCGATGTGTCCGAACATGGTGCGGCCCGCTTCTTCCGCCGGACCGGCGAGGGGGTCTACGACATGGCGGATCTGGCCCGCGCTACCAGGGCGCTGTCCGCCTTCATCCGGGAGATGGCCGCAAAGGCCGGCACCGACGCGGTCTACGGCTTCGGCTTTTCGAACGGTGCCAATATCCTCGCTGCGATGCTGTTCGAGGAGCCCGATCTCTTTCAGCGCGCCGCGCTCCTCCATCCGCTGATCCCGTTCCGTCCGAAGCCGCAGCCGGGCCTTGCCGGGCGACGCGTGCTGATCACCGCCGGCCGGCGCGACCCGATCTGTCCGCCGCCGCTCACGGATGCGCTTGCGACCTATCTGAGGGAGCAGGGGGCCGAGACCACGCTTCTCTGGCACGAGGGCGGTCACGAGATCCGGCAGCCGGAAGTCGACGCGCTCGCCAGCCTCCTTGGCTGACCGACCAGAAACCGCCGGGTCCACCCGGCGGTTCCTTGCCGTCCCGCCGTTCTGGAACCGCCTCAGTACCCCTTGGCGGCGCCGGAAGCGGCGCGGCTGTCCATGGCGCCGTAATAGCGCTGGCCACCGCCCGCCTCGATGTCCGCGAGGCTTTGCCCGCCCACCAGAATGCCAGCCGCCTGGCCCCAGATCGGCCAGCCTTTGTCCGGCCCGATCTCGTGGCCCATGTCGCGCAGGATCTTCAGCGTGTCGGCCGAAAGCGCATAGGGCTCGATCGCCACCGTATCCGGCAGCCACTGGTGATGCAGACGCGGCGCGTCGATCGCCTCCTGCAGGGTCATGCCGTGATCGACGACGTTGAGGATCGCCTCCAGCGTGATGGTGATGATGCGCGCGCCGCCGGGGCTGCCGATGACCATGAAGGGCTTGCCATCGCGCAGCACGACGGTCGGGCTCATCGAGGAGAGCGGCGTCTTGCCCGGCGCGATCGCATTGGCTTCGCCTTGTACCAGACCATAGAGATTGGGCGCTCCCGGCTTGGCGGTAAAGTCGTCCATCTCGTTGTTGAGCAGGATCCCGGTTCCGGGCGCCACCACGCCGGCGCCGAAGGAGCCATTCAGCGTGTAGGTGACGGAGACCGCATTGCCGGCCTGGTCCATGATCGAATAATGGGTCGTTTCCTTGCTCTCGCCGGTGCCCTTGGGCGTCAGCTGTTCGGAAATGCCGGCCTTGGTCAGATCGATCTTCTTGCGGATCTCGGCGGCATAGGCCTTGTCCGTCAGCCGCTCGACCGGGTTCTTGACGAAATCCGGATCGCCGAGTGCCGAATTGCGGTCGACATAGGCATAGCGCATGGCCTCGATCATCCGATGCGCGGTGGCGGCCGATCCATAGCCGAGCTCCGCCAGCGGATAGTCTTCCAGGATGTTGAGGATTTCGCAGAGAATGACGCCACCGGAGCTTGGCGGCGGCGAGGAGATGATCTCGTAGCCGCGATAGGTGCAGGTGACCGGCTTCAGCTCGCGCACCTTGTAGGCCTCGAAGTCGCTCCGCGCCAGGATGCCGCCCGTGGCGCTGCTCGCCTTGACGATGAGATCGGCGATCGGCCCCTTGTAGAAGGCATCCGGTCCCTCGCGGGAGATGGCCGCAAGGCTCTTCGCCAGATCCGGCTGGGTGAGCCGGTCGCCGATCTTCGGCACCTTGCCGTCCTTCAGGAAGATGGCGGCGGCGGCCTTGTCCTTGGCGAGCTTCTGCGATTCCTCGCCAAGCGAGGCGATGTCGCCGGCGTCGAGGACGAAGCCCTTCTCGGCCAGCGCCACGGCCGGCGCCATCAGCGCCTCGCGGCTCATCGTGCCGTATTTGACCCGCGCTTCCTCGAAGCCCATGACCGAGCCGGGCACGCCGACCGCCAGGTACCCGTCGGTGCTGGCGCCCTCGACGAGCTCGCCTTTCTCATCAAGATACATGGTCTTCGTCGAGGCGGCCGGCGCCCGTTCGCGGAAATCGAGGAAGGTGGCGCGCCCATCCGCCAGGCGGATGGTCATGAAGCCGCCGCCGCCGATATTGCCGGCCGTGGGGTAGACGACCGCCAGCGCATAGCCGACCGCCACCGCGGCATCCACCGCATTGCCGCCGGCTTTCAGGATCTCCACTCCGATGTCGGAGGCAAGATGCTGCGCGGTGACCACCATGCCATGATCGGCGCCGACCGGTTCCGGCGCGGCCGCCTGCGCGGCCGGCATCACCAGCATCGAAAGTGCGACGGTCAGCGTCAGACCCCGCAGACGGGTCTTCGGCCTCCGGTAACGAACGGGGATGGGGTGGGACATGGCTTCTCTCCTCCAGCACAGGTCTGGAAGGAGAGATAGCGCAATGGCCGACGCCGGATAGGGATCAGCCGTCGATCCGTGCGACGGCATAGGCCGGCAGATCGAGCGGACCCCCGTCCATCGCCTGCCTCGACAGATCGCCCTTCGCCGCCGCGGCGAGCGACTTCGCATCGAGGCGGAGGCAGGTCGCCGTGTCCGGCAGGTCGAGCGAGGAGAGGTCGATCCGCTGCGCCTGCGGCGTCAGATTGGCGAGCAGGACGGTCGTCTGCCCCCCGCGCTCGACGCGGATCGCCAGCACGTAAGAGGGGTCGGATACGCGAAGCGCCTGGAAGGGGCAGCCTGCGAGTTCGGCCAGCCAGGCGAGCGGCGTCGCCAGCGGCCGCAGCGTCCCGGCTGGTGCCGGCTCACCCTCACCGGCGATGAGACCGAAGGGGCCGGTGACGGCGGAGAGGGTCAGCCCGTCGAGCCCGGCCGGCGCGACGCTGATCGCGGTCCCGAGCGCGAAGGCGGCGGCGAAGAGCCCCGTATGGCGGGGATCCCGGTTCGCCATCGGAATCCGGCTACCGCCCGGGTTCTCCATCGTCCGGCTGCCATAGGGGTTCTGGCGCATGGCGATCGTCGAGGGGCCGATGCGATAGGCGAGATCCGGATAGAGCGCGCGCACCGAGCGGGTGATGAAGGGCAGGGCCTCCAGCGTCTGCATGACGCTGCGATCATCGGCGGCATGGACAATCGGGTTGGTGCAGTGGCTGACGATATCGAGCTGTGCAGGCGGGACACGCTTGCGGTTGAGCTCGGTGAAATAGGAAAGCATGCCGCCACCGAGACGAAGCGCCGGGAACGCCGCGCGGGCCCCGGCATAGACCTCTTCGAGCGGCGGGCAGTCCGGCCATGCGCTGCCGGGCGGCGTCGACTGACGGTCGACGGCCGGCGACACCATCACCGCATCGAGGCGGAGGCGGGCGTCAAGGACCTGACGGGCGATCTCGGCCAGTTCCAGCGCCGGATCGTCCCGGCAGGGCAGAGCGATTTCCAGCATTGTTTCGCCGGAAAATGCCGCAGCAATCTCGGCAAAGGCAGCGAGCGACCGGGCATCGTGGCCTGCGAGAGGATCGTAGTGGAAGAGGAGAGATTGGGCGGCGGGCAGGCGGCTGGTGGAAAGAGCAGCGAGACTGTCTCCTGCCGTCTCCGGCGTGACGACGAGTCCGAGCCGTGGCAACGTGCCCCACGCCTCGCCGGGCCGAACGGTCAGCAGCGCGGACCCCGGTTCGCTGGGCACCGAGCCCTCCGCGCGCTCATCCGTGATGGTGAGCGTGATCCGCTGCTCCAGCACTTCGCCGGCTGCGATCGTGAAGGGCCAGGGCAGGGCAAGCGGGCGAACATACGTCTTGTAGGAAGCATCCGACCAGTTGCGCTGGTCTTCCATTTCAAAGGTGTCGCCCTCCATCCGGCAATCGGCTGTCACGCCGGGGCAGACGTGATGGGTGATGGCGCGCATGTCCTTGAACGGCTGCCAAGGGTCGATGAGATCGGGCAGCACCGTTTCGGCCCGCGCGCCGTCCGTATGCTCGACCGTGACGGGCGTGCCGGCGAGCTCGACGATCGGGTGCAGGATGCAGAAACCGCAGCGATTGGTCTCGAAACCCGTCTCCGTCTCGGCCCGTCCCGTAAAGGTGATGCGCCCGTTGCGCCCTTCGATTTCGGCGGCGATGCGCAGCACCGTTTCGCCCGGACCGGCGCACCGAGCCTTATAGGAAAGCTGAAAGCCGTCTTCGGCCTCCTTCAGATCGAGGCTGGAGATCGCCGGATCATAGGTGCCCCAATCCTTGTCACGGACCAGGAAGGCGATCGAGCGCAAAACCTCGATGCCGTCATAGCGGATGGCACGCAGCGCGCCCGCGGCAAGCTCGGCCGTCAGCCGCCCGGCGCGCAGCAGGCGAACCGGAGGCTCGCGCTCCTCGGTCCCGGTCAGGAGGAAGGTTTCGTCCGTCATGACAGGAGCGGCCCGATCGTCACCGTCTGCTTCGTGGCGGCGCTTTCATAGGCGGCCTCGACCAAGGCGAAGGTCTTGAGATTGTCGACGCCGGAGGTGGAGGTTTCCATGCCGGCCGCCAGGCTCTCGGCCCAATGCTGCTGGATGGCGAAGACGCTTTCCTGGATATTGTGCCAGGGCCGCTCGGCCCAGGGGAGAAGCGCGGGCGGCACATCGCGCCGCGTCGTGCCGGTCGGGTCGGTGACGATCAGCTGGTAGCCTTGCGTCAGCCTGAGCGAACCTTGCCGGCCGTCGATCTCGATCAGGGTTTCGGGGAAGCTTTCCACCTCGGCCCTTGTGGCATAGCTGACATCGACGATCGAGGTCGCGCCGCTCTCATGGTCGAGCAGCATGGTCGCTACATCCTCGCCCTTGATCTTCGGGTTCACCCGCTGCGTGCGGGCGGAAAGGCTCGTGACGTCGCCCAGGATGAAGCGGGCAATATCGAGCGTATGGATGCCGAGATCCTCGATGATGAAGCGCTCGCCCTCGGCCAGGTAAGGCTGGCCGGAAAAAACGTCGAAGCCGGAGCGGAAGGAGAAGCGGCCCCAGAAGGGCGTGCCGATCCGACCTTCGTCGAGCACGCGGCGTACGGCCTGGATCGGCGTCTGCCAGCGGAAGTTCTCGTGGATCATCAGCGGCACGCCGGCACTCTGACAGGCGGCGACCATGGCCTTGGCATCGGCGAGCATCGGCGCAAACGGCTTCTGGCAGATGACCGGCATGCGGTGCTGGGCCGCAAGCTCCGTCAGGGCGCGATGGCTGTTGACCGTCGTGGCGATATCGACGAAGTCGAAACCGCCATCAGCCAGCATTTCAGCCGCATCCTGATAGCGGCGGGCAATGGCGAACTGGTCGCCGACGATGCGCAAGCGCTCGGGATCGCGATCGCAGATCGCAACGATCTCCGCGCCCTTCACATCGCGCCAGGCATGCATCTGGTTGACCGCGAAGAAGCCGCAGCCGATCAGCGCGCCTTTCAGTTCCGCCATGGTCTTATCCCTTCTTGGCAAGCTGCATGAGGGCCACCCGCTGCTGCAGGCGGCGCTGGGCCTGGTCCACGACCACGGCCACGATGATGACGATACCCTTGATGACCATCTGCCAGAAGGAGGAAACCCCCATCATCACCAGGCCATCGGAGAGGATGCCGATGACGAAGGCGCCGATGATCGTGCCGCCGATCGTGCCGCGCCCGCCGGACATGGAGGTGCCGCCGAGCACGGCCGCCGCAATCGCGTTCAGTTCGAACGAGTTGCCCGTGGCCGGGTGGGAGGCCATCAGCTCGGACGAGATGACGATGCCGACGATCGCCGCGCAGAAGCCGGAGAACATGTAGACGAACATCTTCACGCGGTTGACCCAGATGCCGGACATGCGTGCCGCGCGCTCGTTGCCGCCGACGGCGAAGATCTGTCGGCCGAGCGGCACATAGCGGGCGAAATAGGCAGCGGCCAGCGCCACGACGATCAGGATCCAGATCGAGACCGGCAGGCCGAGGATGCGGCCAGAGCCTAAGAACCCGAAGCCCGTTGTGGAAAGCTCCGGCTTGCCGATGAGGTTCGGGAAGGTCTGCCCGTCGGAGGAGAGCAGGGCAAAGCCGCGCGCCACATAGAGCGTTCCCAGCGTGGCGATGAAGGGCGCGACATTGAGCCGGGTAATCAAGAGCCCGTTGACGGCGCCGATCAGAATGCCGATCGCCAGCGTGATCAGGCAGACCTCGACCACGTTGAAATAGATCGTGTAGCCGATCTGCAGGTCGATGCCGTTGAGGATCAGGCCACCCGCCACCATGCCACAGAGGCCGACGATCGAGCCGACCGAAAGGTCGATGCCGCCGGTGATGATCACGAAGGTCATGCCCATCGCCAGGAAGGCGTTCAGCGCCACATGCTTGGACATGAGGATGATATTGGCTGCCGACAGAAAGTTCGGCGCAAAGGCCGAGAAGAAGGCGATGACGGCAAAGAGCGCGATGAAGGTACGCAGCTTCATCAGCGTCAGAAGAAGCGAGCCGCTGTTGGCGCCGGCTGCCGGTGTGGTGGTCGTGGCCGTCGTCATGGCGTCCTGCCCTCGCTCGATTGTGTGGATTTGTGGCCGACCGAGGCGGCCTTGACGATCGCGTCTTCGCTCGCCTCCGCCCGGTCCAGAATGGTGGTGATGCGGCCGTTGCTCATGACGGCGATGCGGTCGGAGAGCGCCATGACCTCCTCGAGATCGGAGGTGGAAAAAAGGATGGCGAGACCTTCGCCCGCAAGGCGCCGCATGGTGCGGAACACGTCGGCCTTGGCGCCGACATCAATGCCGCGGCTCGGCTCGTCCATCAGCAGAACCTTCGGGCTGGTCATCAACGCCTTGCCGATCACGACCTTCTGCTGGTTTCCGCCGGACATGGAGGTCACGTCGAAATCCGGGTTGGGCGCCTTGATGGCGAGATCGCGGATCGCATGGCTGATCGCCGCCTTCTCGCGCTCGCCTTTAATGTGAAAGCCGAAGCGAACAAAGCGGTCGAGGCTTGCCAGCGTCAGGTTGGCCGCGATCGAGAGCACCTGGACGAGACCCTCGCGCTGGCGATCCTCCGGGATCAGCGCCAGGCCGCGCTTGATCCGCGACGGCGTATCGCGCTCGATCACCTCCTGGCCCTCGATGAAGATGCGGCCGGTGGAATGGGCGTGCTGGCCCATGACGCATTCGAAAAACTCGCTGCGGCCGGCCCCCATCAGGCCATAGATGCCGAGTACCTCGCCGGCACGAACCGAGATCGACAGATGATCGACGGCAAGGCCGCCGGTGCGCCGCGCAAGCGAGATGTCTTCGGCGCGGAAGGCCTCGCCGCCGACCGTGTGATCGAGCGACTTTGCGAAATCCTTGGCGTCCGAGCCGATCATCGAGCGCACGATCCAGCGCGTATCGATGTCCTTTACCAGCGCCTGGCCGGTGATTTGCCCGTCGCGCAGCACGGTGATGTAGTCGCCGATGCGCATCAGCTCTTCGAGGCGGTGCGAGATGTAGACGATCGCCACACCTTGCGCCTTCAGCTCGCCGATGACCTTGAAGAGAATGTCGACCTCGGCGGCGGAAAGAGCGGAGGTCGGCTCATCGAGGATCAGAATCCGGGTATCGAGCGAGATGGCCTTGGCGATCTCCACCAGCTGCTGCTGGCCGATCGGCAGGTCTTCCACCATGGTCTCGGCATGAATTCCCGCATCGAGCCGGTTCAGGAACTGGTTGGCCTTTTCGATCTGCGCCTTGTGGTCGATGCCGGCCAGACCCCGGGTGATCTCGCGGGTGGCGAAGATGTTTTCGGCGACGGAGAGATTGCCGAACAGGTTCAGCTCCTGAAACACCATCCCGATGCCGTGTTTCTGCGCATCCGCCGGCGAGTGGAACTCCACCTCCTCGCCTTCCAGCAGGATGCGGCCGAGCGAGGGGCGTTCCACGCCGGCGATCATCCGCATCAGCGTCGATTTGCCAGCCCCGTTCTCGCCGACCAGCACATTCACCGCGCCGCGTCGCAGCGCCAGATTGGCATGCTTGACCGCGACAATGCCGGAATAGACCTTGGTCACGTCCTCGAGGCGAAGGATGATGTCGTCTTGAGCGCCGGGCGCTGTCGGTGCCACGCTTGCCATCTCAGCCGCCGATCGTGATCGTGACGGGAGTTAGAAGCGGCAGCTGGCCGGAGGCGGGCAGCGGGTAGGCGCCGATGGCGTCGATCCTCTTGCCTTCCAGCCCCTCGCGCGGCAACGCCTGCAGCAGGGTTTCATTGGCATGCGCATTGAAGGCCTTGCCGAATTCGGCCCACTGGATCTGGTTCTTGAACTGGTTGAAATTGACGAAGTCGAGGCTGTCGCGAATGGCGGTTCCCTTGATGACCGGGCCGATCTGGACGCGCACATCCGCCTTGCCGTCGCCATCGACATCGGTGTCGAGATAGGCGGCGCGGGATTTCGTCTCGGCCTTCACCACGGTTCCGGAGACCTTGGCGGCGAAGGTCCAAGGGGCGTTGCCCTCCTTTTCCTTGTGACCATATTTCGCCGCGGCGGCATCGAGATTGCTGCCGACAAGGCTTGCCACATCCGCAAAGGGGCCAGCGCGATTGGTGAGGTAAGGAACAACTTTCGGACCCCAGAGCTCGGAAGCCTGGCGAGTGGGGTTGAAGCCGCCGCTCTTCTCTTCCGCAGCCTCTTCCGCCGTCGGTGTCTTGATGATCTTGCAGCCGGTCAGCGCGAGGCCAAGCGCAAGCAGCAGCGATGCGGCGGGAAAACGCGGCATTCCGTCAACTCCGGAAAACAGGGAAAGACGGACGGAGCGTCACGCCCCGTCCGCTTGGTCCATTGAAAGGATCAATCCTTGAGCGCGAAGGTTTCGAGCTTGTCGGCGTTGTCGGCGTTGATCAGCACGCAATCCATCAGCTGCTTTTCTTCCGCCGGAGCCTTGCCGGTCTTGATGTAGGCATCGGCCTGCTCGACGGCCATCTGGGCCTGCGCATAGGCCGGCTGCATGACGGTCGCCTTGATGCCGCCCGCCTTGATCGAGTCGCGCACATCGTTGGAGCCGTCGAAGCCGACGACGATCACGTCCTTGCGGCCGGCAGCCTGCAGCGCGGCAATCGCGCCCATGGCCATCGTGTCATTGCCAGCGATCACGCCCTGGATGTCGGGATTGGCCTGGAGAATGGTCTCCATCTTCGAATAGCCTTCGGTCTGGCTCCAGTTGGCCGACTGCTGGGCGACCATCTTCAGGTCCGGATATTCGTCGATGATGTCGTGATAGCCCTTGGAGCGGATGCCGGCATTGAGATCGGCTTCGCGGCCAAGCAGCTCGACATAATTGCCCTTCTCGCCCATCAGCCGCACGAACTCCTCGGCACCGAGCTGAGCACCCTGGTAGTTGTTCGACACGATCTGCGAAACGGCGACGCCGGTGGCGTTGATTTCGCGGTCGATCAGGAAGGACGGGATCTTGGCATCCTTGGCCTTCTGCACGGCGGCGATCGAGGCTTCCGAGCCGGCATTGTCGAGAATGATCGCCTTGGCGCCGCGGCCGATGGCGGTATCGATCAGCTGCGACTGCTTGTTGGCGTCGTCGTCATGGACGAGAACCAGCGTCTCATAGCCGAGCTCCTTCGCCTTCGCTTCGGCGCCGACGGCTTCGGCCTTGAAGAAGGGGTTGTCGTGGCTGGGCGTGATGATGGCGATCAGGTCCGCCGCATAGGACGGCATGGCCGTCCCGAGGGCAAGCGCGCCGGCAAGCGCCGCGAGCGTCAGTCTGCGTGTCAGTTTCATGGTGTCCTCCCTTTGGATGGTTGTCTCGGCCCCGCCTCCCTGCGGGGCCGCTTGGGTGCCGGCGCGTCAGGTGATGCGCCGAATGCTTTCGGCGATTTCCTCCGGCTCGAAGACCCGCTTCCAGTCGTCGCGCATCAGTGCCGGGATGCCGAATTCGATGGCCTTGTTGCAGGCATCGGAGAAGACGCCATCGACTTCCTTGAAGATCACGGCGCCGAGCACGTTCATATGGCCGAGCAGGAAGTCGCGCGCGGCCTGCTCCGGCACGCCGCGCTTCACGCATTCCTCCAGCGCCTGGTTCATGACGACGAGCAGCGAGGCGCAGACGGTTTCGGAAAGACCGGGCTCGAGGATCGCCATCTGCTCGACCGTGACCCGGTGCGAGCGCATGACCGGGGCCCAAATGGTCTTCGCCACCCCTTCGCCGATCGCGTAATGCTCTTCCGGACCCTGCATCAGCGCCGAGACGATGTGCTGCTTGGCGGCAATTCCCCCGAAATGGTCCTTCTTCGCGGCCATGTCCGTCTCGTCGTTGAAGATCGGCGGATGGCAGGGATGGGTGACGAAATAGGTGATGTCGGCGCGCTCCGGCAGATGGCCGGCAAAAGGCGCAGCCGCATCGAGGATCACCACGATGGTGCCCGGCGCAAGCTTGGAGACGATGCCGGAGGCCACCTTGCCGATCGCCGTATCCGGCACGGCCAGAACCACCACTTGCGCGCCGGACAGCGCCTGATCGACCGGCACGCAGTCGAGCCCGAGCTCGGCCTTCAGCTTGGCCTGTCCGGCGTCGCTGACCTCGACATGGCGCACGTCGAAGCGCGAGCCTTTCAGATTGCGCGCCAGTCGGGTGCCCATTTTGCCCCCGGCGCCGAAGATTGCGATCGCAGTCATAAATCCTCACCTGCTGTTCCTGTGGCGGCACTATAGCCAACTGGTATAATGAGTCAATGAGATTACGAGTCGGAAAATCGGGGTTGCCATGGATGCTCCTAAGGTAAGCAGTCAGTTACCTTCTTGATGCGCCTTCGTCCCCGCACTCCAGAGATCAGGCGCGCCGTCCGTCCCGGATCTGCGCGAAGTAGCTGTCCGTTCCCACCTGGCCGCCTTTCAGGGAAACTTGCAGCCCGTTCGTCGGAGCGTGCGCGCCATGCGCGGTGCAGAGCGGCGAACCCGGCGTTTGCGGTAAGGGCAGAAGCGTCGTCAGCGCATCGACCTTGAGTGCGGTCAGCGCGTGGCTCGACGTGTCGCCGCCGGCAATGACGGCGCGGGTCAGTCCTGCCTGTTCCACAAGGGCGAGAAGGATGGAGCCAAGCGTCTGGCCGATCCTGTGGCGGCTGCCGGCCACACGGTCGATCGCTTCGCCCTGATCCGCAGCCGGACCGAGCGCCGTGTGAAGAACGACGCTGCGGCCCTGGTCGAGGGCGGCCATGCCGGCGGTAACAGCCGCCTGGCGGGCGGCCTCGCTGCCTTCACCAAGCAAGGCGAGCGGATCGACCGGCACCGTGTCGAAGCCGTCCGCCTCTGCCTGGCGGATCTGCCGTTCGGTGGTGGGAGAGACG
The DNA here is from genome assembly GCF_034720595.1 of Rhizobium sp. CC-YZS058. Taxonomy (NCBI): domain Bacteria; kingdom Pseudomonadati; phylum Pseudomonadota; class Alphaproteobacteria; order Hyphomicrobiales; family Rhizobiaceae; genus Rhizobium; species Rhizobium sp. CC-YZS058. The sequence continues at coordinate 3,529,211 of NZ_JAYESJ010000001.1, read as the reverse complement.
CTGCCGGAGACGACCGCGATCCGCTCCACGGCGCCCGGCTCGTCGAAGGCGCGGGGGCCCGGCGTGATGCCTTCCGCCTGCCAGCGCGAGAGGAGCGCATATTCGACGCCGGAGGAGCCAGCCATGAAGCGCAGACCCCGATGGTTGAGGCGGGCAAGCTGGGCCCCTGCCGCCCTCTGGCTGTCCAGGCTGTCGACATCGAGAAGCAGCATGCCCTCGAAGCGCTCGATCAGGGCATCGATGCGGCTGTCGGCATCGCCGGCGGCAAGTGTTGCAAGATCGGCGAGGCGAACAGGCAGCGCCGTCTGCGCCGCCAGATGCAGCCGAAGATCCGCCTCCCGCATCGGCGTGACCGGATGCCGGCTCATGACGGGATGCCGGTCGATCCGGTAGGTCTCGCCCTGATAGGCGGCGAACAGAGTTCCAAAGGCGGTGTAGCGCTTGAGCTGCGGCGCGCCGACCAGCAGCGGCACGACCGGCTGGTCGAAGAGGCGGGCGCCGATCTCGACCGCCCGGCCGATATTGCCGGTCTCGGGGCTCGAATCGAAGGTGGAGCAGACCTTGTAGTGACAGACGGCCGCCTTCAGGCTTCTCAGGAAAGAGAAGATCTCGGGAAGCATCTCATCCATCCAGCCTGTCGTTTCGCTGCGGCTGGTGCCGGCAAGGCCGATGGCGCGGCAATGGGAAAAGCGCGCAAGCAGCGCGTCGTCGGGAATGCGCAGAAACAGCACGGTGTCGACGCCATGGACGGAGAGCGACTCCATGACATCCGTCGATCCGGTAAAATCGTCGCCGTAATAGCTGAGCAGCAGCGGGGTCATCGGCAGGGGCATCCGCGGGATCATGGGCTCAGGCATCCTTCCCTCCGAATTTCTTCAGCGAGGCGGCAAGTTCCGGATGATCGACCGCATAGGTTTCGAGCGGGATATCCTTCACCGCCGCTTCCCAGGCCTGCGTAACGGCGCGCACACCCGCGGCCGGCCCCTGTGGGTGGCTGACAATGCCGCCACCGCAGAGATAAAGGAGATCCAGCGTCCGCCCGGTCCGCCGGTAGGTCTCAGGCGCCTGCCCGCCCCATTGGCCGGACCCTGCCACCGGCAGCGGGCAATCGGCGGGCGAGAAGAGCGGTGTGGACACGGCCTTGAAGGAGTCGACGAAGCTTTCGTCCGGTTCCCAATATTTCACGCCGATCCCGTTGATCTGGAACTGGTCCACGCCAAGAAGGCGCCAGAATTGCTGCCAGACCTTGAAATCGAATCCCACGCCCGGATGACGGGTCAGCACGTCCCAGCCATTGCGATGAGCGTGCAGGACAAGACCGGAGCGCTTGCGCAGAAACGCCATGCCGCCCATCCCGATCGAATTGATGTTGATGACCGCGCAGTTTCCGCCCGCCTCCAGGACCAGATCATGATTGCGCATCATCTCGTCGGGGTCCGTGTGAGAAATGCCGAAGGCATACATGACCTTCTTGCCGGTCTTCTGCTCGTGGTCGAGGATCAGCGGCATGATGGCCGCCACACGCTCCTTGAGCGGCGAATAGGCCGGGCTCATCAGCTTCTCATCGTCCTTGATGAAGTCGACGCCGGATTCGATCAGCTCGCCGACGAGCGCCGCCGTCTCCGCCGGGCGGAGCCCGAGCGCCGGCTTGACGATGGTGCCGATGATCGGCCTCCCGGAGACGCCGGTCAGGGCCTTGCTGCCGGCAATGCCGAACTGCGGGCCGGGGTGCGCCGCGCCGTATTCGGGCGGCAGCTTCAGGTCGACGACCCTCAGGCCCGTCATGCCACGAATGGAAAAGATGCCGCCGACGGCGATCGTCATCAGCGCCGAAAGATCGGTACCGATCGCCTCGAGCGGAAAAGCGATATCGACGTCGGCGCGGCGGATCGGTCCTGTTTCCTCTGCGGCCTCCGGCCAGCTCGGGCGTTTCGCGTCATCGAGGGGGCGGACGGCCAGCACACGGGCAGCGACGCGGGCTTTCAGCTCTTCCGTCTCGCCCGGAACCGGCACGAAGGTCCCGGTCGATTGATCGCTTGCGATTTTCTCCGCCATCGCCTCGACGCTGCCGGGCGTTTCGATCCGGTAGGTGACGGTGATCATGCTTCTCTCCTCAGGCTCGGTTGAGCAACTGGTATAATGAGTATAGCATTGGTGCAAGCCCATGGCTCTGGCTTCCGCAGAACTGCCACTTTGCAGCCATGTGCCGCTCGTGCCACAAGGAGGGCCTGACACGACCGTGAGACCCATGACGAAAATCGACGAACCGATCGTCCGCCGAAAGCTCTCCGACGAGGTCTTCGCGCGGCTGAAGGACATGATCACCGAAGGCGAGCTTCTCCCCGGCGACGAAATGCCGTCGGAGCGGGAGTTGATGGAGCGCTTCCATGTCGGCCGACCCGCCATTCGCGAGGCGATGCAGGCGCTGGCCAATATGGGGCTGGTGGCGATTTCGCATGGCGAGCGGGCGCGGGTCCTCGAACTCACGGCACGCTCGATCTTTCGCCAGGTGGATGTGGCCGCCAAGATCATGCTCGCCAAATCCTCCGATTCGCTCGAACATCTGAAAAGCGCGCGCATCTTCTTCGAGCGCGGCATGGCGCGCGAGGCGGCGCTGCGGGCGACGCCGGAGGATATCGAGGCGCTGGACGAGATTCTGGAGCGCCAGCGGACATCCCTTGGCGCGGCCGAACCCTTCATTTCCGCCGACATGGAGTTCCACACCCGCATCGCCCGCATTTCCGGCAATCCGATCTATGTGGCCTTGAGCGAGGCCATGCTCGCCTGGCTGCGCGAATACCACACCGACATGCTGATCTGGACCGGCAAGGAGAAGTTCACGCTTGCCGAGCATGAAGAAATCATCAGCTGCCTGGCAGCGCGTGATCCGGAGGCGGCCGACGAGGCGATGCGCAAGCATCTGGAGCGCTCCCGCGCCCTTTACGCGCCGCGCTGAGGCGCGCTCGGTTCCCTCTGCCGGCTTTTGGGTCTAGACCCTCCGCCTCCTCCGAATCGCTGCGAGGGCGGACCCGATCGTCCTTGCCTGCGATCCGGCCGGCAGCAGGAGATGCGCAATGATGGACCGAACCGAGATAGACCGCATTGCCGCCTGGCTCACCACCCAGGGGCTGAAGGGCACCGACGAGGGTCATATTCTCCAGGGGTTCTGCGAGCGCTGCGTGGCCGCAGGGCTGCCGATCTCGCGCGCGCTGGCGCTGATCGATACGCTCCACCCGGTCTATGAGGGCCGGGCCTTCCAGTGGGACAGCCGCGAAGAGGTCGACAGCGTCTTCGATTACGGCCCGTCGGATGAAGGCAATGCGGCGGAGAACTGGAAGCGCTCCGCCTTCCATCATCTGCGCGAGACCAATGGCGACGAGATTCGCCGCCGGATCGGCTTTGGCGAGCCGCTGGATTTCTTCATGCTCGACACGCTGCTGGCCGCCGGCCATCGGGATTATGTGGCGATGATCCACCGTTTTGCCCAAGACAGCCATATCGGCGAAATGGACTGCTTCTATTCCAATTGGGTGACGACCGACGAGGAAGGCTTTGCCGAGGAGCATCTGGCGGCCCTGCGCAGCCTCGTGCCGGTGCTGGCGCTGGCCATCAAGGCGGGGTCGCTGAACAGGATCTCCCACACCATCGCTCGCGTCTACCTGGGCGAAGATGCTGCGACGCGGGTGCTGCAGGGGCGCATTTCCCGCGGACGTGCCGAGCGGATCTCGGCCGTGCTGTGGTTTTCCGATCTGCAGAGCTTCACCCGCATCACCGAAAGCCTTGCGCCGGACGACATCATTCCCTTTCTCAACGATTATGCCGATGCGGTCATCTCGGCCATCCACGAGGCCGGCGGCAATGTGCTGAAGCTGATCGGCGACGGGACTCTTGCGATCTTCAAGGCCGAGGACCGCGAGGAAGCCTGCCGGCAGGCGCTGCGGGCCGAGCGCCTGTTGCGCGCCAAGCTCGCGGTTCTCAATGCCGAGCGGACCGCTGCCGGCCGACCCACCACCCTGGTTTATCTGGGGCTCCACATCGGCGATGTGTTCTACGGCAATATCGGCAGCGCCGACCGGCTGGATTTCACGGTCATCGGCCCGGCCGTCAACGAGGTCAGCCGCATCGCCTCGCTCTGCCGGTTCGTGGATCGCCCGGTCCTCATGTCCTCCCCCTTCGTCTCCGCTGCTCCGCCGCCAAGCGACCGGGAGGTCGTGTCGATCGGGCGCTATGCCCTGCGCGGCGTCAAGCTGGCGCAGGAGCTTTTCACGCTGATGCCGCGGCCGGAGGAGGCGATGGAGCCCCGGTTGCCCGATTCGTTGGCCGCCTTGACTTCGAGCCCAAAGAACGATTTCTAGCGCCTGATTTCCGCCGGTGCCTTGAACCGCGGACGCTGGCTTCAGGAGCATTTCGCGATGAAAACCAACCGGCTTGCCGAACATGTGCGTCAAACCGGTAAGGTGCCCCTGTCCTGGGCGGGCTCCACGATGGCGATGGATTACCTGAACATCGGCGATGCTCTGAGCGCCGTGATGGTGGCCCTGCTTGCCGGTCGCGATATCGAGCGCGTGCCGAGCAAGTCGTCCTCGCTGCGCATGGCCTGCGTCGGAACGATCGGCCATGGGTTTTCCGGCGGCGAGGTCTGGTTCTGGGGAACCGGGTGCTCCGCCTGGTCCAATCCTTCCGCGCCGGAGGCCGAGCGCCTTGCCTTTTCCGTCGAGCACGAGAAGGGATTTCGTGTGACCGCCACCCGTGGTCCCTATTCGGAAGCGTTGCTGACCGGCAAGCCGGAGGGCTCGGTGGGCGTCTATGGCGATCCTGTCTGGCTGCTGCCGCGCTTCTACGCGCCGCCAGTCGAGAAGAAGTGGAAACTGGGCGTCATCGTCCATCTCTCCGAACTCTCCGACCGCGCCTACGAGGCGCATGTGAAGCCGGAACTGATCCGCTACAAGATCCCCGCTCATCTGGCCGACGACGTTCACCTGATCAACACGGTGACGCCGATCAGCATGGAAGGCATGAAGGAGCGGATCGACGAGATCCGCGCCTGCGAGCGCATCGTCTCCACCAGCCTGCACGGCATGGTGTTCGCAGAAAGCTACGGCATTCCCTGCCTGCATTTTCCGACAAGCGGCGGCGAGACGGGGCTTGCGTCACGCAGCCTGGAGGGCGCCTGCAACATGGACCCCCGCGTCTTCGATCTCTACCGCGGTCTGCGCCAAACGTCGCTTCCTGTCTACACCCAGCCGCACGGGATGGAGACGGACTGGGAGGCGCTGATGGCAGCGATCGACAAAAGCTGGCGGGAAAAGCCGTTCGATGCTCAGGCGCTGATCGAAGCCTTCCCGCTCGATCTCAATCTGTTGAGCGCGCCGGAAGGGCGGACGATCTGGGACCATCCCCTTCTGCAGGCGCTCGCGCTGCAGCATGATGTTCGCGACTTGAAACTGGCTGACAAAAAGCGGCCTGCAGCCTGACGTAAGAGGCCCCAGGCTCAAGCGAATGTCATATCCCCTGCGCCTTCGGCGTTCAGCGGCCCTTGCTTGTGTCGATGAGCGTCAACAGAAGGGCTGAAATCAGCGCGAGCGGCGTTGTTTCCGCCGTATGCGGCTTTGAGCTTTGCTGCGCGTTCAGTCCGATTTTCCCGACAGGCTTTTCGCCGGCGTTGACGCCACTGTTGCCGAGCGTCCACCAGCCGTCGCGCAGCATACGCTCGATCATGAAGGTCGCCACATCCAGGGATCGCGACGGAGAACCCGGGGGCAGAATATCGGCTGCGGTCGGATTCCGGTCATTCATGACCGAATAATAGATCGTCTTCAGATCCTCGTCGATCTCGTCCGTGCCTTCGGTGGCATTGTTCACTTTCCCGCGCAGTTTTCGCAGCAGGTTGAGCGTGACCGGCTCCTTTGCTCCTGCCTTCTCGACCTCGACGGCAAAGGCATCCGGGTCGGTATTGGCTGCCGACAACATGTCGCCCAGCGCCGAGCCGGGTGTCGCCTGCCTGTTGCGGATGACCTTGGCCGCGCCACGAATGCCTTCGCGGAACGCTTCGCGCCGCACGTCATCCATCTGGATCTGAACCTCGTCGAGCGCTGCGGCCAGCTCGAGAAGCAAGGCTGCGACCTCGGGGCTTGTGCCGGTCACCGCGGCCTCGCGCGCCCGCTGGCTCAGGTGCTCCAGCCTCGCCTTCGACTCACTCATGGTCTCGGCACCCCATCAAGAGAATTTCGCATAAAGCGACTGCAGCCGTTCGGCATAGCGTGCGGGGGAGAAAAGCTCGGCACGTGCGCGGCCTGCCTGTTCGTAGTGCGTCAAGATGTCGTCGTCGTAAGTCAGGGTACGAATGCCGCCAGCAATCGACTGAACGTCATAAGGGTCGACCAGGACGGCCGCGTCTCCAGCAACCTCCGGATTGGCGCCTTCGGTGCCAGTAATCACGGCGGTGCCCAGCTGCATCGCTTCGAGGATAGGGAGGCCAAAGCCTTCATACAGGGAGGGGAAGACAACGCCACGGGCGCAGCGCACGAGCGAGGTGAGCAAGCTAAAGGGCAGGTAGTCGACCCGCATGATGGAGCCGCCCTTCTTCTGTCCACTGCTGCGCGGTGGCGCCAGACGTCCGCTGTCAGGCTCCGGGACCAGGGCATTCAGAAGGCGGAGCTCGCGATCGTCCTTCCAGACGAGCTGTCCGACAATGATAAGCGGATAGGGAGACTGGCTGGCAAGATAGGCCTCGATCAGCCGTCCGACATTCTTCTTCGGCTCGATCGCGCCGAAGAACATGAAATATTTCTTCGGCTGAAGGCCAAAGAACATCTCCACCTCGTCGCGCACGGTGTCCTCATCCCTGTCGAGAATCTTCTGCGGCAGGCGGACCGCCTGATAGGTATTGGTAACCCGGCTCTCGTCGACGTCGAGCAGGTTCATGATGTCGATCTTGGAGGCATCGGAAACGGTGACGATGTGGTCGGCCTTATCGGCGATGCGACGCACCACCTTCATGAACTCGCGCTTGTTGTCGAGCGTCGCATAGGGAAGGCGCAGCGGCACAAGGTCATGAATCGTATAAAGGTTGGCGGCCTTGGGCATCTTGACCGACATCGGATAGGTCCAATGGGCGATCTGCGCCGAATTGTCGTAGTCGACATCGAGGAACTGGCCGTAGGTTCGAAAATGCCAACGGGAAAAGGTGAAGAGGTTCGGCCGGTTGACGATCCGGTCATGCACCGGCAGCAGGCCCTGCACATGGCGGGCGATGACCTTGCCGGTCAGCTCGATCTCCTTGGCCCTCGTGCCAAGTGGGGATGTCACCAGCTGGCGGATCACGGCTGGCGGCGTCATTTTGAAGCCGGACGGATCGAAGAAACCGACTTCCGACAGGAGCTTTGATTTGCCGCCCGTGCGCACGCCATAAAGCAGATCGACGGGATGGCCGAGATCCTTGACCTCCTCCGCCAGGTTGCGAGCGTAGGTGGCGATGCCCGTTCCCTTTTCCAGCGCCAGGTTGAAACCGTCGATCATGATGCGAGGTTTGGCCATCGAAAACGTCGTTCCTGTTCCAGAAGGGGTCGCCGACCTGGCATCGGCATTTTGTCCGGGCCAGTGGTCCGCTCGGAGGCAGCGGGCAAGGCGCTATCTAAGCGAATGCTGGTCGTGACGCAACTGCGCTACCCCCCGGCCCTCAAGTCCGGGTTTGAGATGACGGGTAGAGACATCGCCCGATTCGACGCAGGGATCGTTCCGGTCGCTCGCGGAAGAAATCGGCTGGGAAGGCCGCAAAATAGCGTGCATCTTCCTCGGTTCCGACCTGCCGGATGATGGCGGAAACGAGCGGCGAGAAGCAGCGCCGCCAGCCGAACCGTCCGAAGGCGTCCCGGCGCGCGGCATCGCTCTCCGGGCCTTCGAATGCGGGGGCAAGACGCCGATGCAACGTGCGGATCACCTGGTCGAAACTGGTCCGTTCGCCGGTGTCCGGATCGAAATAGAGCGGATAGAGCAGGTAGGCGCCGGCAAAGAGTTTCGCCAGCGTCAACCGTCGTGTCCGGCGAGGGCTGGGGTGGCGGTCGTCCGTCAGGCCCCAGCCGGCATAGAAGGGCAGGCCGGTGACGGTGACGGGAATCCCGCGCATCAGCGCTTCGAATCCACCAAGCGAGGTCATGGCATAGACATGATCGACGGTTTTGAGCGCCTCGGCCAGCGGCGCGCGGGCCTTGAGGATGGTAGCGATGCGGGAAAGCTCCTCCAGCTTCGCGCCAGACGATCGAACCCCTGCAAGGACGTCGGGATGCGGCTTGTAGATGATCTCGGCATCGGGTCGATCGGCCGCTGCCAGCCGAACGAGAGCGTCATTGGTGATCGGTGCGTCTGACCCATAGCGGATCGAGGCGTCGCCATCGACCTGGCCTAGAACCAGAACGCGTCGGCGTGTCTTTTCTCCATACAACGGTCTGCCAGATACCGCGCCGCCATTGTACTTGCCGATGCCCTCTCGCCTAAGCGTCGCCATGGCCGATTCCGCGCGTTGCATCAGGAGCGGGTTGCCGTCGAAATCGTAAGTTGCGAGCAGGATCTCGAGATCGGACGGCGACCGGCTGTCGAAATAGGGGGTGCGGCTGTCGACGATCAGCGAGAGGGGGGGCGTTCGCCCGGCCTGCGGTACGGCGGAGCGAATGAACCCGTCCTCAACATAGAAGACGTCGATGGCGTGACGCGCTGCAAAATCCCTCGCCGCATCAGGCAGGTTGACGCTCCAGACGAAGAAATCCGGCTTCTGTACAGGGTCGATTGCCCCAAGGACAGTGCGCGTCAAATCGTCATGGGAAAGGTGAAACGGAACGAAGAGGAAACGACGTTCCGGGAAATAGCGGCAAAGGAAGGCACGCTTCCAGGCCTGCATATGGAAGGCGTAGGTCAGGCGCGGCGTTGTCTTTGCTGAAGGGAGAGGCGCCATGCGTTTGCGTCAACCCGGGCTGACATCGTTGACTTCTTCGCCCGTCTCGTCGATCCCGTCGACCTCCCCGCTTCCTTCCCGAACATGGTCGCTGCCAAGCCGCGCTACCGCATCGTCAACTGTTGCCGCGGGGAAGATTTGATGCTGGTCGATGACGAAGAAGTCCGTGCAATACCGCTTCAAAAGGCTGGGCGACGAGGTGTAGATGATGAAGCCCGCGGTCTGCATCCGCTCTGCCACAAGGTCCACGCAGCGCTCGCGGAACTCCCCGCTGCCACCGAGAATGTTTTCATCGACAATGTAGGTTTCGAAGGGGATGGCATAGCCGGCGGTGAAGACCAGGCGCGTGCGCGTGTCGCGGTCGACCTCGCGCATCGGCTTGTCCATCCACTTGCCCGCTTCCGTGAAGTCCCTGACGAAGCGGATGATTGGCACTGGGTCGAAACCGAACACGCGGCACAGAAAGGCAAGGTTTTCGCGCGGGGTCAGCGAGCCGTTGAACACGACGCCGCTGGCCATCGGAAACGAGACGAGGGAGCCCCGGCGAACGGAACCACGATCCGGCCGCACCTTGCCGATCGTCAGATTGGCCATGGTCGACTTGCCGCTGCGCGGCGCGCCTAGAATTCCGGTGATCCTGTCACCGGGAATCTCTGCCGATGCGCCTTCGAAAACAAGCGTCCTTTTGGCCTTGCGTCCGAGCGTCTTGTAAACGTTCTTGAAAGTCACGGTCACGCGTGCAGATCCTGTCTTGCCGGTGCGTCGCCTGTGCTGCGAGCTTCGATTTCGCGCATCCAACCCAGTCCGTCAACCGGGCTGAGGAAAACGGTGCCTCTCGGTGCGATTTCATGGAAGACGGGAATGTCGGACACGATCGCCGGCGTTCCAAGGGCGGCTGCTTCCAGAAGCGGAATGCCAAGCCCTTCGGCAAAAGACGGGAACAAGAGGCCACGGCTGTGCCGAAGCAGGGCTTGGACATCCTCGTCGGGCAGACTTCCGAACTCCAGCACATGCTCCTTGAGCGCGGCGCACCGATCCAGAATGTCCACGATGTTCTCGTTCTCCCAACCGCGCTTGCCGATGATGCACAGACGCGGGGTGTGCCCCCGCTCGGCCAGATCGCGCCAGATGTGCAGCAGCAGAAGATGGTTCTTTCGTGGTTCAATCGTCCCGAGCGTGACGAAAAACGGGCGAGGATCCTCGATGACGTCCAGGACCGGTCCGCTCGCTCGAATGGCAGGGGCCGGACGGAAACTTAAATGTGGGATGACGACATCCATGCCCGTGATCGCGTAGCCGCGCTTCTCGGCATAGGATGTCATACGGCGTGCGGTATCGGCCGAATTGGTGACGATCCGGCTCGGCGCATCCAGAACTTCATCCAGATATGTGCGGAACTGCGGCAGCGTTTCCGGTCTCTGATATTCCGGATAGTCGATCGGGATCAGGTCGTGGATGTAGACCAGCCGCTGCATGCGGGCCTCCGGATCAAGTTTGCGCAGCGCGCCTTTCACCTTGCCCAGGCCGGAATGGGACGCGACGACATAGGTCGTGTCTGCCGCCGCGAGGTCGTCGAAGCGGTCATGGCGCCGCCCGAACCAGCTGCGCCAGACGAGGCCAAGCCCCATGGACCGTTTGGTCATCTGGCCGCCTCCGTCATTCCAGGCTGTGTCGAGATGGTCGAGGATCTGGCGGCCTTCCTGCGGACGAAGCCGCCGGACGCCGTGGAGGCCGGCGTGGACGAAATGGCAGTCGTCCTGAAACCGCGCGACGAGATCGAGGCCGATTGCCAAGTCGATGCGATCGACGCCGGTGCCGAAAGGCTTGTCGAGGCTTCGTGCCAGCCTTGAGATATCGAAAAGAACCCGCCGGGTTGCGACATGCAGCGGGGCCATGGATAGTCGGTACATAGAAACCTGCAGGATCGACGACGTTGTTGAGGGCTGACCGGGCCCGCGCCGCCTTTTCCTCGTTTGATCATGCGGTCGTGCAGCGTTACCCCTGTACTTTCGCACAGAACATCGCTGTGGTATACGCCCGGCGCTTCTCAAACGGGCGGTGCCGACGGCCGGTCCGCTGGTTCCCACGTCTGGCCGCAAGGGTGTGATTTGTCCCAAGACCTCCTCGATCTCGTTGCCGCCAACGGTTCCATCCCGCTTTCCTGGGTCACCACGACCGGCAAAGAGCCGTATCTCAATCTCGGCGATGCCCTGTCCGCCGTCATCGTCGGCATGATGTCCGGTCTGCCGGTCCATCACGTTGCGGCCAAGTCCTCGGCGACGCGCCTGGCTGCGGTCGGAACGATCGGCCACATGTTCTCCGGCGGCGATGTTTCGTTCTGGGGAACGGGCACGTCGCCTCATCTCAATCCGCACCAGTCGGACGAGGAGAAGATTCTCTACACGCCGCCGGCAGAGACGCGCATGTCGGTCTATGCCACGCGCGGACCGTTCAGCCGGCGGGTTCTCGCGCCGGATGCGACTGGCCCTGCCGTTTTCGGTGATCCGCTCTGGCTGTTGCCGCGCTTTCACACTGCGCCAGTCAAGAAGCGCTACGAACTGGGGGTGATCCTGCACCTCTCGGAACTGGCTGACCGCGACTACGATGCACATCCCAAGGACGGTGCCCTGCGCCACATCGTTCGGGATCAGGACCGCTCGGCCGTCAAGCTGATCAATACGGTCACACCGATCTCGGTGGATGCCCTGCGCGAGCGACTGGATGACATCCTTGCTTGCAAGCGGATCATTTCGACCAGTCTGCACGGCATGGTGTTTGCAGAAAGCTACGGCATCCCTTGTCTCTATTTTTCGCCGCGTGCGCAGAAAGCCGGAGCAGGGAAGATCGATCTGACCGCCGAGGAGGGACTCGATCTCCGCTTCGTCGATCTTTATCGCGGCCTTGGGCTCGATACGCTCGATGTCTGGTACCAGCCGCGCAAGCAGGAAACCGACTGGACATCCGTCATCGAGGCGGTCGATCGGATCTGGGTGCCGAAGTCCTTCGACGACCAGCCGCTGATCGAGGCCTTTCCGCTGCCGCTTGCGATGCTGGAGAAAGGTGCGACCGGCAGCGCCTTCGACCATCCGCTGATCCGCGCCCTTCCCATGGAAAGGACCGCGCCGCCTCCGGCTGCCAGGCAAGAGGAAAAACGTCCCGGCTGGCTCTCCCGGTTGACCCGCCGCAGCACGGGAGCCTGATCATGCCGCTCGATGTCGCGCGACGCCTGTTCGCCCGCAAGCCTGCGCCTGCTGATGGAGTTCTGGTGAGGGAAGAGAATGGTAGCCCGTCTGCCGTTCGCCTCTCCTGGGTCTGGACGACTCAGCAGCATCCCGACGCCAATCTTGGCGATGCCTTAAGTGCCGTCGTGGTCTCCGTCATGTCCGGCTTGGCGATCAAGCCGTCTTCCTTCGATCAGCCGATCGAGCGCATGGCTGCCGTCGGAACGATCGGCCACGCGCAGCGCAACGGCCGCGTTCATCTCTGGGGGACCGGCTTCGATCTCAGCCGGAATTCCACCGGCGCCGTTGCCGGATACCGCGTGCCCGACGAGACGGAGCTTGTCGTGCATGCCGTGCGCGGTCGCCAGACGGCCAAGGGGTTGCGGGCGTTGGGTATCGAGGTTCCCGAGGTGTTCGGCGACCCGGTCTGGTTCCTGCCGCGAATCTTCCCGCTGGAGGGGCTAACGAAGCGAAGGGAACTGGGGATCATCGTCCACATTTCCGAACTGGAAGAGGCGACGGCCGCGGCGAAGGTCAAGGCGTCTCTTCTGCGTTACGGCATCCCGGCCGGTCTCGTTGACGATATCGCCATCATCAACACCTACACCGACCCGACCATAGAGGCTTTCGAGCGCAAAGTGCGCGAGATCGCCGAATGCAAGCGTATCCTCTCGACCAGTCTTCACGGTTTGGTCATTGCTGAGACCTACAACATCCCCTGCGCCTGGTTCTCGACAAACCGGGGTGAGGCCGGTTTCCTGCCGTTCGACGGTCCACAGCCGATCGATCATCGAATGATCGATTTCTATGGCGGCGTCGGCCGGGATGCGGTCTTGACTTATTTCCAGCCATTGCACGAGGCAACGCGCTGGGAGGAGGCCATGGCCTTCATCGATCGTCATTGGGAGGGGCTGACCTACACCGGAAAGGATTTGTTCGACGCGTTCCCGCTGCGGCATGCGGTGCGGTTCAAGGACAAGGTCTGGCGGTGCCGACCCGACATCCTGAACACAAACCGATATTGATGCGGGCTTTTCGGCCAACCTGCCACAAGCCAAATTTCTTATGCGGCTGCGGCTGGGAGGTCATTGTTTAACAGATGCTGTTGTTATATCGACAACGGCATTGGACTTTCGAGGGCGGGGGCGTCCTGACCGGGAGCCTCGCGCGCAAGGATGCATATGCCGCTCTTTTCAAGACTTGCCCTGCTGTCCATGACGGCTGCCATCGGCCTCGTCACGACATCCTGCACAATCATGCCAACATCGGGCCCCAGCGCAGGCGCAATCGAGCGCGGCGGCAAGGAGAGCTATGCTCCCTACACGCTTATCGACGTCACGCCCGACGCGATCGCCATGCTCTCCACCACCATGGAAAACCAGCTTGCCAACACGCTCGGCAACGGGCGCAAGCGCAGCTCATCGATCATCGGCGTCGGTGATTCCGTTGCCGTCTCAATCTGGGAGGCCTCGCCGGAAGGCCTGTTCAGCACCGGAAACGGTCATGGCGCCACGGTGATCCCCGAGCAGCCCGTGTCCGAAAGCGGAATGATCTCCGTTCCTTATGCCGGAAACATCCAGGCAGCAGGCCGGACCCCGGAGCAGGTGAAGCAGGCCGTCGAAAAAGCATTGGCGCGCATGGCGGTCGAGCCGCAGGTTCTCGTCAGCGTCATCAAGAACGTTTCCAACACGGTGACGGTCACCGGCGAGGTCGCGCGCAGCGGACGAATTCCCTTGTCCGCTCGCGGCGAGAAGCTGATCGACGTCATCGCGGAGGCCGGCGGACCTCGCATCGAGTCGCATCAGCTTTCCGTTCAGATCACCCGTGGCAGTCGGACCGAAACGATTCCGATGGAACGGTTGATTTCGGATCCTGCCGAAAATATTTCCGTGCAGTCGGATGATGTGATCGCGCTGATCCGCCAGCCGCGCAGCTTCACGGTCTTCGGTGCGACCTATGCCAATGCGTCGGTCCAGTTCGACGAATCGCAACTCTACCTGAACCAGGCTCTGGCCAAGGTGGGTGGCCTCAGCGACGAGCGTGCCAATGCAAAGGGCATTTTCATCTATCGGACGGAATCCTCCGAACTTGTGCGCCGCCTGACGCATGGCAAGGTTTCGCCCCTTGGGCCGACGACCAATGTCATCTATCAGGTCGATCTGAGGGATCCGAGCGGCTTCTTCCTGCTCAAGGGCTTCGCCATGCGGAATCGGGACCTTGTGTACATCGCGAACGCGTCGCTGGCGGAGGTTCGCAAATTCGCGACCCTCGTCTCTTCGACGGCGGCGCCGGTGGCCCAGGTGGCCCAGGTCGGCAATTCGCTACAGAACCTCGAGAAGTAATCGGACAGGCAGCGCCTCAAAGGCGCCGCTTTCCTCCTGCATCGCCTGCTTGAACAGCGCACGGCAGGCTGCAGGCCGGACTTTCGAACAGGCGGGCGTCATGCTATGACGCGTTGCATCGGCGCTATGGTGTGACCAGGAGATGCGAGTGTCGGAATCCAACGCGAAGCCTGACAAGGTAAAAACGCGCGAGCGCGACAGTGCCCTCGTTCTCAGGCTCGACGAAGTTCGCCCGATGAAGCAGATGCCGGTCGCTCGGAAGATGCCGGAGGTACCGGCGCGGCCGGTCCGCAAGACCCGCGTGACCTACCGTTCGGAGAAGATGGCAACCTTGGCCGCCAAGACCAAGGGCGGTTTTTCCGGCACCTGGATCGCCTTCTTTCTCATGGTGATCGTCCCTACGACGATCGGTTTCTGCTATTTCGCCTTCTTTGCTTCCCCGCAATATGTGTCCGAGTTCCGCTTCTCCGTGCGGCCGGCCGAAGGTGCGCCGATTGCCCAGTCCGGCGCAGCGGCAATCGCCTTGTCGAACAGCTTCATCGTTTCCGATTACATCGAAAGTCGCGATGTGGTCGACGCCCTTCAAAAGGAAGTCGACTTGCGCGCCATGTACACGCGCGACACGATCGATCCGATCTCCCGGCTCGGCGAGAACGTCTCGGTTGAAAAGCTGGTGAAGTACTGGGGCAAGCGCATCACGACCAGCTTCGACATCACCACGGGGATCAACACCGTTCAGGTAACCGCTTTCAATCCCGAAGACGCGATGAAGATCGCATCGACGCTGAAGGTGTTGTGCGAGGAACTGGTCAACGGGATTTCCGAGAAAGCCCGTTTCGGGCAGCTTGGCTATGCCAAGAAGGAACTCGACATCGCCGAAGCGCGGATGAAAGAAGTTCGGGCCCAGGAAACGGCGCTGCGGACCGGACAGCGCACGATCGATGCCCGTATGGAAGCGGAAGGCAAGCTGCAGCTTCAGGGGAAGCTGCGCGCCTCGCTCGCGGAACTTGAGGGCCGATACGGCTCCCTCACCAGCTATATGGATCCGAAGTCGCCGCGCCTGGCCGTGCTCAAGTCCCAGATCGATGCCACACGGGCACAGATCGACGAGATGCAGAGCAAGGTCACCGCAACCGGCGAGCTGTCTGATGGCGATGACGTCGCCATGGCAGACGCCGCGATGGTCTCGCGCTATGACGAGCTGAAAGCCGATCTCGATATCGCGACGAAGCTCTACCAGTCAGCCTTGACGAACTACGAAACGGCTCGTGTTCTGGCCAACAACAACTATATCTACCTGGCAACCTATGTGCAGCCGGGATTGCCGCAAATCGCATCCTATCCGCTCGTCTTTGCCGATACGATGCTGCTCTTCCTGTCCGCATGCGGCGTCTGGATCGTCCTCACGCTCATCTACTACAGCATCCGCGATCACGCCTGATATGGCGGCGACGCAGCTCGAGAGACGCGCATGAGTGACGTCATCACCACCGGTATCTCGCGTCAGCTGCGCATCGTGAGTGCGCTGACGATCCGAGAGGTTCGCCTGAGAAACAGCAAGCATGCGTTCAAGCAGCTGTTCGATCTCGGCGAGATGATGTTCACGATCGTGGTGCATTGGATCATCTTCGAGGTCCTGCACCATAAACTTCTGATCGGCGACAGTTTGTTGCTGTTCATCATGACAGGGCTCTTTCCGGTCCTGTATTTCCGGATCATTTCGCTGCGTGCCGCGACGGCCATCGACGCTGCGCGGGCCGTAACGATCATTCCCTATGTGGAAGCGATCGACTACGCGATCGCACGCTGCTTCATCGAGTTCCTGTCCTTCACCATCATCTTCATCACTATGCTGGCGATGATCGGCCTCTTCGGCAGTTCGCGCTTCATCATGCCGTACCGACCCTTTGCGCTGGTCGAGTTTCTTATTCTGATCTCGCTCTTCGCTTTCGGGATCGGACTCGTGAACGCGGTGCTGATGTATCTGATCCCCATCTGGAAAATGGTCTGGGGCATCATCGCGCGCGTGCAGATCTTCTTCGCGGCAGTCTTCTACATTCCCGAATATATGAACGAGCAGATGCGCTATTATCTCTCGTTCAGTCCCATCATGCATTTCGTTGCGCTGTGCCGATCGGCATTCTATCCGACCTATCCCACGCATCTCCTGTCGGTGAATTATCTTCTCGGCTGGACGGCTGCCGTTATGGTCCTCGGTCTTGCCATTGAACGCGCGTTGCGAAATTACCGCAGTGCCAATTGAGGCTGGACGTCACGGCTTTGATTCCTAGCTTGTGAAGCGCGTTCGTTTTCATATCAGCCACGAAGGTCCCCCATGACATCCCTGCCGTCCTCCATCGATCCCCACAAACTCGACAAGCTCGCCGAGGTCGCCGTCAAGATTGGGTTGAGGCTTGAGCGGGGGCAGGATCTGGTCATGACGGCGCCGCTCAACACCGCGCCCTTCGTCCGGCTGATTACCAAACATGCCTATCTCGCCGGTGCCGGGCTGGTGACGACGATCTATTCCGACGAGGAGGCGACGCTGGCGCGCTATGCACATGCGTCCGACGAGAGCTTCGATCGCGCCGCGGACTGGCTTTATGAAGGGATGGCCAAGGCCTATGCCGGCAATGCCGCGCGGCTCGCGGTCGTCGGTGACAATCCGCTGATGCTCGCCGCGCAGGACCCGGCCAAGGTCGCCCGCGCCAACAAGGCGCAGTCGATCGCCTATCGCCCGGCGCTGGAAAAGATCGCCAATTTCGAGATCAACTGGAATCTGGTGCCCTATCCGAGCCTCGCCTGGGCCAAGGTCATGTTCCCCGGCGACAGCGACGACGCCGCGGTGGCCAAGCTGGCCGATGCCATCTTCGCCGCCGCGCGGGTGGATCTGGACGATCCGGTCGAAGCCTGGAAGGCGCACAATGCCGAGCTTCACCGCCGCTCGGCCTGGCTCAACGGCGAGCGCTTCTCCGCGCTCCATTTCACAGGGCCCGGCACGGATCTGACCGTCGGCCTTGCCGACGAGCATGAGTGGCATGGCGGCGCCTCGCAGGCGCGCAACGGCATCACCTGCAATCCAAACATCCCGACCGAGGAAGTCTTCACCACGCCGCATGCGCTGAAGGTCGAAGGCCATGTTTCCTCGACCAAGCCGCTTTCGCACCAGGGCACCCTCATCGACGATATCCAGGTCCGCTTCGAAGGCGGGCGGATCGTCGAGGCCAAGGCGTCGAAGGGCGAAGAGGTGTTGCTGAAGGTGCTGGATACGGATGAAGGCGCGCGCCGGCTCGGCGAAGTGGCGCTCGTTCCGCATTCCTCGCCGATCTCTGCCAGCGGCATCCTGTTCTACAACACCCTGTTCGATGAAAACGCGTCCTGCCACATCGCGCTCGGCCAGTGCTATTCCAAGTGCTTCCTGAACGGCGCCACGCTTTCGGAAGACGAGATCAAGGCCCGCGGCGGCAATGCCAGCCTCATCCACATCGACTGGATGATCGGCTCCGACAAGGTCGACATCGACGGCCTGCGCGAGGACGGCAGCCGCGTGCCGGTGATGCGCAAGGGCGAGTGGGCTTAAGGCGCGAGACGTAGAGAGGGGCGGATGCCCCTCTTCAACACGCCAGATCGGCGACCACCGCGTCGAGGATCAGCATGCCGGCCGGGGTGCAGCGCAGGCGGGAGTTGCCGAGGCGTTCGATGAAGCCGTGTTCGATCAGGGTCGCCTCGCGGTCCGGGTCGGGCATGCGGCCGGAAAGCGACTGCCAGCGGGTGAGGTCGATGCCTTCCTTGAGGCGAAGGCCCATCAGCAGCAGTTCGTCGGCCTGCTCCTCGCGGTCCAGCAATTCTCGATCAACCATGCCATGGCCGTGGCGCTCGACATGGTCGAGCCAGGCTTCCGGCTGACGTTCCGTGGCGGTCGCCAGCTTGTCGCGGCCGACGGTCAGGCGGCCATGGGCGCCGGGGCCAATGCCCGCATAGTCGCCATAGCGCCAGTAGGTCAGGTTGTGGCGGCTTTCGGCGCCGGGTGCCGCGTGGTTGGAGACTTCGTAGGCCGGCATGCCGATCGCCGCGGTAATGCTCTGCGTCGCCTCGTAGAGCAGCGCCGATTGGTCGCCGTCCGGCACGATCAGCTTGCCCGCCTTGTGCAGGCCGTAGAAGGGCGTGCCCTCCTCGATCGTCAGCTGGTAGAGCGAGAGATGGTCGACGGCATAGGACACCGACTGCTTCAGCTCCGCCTCCCAGGCCTCCACCGTCTGGTTCGGCCGGGCGTAGATGAGGTCGAAGGACATGCGCGGGAAGATCTCGCGCGCCAGCCGGATCGCGGTCAGCGCATTCTCCACATCGTGCAACCGGCCAAGCAGCTTCAGGTCCCGGTCGTTCAGCGCCTGGACGCCGAGAGACACGCGGTTGACGCCGGCCGAGCGGTAGCCACGGAAGCGCGTCGCCTCGACACTCGAGGGATTGGCCTCCATGGTGATCTCGATGCCGTCAGGCACATGCCAGAGATTGGCGATGCCGTCGAGAATCGCCTCAACGGTCGCCGGGTTCATCAAGGACGGCGTGCCGCCGCCGAGGAAGATGCTGGTGACGCTGCGCGGCCCGGAGAGCTGGCGCATGGCCATCATCTCGGTCAGGAAGGCGGCTACGAAACGTGGCTGGTCCACGCCTTGGTGGCGGACATGGCTGTTGAAGTCGCAATAGGGGCATTTGGCCGCGCAGAACGGCCAGTGCACATAGACGCCGAAGCCCGGATCCATGCTGTCGGTCAGGTGGCGCAGGCGCGCCGGTGCATCATGCCCCAAGGCAGGTCTCCGCAAAGAGCTTGAAGGCGCGGGCGCGGTGCGAGAGCGCCGTCGCATCGCCGGGCTTCCAGCCGTGTTTGTCGTCCGCACTCATTTCGCCGAATGTCGTCTCATGGCCCTCCGGCTTGAAGATCGGGTCGTAGCCGAACCCTTGGGTTCCCCGCGGCGGCCAGACGACCGTGCCTTCCACTTCGCCGCGGAACAGTTCCACATGCCCGTCCGGCCAGGCAAGGCAGAGAACGGAGACGAAGCGGGCGCTGCGGGCATCGGGGGTCGTGGCGCCGGCCTTCTGCAGCGCATCTTCCACCTTCTGCATGGCCATGGCGAAATCGCGCGTGCCATCGGCCGTCTCGGCCCAGTTGGCGGTATAGACGCCGGGGTCGCCGTTCAGCGCGTCGATCACCAGGCCGGAATCGTCCGAAAGTGCAGGAAGGCCCGCAGCCTGGGCCGAAGCCAAGGCTTTGATCGTGGCATTCTCCTCGAAGGTCGTGCCGGTCTCGTCCGGTTCGATGAAGTTCAGGTCGGCGGCCGACTGGGCGGAGAAGCCGAGCGGGCCGATCAGGTCGCGGATTTCGCGGATCTTGCCGGCATTGTGGCTGGCGACGATCAGGGTCTTGGTGTCGAGCGTGCGTGTCATGTCGGCCCCTCAGTCCAGGTTCCAGAGTTTCGGTTCGCCGCATTCCAGGCTGTTGCCGGCCGGATCGCGGAAATAGAAGGAGCGGGCGCCTGTCGGCCAGGTGATCTCCGCCTCGATGGCGATGCCCGCGTCCTGCAGCCCGGTCTTGACGCTGTCCAGCGCTGCGGCGTCAACGCGGAAGCAGAGATGCCCCGGGCCGCGGCTGCCATGGGGCGGAACGGGAAGCCCGGGTCCCGGCGCCTCCGTCTCTTCCGGGTTGAAGATCAGCAGCACACCGGCGCCACATCGGTAGAAGATGTGGCGGTTTTCGACCTTGCCGATCTGTCGAAGGCCGAGGACGCCGCCGTAGAAGGCTTCCGCCGCATCGAGATCCGGCGCATAGAGCGCCGTTTCCAGAATGCCGGCCAGAGCTTGCGTGCGGATTGCGGCCATTCGTGCCTCAGGCGATCGTCTGCTTCTGCAGCGAGACGAGATCGCTGATGCCGCTCTTTGCCAAGCCCATCAGCGAGGCGAACTCGGCCTCTGAGAACGGCTTGCCCTCCGCGGTGCCCTGGATCTCGACGATGCCGCCGGCGCCGGTCATGACGAAGTTCGCGTCGGTCTCGGCGGCGGAGTCCTCCAGATAGTCGAGATCGATCACGGCCTGATCGGCAAAGATGCCGCAGGAAATGGCAGCGACATGATCTTTGAGCACGCGCTCGACCTTGACCATGTTGCGCGCTTCCATCCACTTCAGGCAGTCATGAAGCGCGATCCAGGCGCCGGTGATCGAGGCCGTGCGGGTGCCGCCATCGGCCTGGATCACGTCGCAGTCGAGCGAGATCTGCCGTTCGCCGAGCGCCTGCAGGTCGACGACCGCGCGCAGCGAGCGGCCGATCAGCCGCTGAATCTCCTGGGTGCGGCCGCTCTGCTTGCCGCTGGCGGCCTCGCGCTTCATGCGCTCGCCGGTGGCACGCGGCAGCATGCCGTATTCCGCCGTCACCCAGCCCTTGCCGGAGTTGCGCAGCCATGGCGGCGTCTTTTCCTCAAGGCTCGCGGTGCACAGCACATGCGTATCGCCGAACTTGACGAGGCAGGAGCCCTCGGCATGCTTCGAGACGTTGCGCTCGAAGGAGACCTGGCGCATCTGATCTGTTTTCCGGCCCGAGGGACGCATGGGTTCACTCCTTATCGTTCTTGTGGGTGCCTTCTAGCCTATGTCGAAGGTAAGGGAAATGCGGCCGCTCAAAGATAAGGCAGGGCGGCTTTGGCCTTTTGTCGGAGGCGCAGACGTCCTATATTTCGAGGGCGAAACGGCAAGAAGGGCCAACAGAGACTGATGGCGGTGAACACGACAGCAATGCGCGATCGCCTGGCGCTGCTCGACGAACGATCCGGAGAGATCTTTCGTCGCATCGTGGAAAGCTATCTGGAAAGCGGCGAGCCGCTCGGGTCGCGCAGCCTGTCCCGGCTGCTGCCCATGTCGCTCTCACCGGCCTCCGTGCGCAATGTGATGAGCGACCTGGAGGATCTCGGCCTCATCTATTCCCCCCATGTCAGCGCCGGCCGCCTGCCGACGCAGATCGGGCTTCGCTTCTTCGTCGATGCCTTCATGCAGGTCGGCAATCTTTCCGACGAGGACCGCGCCAATATCGACCGGCAGATCCGCCGGGGCAATCGCGAGCAGCCGGTGGAAGCGCTGCTGACAGAGGCGAGCCAGCTCCTGTCCGGCATGTCGCGCGGCGCCGGCCTGGTCATGACCGCCAAGGCCGATCCGGTGCTCAAGCATGTCGAGTTTCTGAGGGTGGCGCCGACCAAGGCGCTCGCCGTGCTGGTCGGTGCCGGCGACCAGGTGGAAAACCGGATCATCGAGCTGCCGGCGGGCGTCACATCCGCTCAGCTGACCGAGGCCGCCAATTTCCTGAACGCACATCTGGCCGGGCAGACGCTGGGCGAGGTGCGCAGCCAGCTTCAGAAGGTCAAGGAGCAGGTGCGCAGCGAGCTCGATGCGCTCTCGCGCGACCTCGTGGAGCGTGGCCTTGCCATCTGGTCGGGTGAAGAAAGCGAGGACCGCCATCCGACGCAGCTCATCGTGCGGGGTCGCGCCAATCTGCTCGAAGGATTGACCGGGGCGGAGGATATCGATCGGCTGCGCATGCTGTTCGACGATCTCGAGAAGAAGGACAGCCTGATCGAGCTCTTGAACCTCGCGGAAGCCGGTCCCGGCGTGCGCATCTTCATCGGCTCGGAGAACAAGCTGTTCTCGCTCTCCGGTTCCTCGCTCATCGTTGCGCCCTATCGCAATGGCGAGGACCGGGTGGTCGGCGCGGTCGGCGTGATCGGGCCGACGCGGCTGAACTATGCGCGGATCGTTCCGATGGTCGATTACACCGCGCAGTTGATGTCGCGGCTCTCCCGCCAGACCAGCTAGAGCGGAGACGGGTACGGCCGAAATGCCGCCCGCTCTTGATTTTCACGCCCCGAAGTTCGATATCGGCGGCATATTCACCACGCATAGTTCATTCCGGAGACGTCATGACCGACGAGACGAAAAGACACGCAAATCAGGCGAACGACGCGGCCGAAACCGAAGCCGTCCAGATGCCTGAGGCCGGCGCTGACGCAGGCGCCGCCGAAGGCGTGGCTGAGACTTTTGCCGATCCGAACCCGGCCGTTTCCGAGCCGGATCCGCTCGAGCTCGCCCGTGCGGAAGCGGCCGATTTCCGCGACCGCTATCTGCGGCTCGCCGCCGAAATGGACAATCTGCGCCGGCGCACCGAACGGGACGTGAAGGACGCCAAGTCCTATTCCGTCGCCGGCTTCGCGCGCGACATGCTCGCCGTTTCCGACAATCTGCGCCGGGCGCTGGAAGCGGTGTCGAGCGAAGCGCGCGATGGCGCCGATGCCGGACTCAAGACCTTGATCGAAGGGGTCGAACTGACCGAGCGCTCGATGCTGTCTGCGCTTGAGCGCCACGGCGTGAAGAAGATCGAGCCGGAGGGGCAGAAGTTCGACCCGAACTTCCACCAGGCCATGTTCGAGATCCCCAATCCAGACGTGCCGAACAACACGGTGGTCCAGGTTGTCCAGGCGGGCTTCACCATCGGCGAACGCGTGTTGCGCCCCGCCATGGTCGGGGTCGCCAAGGGCGGCCCGAAGGCGGCCGCCGCCGAGAGCGAAACGCCCTCGGCCTGAGGCCTCCAACCGGGCGTGCGCACGCCCCGCACGCCCGATGGCAACCTCCGCGAAGCTGCCATACGGTCGCCCAACCCACGGCCCTCTCCGTCATCCTCGGGCTTGTCCCGAGGATCCGATCCCGCCTCTGTGATTTCTACGGGGCGGCTGGAATCATGGTGTGCGATTGGTGGCTCCAGAGCGCCGGCAGCAGATCCTCGGGACAAGCCCGAGGATGACGGAAGTGGGGAATGGCTGCGCTCGCGCCGGTGGAGGCCAGCTGCCATCAACGGTGCCTTCGCGGCACCGATCGGCCGATGTTCAGAGGGCGAAGCGGGTGGCGTCGGCGCCGTAATAGTTCAGGTATCGGCCGGAAATGTTGGTGATCGGCAGCACGATCAGAACGTCGGTGGTGCGGAAGTCCGCATCGACGACAGCCCCTTCACCCACCATGGCGCCCAGCCGCAGATAGCCCTTGATCAGCGGCGGCAGGGCCATCAGCGCCTGTTTGGGCTGAATGGCTTCGGCCGGCATCAGGTCCATGCTGCGATAGCGGTCGCTTCTGGCCTTCACCGCCCAGGCATTCTCGGCCGGCACGCTGTGGTGCAGGAAGGAGAGCGCCAGCGCATGTTCCTCCGGCACGATGCCGGGGAAGGAGGCGCAGCCGAACATGGCCTCGACCCCGTGTTTCAGCGCATAGGCCCAGTTGCCCTGCCAGAGAAGTTCCACCGTGCGCTTGGTGCGGTAGGCGGGCAGCACGCAGGAGCGGCCAAGCTCCATGAAACGCATGTCGGGGTGGCGGGCGAGAAGCGGCGCGATGTCGAATTCGGAAGCGGAGTAGAAGCCGCCCGCTCTCGCCGCGATGTCCTGGCGCAGAAGCCGATAGGTGCCGACGATCTGCTCTTCCGGGCGGCCGTCAAGGCTGGTGTCGAGCACCAGGAGATGGTCGCAGACCGAATCATAGGCATCGATATCGCGGCGCAGCCGCTCGGCCTCGGGTGGGATCGACGCGCCCATTTCCTCGACGAACACCCGGTAGCGGACATGCTGGGCCGCATCGATTTCGCGCGCATTGCGGGCGAGGCGGGTTTCTAGCGCGCCGATGCGGCCGAGGACCTCGTGGCCGGCCGGGGCCGGCGCCAAGGCGCGGGCGCGCAGTGCATCCTGCGCAAGGGTTTTGTCCAGAACATCCAGGGTCATCGTCGCCCTTCCCGAATCGCGAAACTGCATGTGTCATGGTAGGGCTTCGGCGCGCGGCACACGAGGGAGAAGCGACCGCCCCCGGCCGGGTTCTCCTGCCGCGGGCCGACCAGCCCGCTCCGGAGACTTATAGACCGCTTCTGCAACAACATGGTGACGGGGACCGACCGCAGTGCGGCGTTCGCCGTCGTCAGGCGGCCGGGACGGCCGAAAAGCGGGCCGCCAAGGCCAGGAGCCGGGTCGGATCGGCGGGCTTGACCAGGACCGCATCGGCGCCGGCATCGATCAGATCGCGCTCGGTCTCCGGCCGGGCATCGGAGGTCTGGATCACCACGGGCAGGCGCGGCAGGCCGGCGCAGATCTCGACCATCCGCAGCTGCCGCAGCATGGTCAGCCCATCGCCGCCCGGCATGTTCAGATCGGTCACGACCAGCGACGGGCGCGGCGTGCCGGGATCGGCGGGCGTCAGATGCTGGCGCAGCCGGATGAAGTCTTCCGCCAGCGTCACCGCATGGCCGGCGCGACTCAGAATCGTGCTCAGCATGCGGGCGTTTACCGGATCGTCCTCTCCAAGGAGAATTCCCTGACGCAGCTCGTCCCGGGCGGCCTCCTCCTCCGCCGCTACATCGCGCAGGACAGGACGATTGTCGTTGATGGCGTCGCGCAGTTCGATCCCCTTCATCCGGCCTTTCAGTACTTCCACCAGCGAGCGCTCGCGCAAGGGGCGGATCAGCCAGGCGTTGAAGCCGTCCGTCTGGTGCAGGGGCCGCTGGCCGCGTTCTTCCGGGTTGACGAGATAGGTGCGCCGCAGCCGCAGCGCCTCCACGGCCGGCATGGAGGCCAGCAGCGCGCGCGCCTGAACGGCGAGGCGATGGTCGATGATGATATCGGTCAGGGGCAGCGCGCAGCGTTCGCCGAGCGCATCGGCGAGGGCCTGGCGCATGGCCGCCGGATCATGGGCGAGGCGGCAGGTTCCGCCCAGCGTGGTGATCGTGGCGCAAAGCGCTGTCGCGGCCGGTCCGTCCGGCGCCATCAGCAAGACCGTGCTGCCGGAAAGCAGCGTGGACCGGTCGGGAGAGAGGGAGCTATTGGCGGGCAGCGGCAGGCGGATCGTGAAGGTGCTGCCCTGGCCCGGCTCGCTTGAGACCGTCAGGCTGCCGTTGAAGGCTGCCATGATGCGGCGGGAAATGGCAAGCCCGAGCCCCGTGCCGCCGGACCGGCCTGCAGCGTCGCCGGCCTGTTCGAAGGCCTCGAAGATTCGCTGCTGCGCCTCGCGGGTCAGCCCCGGTCCCGTATCGGAAACGGTGATGACGAGCTCGGCGTTCCGAAGCTCGGCAGAAACCAGGACGCCGCCCGTGTCGGTGAACTTGACCGCGTTGCCGATGACATTGAACAGAACCTGCTTGAGGCGTGGCGCATCGATCTCCAGCACCTCCGGCACATCTGCTGCGACGACGGAGGCAATCTCGATGTTCTTGTCGTGGGCGCGGTGAGCGAGCATCTCCACCACACTTTCGATGGCTGGGCGGAGCGGCTGGCGCGTCGGTTTGAGCGCGAACTTGCCGGCCTCCAGTGACGAGAAATCCAGGAGATCGTCGACCAGCTGCACCAGCGTGTGGCCGGCCTGGCGCATGCCGGCCAGATAGTTCGCCTGTTCGGCGGAAAGCCGCGTCTGGTTGAAGAGGTTGCACATGCCGAGAATGCCGGAGAGCGGCGTGCGGATCTCGTGGCTGACGGTGGCGAGCAGCTGCGACTTGTCGCGGCTTTCGGCCTGCGCCCGCTCGATCGCCCTGGCGAAGAGGTCGACATTGCCGAAGTCGGGCGCGACCGCCCGTCCGATGCCCAGGCGGCAGAGACCGTCGGTGGACGGATCGCGGATGAGGGTCTCGTGGAAGTGAAGCCGCGTGCCGTCCGCTATGCAGAGCTGATCGCCCTGACGCGTCAGATCCAGAGCCTCGAGACTCTTTTGGAGCGGGTCCGTACCGATCAGGGCCAGGAAAGTCTGGTTGGCGGACAGGATCCGGCCTGCGCCATCGGTGAGGATGGCGATGTCTCCGAGCCGGTCATGAAGGTCGAGCACGGCGTCGAGCCGCTCTCGCTGTTCCAGCGCGCCGTCCCGCTCTAGCTCCTGCCGGGCATGGGCACGGGCGACCGCGCTGCGGCGTCCGTCGAGAAACAGGAGGCCGGTGCCGGTCAGCCCGGCCAGCGCAAGGCCCACCGGCAGGGTCCAGCTGCCGGCGGGAATGCCGAGCGCCAGAACGGCGGCGGAGGAGAGAAGGCCGGCCGCGATGAGAGCCGGACGCAGGGTCGATCGCCCGGTCGTGTCCTCGAGCGAACGGGCGGCAGGCGGATGAAGCGTCCGGCGGTCGGGCCCGCGGTTCGCCTCGGCGATCTTCTCATGAAGTTTCGACAGCGCGCTCATGCCGTTCGGCCTAGCATGCCGCCCGTCAAAAACTGCTTCCCCGAATCGATCGCTTTTTAACGATCCGCCGCCGGCTTGCGGCGCATCTGCAGGATCTCGTCCAGAACGATCGCGCCGGCCCCGACGCTGATCAGTGCATCGGCCAGGTTGAAGACGGCGAAGGACCAGGTCTCGGTGTAAAAGAGGACGTAGTCGATCACATAGCCGTAGAGAAAGCGGTCAACGAGATTGCCGAGCGCGCCGGCGATGATCATCGCATAGCCGAGATGGGCGAAGAAACGGTCCTTGGGCGTGCGGCGCCAGAGCCAGAGCACAAAGCCGACGACGACCAGCCGCATGCCGACGATGAACCAGCCCTCCATGCCGGAGAGCATGGAGAAGGCGACGCCATAATTATAGGTGCGATAGAGCGCCAGCATGGGGATGACATGCACCGCCTGCTCCATGGGCAGCGTCGCTTCCACCAGCTGCTTGATCGCCTGATCGGCGACGAGCGCGAGAAGGATGAACAGCGCGATCGGCAGCGGGCGGGAGAAGAGGGTGGGTGCTGCGCTCACGACGCCGGCTCCAGGGAAAGAAGATGGCGACGGGCCTCGAACAGCATGATGCCGGTGGCGATGGCGAGGTTCAGCGAATCGGCGCGTCCGGACTGCGGGATGCGCGCGAGCCGGTCCGCGCCGCGCGCGAGCTCTTCCGGCAGGCCGGCCTGCTCGTTGCCCATCAGAAGCACGGAGGGCCGGGCGCGGTAATCGATGGTGCGGTAGTCCACCGCCCCGGCCAGATGGGTCGCCACAAGCTGCGCGCCGGAGCCGCGGCTCCAGGCCAGGAAATCGCCCGCGTTCGCCTTCATGACCGGCATGGCGAAGACCGAGCCCATGGTTGCCCGCACGGTTTCCAGCGAAAAGGGGTCGGTCGTCTCGCCCACCAGGATGACGCCGGAGGCGCCAGCCGCATCCGCCGTGCGGATGATGGTGCCGAGATTGCCGGGATCGCGGACCCGGTCGAGCGCGACATAGGTCTCGCCCTTGCCGGGCTTCACATCCTTCAGCGCACGGTAGCGCTGGTCGAAAATGCCGACCACCATCTGCGGATTGTCGCGCCGGGTCACGGTTGCGATGACCTTTTCGCTCACCTCAAGCACCAGCCCGCCACGCGCCACTGTCTTGGCGGCTACCTCGTCCACCATGGTCTTGCCCTTGGCGGCCTTGGCATAGACGAGCGTGCGGATGGTCCAGCCGAGATCGAGCGCGTCGATGACCAGCTTCAGCCCTTCGGCCATGAAGGTGCCGCTTTCGTCGCGGGCCTTCTTCTGGGTCAGCGCACGGATGTCCTTGATGATCGGGTTGGTGAGGCTCGTGACCTCCTTGACCTGGCCGACCCGGCCGGTGGGCGTTGTGCGATCCTCGGGCTTCATGCGGGCACCCATCGGCTGAAGAGGGAGGTGGAGAGCGCGCGGCCCGAGCCGACCTCGTCGGGCCCGGTCTCGCGCAGGATCAGTTCGCCGGATTCCACCCGCCCGCCGCATCCGCGCATGGTTTCGCGCATGAGCTCGTGAATGGCGTAGAAGCTGGCGCGGATCGAATAGGCGGTCAGCACCAGGCCTTCGGCCTGCGGCGAGAGGATCTCGCGGCAGGTGTCGAGCATGGCGGGCAGATGGTCGAAGAGCTGCCAGACTTCACCGTTCGGCCCGCGCCCGAATTTGGGCGGATCGGTGAGGATGATGTCGTAGCGGCTGCCGCGCCGGGCCTCGCGCTGGATGAACTTCATCGCATCATCGCAGATCCAGCGGATCGGCAGATGTTCGGCGCGGCCGAGCGCCTGGTTTTCGCGCGCCCAGCCGATCGCCTTTCTGGAGGCGTCCACATGGGTGACCTCGGCACCGGCCGTGGCGGCGATCAGCGAAGCAACCCCGGTATAGCCGAACAGGTTCAGCACCTTCAGCGGCCGGCGCGCCTCTTCGATCCGCGCCTTCATCCAGGCCCAATGGACCATCTGCTCGGGAAAGACCCCGACATGGCGGAAGGCGGTGAAGCGGCCGAGAAACTCGGCGTCGAGAAGCTGCATCGGCCAGGTTTCGCCAAGCAGCATCTTGGGAAACCGCCAGCGGCCCATGCCATCTTCATCCGTATCGCCGGTAAAGATCGCATCTGCCTTGTCCCAGAGTTCAGGCGCGGCCTTGGGCCACAGGGCCTGCGCCTCGGGACGCACGATGAGGTAGGGCCCGTAACGCTCAAGCTTCAGGGCATCGCCGCTGTCGATCAGGGCATAATCGTCGGAGGCGGCCGTTTCGAGGATCAGGGGCACGGTTTGCGCCGGGGCCGCACCCTCTCGGCGCCGGAGCGGCGCAGCCGGCATGCGGTCTTCCGTCATCGCGGCGGGCGCATGTTCGCTGCGCGTGGCCATGGCAGGTTTGCCTGCCGGCCTCGGGGCTGGGCGGGATGTCGCCTGCTGCGGCTTTGCCGGCCCACGCGGCTGTTCGGGGCGCTGGCGCTTCGGCGCGTCCGGCCGGCCTCCCGGGCGTCTGGTCTTGTCCTTCAAGGAGACGTGCCTTCTCGTCATATCGAGCCGTCAGATGCGGCTTGCGTGCAAATAGCATCGCCGCCGCTCTTGGCAAAGTCTTATCCCAACTTACATTCGAGCGCCCGGCCGCCTGCGCCGGAGGCAAGGGGAGTGGTCGTGCATGGAGATGGTCGGGGAAGAGCGCATCGCGCTGCCGCGGGAGGATGTCTGGGCGGCGCTGAACGATCCGGAGGTGCTGAAAGCCTGCATCCCCGGCTGCTCGATGCTCGACTGGACCTCGCCGACCACGCTCGATGCCGTAGTTACGGTGAAGTTCGGCTTCGTTTCCATGTCCTTCTCCGGCGTCATCACGCTGTCGGCGCTCAATCCGCCGGAAAGCTACCGGATCGAAGGAGAAGGGAAGGGGGGCCTCGCCGGCTTTGCCAAGGGCGGCGCCGATGTGCGGCTCGAAGCGATCGGCGAAGCCGAAACGCTGCTCGTTTACGCAATTACCGCCGATGTTTCCGGCAAGATCGCCCAGCTGGGCTCGAAGCTCGTTTCCTCCGGAGCAAACCGGATCGCCGAGCGCTTCTTCGCCCGCTTTACCGCGGCCGCCCTGCGCAAGGCGCAAGGGCAGCCTGTGGAAGGCTGATCAGCGCAGCTTCGCTGCAACGAGGCCGGTCGACCGGTTGGCGGCCGGCGCAAGGCTCGTCTGGCCGGCCGGCACGGTGGACGGCTGGGCTGCTGCTGCCTGGGCCTGGCGCTTTTCGGCCTCCTGATGCCATTTCAGCGCTTCGCTGGCCTCGATCCGCGCGCGGCGCCGATACTTGCCCTGGCTGACCCATGTGGCAGCAGCGCCGATCAAAAGCCCCAGAATCAGGGCGAGGAACAGGAAGACATAGAAGGGCGCGGTCAGCGCCAGCACCGTATCGGCCGTATCGAACGGATTGAAGGCGAGCTTCACCGGCTGGCGGTTGGCGACGCAAAGCACGATGAGAACGATGCCGAGCGGAACGAACACCACGACATTGATCAACTTTCTCAGCATCGAAACTCTCCGCGAAACAGGTGGGTCACCGGGAATGGGTGGTCGAGCGGGGGACATAGGGCAGTGGCGCCGCTGTTAAACAGGGCCCGCGCATCATCATCGGCTTTTCAAGCGGCACGGCGCCGGACGCGGCTCAATCCTCGTCGATATCGATGTCGATGTCGGCATCGGAGCCGGGGTTCAGCCGCTCGCGCAGCTCCTTGCCGGTCTTGAAGAACGGCACCCATTTTTCTTCGACGAAGACGCTGTCGCCCGTGCGCGGATTGCGCCCCGAGCGGGAAGGACGGTTTTTGACCGAAAAGGCGCCGAAGCCACGCAGCTCCACGCGATTGCCCGCCGAAAGCGCGTCGGTAATCTCGTCGAGCACGGCGTTGACGATGTTTTCGACATCGCGGTGGTAAAGATGCGGGTTGCGCGCCGCAACGATCTGAACCAGCTCCGACTTGATCACCCGTCACCCCTTTATGGATTGTCTTTGTCTCGATCGCGTGCCGCAGGCTTGCCCCACCCGATCTCAGTCCTGCAGGCTCATTCCGGTCTTGCAGGCTGAAGGCGCGCGTTGATCCGGGTAGTCGGACTGTTCGGACGCCGCAGCCGCCTCCGGCATCAGCCGCCGGCAGTCTTAGCGGCCTTCAACCTGCCAAACGGAAACAAGACCGTCAAGAAACAACTTGTCTGCGCCAAGGTCCGGCAGGCTGCTGGCAAGCCGCGCCGGATCGAGCCCGAGCGACTGGAGAAGGGCAAGGCTGAGCGAACCGAGACCGAAGGGGAGGCTGTTGCTCGGCGGTTCCCAATCGACGATCGGCAGATCCCTGGCCACCTTGCGGCTTTCGAAGAAGGCACGCAGGGCCGGCTCGCCGCCCAGTTCGTCGATCAGTTTCATGCCCACCGCCTGCCGGCCGGTGAAGATGCGTCCGTCGGCGAGCGCAAGCGCCTCCTGGCGCGGCAACTGGCGCCGCTCGGCCACCAGATCGACGAACCAATTGTAGCTGTCGTCGATCATCGCCTGGATCACCGCCTTCGCCGCGTCGCTCGGCGGATGGAAGGGGTTCGGCTCGGCCTTCAGCGGCGAGGATTTGATCTCCTCCAGCGAAACGCCGATCTTGTCCATCAGCGTCTTGACCTGCGGATACTGGAACAGGACGCCGATCGAGCCGGTGATCGATGTGTCACCCGCCACGATCCTATCGCCCGCGAGCGCGACCATGTAGCCGGCCGAGGCCGCAAGCGTGCGGACATCCGAGACGACGGGCTTCTTTTCCGCCACCTTACGGATCGCATCATAAAGCACCTCTCCGCCGAAGGTGGACCCACCCGGTGAGTTGATGCTGACGATCAGGCCCTTGACCGAGCTCGTCTCGGCAATCCTGCTCAGCCGCTCGACCAGCTCGCGGTCATCGAGGATGACGCCGGAGATGCTGACCCGGGCGATATGGTCGCGCCCGACGCCGGCATCGGCCCGGGAAAAGGCCAGAAAGGCTGCGACGGCCGCGAGCCCGATCAGAAGAATCGTGGCAAGACGCCAGAAGCCGAGCTTGCGTCGCAGGCTCCGCCGATCGGCAAATCCCAGTTGATCCATGACAGCGTCCTCTTGCAGCGCCCGGCCGGCGCGGGACATCGCTCTTAGCGGAGAATCGACGAAAGAGAAATGCCGCCCTGCGCGGCAAGCCTGTCTCGACGGGGTGCTTTTGTGCGGATTTTCTAAAGATTCGGCCCCTCCATTGTCTGCCGCCCAAACAATCTCCATATTCATGGCTGCATTCCATGCGGGCGCGCGGCTGCGTTCGACGGCCTGCTGATGGTGGTTCAGAAGACGGTTTTCATGGCGAACGATGTGCATTTCCCCGGCGCCCTGCCGCATTCAGGGCCGACCGTCACGGACGCCTATGCGCGCGCAGCACGCCACTCGCGGCGCGTTCGTCGGCTGAAGATTGCCCTGCCGCTGGTCGCCGTTCTGATCGCGGCGATCTTCGTCGCCGTTTCCGTCGTGCGCGCCTTTCTTCCCGAAGAGCTGAATATCGAGACCGCCACGATCGAGAACGGCAAGATCGTCATGCAGAACCCCGCCATTTCCGGGCGCAACAAGCAGGACATCAGCTATTCGATGCGCGCCGAGCGCGCGCTGCAGGATATCGCCAATCCCAACATGATCACGCTGGAGAAGATCCGGGCGGAAATGCCGGTCAACGATGAAACGACGGCGACGGTGGATGCGGCAAGCGGCATTTACGATCGGGGCGCAAATACGCTGGACATGAACGCGCCCTTTACGATTTCCCTGAACAATGGCGTAACCGCGGACTTCCGTTCCGCTTATCTCGATATCAATGCGGGCGAGATGAAGAGCCAGGCGCCGATTGCAATCAGCATGCGCGGCGGTTCGATTGTTGCGCAGTCTTTGAAGATGACGGATAAGGGAAAAGTCATTACCTTTGAAGGCATGGTGAAGGTCGTCGTGGATCCGGCCACCATCCGCAAGACTGCAGAGAACTAACGCTTCCCTCGAACCCGGTGCACCTGATGTCGGCCTATCGCTTTTCCCGGAATGCCTTGACGAAAGCCATGCCTTTCGCAGTTGCGCTTGTCGCCGCGGCCGCGCCCGCGCTGGCGCAGCAGACGAACAGCCGCATGAGCGGGCTGAAGCTGTCGAACGACCAGCCGATCCAGATCGAAAGCGACAAGTTGGAGATCAAGGACCCGGAGAGCAAGGCGATCTTTACCGGCAACGTCAAGGTGGTGCAGGGCGCCACCACGCTGCAGGCCGGCAACATGGTCGTCTATTACAAGGCCGGCGGCGGCTCGATTTCCGGCGGCAACGCGCAGATCGACCGGATCGAGGTCGACAGGAAGGTATTCCTCCAGTCCGGCACGCAGCAGGCCACTGCCGATTCCGGCCAGTTCAACATGGCGCAGCAGACGCTGGTCTTGAAAGGCAAGCAGGTGGTTCTCTCGGAAGGCAAGAACGTCTTCACCGGCTGCCAGCTCAATGTCAGCATGGCCACCGGCGAGGCCCAGCTTGAGGCCTGCGGCGGGCGCGTGCAGATCCAGCTCGACCCGAAGTCCCAGAAGACCAACTGATCCACCGGACCATCCAGGACAGCCAGACAGACCGTGGCCCTTCCCTCCCTCCGCAAGCGCAAGGCGCCCGATGCGCCTTCAGGCGCCCCCGATCCTTTGTCGACGACCGAGAAGGCGCGCTATGACGGCACGCTCATCGCGCGGGGCCTGACGAAGGCCTATCGCGACCGGCGCGTCGTCAATGGCGTGTCGCTGGTGGTGCGGCGCGGCGAAGCTGTGGGCCTGCTCGGCCCGAACGGTGCCGGCAAGACGACCTGCTTCTACATGATCACCGGCCTGGTCCCGGTCGATGAGGGTTCGATCGAGATCAACGGCAACGACGTGACGACGATGCCGATGTATCGCCGCGCCCGGCTCGGCGTCGGCTATCTCCCGCAGGAGGCATCGATCTTTCGCGGCCTGACGGTGGAGGAGAACATCCGCGCCGTGCTCGAACTGCACGAGCCGGATCGCGGCCGGCAGGATATCAAGCTGCGCGGCCTGCTCGAAGAATTCTCGATCTCGCATCTTCGCAAGGCTGCGGCCGTCTCTCTCTCCGGCGGCGAGCGCCGACGGCTGGAAATTGCCCGCGCCCTGTCCACCGATCCCACCTTCATGCTGCTCGACGAGCCCTTCGCCGGTGTCGACCCGATCTCGGTCGCCGATATCCAGGCGCTCGTCCGTCACCTGACCTCGCGTGGCATCGGGGTGCTCATCACCGACCACAATGTGCGCGAAACGCTGGGGCTGATCGATCGGGCCTATATCATCCATGCCGGCGAGGTGCTGACGCATGGTCGCGCCGACGACATCGTCAACAATCCTGATGTGCGCCGGCTCTATCTCGGCGATAATTTCAGCCTTTAAGGGCAACCATCGCGGTGTTGCCAAAATGCGCGCGCGCATTTCGCGGCTCTTGACGAGCGTCGATGTTTGCGCGACGTTTGGCTTATGCAGACGTGCTTAAGAAGCCGTTCGCAAGATCGGGTCACGGGTCGCCGCGTCCATGCGCTGTGCGTGCGTCGTGACGAATGTGGCGCGTTCCATGAGGCACCGCCAACCGGTCTGTTTGCTCATGGCATGACGCGGCAGAGACAGCGCCGGTTGAAATCCTCATCTCACGCTTGACCAAATCTCTTTTCTAAGCAATTTTTGGGCCAGTTCCGCAATCGGCTGATTTCTCCAGAAAAAGCGTGCGCCGGGCGGACAGTTCAGGGAGTTCCGCGTTCCTATGGCATTGTCGGCCAGCCTGTTCCTGCGCCAGAACCAAACCCTGGCAATGACCCCGCAGCTGATGCAGTCCATCCAGCTGCTGCAAATGACCCATGTCGAACTGACACAGTTCATCGAGCAGGAGGTGGAGAAGAATCCGCTGCTCGAATTTCTGTCGGATAGCGACGCGCCGGTCGATGCGTCCCGCCTCGAGCGCGAGGAGGGGCAGGCGCCCGCTGGTTTCGACGGCGCCGACCTTTATGAAGGGACAACCACCGGCAGCGCGGAGCGGATGAGCGAGGTTCTCGACGAAAGCTTTGCCAATGTCTTTCCGGATGATACGGCGCCGCAGCGCGCCGATGCGCCGGAACTGCTCAGCCAGTGGAAGTCGATGCCGGGCGGCGGCGATGCCGATATTGGCGATGGGTTCGATCTGGAGGATTTCGTCGCCAGCCGGCAGACCCTGCGCGAGACCTTGACCGAACAGGTTCCCTTCAGCTTTTCCAGCGCGCGCGACCGGCTGATCGCCCAGCACCTCATCGACCAGCTGGACGAGGCCGGCTATCTCCATGCCGATCTGGCGGACATTGCGGCCCGTCTGGGCTGCGGGCTTGCCGATGTCGAGGCCGTGCTGTCCACGGTGCAGCGTTTCGATCCGCCGGGCGTTTTTGCCCGTTCCTTGAGCGAGTGCCTTGCCATTCAGCTGCGCTTGCGCAACCGGCTCGATCCGGCCATGGCGGCGTTGGTCGATCATCTCGATCTGCTGGCGCGCCGGGACTTTCAAAGCCTGAAGAAGCTGTGCGGCGTCGATGAGGAGGACCTCATCGACATGCTGGCCGAAATCCGCACGCTCGACCCCAAGCCCGGTACCTGTTTCGAAAGCGCGCCTTGCGAGGCGATCGTGCCGGATATTATCGTGCGCGCCGCGCCGGACGGCACATGGGCGGTGGAGCTCAACCCGGAAACCCTGCCGCGTGTCCTGGTCAACCAGGTCTACTACGCCACCGTTTCGCGCCACGCGCCGAAGAACAGCCATGACCAGGCCTTCCTCTCCGAATGCCTGCAGAACGCCAATTGGCTGACCCGCAGCCTTGACCAGCGGGCAAAGACCATCATGAAGGTGGCAACCGAGATCGTGCGCCAGCAGGATGCCTTCTTCCTGCACGGGGTCGACCATCTGCGGCCGCTCAACCTCAAGACCATCGCCGACGCGATCAAGATGCATGAGTCGACGGTGAGCCGGGTCACCTCGAACAAGTACATTCTGACGCCGCGCGGCGTGTTCGAACTCAAATATTTCTTCACGGTCTCGATCAATTCGGCCGAAGGCGGCGATGCGCATTCCGCCGAGGCGGTGCGTCACCGCATTCGCAGCATGATCGTGCTCGAGAGCCCGGAGGCGGTGCTCTCCGACGACGATATCGTCGATGTGCTGAAGTCGAGCGGCATCGAGCTTGCGCGCCGCACGGTCGCGAAATATCGCGAGGCGATGAACATTCCCTCCTCGGTGCAGCGGCGGCGGGAAAAGCGGGCCATGGCCAAGGCCTTGGCCTGACACGCCATGATTTTGCCGTCTTGCCCGGTCTGCCGCCTGCTGGTTGACTTGCCGGGCGCCCTGTCGTAATGGCCCGCCCCAGATTGATGCGGCGGGAAAGGCGGGCTTTGCCAAACCTGCCCAGATCACGCCACATTCACCGCCCGCCTCGCTGAATCACTTGGAGGTCGCAAGCGGTTGGAATAGACTGACGCTCGCAAATCATGAAAGAGAGGAAACTCCATGAGTGTGCGTGTGTCCGGAAAACATATGGAAATCGGTGAAAGCTTTCGCCTTCGCATCGAGGACCAGATCTCCCAGGCCGTGACGAAATATTTCGACGGAGGTTATTCGAGCCAGGTCACAGTGGAAAAATCCGGGGCGCGGTTCAGCGCGGACTGCAAGGTTCATCTGGACTCGGGCGCAACCCTGCAGGCCAATGGTCAGGCCAACGACCCGCAGGCTGCCTTCGACGCTGCGTCCGAACGCATCGCCAAGCGCATCCGGCGCTACAAGCGGAAGCTCAAGGATCACCACACGGGCAATGGCCACGGCAGCTTCGAGCTGGCCTACACCGTCATGGACTCCATTCCCGACGAGGACGAGGAACTGCCGGAAGATTTCGCCCCCACCATCGTGGCGGAAACATCCAAGCAGATCCGCACCATGTCGGTGGCCAATGCGGTGATGGCGCTCGACATGACCGACGACCCGGTTCTCATGTTCAAGAGCCCGGGCAAGGACGATCTCAACATCGTCTACCGCCGCACGGACGGCAATATTGGCTGGATCGACGCAGCCAACATGAAAGGCTGATCAGGCGCGCAGCAAAAAGGCCGAAAAGGCAGGCTGCGCAGAACCCGATCGGGACGGGCGAGCGGACAAGCCGCCCGGCCGGATCGGTCGAAGAGGATCGCGCGCCGGCGGCAGGGCCGCCGGCGCCAACCTCACAAACGAGGGACTACGACATGGCATTGGCAGGTCTCCTGCAACAGGATGCGATCCTTCCCGCTCTCCGGGTCCAGACCAAGAAGCAGCTGCTTCAGGAGCTCTCGGCCAAGGCGGCAAAGATCACGGGCCTGCCCGAGCGTGAAATTTTCGACGTCATCCTGCAGCGCGAACGCCTGGGCTCGACCGGCGTCGGCAATGGGATCGCCATTCCCCATGGCAAGCTGCCGGGTATCGAGCAGATCGTCGGCATCTTCGCGCGTCTGGAATCCCCGGTCGATTTCGAAGCGCTGGACGACCAGCCGGTCGATCTCGCCTTCCTGCTGCTGGCGCCGGAAGGGGCCGGTGCGGATCATCTCAAGGCGCTGTCGCGCATTGCCCGCGTGCTGCGGGATTCCGAAATGGTCGCCCGCCTGCGCGGCACCGATTCCGCCACCGCCATCTATGCCTTCCTGAGCGACGACCAGACCTCCAACGCCGCCTGATCAAACTCGTCCCGCTGCCATATCGACAGCGGCCCGCTTCTCTCCGATACTGCCTTCAAACCAGAACGGTGGGGGCAGGGCATGGCAGGCAGGCTGGCGGGCAAGGTGGCGTTGATCAGCGGAGGCGCGGGCGGATGCGGGCTGGCTGCCTCCGACCTCTTCGCGAAAGAAGGCGCGCGGGTCGGCATCGTCGACCTGCCGACGAGCCAAGGTGCCGCCCTTGCCGAGCGCATTCGCGCCGCCGGCGGCGAGGCGATCTTCGCGCCTGCCGATGTCTCGGTCTCCGCTGAGGTCACGGCTGCGGTCCAGGCGGTGGAAGCGGCCTTCGGGCCGATCACCGTTCTCTTCAATCATGCCGGCATTCTGGCCGTAGGGCCCTTCCTCGAGGTCGAGGAAGCGGAGTGGGACCGGCTGATGGCCGTCAACGTCCGCTCCATGTTCCTGATGACCAAGGCGGTTCTTCCGGGCATGATTGCGGCCGGCGGCGGCAGCATCGTGTCCACCTCCTCCATCTCCGCCGTGGCGGCAACGCCGATGGAGGTGCTCTATGACACGACCAAGGGCGCCTGCCACATGTTCGCACGCGCCATCGCCGTCGAGTTCCGCGATCGCGGCATCCGCTCCAATGCCGTCTGCCCGGGCTTCATCGCCACCGACCACGGCAAACGCGAGCTGGTGGGGCTCGCCAAATATGGCGTCGATGTTTCCGATGCGGCGATCGCTGCCCAGCAGGGCCGCATGTGCGAGCCGATCGAGGTTGCGCAGGCGGCCTTGTTCCTCGCCAGCGATGAGGCGAGCTTCATCAACGGCACCCATCTTTTCGTCGATAACGGCTTCACCGCCGTCTGAGCGGCGCGGCCTGTGTGAGCCTGAGGGAGAGCACCATGGACAGCGGGATCGGCAAGGCATCGGACATCATGGCAGGCATGTCCGCCGGTGGGCATTGGCGCAATTGGGTGGGCAATCAGTCCTGTATCGTGCGTCGGCGCGGCGCGCCCACCAGCGAGGCGCATCTGGCGGAGATGGTGGCGCAGGCGGCGGGGGAGGGACTCGGCGTTCGCTGCGCCGGCTCCGGCCACTCCTTCACCCCCGTCGCGCTGACGAGCGGTCTGCACCTGACGCTCTCCGACATGCAGGGCGTCACTGCCATCGACCGCGAACGCAAGCGCGTCTCCGTCTCGGCCGGCACGACGATCAACACGCTCGGCAAGATCCTGAAGGAGAACGGCCTCTCGCTGATCAACCAGGGCGACATCGACAGCCAGGCACTCGCCGGTGCGCTCACCACCGGAACCCATGGCACGGGCGCGACGCTCGGCAACATGGCCTCGCAGATCGTCGGCATGCGGCTCGTCCAGCCGGATGGCAGTATTCTCGTGGTCGATGAGCGAGACACGGACCTCCTCAACGCCGCGCGGGTCTCCGTCGGCATGCTGGGTGTCATCTCCGAGATCACGCTGCAGGTCATGGAGAGCTACAATCTCCATAAGAAGCTCTGGCGCTGCACCTTCGAGGAGTGCATGGAGCAGCATGATGCGCTGGCCGCCAGCCACCGCCATTTCGGCTTCTTCTGGTGCCCGGTGCCGGAAAGCCGGCACTGCTATTGCCTGCCGGACACGGCCTCCGTCTCGACCACCGAGCAACTGCACGATGTCTGCGAGATGAAGGTGATCGACATCACCGATCAGCCGCCCATGGAACGCGGTTTCGAGAAGATCGCCTATTCTTCTGAGATATACCCGATCGAGTACGTGCCGAACTTCCACGAGCTCGAATATGCCGTGCCGGTGCGCTACGGCAAGGAGGCCTGCCGGCAGGTGCGCGCGCTGATGCTGAGCAAGCACCCGACCTGCATCTACCCGATCGAATACCGTTTCACCGCCGGCGACCCCGGCTGGATCAGCCCCTTTTTCGAGCAGGATTCGATCACGCTTTCGGTGTCAGGCGAGCCGGGCACCGATTATTGGGACTATCTGAGAGACGTGGACGATATTTTGCGCCAGTTCGGCTCGCGCCCGCACTGGGGCAAGCTGCATTTCCTGACCGGCGAGGACGTGACGGCGCTCTATCCGCGCGCGGGAGATTTCAAGGCGCTGCGCGAAAGACTGGATCCCGGCGGCATCTTCCTCAACGACCATCTGCGCCAGCTTTTCGCCTGAGACGGGCTGCGGAACGACCGGGAGACCCGGCCGATCCGCACTCAAGCCTTAGCGGCCGGCATTGTGGGCGGCGAGCGCTGCCATGTTGACGATGTCGGAATCGCGAGCGCCCATCGGCACGATCTGCACCGCCTTGTCGAGACCGACGAGCAGCGGGCCGATCACGGTGGAGCCGCCCAGTTCCTGCAGCATCTTGGTCGAGATCGAGGCCGAGTGGAAGGCCGGCATGACCAGCACGTTGGCAGGGCCGGACAGGCGGCAGAAAGGATATTGCTCCATCAGCTGCGGGTTCAGCGCCACATCCGCGCCCATCTCGCCGTCGAATTCGAAATCAACGCGGCGGCGCTCCAGAATGTCCACCGCCTCGCGCACCCGCTCCGAACGCTCGCCCGAGGGATGGCCGAAGGTGGAATAGGCAAGCATGGCGACGCGCGGCACATAGCCGAGCCGGCGGGCGAGGCCTGCGGCTTCCTCGGCGATATCGGCCAGCTCCTCCGCCGTCGGCATGTCGTGGACGGCGGTGTCGGCGACCAGCACGTTGCGCCCGCGGCAAAGTGCCAGCGATACGCCGATCACCCGATGGCCGGGCTTGGGGTCGATGCAGCGGCGCACATCCTCGAGCGCGGTCGAGTAATTGCGGGTGATGCCCGTCACCATGCCGTCGGCATCGCCGAGCGCCACCATGCAGGCGGCAAAATGGTTGCGGTCGTGGTTGATCAGCCGCTGCGCATCGCGGAACAGGAAGCCTTTGCGCTGAAGACGGGCATAGAGATAATCAACATAGGCGCCGGTGCGCTGCGAGATGCGGGCATTGACGAGCTGGATGCCCGGGCGGTTGAGGTCGATGCCCTCGCGCTCCGCCGTCTCGCGCATCCGGTCTTCCCGGCCGAGCAGCAGGGCGGTGCCGAGCTGTTGCGTGGCATAGGCGACCGCCGAGCGCATCATCTGCACCTCTTCGCCTTCGGCAAAGACGATCGTCTTCGGATTGCGGCGCACCCGCTCGAAGATGCGGGTCAGCGTCGAGGCGATCGGATCGCGCCTTGCGGAGAGCTGGCGGGCATAGCCGGCGAGATCGGCGATCGGCTTGCGGGCGACGCCGCTGTCGATCGCCGCCTTCGCGACTGCCACGGGAATGGAGGAGATCAGCCGCGGATCGAAGGGGACGGGGATGATGTATTGCGGCCCGAAACGCGGGCGGTTGCCCTGATAGGCGGCCGCCACGTCATCCGGCACGTCCTCCTTGGCAAGATCGGCCAGCGCGCGCGCCGCGGCGATCTTCATGTCTTCGTTGATGGTCGTCGCCCGCACATCCAGCGCGCCGCGGAACATATAGGGGAAGCAGAGAACGTTGTTGACCTGGTTCGGATAGTCGGACCGCCCGGTCGCCATGATCGCATCGTCGCGGATCGCCGCCACCTCTTCCGGCGTGATCTCCGGATCCGGATTGGCCATGGCGAAGATGATCGGCCGTGGCGCCATGGAGCGGATCATGCTTTCGGAAAATGCGCCCTTCTGCGACAGGCCGAAGACGATGTCGGCACCCTCCATCGCTTCTTCCAGCGTGCGTGCCGTCGTGCGGGCGGCGTGGGCGGACTTCCACTGGTTCATGCCCTCGGTGCGGCCCTGGTAGATCACGCCCTTGGTGTCGCACATGATGATGTTGTCGGGATTGAAGCCGAGCGACTTGATCAGCTCGACGCAGGCGATTGCCGCCGCACCCGCGCCATTGCAGACGAGCCGTGCCGTCTTGAGATCCCGCCCCGTCAGCTCCAGCGCATTGATCAGGCCCGCTGTGGCGATGATGGCCGTGCCGTGCTGGTCGTCGTGGAAGACCGGAATGTCCATGATTTCGCGCAGCTTCTGCTCGACGATGAAGCATTCCGGCGCCTTGATGTCTTCGAGGTTGATGCCGCCGAAGGAGGGGCCGAGATAGCGCACGCAGTTGATGAAGGTCTCCGCATCCTCGGTGTCGACTTCAAGGTCGATCGAATCGACATCGGCGAAGCGCTTGAAGAGCACCGACTTGCCCTCCATGACCGGCTTGGAGGCGAGCGCGCCGAGATTGCCGAGGCCGAGGATGGCCGTGCCGTTGGAGATCACGGCGACCATGTTGCCGCGCGTCGTGTAATCATAGGCCGTCGCGGGATCGGCGGCGATCGCCTTGACCGGAACGGCCACGCCCGGCGAATAGGCGAGCGACAGGTCGCGCTGGGTTGCCATCGGCTTGGTGGGCGTGATTTCCAGCTTTCCCGGCCGGCCCTCGGCGTGAAATTGCAGCGCCTCCTGATCCGTCACCGCCGTGCCGCTGCGCCGTGCCTTGCGTTCGTCCGCCATGCCGCTTCCTCCCAAGCTTCTGTGGGTGGCCCCCTCGCCTCCCTCTATT
Source organism: Rhizobium sp. CC-YZS058 (assembly GCF_034720595.1). Lineage (NCBI taxonomy): Bacteria > Pseudomonadati > Pseudomonadota > Alphaproteobacteria > Hyphomicrobiales > Rhizobiaceae > Rhizobium > Rhizobium sp. CC-YZS058. Next base: position 3,487,159 of record NZ_JAYESJ010000001.1, on the reverse strand, counting down.
CCCGTTGCCTTCTATAGCCGGGGATGGCTAGTCTGCCACCTTGTTTTTGGGGCCTGGCTTCGTCGGGGTCGGGCTTTTTGGGGTCGGGAATGGCATTCGTGAGCGATCGATCATCTTCGGGCGAAGGGGCGATGGACGAGGCCGTGCCGGCAGCGCCCGGTCCCGATGCCTCGGCTCCAGAAGCGCCGGCGGCGGCCGTGGTGCTCAAGGCCACGCCGATGATGGAGCAATATATCGAGATCAAGGCGGCCAATCCCGGCTCGCTGCTCTTCTACCGCATGGGCGATTTCTACGAGCTGTTCTTCGAGGACGCGATGGAGGCGTCGCGCGCGCTCGGCATCGTGCTCACCAAGCGCGGCCAGCATCTGGGCCAAGACATTCCGATGTGCGGCGTGCCGATCCATGCCGCCGACGACTATCTGCAGAAGCTGATCGCGCTCGGCTATCGCGTTGCCGTCTGCGAGCAGATCGAGGATCCGGCCGAGGCCAAGAAACGCGGCTCGAAATCGGTCGTCCGGCGCGACGTGGTGCGTCTCGTCACCCCAGGCACCATCACCGAAGACAAGCTGCTCGTTGCCTCCGAAAGCAATTATCTGATGGCGCTGGCCCGCGTGCGGGGCGGTGGCGAGGCGAGCCTGGCGCTCGCCTGGATCGATATTTCCACCGGCATCTTCCGCCTGGCGGAAACGAACGAGACGCGGCTGCTGGCCGATATTCTCCGCATCGAGCCGCGCGAACTGATCCTCGCCGATACGCTCTTCCACGATCCCGCGCTTCGCCCGGTTCTGGACGTGATCGGCCGCATCGCCACGCCGCAGCCGGCCGTGCTGTTCGATAGCGCGACGGCGGAGAATCGCCTGGCCCGCTATTACAGCGTTCAGTCGCTGGATGGCTTCGGCCAGTTTTCCCGCGCCGAGCTGGCGGCTGCCTCGGCCGCCGTCGGCTATGTCGAGAAGACCCAGATTGCCGAGCGCCCCCCGCTCAACATCCCCGAGCGCGAGAACACGGCCGCGACGCTGTTCATCGATCCGGCGACGCGCGCCAATCTCGAACTGGTCAAGACGCTCTCCGGCAGCCGCGACGGCGCGCTGCTCAAGGCGCTCGACCGGACCGTGACCGGCGGCGGCGCCCGGCTGCTCGCCGAACGGCTGATGTCGCCGCTGACCGATCCGGAGGCGATCCGCCGCCGGCTCGATTCGGTCGCCGCCATTCTCGAGGATCCGACGCTCTGCGCCGATCTCCGCAGCGCCTTGAAGCGCGTGCCGGACATGCCGCGCGCGCTCTCCCGCCTTTCGCTCGGCCGCGGCGGCCCGCGCGATCTCGGCGCGATCCTGGCCGGCACGGGCGCGGCCGCCGAGATCGCGCATTGTCTGGACGATGCCGACCTGTCGGAGGAATTGCTGGAGGCGAAGGCGGCGCTTGCCGGCCTGCCGGCGGATCTTGCGACACGGCTGGCGCAGATGCTTGCCGACGACCTGCCGCTGTTGAAGCGTGACGGCAATTTCCTGCGCGACGGCGCGGATGGCGAACTGGACGAGATGCGGGCGCTGCGCGATCAGTCGCGCCGGGTCATCGCCTCGCTCCAGGCGCGCTATGCCGAGGAGACCGGCCTCAAGGCGCTGAAGATCAAATATAACAATGTGCTCGGCTATTTCATCGAGGTCACAGCGGGCAATGCCGGGCCCTTGACGGAGGGCGAGGCGAAGGCCCGCTTCATCCACCGCCAGACCATGGCGAACGCCATGCGCTTCACGACGACGGAACTGGCCGCGCTTGAAACCAAGATCGCCAATGCCGCCGACCGGGCGCTGGCGATCGAACATGCCGCCTTCGAGGCCTTGACCGCGCAGGTGGTCGAAGCGGCGCAAGCGATCAAGGCGGCGGCGGCGGCGCTTGCCGTGCTCGATGTCGCGGCCGGGCTAGCCGTTCTCGCCGAAGAGCAGGATTACCGCCGGCCGATGGTCGACCGTTCCAAGATGTTTCGAATCGAGGGCGGGCGTCACCCGGTGGTCGAGCAGGCGCTCCGGCGCCAGGCCGCGGCGGCCTTCGTGGCCAATGGCTGCGATCTTTCGCCGACGAGCGAGACCGGGGACGGCGCGCTCTGGCTGCTGACCGGCCCGAACATGGGCGGTAAATCCACCTTCCTGCGGCAGAACGCGCTGATCGCCATCATGGCGCAGATGGGATCCTATGTGCCGGCCACCGCCGCTCATATCGGCACGGTCGACCGGCTGTTCTCCCGCGTCGGCGCCTCCGACGATCTCGCGCGCGGGCGTTCCACCTTCATGGTGGAAATGGTGGAAACGGCGGCGATCCTCAACCAGGCGACCGACCGATCACTGGTCATTCTCGACGAGATCGGCCGCGGAACGGCCACCTTCGATGGCCTGTCGATCGCCTGGGCGGCGGTCGAGCACCTGCACGAGGCCAATCGCTGCCGCGGCCTGTTCGCCACCCATTTCCACGAGCTGACGGTGCTTTCGGAAAAGCTCGCCCGGCTTTCCAACGTCACCATGCGGGTGAAGGAGTGGGATGGCGAGGTCGTGTTCCTCCACGAGGTCGGCCCGGGCGCGGCCGATCGGTCCTACGGCATCCAGGTCGCGCGGCTGGCGGGACTTCCGGCAGCAGTGGTGGCACGGGCGCGCGATGTCCTTGCCAAGCTCGAAGATGCCGACCGCAAGAACCCGGCGAGCCAGCTGATCGACGACCTGCCGCTGTTCCAGGTGGCGCTCCGGCGGGAAGAGGCCTCGCGTGCGAAACCCTCGGCGGTGGAGGCGCGGCTGACGGCGCTCAACCTCGACGACATGACCCCGCGCGAGGCGCTCGATGCGCTCTACGCCCTGAAGGGCGAACTGACCCGCACGTGAACGCCGAACCCCACGTCACCCGCGGCAGGGCTTGACCTTCAGCCGGCAAGGGCCGATGTGTGCGGCCAAACGCTCCCGCTGCGTCGCGATCACCAGATCCGGGCAGCGGCAGCCGGCATGCGAAACGACTTGGCAAGGCTTATTGCTTATAGATCTCGAGACAATCGGGCCGGCGGGGACAAAGGGCATGGGCCCGCTGCAATCCCTCTGCTGCTCTGCGGTGAGAGGGTGGATGGCGCATGCACAAGCGGCGGCTCGTCAAAGAGGCCGGGCTCCAGCCCGTCCGGCCAGTACCCGGCAAGATGAAAATGCTCGTGCCTGACTCCTTCGATATCTCCACCTTGCGCGCCCGCTGCGAGATGATCGCCTCGGTTCATGCCGAGACGCGCGACCAGATGCGCCAGGCGCTGCTCGCCGCCTTCAAGGAGGCCAATGCCGCCGGTCGTGCGCGGGCCTATGAACGGCTGAAGGAGGATGGCAGCGGGCTGAAATGCGCCGAGCGCATTTCGCGCCTGCAGGACCAGCTGATCACCGTCCTCTACGACTTCACGCTCACCCACGTCTTCGGGGCAGGCCAGACGCCGAAGGGAGAGCAGATCGCCATTGCGGCGGTGGGCGGCTATGGCCGCGGCACGCTGGCGCCGGGTTCGGATATCGACCTCTTGTTCCTGCTGCCCGCCCGCAAGGCGCCCTGGAGCGAGCCGGCGATCGAGTTCATGCTCTATCTGCTGTGGGACATGGGCTTCAAGGTCGGCCATGCCACCCGCACCGTCGACCAGTGCATCGAGCTCTCCCGCGAGGACATGACGATCCGCACGGCGATCCTCGAGACGCGACTGATCTGCGGTGCCTCCGCTCTCGCCGACGAGCTGGAACGGCGCTTCGACGACGAGATCGTCCGCAATACCGGCCCCGAATTCATCGCTGCCAAGCTCGACGAGCGCAACGAGCGCCACCGCAAGGCTGGCGATACGCGCTATCTGGTCGAGCCGAACGTGAAGGAAGGCAAGGGCGGGCTGCGCGACCTGCACACGCTGTTCTGGATTTCAAAATATTACTACCGCGTGCGCGAATCCGCCGATCTCGTCTCGCTCGGCGTTCTCTCGCGCGCTGAATACAGCCTGTTCCGCAAGTCCGACGACTTCCTCTGGGCCGTGCGCTGCCACATGCACTTCCTGACCGGCAAGGCGGAGGAGCGCCTCTCCTTCGATATCCAGAGGGAGATCGCCGAGGCGCTCGGCTATCACGACCACCCGGGCTTGACGGCGGTCGAGCGCTTCATGAAGCACTATTTCCTGGTGGCCAAGAATGTCGGCGACCTCACGCGCATCTTCTGCGCGGCGCTGGAAGACCAGCAGGCGAAGAACCGTCCGGGCTTTGCCAATGTCATCACTCGCTTCAGACGGCGGATCCGCAAGATCCCCGGCTCGCTGGAGTTCGTCGATGATGGCGGTCGCATCGCGCTGGCCAGCCCCGACGTGTTCCGCAACGACCCGGTCAACCTCATTCGCCTGTTCCACATTGCCGATGTCAACAATCTGGAATTCCATCCGGCGGCGCTGAAGCAGGTCACGCGGTCCCTGTCGCTGATTACCCCTTCGCTGCGGGAGGACGAAGAGGCGAACCGGCTGTTCATTTCCATTCTCACCTCGCGCCGCAAGCCGGAGCTCGTGTTGCGGCGGATGAACGAGGCGGGCGTGCTCGGCCGTTTCATCCCGGATTTCGGCCGTATCGTCTCGATGATGCAGTTCAACATGTACCACCACTATACGGTGGACGAGCATCTGCTCCGCTCGGTCGATATCCTCTCGCGCATCGACCGCGGCGAGGACGAGGAGATCCATCCGCTGGCGGTCAAGCTGATGCCGGCGGTCGAGGATCGGACGGCGCTCTATGTCGCCGTGCTGCTGCATGATGTCGCCAAGGGTCGGCCGGAAGACCACTCGGTGGCCGGCGCTCGCCTGGCGCGCCGGCTCTGCGCCCGCTTCCGGCTGACGCCGAAGCAGATCGACACCGTCGCCTGGCTGATCGAAGAGCATCTGACCATGTCGATGGTGGCCCAGACGCGCGACCTCAACGACCGAAAGACCATCCTCGACTTCGCCGAGCGCGTTCAATCCCTCGAGCGGCTGAAGATGCTGATGATCCTCACCGTTTGCGATATCCGCGCAGTTGGGCCCGGTGTGTGGAACGGCTGGAAGGGCCAGCTGCTGCGGACGCTGTATTACGAGACCGAGCTGCTGCTCTCCGGTGGCTTTTCCGACATGCCGCGCAAGGCGCGGGCGGCGCATGCTGCCGACATGCTGTTCGAGGCGCTGGGCGACTTCAGCCAGAAGGACCGCAAGGCCTATTCGCGGCTGCATTACCAGCCCTATCTCCTGTCGGTGCCGCTGGAAGACCAGGTTCGCCATGCGCGCTTCATTCGCGAAACCGACAAGGCCGACAAGACGCTGGCGACCATGGTGCGCACGCACCAGTTCCACGCGATCACCGAGATCACCGTGCTGGCGCCCGACCATCCGCGCCTGCTTGCGATCATCGCCGGCGCCTGTGCGGCGGCCGGCGCCAACATCGTCGACGCGCAGATCTTCACGACTACCGACGGGCGTGCGCTCGACACCATCCTCATCAACCGTGAGTTCCCCGTGGATGACGACGAGCTGCGCCGGGCGGCCAGCATCGGCCGGATGATCGAGGACGTGCTGGCCGGCCGCAAGCGCCTGCCGGAAGTGATCGCCAGCCGCAGCAAGGGGCGCAAGCGGCCGAAGGCCTTCACCGTGCCGCCGGCGGTGACGATCAGCAATTCGCTGTCCAATGCCTTCACCGTCATCGAGATCGAATGCCTGGACCGCACCGGTCTCTTGTCCGAAATCACGGCCGTGCTCTCCGATCTCTCGCTCGACATTCGCTCGGCCCATATCACCACCTTCGGCGAAAAGGTGATCGACACCTTCTACGTCACCGATCTGGTTGGCGCGAAGATCACCAACGAGACGCGCCATGCCAATATCGTCGCGCGGCTGAAGCCGGTCATGGCCGGCGAGGCGGACGAGGCACGCGACCGCATGCCCGCCGGCATGATCGCGCCGCCCCCTGTGGCCCGTCCCCCCATTCGCAAGGCAAAGATCGAAGGATGAGTCTCGTCCGCAAATTCGCCACTGTCGGTGGCGCCACGCTCGGCAGCCGCGTTTTGGGCTTTGCCCGCGAAACGCTGATGGCCGCGGCGCTCGGAACGGGGCCGATGGCCGATGCGTTCTACGCCGCGTTTCGCTTTCCGAACCTGTTCCGCCGGCTCTTTGCCGAAGGTGCCTTCAATGCCGCCTTCGTGCCGCTCTTTGCCAAGGAGATCGAGGCAAACGGCATTGAAGGCGCAAAGCGCTTTTCGGAAGAGGTGCTCGGCGTCCTCTTCACCGTTCTCCTGCTGATCACCATCGCCATGGAACTGGCGATGCCGCTGATCGTCTCGACGATCATCGCGCCCGGCTTCGTCGATGACCCGGAGAAGTTCGATGTCACGGTCAAGCTCGCGATCGTGATGTTCCCCTATCTCATGTGCATGTCGCTGACCGCGATGCTCTCCGGCATGCTCAATTCGCTCCATCATTACTTCGCTGCCGCGATCGCGCCGGTGTTCCTGAACGTGACGCTGATTGCGGCGCTCGCCTACGGATTGTGGACCGGGGCCGATCCGCTGGCGACCGCGTGGTACCTGTCCTGGGGCGTGCTCGTGGCCGGGCTCCTGCAGATGGCGGTGCTCTATGCCGGGGTGCGCCATGCCGGCATGCGCTTCCAGCTGCGCCGGCCGCGCTACACCGAGAATGTCAAGCGCCTGCTCTGGCTGGCACTGCCCGCCGCCGTCACCGGCGGCATCACGCAGATCAACCAGATCATCGGCCAGATGATCGCTTCCACCAAGGACGGCGCCATCGCCGTTCTGCAATATGCCGACCGCGTCTACCAGTTGCCGCTCGGCGTGGTCGGCATCGCCGTCGGGGTGGTGCTGCTGCCGGAACTCTCGCGCGCGCTGCGTGGCGGCGCGCTGAAGGAGGCACACAATCTCCAGAACCGCTCGCTCGAATTCGTGCTGTTCCTCACCCTCCCGGCCGCCGGCGCTCTCTGGGTGATTTCCGACGAGATCGTGCGGGTGCTCTACGAACGCGGCGCCTTCTCGGCCGCCACCACCGCCACCGTCGGCAGCGTGCTGGCGATCTACGGTCTCGGCCTGCCGGCCTTCGTCATGACCAAGGCGCTGAACCCCGGTTTCTTCGCGCGCGAAGACACGAAGACGCCGATGCGCATCACCGGTCTCACCGTGCTCGTCAATTGCGCGCTCGCCGTCTCGCTCTTCCCGCTCTTCGGCGAGCGCGGCATCGCAACGGCAGAGGCAACGGCCGGCTGGGTCAATGCCGTCATTCTCTTCCTTGTCCTGGTGCGCCGCGGCCATTGGCATTGGGAAACCGCGCTCTTTTCGCGCGTCGTGCGGCTGGTCGCCGCCACGATCATCATGGCTTTCGCGCTGAACTACGCCTCCGCCTTCCTCGCCGGCTGGCTGACCCCGGAGACCACGCTCATCCATCAGCTCGCAGCCCTCATGCTGCTGATCGGCCTGTCGATGGTCATCTATTTCACGCTCGCCTTCGCGCTCGGCGGTGCCGATCTCGGCATGATCCGCCGCAACATGAAGCGCAAGCCCGCGCCCGCCACCGAGCCTGCGGTCATGCCGCCGCCGGAGATTTAATACTTTCACCCCACTGGCTGCCATGAAACAGACGATCGCCCGCATCACCCTCATCGTTCCCGATTACGAGCCGGCCATCGCCTTTTTTTGCGGCGCGCTCGGCTTCGATCTCGTCGAGGATCTCGACATGGGCGGGGGCAAGCGCTGGGTGGTGGTGCGGCCGAAGGGCGCGACGGAGACTGCGCTGCTGCTTGCCCGGGCTGCCGATGCCGGCCAGGCCGAAGCGATCGGCCGCCAGGCAGGCGGGCGTGTCGGCTTCTTCCTCCACACGGATGATTTCGCCCGCGACCACGCCGCCTTCACCGCCGCCGGCGTCCACTTCCGCGAAGAGCCGCGCCACGAAGCCTATGGCAGCGTCGCCGTCTTCGAGGATCCGTTCGGCAATCTCTGGGATCTGCTGCAGCCGGCATGAATCCGCCTCCCTGCGGACCATGGCCAGTTGCACTGCGAGAGGAAGAGCTCATGGCGCGTCAGATATCCTCTGTCCTTCGTCCGCCCTTCCTGAAGAGGGTGTGGATCGACGAAGTCGCGCTGCCGTCCGCGCCGGGCTATCCCTTCAACCTGCCAATGTTCGCAAATGGCTTCGAGGTGACCTTCCAGACGCCCGTGACAATTATCGTTGGCGAGAACGGAACCGGAAAATCGACGTTCCTGGAGGGCCTCGCCGGCCTCATCGGCTTCGATCAGGCCGGTGGCGGAGCCGGCTATCGCCCGGTCGATCATAGCGGCGCCATCGATGTGGCAGGGGATGTCCTGCGCTCCGTGCTGCGGGCCGGCTGGTTGCCCAAGGTCAACACCGGCTGGTTCTTCAAAGCGGAGACCTTCTTTTCAGTCGCGCGGTACCTCGACGATGCCGCCCGCGATGCACGCGCCATCCCGCCCGATTTTCTCTCGCATTCGCATGGCGAAGGGTTTCTGCGATTCTTCGGCGAGCGCTGCCTGAAGCGCGGAATTTTCCTGTTCGACGAGCCGGAGTCGGCGCTGTCGCCGACCCGCCAGCTTGAGTTCCTGCGTCTGATCGCCGAGATCGAGCGCGCCGGTACGGGGCAGCTCATCATCGCGACGCACGCGCCTCTTCTCATGGCTTATCCCGGCGCCACCCTGCTTGAAACCACGCGTTCCGGCTTTCGGCCGATCGCTTTCCGCGACACCACTCATTTCCGGGTGATGGAGGCGTTCTTCCGGGACCCGGAGGGCTATCTCGTGGACGCCCTTGCCGCGGAGGATTGAGGTCGCGCCCCTTGATCGCCGCCCTTGCCCCGTGCATAAGCCCGCCAAACGCCCCAGCGCCGTCCACACGCCCTGATCGAGGTTCCCATGGCAGAGTTTCCCCCGCTCGTCTTTTCCGGTGTCCAGCCGACCGGCAATCTTCACCTCGGCAATTATCTCGGCGCGATCCGCAAGTTCGTGGCGCTGCAGGAGAAGAACGACTGCATCTACTGCGTGGTCGATCTGCATTCGCTGACGGCACAGCTCGTGCATGACGACCTTCCGGGGCAGATCCGGTCGATCGCTGCGGCCTTCATCGCCTCCGGCATCGACCCCAAGGCCCATATCGTCTTCAACCAGTCGGCAGTGCCCGCCCATGCCGAGCTCGCCTGGATCTTCAATTGCGTTGCCCGGATCGGCTGGATGAACCGCATGACGCAGTTCAAGGACAAGGCCGGCAAGGATCGCGAGAATGCCTCGCTCGGCCTGCTTGCCTATCCGAGCCTGATGGCTGCCGATATCCTGGCCTATCGCGCCACCCATGTGCCGGTCGGCGACGACCAGAAGCAGCATCTGGAGCTTGCCCGCGACATTGCCATGAAGTTCAACCTCGACTTCGCCGAGCGTATCCGCGCCCATGGCAAGGGGGTGGACATCACGGTCGGCGAAGAGCCGGTGCATGCCTTCTTCCCCATGGTCGAGCCGCTGATCGATGGTCCGGCGCCGCGGGTCATGTCGTTGCGCGACGGCACCAAGAAGATGTCGAAGTCGGATGCCTCCGATCTGTCGCGCATCAACCTGATGGACGATGCCGAAACGATCTCGCGCAAGATCCGCAAGGCCAAGACCGACCCGGACGGCTTGCCCTCCGAGGTGGATGGGCTGAAGGGGCGGCCGGAAGCCGACAATCTTGTCGGGATCTATGCCGCGCTGGCCGATCTTTCCAAGGCTGATGTTCTGACGCAGTTCGGCGGGCAACAGTTCTCGGTCTTCAAGCCGGCGTTGGTCGATCTCGCCGTTGCACATCTGGCGCCGATCACCGACGAGATGCGGCGCCTGATGGACGATACGAGCCATATCGACGCGATCCTGCGGGATGGCGGCGAGCGGGCCGGCGCACGGGCGGATGCGGTAATGAAGGACGTGAAGGACATCATCGGCTTCCTTCGCTAGTCCTCTGCCGATTATGGCGAAAAAGGGGCCTTGCAGCCGGGCGAGCGGAATGCCAGACTCCGCACCATGGTTTCCGCACGTCTCTCCCGCATGGAAGGTCACCGCCGCAAGTTTCTGGCGGTGATCGACGATACCCCCGAATGCGCCCGCGCCGTCCACTATGCCGGCTTGCGCGCCCGCCATTCGAACGGTGCCCTCGTGCTGCTCTACGTGATTCCCGATGCCGATTTCCAGCAATGGATCGGGGTGGAAGGGATCATGCGGGCCGAGGCGCAGGCCGAAGCGGAGGCAACGCTCGCCAAGATTGCCCAGACCGTGCGCGAGAAGGTCGGGATCGAGCCGGAAATGGTGATCCGCGAAGGGGTCGCCACAGCGCAGATCCACGCCCTGATCGAAGAAGATCGCGACATCGCCATCCTGGTGCTGGCCGCCGGCTCCGCCAAGGATGGACCGGGGCCGCTGGTCGCCTCGATCGCCGGCAAGACCGCGGCCTTCCCCATTCCCGTCACGGTCATCCCCGACCTGCTGACGGACGAGGATATCGAAGCGCTGAGCTGAGGCCGAGCGACGATTTGGCCGGATGATTCGTCTTTATGACGCGCGTCATATCTGGTATCAGCCACTCCACATTCCCATCTTCAGCAGGATGCCTGCTCAAGCGGGAGCGCGCGCGCTGACAAGGGCCGGCGCCGCCTGAAACCACCATGCCCGATGGCCGAGAGGCCAAATTTGGAGATCTGCGATGTTCATCCAGACGGAATCGACCCCGAACCCGGCCACGCTGAAGTTCCTGCCGGGCAAGGTCGTGCTTGAAAGCGGAACGGCGGAATTCCGCGACGAGGACGAGGCGCGTGCAGCCTCTGCGCTTGCCGCCCGCATCTTCGCCATTCCCGGCGTCACCGGCGTTTACTTCGGCTATGACTTCATCACCGTCACCAAGGCCGATGCCGAGTGGGCGCATCTGAAGCCGGCTATTCTCGGCTCGATCATGGAACATTTCATGTCTGGCCAGCCGGTCATGGCTGGCGGCGCACGGGCGGAAGAAGCGGACCAGGAAGGTGAATTCTTCGACGATGGCGACGAGACGATCGTCGCCACCATCAAGGAACTGCTCGAGACCCGCGTGCGCCCGGCCGTTGCGCAGGATGGCGGGGACATCACCTTCAAGGGCTTCCGCGACGGAACGGTGTTCCTCAACATGAAGGGCGCCTGCTCCGGCTGTCCCTCGTCCACCGCCACGCTCAAGCATGGCGTGCAGAACCTGCTTCACCATTTCGTGCCCGAGGTTCAGGCCGTCGAGGCGGTCTGAGCCCGAGTGCCGACGGCCACGGCGCGGCTGGGGCCGTTGCAGCTCCCGCCTCCGCTTGATTCCCTTTTCCGGTTGACCAGACGATGATCGTTCTTGCCCTCGACACCGCCGGTATCGCCTGTCAGGCGGCCCTGTTCGATGCCGATTCCGGCCGGGTGCTGGGGCAGGTCAGCGAGGAGATCGGCCGCGGCCATGCCGAGCGGCTGATGGAGGCGGTGGATGGAGCGCTTGCCGCTGCCGGCCTCGATCTCGATGCGGTGGATCGCGTGGCCGTGACTGTCGGCCCCGGCTCCTTCACCGGCATCCGCGTGGGCGTGGCTGCGGCGCGGGGCCTTGCTCTGGCGCTTGGCAAGCCCTGCGTCGGCGTTTCGGTGCTGCAGGCGCTTGCCGTGGCTGCGATCCCGGAAGCGGGCGGACGGCCGATCCTCAGCCTGCTCGATGCCAAGCGCGAAGAGCTCTATCTGCAGCCCTTTTCCGCCGAAGGTGCCGCGCTTGCCGCGCCGCTTGGCTGCGAGATCGACGCGGCAAAGAGGGCCTATGGCGGCTTCGAGGGGCTGCTCGTCGGGTCCGGTGCGGGATGGCTGAGGGGTGAGGGCGCGTCCGAGCGACCGGATGTGGCCGAGATCGGCGTGGTGGCGGCCCTGGGGGCCAAGGCCGATGTGCTGACCGACCTGCCGAAGCCGCTCTATCTGCGGGGGCCGGATGTGCGCTCGCAAGCCGGCTTTGCCGTGGCAAGGGCCTGAAGGCGCCATGTCGCTGATCGACTATTTCATCCGCCGGCCGGAGTTCGATATTTTCCAGATGCGCGACGACCATCTGGACGATGTGGCCGCCCTGCATCGCCAGCGGTTCTCACCGCCCTGGAGTGCCGGCGAGTTCCACAGCCTGCTTGCCCAGGAAAGCGTCTTCGGATTCGTTGCCCGGCAGAACAATGCCTATGCCTGGCCGGCCATGGGCGGCTTCGTGCTGGTTCGGGCCGGCGGCGGAGAGGGCGAGATCCTGACGATCGGCGTCGACCAGCGCTACGGACGGGGCGGCCTGGGCTGGCGGCTGATGCAGGCAGCCTTTTCCGAAAGCCGCAAATATGGCGCGGAGAGTCTGTTTCTCGAAGTCGATCAGGCCAATGCCGCAGCCCTCGGGCTGTATCGGCGTCTGGGCTTCCGCAAGGTGGGCGAGCGGAAGGCCTACTACAAAGGCGCAGGCCCCGAGGCAGGCGGCGCGGACATCATGCGGCTCGACCTGTGATGCGCGTATGATCGCCTGGATCCGGATCGTGCTCAGCGTTCTCGTGCTCGGACTGGCGACGCTGGTGCTGGCGCCCTTTCAGATCCTGTTTCTCTGGCGCGACATGCCGCAGCGGCGCAGGCTGCCGCGCCTTTTCCACCGCATCGCCTGCCGGATGATCGGTCTCAGGGTCCATGTGCATGGCCGGATCGACGCACGCCGGCCGCTGATGCTGGTCGCCAATCATGTCAGCTGGAAGGACATTCTGGCGCTCGGCTCCGTTGCCGATGTCGTCTTCGTGGCTAAGGCGGAGGTGCGCCAATGGCCGGTCTTCGGCGTGCTCGCGCGGCTGCAGAAGACGATCTTCGTCGAGCGTGAACAGAAGCGCGCCGCCGGTCAGCAGGCAAGCGAGATCGGAAGCCGGCTTGCCGACGGCGAGATCGTCGTTCTCTTCCCCGAAGGCACGACGTCCGACGGCAACCGGCTGCTCGAGATCAAATCCTCGCTGTTCGGCGCGGCGGCGAGCGCGGTGCCGCAGTCTCCGACAGGCACGGTGCATGTCCAGCCTGTTGCGCTCGCCTATACCCGCGTGCACGGCATGGCCATGGGGCGCTATCATCGGCCGATCGCCGCCTGGCCGGGCGACATCGCGCTTCTGCCGCATCTCCTGGGCGTGCTGCGGGAAGGCGCGCTTGATGTCGACCTCGTCTTCGGAGAAACGATCGACTTTGCCCGTGATACGAACCGCAAGCTCGTCAGCCGGCAGGTCGAGGCGGCGCTGCGGGCCATGCTGGTTGCGCGACTGCGCGGGCGGTGAGCCTTCATTTCCCCGCATAAGTGCGCTATGGCACGGCCATGACCGACCAGAGCCTTCTCACCCACCCTGTTCCAGATGCCAGCGCTTCGTCCCAGCCGCCTGCCGGCCGGCCGAAGAAGGTCTTCGTCAAGACCTATGGCTGCCAGATGAATGTCTACGACTCCGACCGGATGACGGACGCTCTGGCGCGCGACGGCTATGTGCCGACGGACACGGCGGAAGACGCCGATCTGGTTCTGCTCAACACCTGCCACATCCGCGAGAAGGCGGCGGAGAAGGTCTATTCGGCGCTGGGGCGGCTCCGGGAGCTGAAGAAGAAGAAGGGGGCGGAAGGCCGCGAGATGATGATCGGCGTCGCCGGCTGCGTCGCCCAGGCGGAGGGCGACGAAATCCTTCGCCGCGCCCCGGCGGTGGATCTGGTCATCGGTCCGCAGACCTACCATCGCCTGCCGGACGCGCTGCGCCGCGTGCGCGGCGGCGAACGCGTGCTCGAGACCGACTATGCGATCGAAGACAAGTTCGAGCATCTGCCGGCACCGGACAAGGCGCGCACGTTGGCCCGCGGCGTCACCGCCTTCCTGACCGTGCAGGAGGGATGCGACAAGTTCTGTACCTTCTGCGTCGTGCCTTATACGCGCGGCTCCGAGGTTTCCCGGCCCCTGGCGCAAGTGGTGGCGGAGGCTGAAAAGCTGGCGGCTGCCGGCGTGCGCGAGCTGACGCTGCTCGGCCAGAACGTCAATGCCTGGCATGGAGAGGGCGAGGGCGGGCAGACGCTCCGGCTCGGCGATCTGCTCCACCGCCTCGCCGAAATTCCCGGTCTTGCCCGGCTGCGCTACACCACCAGCCACCCGCGCGACATGGATGACAGCCTGATTGCCGCGCATGCGACCCTGCCGGCGCTGATGCCCTATCTGCACCTGCCGGTGCAGTCCGGCTCCGACCGTATCCTGAAGGCGATGAACCGGCGGCACACGGCGTCGGACTATATTGCGCTTATCACCCGCATTCGCGCCGCCCGGCCCGATCTCGCCCTGTCGGGGGATTTCATCGTCGGCTTCCCCGGCGAGACCGACCAGGATTTCGAGGAAACGCTGGAAGTCGTGAAAGCTGTTGGTTACGCTCAGGCCTTCTCCTTCAAATATTCCACCCGCCCCGGCACGCCCGGCGCGGAGCTGAAGGATCAGGTGTCGGAGGCGGTGAAGGCCGAGCGGCTGGAGCGCTTGCAGGCGCTTCTCCTGTCCCAGCAACAGGCCTTCAACCAGGCCTGCATAGGCCGCGACATCGACCTCCTGCTTGAAAAGCCGGGCCGTATGCCAGGCCAGCTCATCGGCCGCTCGCCCTGGCTGCAGTCGGTGAATGTTGATGCAAAGGGCGTGGAAATCGGTGACATTATTCGTGTGCGAATCACCGCCGCGGGCCCTAACAGTCTGTTTGCCGACGTGGTAGACTGAGGCTCAAGTCTTACCAGGAGCCTCGCCGCTTGAACGGACACGAATTGGTTTCATCCTCGCCGCGCCAGTCGAAGACCCAGACCGACGCCAATCACTTCGTGCTGACATTCGACAACAACCGCATGGCGAGCGAGCTGTTCGGACAGTTCGACCAGAACCTCAAATTGATCGAGCAGCGCCTGCATGTGGATGCGCGGGCGCGGGGCAATTCGGTGTCGATTTCCGGCGAAACCGCGGCCACCGATCAGGCCCGCCGTGCGCTCGACTATCTCTACAGCCGCCTGCAGAAGGGTGGCACGATCGAGCCTTCCGACGTCGAGGGGGCGATCCGCATGGCCGTGGCGGCCGACGACCAGCTGCAGCTGCCGACCATGGAGCGTAAGGCGAAATTGAATCTCGCACAGATTTCGACCCGCAAGAAGACGATCGCGGCGCGCACGCCGACGCAGGATGCCTATATCCGCGCGCTGGAGCGCTCCGAGCTTGTGTTCGGTGTCGGCCCGGCCGGAACCGGCAAGACCTATCTTGCCGTTGCCTATGCGGCGCAGCTTCTGGAGCGCGGCGTCGTCGATCGCATCATCCTGTCCCGCCCGGCTGTCGAAGCCGGCGAACGGCTGGGTTTCCTGCCCGGCGACATGAAAGAGAAGGTCGATCCCTACCTGCGACCGCTCTACGATGCGCTCTACGACATGATGCCGGGCGACAAGGTGGAACGCGCCATCACCGCCAATGTCATCGAAATTGCACCGCTGGCCTTCATGCGCGGCCGGACGCTTGCCAATGCGGCCGTCATTCTGGACGAAGCGCAGAACACGACATCCATGCAGATGAAGATGTTCCTGACGCGGCTCGGCGAGAACGGCCGAATGATCGTGACCGGCGATCCGAGCCAGGTCGACCTGCCGCGTGGCGTCAAGTCCGGCCTGGTCGAAGCGCTGCAGATCCTGAAGGGCGTCGAGGGCGTCTCCGTCGTTCGCTTCAAGGATGTCGATGTCGTGCGCCATCCCATGGTCGCGCGTATCGTTCGCGCTTACGAATCAACCACCGCCGTGCCGGACGAGAGCGAGCCGATGGACCGCTGAGGTCCATCCGGGTGTCATGATGACCACGCTCGATATCCAGATCAGCATCGAGGACGGCGCTTGGGCGGCGGAAGAGACGTTGCAGGCGCTGGCCGAGACAGCGCTCGATGCTGCGGCGCGCTTTCTCGTGGAGACGGAGGGGCAGCCCTTTCCCGAGACGCCACCCGAAGTATCGCTGCTTTTTACCGACGACGAGACGATCCGCGGCATCAACGCCGAGTGGCGCGGGCAGGACAAGCCGACCAACGTCCTGTCCTTCCCTGCTTTTCCGCTTGTGCCCGGCGGCCGGCCGGGTCCGATGCTGGGTGATATCATCCTCGCCGAAGAGACGATCGCGCGCGAATCAGCCGAGCTCGACAAGCCGTTCGAGGCGCATCTGACCCACCTCCTCGTGCATGGTTTCCTGCATCTCTTCGGCTATGACCACCTGGAAAGCGACGAGGCGGAACGAATGGAATCGCTGGAGACTCGCATTTTGGCCGGTCTTGGGCTATCTGATCCCTATGGGGACAGTGATCCCGTTTGACGATTTGGAACGATGAGCGACTTCAGAACACAGTCGACGGCGGTCTCGCATGACGATGGCGAGGCTTCCAGCCAGGACGAGCCGGGCAGTAGTAGCCCCGCCGCGTCGAGGCATGAAACCGGCAGGCAGCCTTCCTTCTGGACCCGCGCGGCTCGTTTGTGGCGCAGCCCCAATGGCGCGACGATCCGCGAGGATCTTGCCGATGCGCTGCTGGCGGATCCGGGCACGGATGCGGTCTTCTCCGCGCCCGAACGGGCGATGCTCAACAATATTCTGCGCTTCCGTGAGGTTCGCGTCGCCGATGTCATGGTGCCACGCGCCGATATCGAGGCGGTGGACCAGAGCATGACCATCGGCGAGCTGATGCTGATCTTCGAGGAATCCGGCCGCTCGCGCATGCCGGTCTACAATGAAAGCCTCGATGATCCGCGTGGCATGGTCCACATCCGCGATCTTCTCTCCTATGTCACGCGTGCGGCCCGCAGCCGGCGTGACGGGCCGCCGCGTCCGCCGGCCTCGCCGCCTGCCATTGCCATTGCCGAGCAGGGGGACAAGACGCTGCGCCAGCCGCGCGCCGGCTTCGATCTCGCCCGCGTCGATCTCAACGAAACGCTGGAAGCCTCGGGGATCGTGCGCCAGGTTCTGTTCGTGCCGCCGTCCATGCATGCCGCCGACCTGATGCAGCGCATGCAGACCGCCCGGATCCAGATGGCGCTGGTCATCGATGAATATGGCGGTACGGATGGTCTCGCCTCGCTCGAGGATATCGTCGAACTCGTGGTCGGCGATATCGAAGACGAGCATGACGACGAGGAAACCATGTTCACCCGCACCTCGGACGATGTCTTCGTCGCCGATGCCCGGGTGGAGCTGGAAGAGATCGCCGAGGCGATCGGCCCGGATTTCGACGTGCGCGAACAGCTCGAGGATGTCGATACGCTGGGTGGTCTCGTTTTCGCCACGCTCGGCCATATCCCGGTTCGGGGCGAAGTGGTGCATGTCATCCCGGGCTTCGAGCTTCAGGTGCTGGAGGCCGATCCGCGCCGGGTGAAGCGCGTGCGCATCATCCGCAAGCGCCCGCCCGCCCGCAGGCGGCAGCGGGAGGGAGAGGACGGAGCGACCGGGCTTCCTTCCGGCACGACCATGGCGGGGCAGGGGCCTTCCGACCACGGCGCTCGGCACGATGCCTGACAATTCCTGACGCTCCCTCCGGACGACAGGACAGGGCAAGGCTTCTCTGAAACACTGCCCGCGAACTGATTCGAAGTCGGGGGCTTACATGGAGTGGCTTGCAGGCAGGGTGATGCTGGTCTCCGGCATGCGCCGTGCGGGGTTGGCGGTGCTGGCGGGCCTGCTCACGGTTCTGGCGCTGCCGCCGTTCGATATTTTTGCCGTCCCCTTCCTGACATTCCCCGTGCTCGTCTGGCTGATCGATGGCGTGTCCGGCAATCCGGACCACGGGGTCCTGCGCCGCGCTCTGCCGGGGTTCGTCGTCGGCTGGTGCTTCGGTTTCGGCTATCTGGCCGGCAGCCTCTGGTGGCTCGGGACGGCGTTGAT
The DNA here is from genome assembly GCF_034720595.1 of Rhizobium sp. CC-YZS058. Taxonomy (NCBI): domain Bacteria; kingdom Pseudomonadati; phylum Pseudomonadota; class Alphaproteobacteria; order Hyphomicrobiales; family Rhizobiaceae; genus Rhizobium; species Rhizobium sp. CC-YZS058. The sequence continues at coordinate 3,469,206 of NZ_JAYESJ010000001.1, read as the reverse complement.
GGTCGAGGCCGATACGTTTGCCTGGGCCTTGCCCTTGGCCGTGCTCGGCCTTCCCGCCTTTCTGGCGCTCTATTACGGACTTGCCGGCTACATCGCGCGGCTCGTCTGGTCCGACGGGATCGGGAGGATTGCCGCGCTCGCCGCCACTTTCGGCCTGGCGGAGTGGCTGCGCGGCCTGCTGCTCACCGGCTTTCCCTGGAACGCCATCGGCTACACGGCCATGCCGGTGCCGATAATGATGCAGTCCTCCGCCGTCATCGGCGTGGCGGGCATGAACGTCGCCTCCGTCTTCGTCTATGCCATGCCCGCTCTCATCGGCACGCGCCGCGGCATGCGGCTCGGCCTCGGCCTGGCCGCGCTGCTCGTTGTCGGTCATCTCGGCTATGGCGCCTATCGGCTCTCGCTGCCGGCGCCGGCACCGCTCGATCCGCCGCTCACCGTGCGCATCGTCCAGCCGCTGATCGACCAGGCCAAGAAGCTCGACAGCGGCGAGCGGGCCTCCGTCTTCGAGGCGCATCTGGCGCTCAGCGCCGCGCCTGTGGAAGGGGAGGGCCGGCGGCCGGATCTCATCGTCTGGCCGGAAACGGCGGTCCCCTTCATCCTGACCGACAATCCGGATGCGCTGGCGCGGATGGCCGAGGTGCTGCAGGACGGGCAGATGCTGATCACCGGCGCCGTGCGCACCGAGGATGCCGGCACGGGCCTGCCGCCGCGCTACTACAATTCCATCTACGTCATCGACGATCGCGGCCAGATCGTCGGCGCCGCCGACAAGGTGCATCTGGTGCCCTTCGGCGAATATCTGCCTTTCGAGGATCTCTTCGCCAAGGCGGGTCTGAGCGCCGTTGCAGCCTCCATGCCGGGCGGGTTTTCCGGCGCGGCCAACCACACCATCCTGACGCTGCCCGGCGGTCGCACGCTCTTCCCGCTCATCTGCTACGAGGCGATCTTCCCCGGCGAACTCGGCAATGGACCGCTGTCCACGGCAGCCCTGCTCAACGTCACCAATGATGCCTGGTTCGGGGAAACGCCCGGTCCCTACCAGCATTTCCAGCAGGCTCGGCTGCGGGCAGTGGAAACCGGCGTGCCGATGATTCGTGGCGCCAATTCCGGCATTTCGGCGCTGGTGGATGCGCGGGGCCAAGTGGTGAAGGGGCTCGATCTCGGCGCGCGCGGCTTCATCGACATCGATCTGCCGAGCCGGATTGCCCCAGCTTTCACGCCGGAGGAGCAGGGGCGTAACGCCCTGTTCATCACGCTGTTCGCCGCCGCCGTGGCACTGTTTTCGCGCCTTGGTTTTCGCCTGCCGAAGAATTGACCGAAAATGCTGAAATCTGCATAGTGCCGCCGGCCAGACTGGCCGGCGGGCATTGGCTCTGCCCGCTGCATGACGTCATGCGGCCGGCCCTCAAATGAACCGGGGTCGGAGCAGAGTGCACACTCGGCGAATGGGAACATGCAATGATTGAAAACAAGAAGAAGCCGAATCCGATCGACATCCATGTTGGCAGTCGCATCCGGCTTCGCAGAACCATGCTGGGTATGAGCCAGGAGAAGCTGGGCGAAAGCCTTGGCATCACCTTCCAGCAGATTCAGAAGTATGAAAAGGGCACGAATCGCGTCGGCGCCAGCCGGCTGCAGAATATTTCGGCCATTCTGAACGTTCCCGTCTCCTTTTTCTTCGAAGATGCGCCGGGAGACGCAGCAGCCGGCGCGCCGGCCGGGCTGGCGGAGGCGTCCAGCTCCAACTATGTCGTCGACTTTCTGTCATCCTCCGAAGGCCTGCAGCTCAACCGCTCCTTCGTGAAGATCTCCGACCCCAAGGTGCGGCGCAAGATCGTCGACCTCGTCAAGGCACTGGCCGCCGATTCCGACGCCGACTGATCACCGAATAGACGCTTCATCGACGCCGTGTATCCGGGTTCCGGCTGCACGGCGTTTCTGCGTGAGCTTCGCGCAAGCCATGGGGCGCAACCATCCGCTCCGGTGGGATCGTTCGCGTCCAGGCCAGAAGGATATAAAGATATATTTATATGCTTGTGCGCTTGTTTTTTGCCGAGACTGTCTCTACACCGTGTGAGCACTTTTCTTTGAGGGGACGTCCCGCATGCGCGCCAATTATCTCTTCACCTCGGAGTCCGTCGCCGAAGGGCATCCGGACAAGGTCTGCGACAGAATCTCCGACGAAATCGTCGATCTCGTCTATCGCGAGGCTTCCAAGACAGGTGTCGATCCCTGGAGCGTCCGGATTGCCTGCGAAACGCTGGCCACGACGAACCGCGTGATCATTGCCGGCGAGGTGCGCCTGCCGCCGAGCCTGATGAAGAAGGACAAGGCGGGCGAAGACGTCATCAATCCGGTCAAGTTCAAGTCCGCCGCCCGCAAGGCGATCCGCGAGATCGGCTACGAGCAGTCCGGCTTTCACTGGAAGAGTGCCAAGATCGACGTGCTCCTGCATTCGCAGTCTGCCGATATCGCGCAGGGCGTCGACAATGCCTCCGACCGCCAGGGCGACGAGGGCGCCGGCGACCAGGGGATCATGTTCGGCTATGCCTGCCGGGAAACCGCCGATCTCATGCCGGCCCCGATCTATTACTCCCACCGCATCCTCGCCTTGCTGGCCGCTGCCCGCAAGAAGGGCGAGGGCGATGCCGCCCGGCTCGGCCCCGATGCCAAGAGTCAGGTGACCGTGCGCTATGTCGATGGCAAGCCGAAGGAAGTCGCCTCCATCGTGCTCTCGACCCAGCATCTCGATGAGGCCTGGGATTCCGCCAAGGTGCGTGCCGTGGTCGAGCCCTATATCCGCGAGGCACTGAGCGACATCGAGATCGCCGAAGACTGCCAGTGGTACATCAACCCGACCGGCAAGTTCGTCATCGGCGGTCCGGATGGCGATGCCGGCCTGACCGGACGCAAGATCATTGTCGACACCTATGGCGGGGCTGCGCCGCATGGCGGCGGCGCCTTCTCCGGCAAGGACACGACCAAGGTCGACCGGTCGGCTGCCTATGTCGCCCGCTATCTCGCCAAGAACGTCGTGGCCGCCGGCCTTGCCGACCGCTGCACGATCCAGCTCTCCTATGCGATCGGCGTCGCCCAGCCGCTGTCGGTCTATGTCGATCTGCACGGCACGGGCAAGGTCACCGAAGACGAGGTCGAAGCCGCGATCCGCAAGACCATCGACCTCTCCCCGTCGGGCATCCGCCGGCATCTCGATCTCAACAAGCCGATCTATGCCAAGACGGCCGCCTATGGCCATTTCGGCCGCAAGGCCGGGCGCGACGGCTCCTTCTCCTGGGAGAAGCTCGATCTCGTCAAGCCGCTGAAGGATGCGCTCAAGGCAGCCTGACGCACCGCGCTTGGCCGCACGCGCCGGCGCGGATTCCATTCCGCTCCGCAGCGAAATGCTTTAGACGACAGCGGATGCCCCTCAGGGCGTCCGTTTTTTATTTGGAGACCAAACGAATGACCGAGCCGCGAGGAAGCCGCGCAACGGAAGCCTTTTTCGGCCGGCGCAAGGGCAAGCCGCTGCGCGCCAGCCAGGCCGCGCATCTGGATACGGTTCTGCCGAGGCTCAAGCTCGACCTTGCTTCTCCGGCGCCGGCTGCGCTGGCAACGCTTTTCCCGCATCCGGTGGAAAGACTTCGCCTGGAAATCGGCTTTGGCGGCGGCGAGCATCTGATCCACCGCGCCACGGAGGAGCCTGCGACCGGCTTTATCGGCGTGGAGCCCTTCGTCAACTCCATGGCCAAGCTGATCGGCAGCATCGAGGCCGCCGGCGCGCGCAACATCCGGCTCTACGACGATGACGCGACCCTCGTGCTCGACTGGCTGCCTGAGGCGTCGATCGACCAGATCGACCTGCTCTATCCCGATCCCTGGCCGAAGCGGAAGCACTGGAAGCGCCGCTTCGTGTCGAGCGTCAATCTCGACCGGTTCGCGCGCGTGCTCAAGCCGGGCGGGACCTTCTGCTTCGCCTCCGACATCGACACCTATGTCAACTGGACGCTGCTCCATTGCCGCGACCACTTGGCCTTCCGCTGGACGGCGCGCAATGCTGCGGATTGGAAGACCCCGTTCAAGACCTGGCCGAGCACGCGCTACGAAGCGAAAGCCCGCCGCGAGGGACGGGCTTCGGCCTATCTGACGTTCGAGAGGGTCTAGGCGGCGACAGGCCGGCTTAGTGAAGCGTAACGGTCTTCAGATCGTCTTCGGCAGCCTTGAAGAAGGTGCTCGAGCGGTTGTCGGTCAAAAGGATCGGCGTGCCGTCGGCGCCGAACAGCGCCCAGAGGTCGAGCCCCGGTTCCATGGACGGCGCTTCGGGGAAGCAGCGGGAGACCTCGTCGGAGCGCATCTTGCGGATATAGCCGACTTCGCCGGAGCCAAGATGGGCCAGATCGGTTTTCGACAAACGGTTGCTGACGTGCTTCAATCCCATGAACTCTCTCCGTGGCCGGTGGCAGAGGAGCCCGAAGGGCTCATGCGCAGGACCATCCGATTGTGTTTTCATGCGAGGATTTGGCGAAAATCAGCACCAGCGTCGCCAGCCTTGCAGCCGGCAAAGCCTCATCTGCCGGTGATCTCACTCTGAGACCAAAATATTAATTTTCTTTACCATGCGGAGCGGTTCCGGGCGGATGAGATCGACGGAGAGCAGGCCGTTGCGCAACTGCGCGCCGCGAACCTCCATGCCGTCCGCCAGCACGAACATGCGCTGGAATTGGCGGGAGGCGATGCCGCGGTGGAGATAGTCGCGGTCCTCCACTTCGGTCTGGCGACCGCGGATGATCAGCTGGTTCTCCTCCACCGTGACGTCGAGATCGTCCTCGGAGAAGCCCGCCACGGCAAGCGTGATTCGCAGGAGATCCGGCTCGCCTGCGAGGCTGCTGCGCACGCGCTCGATATTGTAGGGAGGGTAGCCGTCATTGCCCTTGGCAATCCGCTCCAGGGTCTTTTCCATCGTGTCGAAACCCAGCATCAGCGGGCTCGAAAAAGGCGTCACGCGCGTCATGTCTCGTCCTTGAAAATGCAAGCGACAGGGACGGACCTGCACGGCAGCCTCCGTCACGGCGGAAATATGGGTGGCGGACGGCACTTCCGCAAGCGGCGCGCCGAGCCACAGGTGCCGCGTCACGGTGAATTGAGGCCGTCGGTGAGCGAGAAAGCGATTGCGGTTCGCAGGGCGATGCGGCACGCATGAGCCGAGGCGACTGGGCGCCTGCGGTTCGGGGCGAACCCGCGCGGGCCAGCGCATGTGACAACGACGATGGGAAAGGACCCGTGCATGAGCCAGCCGAGAAAGATCATCATCGACACCGATCCCGGGCAGGATGACGCCGCGGCCATCATGCTGGCCTTGGCAAGCCCGGAGGAGATCGAGGTTCTCGGCATCACGGCCGTCGCCGGCAATGTGCCGCTCAGCTGGACGCAGCGCAATGTCCGCGTCATCTGCGAGCTCTGCAGCCGGCCGGACATCAAGGTCTATGCAGGCGCCGACCGCCCGCTCAAGCGCCCGCTGATCACGGCGGAATATGTGCACGGGGCAACAGGCCTCGACGGCCCGACCCTTCCCGAGCCGACCATGCCGCTTCAGGAGGGGCATGCGGTCGACTTCATCATCGACACTCTGCGGCGCGAACCGGAAGGCAGCGTCACGCTCTGCACGCTCGGGGCTTTGACCAATATCGCGCTCGTGCTGCAGAAGGCGCCCGACGTCGCATCCCGCGTGCGCGAGCTGGTTATGATGGGCGGCGGGTTCTTCGAGGGCGGCAACATTACGCCCGCCGCCGAATTCAACATCTATGTCGATCCCGAAGCGGCCGACATGGTCTTCAAATCCGGTATCCCGATCGTCATGATGCCGCTCGATGTCACGCACCGCCTGCTGACGCTGAAGGTGCGGGTCGACAAGATCCGGGCGATCGGCACGCGGCCGGCCGTCGCCATGGCCGAGATGCTGGACTTCTTCGAGCGGTTCGATGTGGAGAAGTACGGCACAGATGGTGGGCCGCTGCATGATCCGACCGTGACGGCCTATCTGATCCGGCCGGAGCTCTTCACCGGTCGCGACTGCAATGTCGAGATCGAGACCCAGTCCGAGCTGACCGTCGGCATGACGGTGGTGGACTGGTGGCAGGTGACCAAGCGGCCGCACAATGCCAAGGTCATGCGCTTCGTCGACGATCAGGGCTTCTTCGACCTGCTGACCGAGCGTCTAGCCCGGCTGTAGAACAGGACGACGCCGCGCTTCGCTTCGGACGCGCGGCGTGAACAGGCTGCGATCGGGCCGCAGCCCCGTCTCAGAAATAGTTGCGCCACCAGCTGCGCGGCTCGGACTGGGTGGCGGCACCCAGTGCATAGCCGACCACCATGCCGAGCGCGGTCGCCAGAATCACGACGCCGCCAATGCCGACAGGATGTTCGCGGGTCGCTTCCGCCACGGCGCTGCCTTCGGCCTTGACCTGCTCAAGGGCGCGGCGGGCATGCGGGAGAGCGGCTTCATAGGCCTCGTTGGCGCGGTCGCGGGTGTCGCTATAGGCGCGGGCGCTCTGGGCAGAGATGATCTTCGACAGGCGGGAGACTTCCTCGCGAAGCGCAGTGATTTCGGAATCGGCGGACGGTGCCATCAGGGTTCTCCAATGCGGCACTTCGGCGCGTGAGTTCAGGGTGCGGATGCGCCGAATGCCAAGGTTCATTTAAGACGTCCCTTAACGCCGCTCCGCCTGCATTGGTTCCGATAGCGCACAGCGCATCCGCAGGCTGGTCACGCACCGTCTCAGCAGACGAGCGGCGCCCTCAAAGGGCGGCGTCCACCTCGCTTGCCAGCGGGATCGCCGGTTGGGCGCCGGGCTTCAGGCAGGCGAGCGATCCGGCAATCGCCGCGCGCGACAGCGCCTCTTCAAAGGCGAGACCGGCATCGAGCCCCGCCGCCAGATAGCCACAGAAGGTGTCGCCGGCGCCCACCGTGTCGACCGGCTCGATCACCAGCCCCTTGGCACGGTAGAAGGCACCTTCGTGAAGGGCGATGACGCCGTCCGCGCCGAGCGTAACGATGACGGTCTGGCCGGTTTCCTCGACCAGCGTGCGCATCGCAAGTTCCCGCTCCTCGGAGGAAAGGCGGTCTCGACCGGCCAGGCGCTCGAACTCGGTTTCGTTGGCAACGACGATCGCCGCCATGCGGCCAAGGGCGGCGGCGTGCTCGGTCAGCGGCGCGATGTTGATGATCGAGCGGATCTTGCGGGCCCGCGCCTCCGTCAGCGCCGTCTCCACCGCGCCGGTCGGGATCTCGAGCTGCAGCACCAGCGTGTCAGTGGGCGACAGTGCGGCGACGGTGGCGCGCGCATCGGCGTCCGTCATGGTGCCATTCGCCCCGGCCACGACGACGATCATGTTCTCCCCGTCGCCGCCGACCAGGATATGGGCCGTGCCGGTTGGCAGATCGGCGGTCTTCACCGCGCTCAAATCCGTTCCCGCTGCCCGCATCAGGGCCAGCGCGTCCTTGGCGAAACTGTCGGATCCGACGGCCCCGGCCATGCGCACGCCGGCGCCGGCGCGTGTCGCCGCCAGCGCCTGGTTGGCACCCTTGCCGCCGGCGGCGGTGGAAAAGCCGTTGCCTTCCACCGTTTCGCCCGGCTTCGGCAGCCGCGCCGTGGTGGCGATGAGATCCATATTGATGGAGCCGAACACCGTGATCATAGGAACCTCCCGCTGACATGCCTTCTGCGCCGTTCCGACGCATGGGGCGCGACACTGCCCGAGCCGATCAGTCCTCGTCAACCACGCGCAGCTTCAATGCGCCGAGCCGCGGTTCGGCGGCGGGGGCCGGCTGTGCCGCGGGCTCGCCGAGTTCCAGCGCCTCGATCCGGGTGCCGCGGCGCTTTACCTTGTCGGAGGAGATAAGAATATCGTCCACATCCTTCTGCGTGGCGGTGAAGTGGCCGTGGAGCTTGCGCACCCGGTCGTCCAGCCGCGTCAGATCCTCCATCAGCCGGACCACCTCGTTCTGGATCAGATGTGCCTGCTCGCGCATCCGCTGGTCGCGCGAGATCGACTGCACCACCTGGATCGACAGCATGAGCAGCGAAGGCGAGACGATGACGACCCGCGCCTTGTGCGCCTTCTGCACCAGGCTTTCGAAATGCTCGTGGATATCCGCAAAGATCGATTCGGAGGGAACGAAGAGAAAGGCGGTTTCCTGGGTTTCGCCGGCGATCAGATATTTGCTGGAAATATCGCGGATATGGACATCCATGTCCCGCCGGAACTGCTGGGCGCTCGCGCGCGCCAGCTCCGGATCCTTGGCTGCGCGCATGGCGTTCCAGGCTTCCAGCGGAAACTTGGCGTCGATCACCAGCTGCGGCTGCCCGTTCGGCATGCGGATCGTGCAGTCGGGTCGGGCGCCGTTCGAAAGCGTCGCCTGGAAGGCATAGCCGCCCTGCGGCAGGCCATCGGCGACGATCGCCTCCATTCTACCCTGGCCGAAGGCACCACGCGTCTGCTTGTTGGCGAGAATTTGCTGCAGCCCGGCCATGTCCTTCGCCAGCGTCTGGATATTGGTCTGCGCGGCGTCGATCACCGCCAGCCGCTCCTGCAGGCGGCGCAGGTTCTCATGCGTCGTGCGGGTCTGCTCGCCGATCGTGGCGCCGATCCGCTGGGTCATCCCGTCGAGGCGCTGGTTGAGCGACTGATTGAGCTCGGACTGGCGGCTGCCGAAGATCTCGGCCAGCGTCGCCATCCGGCCCTGCATTTCGCCCTGGGCTGCCAGAAGCGCCGCCATGCGCTGGTCCGATTCCACCGCGCGGCGGCGGGCACCCCGCGCGGTGACAGCCAGAATGAGGAGGGCAAGAAGGACGAGTGCGCAGACGGCGAGCGCAAGGAGAAGACCAGCCGGCGGCAATCCGGTGGCGGCGGCGAGGGGAGAAAGCAGCTCTGTCATGGCATGAGGCTAACAGGATCGCAGGCAAATTCCAGATCAAAGCAAGAACATCGAGACGTTTTGCGCGCGATTTCAGCGATTGGCCACCGTTCGAACAATTCCCAGGCCGGAAAAGATCGGTTATCAGAGCGCCATGACCATCAAGCCGCTCATCATCCTTCCCGATCCCGTCCTCCGCCAGGTCTCCGCGCCGCTGGAGCGCGTTGACGACGCCGTGAAGCGGCTCGCCGACGATATGCTCGAGACCATGTATGATGCGCCCGGCATCGGCCTTGCCGCCATCCAGATCGGCGTGCCGCGCCGCATGCTGGTGATCGACGTGGCGAAGGAGGGCGAGGAGAAGGCGCCGCAGGTCTTCATCAATCCGGAAATTCTCGGCTCCTCCGAGGCGCGCTCGACCTATGAGGAAGGCTGTCTCTCGATCCCCGACTATTATGCGGAGGTCGAACGTCCGGCTGCCATTACGCTACGCTATCTCGACCGCGAAGGAGCGGAGCGGCAGATGGAGGCCGATGGCCTGCTCGCCACCTGCCTCCAGCATGAGATCGACCATCTGAACGGCGTGCTGTTCATCGACCATATTTCCAAGCTGAAGCGGGAAATGGTCATCCGCAAATTCACCAAAGCGGCGAAGATGCGCGGGTCGAAGGCGATCTGACAGGCCGAGCCGCACGAAGCCTATCGGATCGTTGCATGCAACATGCTGCCGCGGATCGCGATCTCCGGCTTGGCGCCTTGCGTGTTGGGCAGCCGGCTGTCGATCCGGGATGCGGTCGCCTCCATGACATAGCTGATGGCCGTGCCGACGGTGGCGGCCTCGTCGTTTCCACGGGAACAACGATCAGCCTTGCGCTCTTTTCCTGGGCGGCCGCCTTCGCGGAACCGGGAGGGGCGGATCGTCCGCCCTTGCCGGAGGAGGAGGATGCCGAGCGTTCCGGCGACGCGACGGGCGGTGCGGATCTCGTCGCAACCGCCGAGGATGCGGCGATCGCCGCGGAGATCGATCGGCTGATGCTGGAGACGGCGCTCTACCGCGATCTCGAACTGAACCTCATGCGTCTCGCCCGCCGGGTCAAGCGACCTGCCCGCGCCGTTTCGCAGGCCATCAACCGGGTGCATGGAATGTCGGTATCAGCTTACGTGAACGGCCTGCGGGTCGCCCAGGCGCAGGCGCTGCTCATTGAGACCGACATGCCGGTGACGCAGCTGGCGCTCGAGGCCGGGTTCATGACCAAATCCAACTTCAACCGCGAGTTCCTGCGCGTGGCGGGCGTGAGCCCGAGTGCCTTCCGGGCGGCAAAAAAGGCTTGATCTATGGCGCGGAAGGGGGTTTGAACGATCCTCCAACACGGGACTGCGCCATGTCGCTTCGCATCATCTTCATGGGAACGCCGGATTTTTCCGTGCCGACCCTGGCCGCGCTTGCCGAGGCCGGCCATGAGGTCGTGGCCATCTATACCCAGCCGCCGCGCCCCGGCGGGCGGCGTGGGCTCGATCTGCAGAAGTCGCCCGTTCACCAGGCGGCAGAGCTGCTCGGCAAGCCGGTACTGACGCCCGTGAACTTCAAGGACGAGGCGGACCGCGAGACCTTTCGCGCCTTCGAAGCGGATGTCGCGGTCGTGGTTGCCTATGGCCTGCTGCTGCCGCAGGCCATTCTGGAGGGGACCCGGCTCGGCTGCTACAACGGCCATGCCTCGCTGCTGCCACGCTGGCGCGGTGCCGCGCCGATCCAGCGGGCGATCATGGCCGGCGACCGGAAAACCGGCATGATGGTGATGAAGATGGAGAAGGGGCTGGACACCGGCCCCGTGGCCCTGAGCGAGATCGTGCCGATCCAGACCGACATGACGGCCGGCGAACTGCACGACCGGCTGAAGCTGGTCAGCGCCCGGCTGATGCGCCAGGCGATGGACCGGCTCGAAGCGGGTGCGCTGGCGCTAACGCCGCAGCCGGAAGAGGGCGTGCTCTACGCCGCCAAGATCGACAAGGGGGAAACCCATATCGATTTCTCCCGGCCGGCCAGGGAGGTTCACGACCATATTCGCGGCCTTTCCCCCGCGCCCGGCGCCTGGTTCGAGCTGGAGGTGGGTGGTCGGCGCGAACGGGTCAAAGTGCTCGGCTCGACAATCGAGACGGCAAGCGGGACGGTCGGCACGGCGCTGTTCGACGATCTGACGATCGCCTGCGGGCATGGCGCCGTGCGGCTGACGCGGCTGCAGAAGGCCGGCGGCAAGGTGCTCGATGCGGAAACCTTCCGCCGCGGCACGCCCGTTCCGGCCGGAACAAGGCTGTTCTGATGCCGCGCTTCCGCATGACGGTGGAGTATGACGGCTGGTCCTATGTCGGCTGGCAGCGGCAGGAGAACGGCGCTTCGGTTCAGGGGGCGATCGAAGGCGCGATCCTGCGCCTGACCGGCGAAACCGTGTCGATCCGTGGCGCCGGGCGCACGGATTCCGGCGTTCACGCGCGCGGGCAGGTGGCCCATGCCGATCTTTCCCGCGACTGGAAGCCGGACACGCTGCGCAATGCGCTCAATGCCCATCTCGGCCAGGCCGGCGAGCAGGTGGCGATCCTCGATGTGGCGGCGGTGGACGAGGGGTTCGATGCGCGCTTCTCCGCCGTCCGCCGGCACTATCTGTACCGCATCCTCTGCCGCCGCTCGCCGCCGGCGCTGGAGGCGCGGCGCGTCTGGTGGGTGGTCAAGCCGCTCGATGCCGCGCGCATGCACGAGGCGGCGCAGGTGCTGACCGGCCAGCACGACTTCACCACCTTCCGCTCCGCCCATTGCCAGGCCAACAGTCCGGTGCGCACGCTGGATCGGCTGGATGTGACGCAAGACGGCGACGTGATCGAGATCCGCGCCAGCGCCCAGAGCTTCCTGCACAACCAGATCCGTTCGCTGGCCGGGACGCTGAAGCTTGCCGGCGAGGGCAAGTGGAGCGTGGAAGATGTCCGTGCCGCGCTTCAGGCCCGCGACCGCAAGGCCTGCGGCCCGGTGGCGCCGCCGGAGGGGCTCTATTTCATGCAGGTGGACTACTGAGCCGCGCTTCGCTCAGGGCGGCAGCAGTTCGAAGAAGCGCTGCAGCATGTTGCCGACCATCAGCGGCGGCAGGACGAGAATGACGCAGAGCGTGCTCGCCAGCAGCGTCTGGTTTTCCCCCGTCACGGCTTTCAGGACACGGTAGGTGGCGATCAGCATCGCGACCAGCAGCGTGATCGACAGCATGGCGGAAAGCCCCTCGCTACCCGGAACGACGAGACGGATCGCCGCCGGCAGGGCCATGCCGTAGAAGACCGGGATCGACAGCCAGTTGGTCGAGACGATGATGGCGATCAGCGCATCGGCAAAGCCGAGCGGCCCGGACAGCGCGGCAATCAGGATCAGCGGCATCAGCCAAGTGATGACATCCACCAGGAAGAGCTTGAAGATGAAGGCCATGCCGGCCTCGCTGCCGCTCGGCATCTCGGCCAGAAACATCATCCGCCACGAGGCCCAGCTGACCGCCATGGCCGGCAGGCACCAAAGAATGGCGCCGAACGACCGCCAGACGCCGCGTGGCGTCAGGTCCAGCCAGCGGAACCCTTCGCTCTTGCCCTGCACGAGCAGCCAGATACCCCTGAGGTAGATGCCGATCTCCTCAAGCTGCGGCATCGCGCCCGTCTTTCTGCTCGAACCAGCGTTCCAGGAAGGCCAGATAGATGCCGGTCAGGGTTTCGAGATCGGCGAGCGCCACGCGCTCGTCCACCATATGCATGGTCTGTCCGACCAAGCCGAACTCGACCACCGGGCAATGATCCTTGATGAAGCGGGCATCGGAGGTGCCGCCGGTGGTCGAAAGCGTCGGCTCACGTCCGGTCACGCTCTCAATGGCCGAGGAGAGCGAAGCAATCAGCTGGTTGCTGCGGGTGAGGAACACCGGGCTCGGGCGCTCCGTCCAGGCGATTTCGTAGCGCACCGGCTCGCGCTCGGGCCGGAGCCGGCCTTCTGCCGCCGCGCGATCGAGCCGGCCGACGATCTCCGCCTTCAGGCTCTCGGCCGACCAGCGATCGTTGAAGCGGATGTTGAACCGGGCGCTCGCCCGCGCCGGGATGACGTTGACCGCCGGATTGCCGACATCGACCGTCGTGACTTCGAGATTCGACGGCTGGAAATCGCTGGTGCCGGCATCGAAGGGCGGATCCATCAAGGCGGTCGTCAATTGCAAGAGCCCGCGCACCGGGTTGTCGGCGAGATGCGGATAGGCCGCATGGCCCTGAATGCCGTGGACGGTGAGCGTGCCCGACAGCGAGCCACGACGCCCGATCTTGATCATGTCGCCCAGCGCCTGCGGATTGGTCGGCTCGCCGACGACGGCGGCATCCCAACGCTCGCCGCGGGCCACCGCCCAGTCGAGCAGCTTGGTGGTGCCGTTGATCGCCGGCCCTTCTTCGTCGCCCGTAATCAGGAAGGAGATCGAGCCCCTGGGCGCGCCGTGGCGGTCGAGATAGCGGGCGACGGCGGCAACGAAACAGGCGATGCCGCCTTTCATATCCACCGCCCCACGACCAAACATCATCCCGTCCGACACTGCTGCGCTGAAGGGCGGATGCGACCACTGGCTCTCGTCGCCAACGGGCACCACGTCCGTATGGCCGGCAAACATCAGATGCGGCCCTTCGTTCCCAAGGCGAGCGTAGAGATTGTCGATATCCGGCGTGCCGTGCTCGGTTGCGACAACGCGCTCGACGGCAAAGCCAAGCGGGGTCAGCATGTCGGTCAAGGCCGACAGCGCCCCGCCTTCGGCCGGCGTGACGGAGGGGCAGCGGATCAATGCGGCGAGAAGGTCGGCTGGATCTGTGGGAAGAGGCATGGACGTCCAGGAAGAGGCGGGACTGAAGATTCGGCCACAAGGTCTAGCCGATCCCCAACGGCCTGTCACGGCATACAGGCCGCCGATGCCCTTGTCGCTTCCGGAAGGATAGGGTATCCCCCTATGCTATGTCGCACCTTTCCAAGAACAAGGCGAAGCTGCTCGCCCGTGTCCGCCGGCTGAAGGGCCAGATCGAAGCCATCGAGCGGGCGATCGAGGCGGAGGAGCCCTGCGGCGCGGTCTTGAACCAGGTCGCCTCCGTGCGCGGTGCTGTCACCGGGCTGACCGCCGAACTGATCGAGGATCACATCCGCAACCATGTGGTGGATCCCGCCCGCGAAACGGATCCGGACCGTGCCCAGGGCGCCGCGGACCTGATCGACGTCATGAGGACCTATTTGAAATGACCCCCGAAGAGCCGCGGCTGGCCAGCCGCCATCAGCATGTCTTCCTCGGCGAAGACCATCAGCGCAACGAGACACGGACCTGGATCGTCATCGGCCTGACGACAGCGACGATGGTGCTCGAAATCGTGGCCGGTTCGCTGTTCGGCTCCATGGCGCTGGTGGCGGACGGCTGGCACATGTCCACCCATGCGGCGGCGCTGATGATCGCCGCGCTTGCCTATCTCTACGCCCGCCGCCACGCGCGCGATCCGCGCTTCACCTTCGGCACCGGCAAGCTGGGCGATCTCGCGGGATTTGCCAGCGCGATCGTGCTTGCCCTGGTGGCGCTGTTCATTGCCTGGGAAAGCGCGCAGCGGCTGATGGCGCCGGTACCGATCGATTTCGGCCAGGCCATTGCCGTTGCAAGCTTCGGCCTTGCGATCAACCTGCTCTGCGCCTTCCTGCTCGGCGACCACGGCCATGCGCATGGCCACCACCACGGCCATCATCACGGGCATACGCATGGCCATGGACATCACGGTCACGATCATCATGCCCATGCCCATGCACATCACGAGCACGATCACCATGGCCACTCCCACCACGCTCATCACGACCATGCCCACCAGAGCGAGGACCATCCGCCTGCCGCGGCGCCGCTCTCCTCGCGTCCGGTGCGCGACAACAATTTGCGCGGCGCCTATCTGCATGTGCTGGCCGATGCGCTGACCTCCGTCCTCGCCATTGCGGCGCTGCTGCTCGGCTCGCTCTATGGCTGGACCTGGCTTGACCCGGCCATCGGCATTCTGGGGGCGCTCGTCATTGCACGCTGGTCCTTCAGCCTGGTGCGCGATACCGGCCGGGTGCTGATCGACTTCGTGCCGGAGGATGAAAGCCTGCCCGGCGAGATCCGCCGGGTCATCGAGGCGGAGGGGGCGCAGGTCAATGATCTGCATGTCTGGCAGCTCGGGCCCGGCCATCACGGCGCCATCGTCTCGCTCGCCGCACGCAGACCGGCACCGCCCGCCTTCTACCGCGACAAGCTCAGCCATCTCGCCGCGCTCTCGCATGTCACGATCGAGGTCGAGCCGGCTTAAGGTAAGCGTATACTTTCGCTATTGGCCCTCGCCTTGCTCGGTTTCGGCGCTATGTTCGGGTGTTCCGGCGCTGCGCGTGCCGGCCTCCCCGATCACACCGAAACGGCAAGGACGCATCCACCATGCGCTACAATCAATTCGGCAATACAGGACTTTTCGTTTCCGAGCTCTGCCTCGGCACCATGACCTTCGGCGAAGCCGGCAGTGGCACTACCTGGGGTGCGATCGCCGATGTCGACCAGGCTTCGGCCAATCGCATCGTCGAGCGAGCGCTCTCCGCAGGTGTCAACTTCATCGACACAGCCGATGTCTACTCCTTCGGCCAGTCGGAGCGGATGCTGGGCCAGGCCTTGAAGGACCTCTCCATCCCCCGCAAGGATGTGGTGATCGCCACCAAGGTCTTCGGCCAGATGGGCGACAAGCCCAATGATCGCGGCGCCTCGCGCGGCCATATCATGGATTCGGTCGAACAAAGCCTCGAGCGGCTGCAGACCGACCATATCGATCTCTACCAGGTCCACGGGACCGATCCGGTCACGCCGATCGAGGAGACGCTGCGGGCGCTGGACGATCTCGTCTCGCGCGGCCTCGTTCGCTATGTCGGGCTTTCCAACTGGCAGGCCTGGCGCATCGCCAAGGCGCTGGGCATTTCCGAGCGCAAGGGTTTCGCCCGGGCAGAAAGCCTGCAGGCCTATTACTCCATCGCCGGCCGCGACCTCGAACGCGAGATCGTGCCGCTGCTCACCGAAGAGAAGATCGGCCTCATGGTCTGGTCGCCGCTCGCCGGTGGGCTGCTGTCCGGCAAATACGGCCCGGGCGCGCCCGGTAATGGCGAAGGCCGCCGTGCCAATTTCGACTTCCCGCCGGTGGAGCAGGATCGCGCCTGGGCCTGCGTGGCGGCCATGCGCGAGGTGGGTGCCAAGCATGGCGCAAGCGTTGCCGAAGTGGCGCTCGCCTATCTTCTCGCCAAGCCCTTCGTCACCAGCGTCATCATCGGCGCCAAGCGGATCGAGCAGCTGGACGAGAACCTGAAGGCCGTGGCGCTGACGCTCGATGCCGACGATCTCGCCAAGCTCGACGAAGTGAGTGCCCTGCCGCCGGAATATCCGGGCTGGATGCTGGCCCGTCAGGGCGCGGCGCGCATCCCCCAGCCCTTCACGCCGAAGGGCTGAGGCGGGCTTGCGGCACTAGTGGTCTGATTTTGACATTCGCTACCGCTTGCTGAACCCTCGAGAGCAATGTCAAAATCATGAAGACCACTAGCTAGGTTTATGTTTCTAGTGGAATTTACGAATTTGACATTTGATCCTCGAGATCGCCGCAGGTGGGTACCAAATGTCTAAATCATTCCACTAGTCGCGCAGGAGCTCGTTGATGCCGGTCTTGGAGCGGGTCTTCTCATCGACCCGCTTCACGATCACCGCGCAGTAGAGGTTCGGAGCCGGCTGACCGTTCGCCATGGTCTTGTCGGAAGGCAGCGAGCCGGCGACGACGACGGAGTAGGGCGGCACCTCGCCATAGGTGATCTCGCCGGTGGCGCGATCGACGATCTTGGTCGACTTGCCGATGAAGACGCCCATGCCGAGCACCGACCCCTCGCGCACGATGCAGCCTTCGACCACCTCGGAGCGCGCGCCGATGAAGCAATTGTCCTCGATGATCGTCGGGCCGGCCTGCATGGGTTCCAGCACGCCGCCGATGCCGACGCCGCCCGAGAGATGCACATGGGCGCCGATCTGTGCGCAGGAGCCGACGGTGGCCCAGGTATCGACCATCGTGCCTTCGCCGACATAGGCGCCGAGATTGACGAAGGACGGCATCAGGATCGCGTTCGGCGCGATATAGGCCGAGCGGCGGACAACGCAGTTCGGCACGGCCCGGAAGCCGGCGCGTTCGAACTCGTTGACGCTCCAGCCGTCGAACTTGGAGGGCACCTTGTCCCACCAGACCGACTGGCCGGGCCCGCCCTTGACGATTTCCATCGGGTTCAGCCGGAAGGAAAGCAGCACGGCCTTCTTTAGCCACTGGTTGACCGTCCAGGTGCCATCGTCCCCGCGCTCGGCCACGCGGGCCTTGCCGGCGTCAAGCAGGTTCAGCGCGGTTTCCACCGCGTCGCGCACTTCGCCCTTGGTGCCAGTGCCGATCGTGTCGCGGTTGTCGAAGGCGGTATCGATCGTCTGGGCAAGGGTGGCGAGATCGGCGCTGGTCATCGCGGGTCCTTCTTCAAAGGCTCGAGGGGAAAAACTCACCCGCTGTAAATCAAGCTCAGGCAAAGTTGAAGTGTTTTTCAGTTGCGGCCGGCGGAGACGCATTGTCTATGTCCGGCCTTCACCCAGAGACAACGGTAAGCAGCGACGAAAGTCGGACAGGACTGACAATGGCACGGATGAAGAAGCGCAATTTGCGACGCAAGGATGGGGCATGGGATGCACTGGCCGATAGCGGCGAGGCAAAAAACCGCGCCGCCGGCGTGCCGGCAACGCCACAGTCAGTCTCGCCCTCCTATCGGCTGGCCTATGCCGATGACGAGTTTCTCTGCCGGGAAGAGCTTCGGCCGATCCGGCTGCAGCTGGAGCTTCTGAAAACCGAAATGGCGCTGACCGAGCGCGGCATCACCTCCACCGTCGTCATGTTCGGCGGCGCCCGCATTCCGGCGCCGGGGCAGGCCGCCCGGGCGGCAAAGAACGAGGTGCAGCGCGCCAGCCTGGAAGCGGCATCGGTCTATTATGACGAAGCCCGCAAGTTCGCGCAGATCTGCTCGCGCCATGCAGCGCAGTCCGGCTATAAGGATTTCGTCATCGTCACCGGCGGCGGCCCGGGCGTGATGGAAGCGGGCAATCGCGGCGCTGCCGATGTCGGCGCTCCCTCGATCGGCCTCAACGTCGTGCTGCCGCACGAACAGGCTCCAAACGCCTATGTGACGCCGGAGCTCTCCTTCAACTTCCATTACTTCGCCATTCGCAAGATGCATTTCCTCGTGCGGGCCAAGGCGGTCACCGTCTTCCCCGGCGGCTTCGGCACCCTCGACGAGCTGTTCGAGAC
The DNA here is from genome assembly GCF_034720595.1 of Rhizobium sp. CC-YZS058. Classification (NCBI taxonomy): domain Bacteria; kingdom Pseudomonadati; phylum Pseudomonadota; class Alphaproteobacteria; order Hyphomicrobiales; family Rhizobiaceae; genus Rhizobium; species Rhizobium sp. CC-YZS058. Next base: position 3,450,896 of record NZ_JAYESJ010000001.1, on the reverse strand, counting down.
CGTGACGCTGATGCAGACCGGGCGCATGGCACTCGTGCCGCTCATCCTGTTCGGCGAGTCGTTTTGGCGCTCGATCATCGATTTCGACGCGCTGGCCCGTTTCGGCACGATCGCGCCGGGCGATGTCGACCTCATGCACTTCGTCGAGACCGCGGATGAGGCCTGGGCGATCATCGAGCGGTTCTATGCCAGCGTTGACCCCGCTTCGCTGCCCCTGGCGACGCTCGATCGATAGGGAGCCAGGCAACCGATCGGGTCCTGACGCGTTGTCCCGCGGAAGATGAAACGACTGTTCCAAAGGACAACGCCATGACCGACCGCAGCCTTTCCGATTTCGCAGCCAAGATCCGCGAGATCGATATCTGCATGCTCTCCACACACACCGAGGGCGGGGCGATTGCCGGCCGGCCGATGAGCAACAACCAGCAGGTCGATTACGACGGCGATTCCTACTACTTCACCATGGACGACACCCGCACGGTCGAGGACATCAAGAAGGACCCGAAGGTGGCGCTGAGCTTCCAGGGTGCCAAGGCTTTCCTGATCGCGATCGAGGGCCAAGCCGAACTCATCCGCGACAAGGGCGAGTTCGCCAAGCACTGGTCGCCGGACATCGACACCTGGTTCGAAGATGGAATCGATACGAAGGGCCTGGTGATGATCAAGGTCCACGCCGAGCGCGCACATTACTGGGACGGCGAAGAGGATGGCGAGATCACGCTGAAGAGCCGTCACTGATCGGATCGGTTTCTTCCATTCGACCTGCAGGACCGTGCCACCTGTTTGGCGGCGCGGTCGGACTGCTTCTGCTGTCGCGTTCGCCGCTCCGCCGTTCGCAGCGGAGCGGGCTCGCGTCAGTCAAAGCAGGAAGTAACCGGACTTCAAGGCAAGCGTCGTGGTGAGGTGGATCATGAAATCCGTCTTGCCGTCACCGTTCACATCGCCGCTGATATAGGTGTCCGAGGTCGACTGCACGAAACGCAATTCGCCTGCCTGCTTGGTGAACTTGTCCGAGCCGATGAAGTCGAAGGACTGGTTGCCTTTTGACCGTGTGTTGGCGTCGATGTCGCTGATGTCGATCCGGTCCTTTTGGCGCACCGAAAAGTCGAAGATGGTGTCAGCCGTGCTCTGCTTCAGTCCGGTCTCTCCGTCATCGAAGAGAAAGATGTCGGCGCCGCTGCCACCCGTCAGTGTGTCGATGCCCAAGCCGCCATCGAGCGTGTCCTTGCCCGTACTGCCGCAGAGACGGTCGTCACCTCGGCCACCGAACAGGACGTCGTCTCCGGCACCGCCGCCGATCTGATTGCCACCATCATTGCCGGCCAGTCGATCGTTGAACGCGGAACCCAGAAGGTTCTCGATCGAGCTATAGCTGTCTCCCGCCGCCTCGCCCGTGTTTCCGCTGGGTTTGGCGAGGCTCACCGATAGCCCTGCCGCCGCACCGGCATAGGACGCCGTGTCGAGGCCGCCACCGCCGATGAGGCCATCGCTGCCGCCGCCACCGGACAGAGTGTCGCTGCCGCCGCCGCCGGTCAGCGTGTTGGCGAGTGCGTTTCCGGTCAGCGTGTCGGCAAAGGCCGAGCCGAGCAGGTTCTCGATGGAGATATAGCTGTCGCCTGCCGCATCGCCGGTGTTGGCACTCGGCTTTGCCAGGCTGGCCGAAACGGCCGACGTCGCACTCGCGTAGGACGCGGTGTCCAGCCCTTGGCCGCCATTGAGGGCATCGCCCCCGGATCGGCCGTTCAGTACATTGCCAAGGCTGTTGCCGACAATCGTGTCGTTCCCGGTGCCGCCGATGGCGTTCTCGATCAGGGATGCGGTGTTTCCCTGATATTGCAGGGCGTTGTAGACGCTGCCCCGCGCCGTATGGCCATCGCCGAGATCGGCAAGCTGCGCTGCGTCGAGTGTCGACCATTTGCCCGGTCGCAGGTCGATGCTGAGGGCGGAGGAATAGGCGCTGAAATCATAGGTGTCGGTGCCGCCGCCGTCCCAGACCGTCATGAAGATCTGGTTGCCGCCGGCATCGATGGCCACCGTTCCGTTGACCAGCGTATCGCCCGATCCGGGCGTCCATTGATAGACGGTGGCGCCGGCATTGGTCGTATAGTCGGCGCCGTACATGGCCTGGAGCGCGGCGATGTCGAGCATCATGTAGGTTTGACCGAAGCTCCAGTCGGAGTTGGTCAGTCCACCGTTCACATCGGCGTTTTCATAGGAGCGGTAGGACATGAGGGTAAACTCCATCATGTCCATGTCCTGCGGCACGCCGCCGAAGCTCCATCCTGTCTCATGCGGATGCTTCAAACCGAGCGCATGCCCGACCTCGTGGAGCTGCACATACCAGGCGTAGTTGCCCGCTTGCGGCGTCCGCAGGTCATAGATGGTTCCATCATAGGCCGCGCCGGCCCAGATATCGCCATTGTCGCTTTGATCCGTCGTGATGACGTTGCCCGGAAAATCCGCCACCTGCGCGGTCGGCACGCTGTTGCTGGTCGTGCCGGCAAAGCGGATATGCGTTCCGCTCGTTGAATCGACGTCGCCCTGGCCCTGAACATTCGCGGCGGTGAAACCTTCGAAAGAGAAGCCGACCGCCGCCGTGTTCTGGCTTCCGTCCAGAGCGAAGGCTGCTGCGATTTTCTGCTGGTCCGTGAAGGCACGGAAGTGCGCTGGCAGGTCGGTGCTTCCGCTGGAGGTGTAATTGTAGGCGGAGGATGTCAGCGAGAACGAATAAAAGATCGTCGCATCCGCCCATTTGTGACCGGACAGCAATCCATCAATGTCTTGATCGCCTGTGGCCGTGACCACGGAAATCGTCGTGCCTGCACCGCTCATGCCGCTCCTCCTTGTTTCTGCGCTGACTGAGACGATCACGACAGCGGGAAGCGGGTGCTCAAGCAGACCTCTCGGTGTCAGATAGGTCCCGATCTTCACCCGGAAGATGGCAGGCAGCAAGAACCAAAGTGGGGGAGAACCACCATTGCACCATCATTTGAACTATAAGGCATGTCTGACCGTCGATGCTCGACGGATGGATCTGGTCAATGCTGCCTTCGCCCGAAACGAGCCCCGGCACGACCAGGTCGGTCTCGCGCACAGGAAAGCCCGGCCGCGAGGCACGGCCGGGCTCCGGATGGGACGCAGCAGAACGATCAGCTGCGTCTGTAGAGGTCGCTGGCTTCCAGGAAACCGTCGCCGTTGCGGTCCCGTCGCTTGAAGCGTTCGCTGACCTGTGCCGTCACTTCAGCCAGCGACAGCGATCCGTTCTTGTCGGTGTCGGCGCGGGCAAAGCCGCGGCTGCCGGCGCCAGGCAGCATGGCCGGGCGGGATTTCATCAGTTCGGCGCGCGCAGCGGTCACGTCGGTGCCAGCCTTACGAGCATCCCGGAGCGCCTGGCGGGCTTCCCGGAAGGCCTTGCGCCGTGCCTCGATCTCCTCCCTGGAGACCTGGCCGTCCTTGTTGGTATCGAACGCGGCAAAGGCCATGGTGGCATGGTTCTCTGCTTCTCTCAGCGAGACCTTCCCGTCCTTATCCGTATCCATCCAGCGGATCATCCGTTCGCCACGCATGTCCTGCGGCTTTTTGGCAAAGCTCGGCAGAACCGTGCCGGTGATGGCAAGGCTCATGGCGGCAAAGCCAAGAAGAAGTCGTTTCGTCTGCATGTCGGTCCTTTCCTCGCATGCCGCGCCACTGCGGGCGCCTGTCGCATGCGTCAGTGCTTGGCCAGGCTGCCCGTTGCGAGCAGCATGGCCGGGTGATGTCCCAGGCACGAGGATAGGGGGAGGGGCGGCGAAGGCCAGTTAAACTTTGGTAATCGAACGCTCTCAGAGAAGGCGGCGCAGGAAGGCGGTCAGGTCTTCGGTCACGAAGTCGACATGGTCCTGCTCGTCGCCCGCCTTCTCCCAGGCTTCAGCGAACTCATATTCGAAATTGCGTGGGACCAGCAGCACGGTCTTCATGCCGAGCGCCTTCGGCACGACCAGATTGCGCGGCAGGTCCTCGAACATTGCGGCATGCGCCGTATCCACCCGGTTCAGCGCCATGAACTTGTCATAGGTGGCGCCGGCCGGCTTGGGGACATAGTCGGCCGCAACGATGTCGAAGATGTCGTCGAAATGATTGAGAATGCCGAGCGCACGCGCGGCCATTTCGGCATGGGCGACCGTGCCATTGGTAAAGATGAACTTGCGCCCCGGCAGCGCCTTGATCGCATCGCCAAGCGCCGGATCGGCCGGAATAACGGTGTAGTCGATCGCATGCGCCTTCTGCAGGAAGTCGCTCGGATCGATGCCATGATGTTCCATCAGGCCCCGCAGCGTGGTGCCGTGGTCGCGGTAGTACTGCTTCTGCAGCGCCTTCGCCTCCACCGGCTCCATCTGCAGGAGCGCCGCCACGAAGGCGGTCATGTTCTTGTCGATCTGGGAAAAGAGATCGACATGATGGGGGTAAAGCGTGTTGTCGAGATCGAACACCCAGTCGGTGACATGGGCGAAGTCCTGTGCGCTCGGCAGTCGGTCAATGGAAGCCATGCCGCGTTATGCCATGGGGGAAGAGGGATGCAAGCGGGAATCTTTTCCCTAATGCCTCTCTTCCTTCCAGGTCAAAGGCCTTCTGGCAGCATGCCGAACCTCGAGGATCGAAACCCCGCTCTTCCCGACGGTATAGAACAAGAGGTAGGGGTAGGGGTTCAGGGTCATCTTCCTGATTTGAGGAAGATTCGTACCAACCCCGACGCGATGAAAGTCTTCGAGCAGATACGCTGCACGCTCGATCCGCTTCGAAACAGCCTCAGCGCCGGACGGCGAGCTTTCAGCAATGGAGGAGATGATCTGGCGGACACTAAGTCTCGCCCGGCGCGTAAAGCGCACCTTCATCGCTTATAGGAGTCCAGAGCCTCGCGAACCTCTTGCTCCGTCGCGAACTCGCCTGCCTCGCTTTCAGCGAACCCGGCAAGAACGTCCCGTTCCTCTTCGGGCGACAAGATGTAGAGGTCTTCGGAGGAATCCATCACATCGAGGATCTTCGCCGCAATCTCATCCTGCGTTTCGGCAGGCAGGGCGCGCAGGCGGTCGATGACGTGGTCAAGGAGCAGGGTCATGAGCCTATCATGGCCCAGCTTGCTTCGAATGGGAAGAGGCTGTTTCGGCAGATGCTAAAGGATGCCGGCTCAGGGCACGATCAGCGTGCCGGCACCATGTTCTGTGAAGATTTCGAGCAGCACGGAATGGGCGGTCTTGCCGTTCAGGATCACCACGCCCTGCACGCCGGCCTTGATGGCATCGATGCAGGTCTCGACCTTCGGAATCATCCCACCCGAGATCGTGCCGTCGGCGATCAGCGCCTGGGCCTCGGCAACTGAGAGCTCCTTGATAAGCTGCTTGTTCTTGTCGAGCACGCCCGGAACGTCGGTCAGGAACAGCAGGCGTGTGGCGTTGAGCGCCCCGGCGATGGCACCCGCAAAGGTGTCGGCGTTGATGTTGTAGGTCGCCCCGTCGCGCCCCGGCGCAACCGGTGCGATGACCGGGATCATCTCGGAGCGGGCGAGGAGATCGAGCAGGGTACGGTCGACCTCCACCACTTCGCCGACGAAGCCGAGATCGAGCACGCGTTCGATACTGCTGTCGGGATCGATGATGGTCTTCTTGGCCTTTTCGGCGAAGACCATGTTGCCGTCCTTGCCGCACAGCCCGATTGCCCATTCCCCCGTCTGGTTGATGAGCGCGACGATCTCCTTGTTGATCGAGCCGGCCAGCACCATTTCGACGATCTCGACCGTCTTGGCATCGGTGACACGCAGCCCGCCTTCGAACTTCGATTCGATTCCCATCTTGGTCAGCATCGCGCCGATCTGCGGACCGCCACCATGGACGACGATTGGGTTGACGCCCGACTGCTTCAGGAGCGCGATGTCGCTGGCGAACGCCTTGCCGAGTTCGGAATCGCCCATGGCATGGCCGCCATATTTCACCACGATCGTCCGGTTCTCGTAGCGCTGCATGTAGGGCAGGGCCTGCGCCAGCAGGCGGGCCTGGATTTCGCTCTCGGAAGCAGTGGGCGTGGCAGTCTCAGACGACATGGGACGATTACCTTGGGGGATCGATGCGGCTCGTATCTAGCGCAAGTTTTTCAGCCTGGGAATGATCCCCTTGAAAGATAACGCATGGATGACAAGGCTGCGGCAGAAGCGCGCGAAAGGCGGCACCCGTTGCAAATGACGATGGAAAAGCGCGTTAACCATGCGTATGATCCTGGATCTATCCGGCCAGCGGCCGCCCTCAGCGAGCGTTTTCAATCATGACGACAGACAATGCCAAACGCGGGGACTCCCGCCTCGACCAGGTCATTGCCGGCGAATATGTGCTCGGCGTGCTCTCGCCCGAGGAACGAAGCAAGGTCGAAGCGCGCATGCGGCTCGACCGCAATTTCGCGGCCATGGTCAATCACTGGCAGAGCAACATGATGACGGTCGACCAGCGTGCCCAGCCGACCCGCGGCAAAAGCCGCCGGCCGGAGGCGCCGGCAGCCCGCCCGCGTCCCCGCGCTGATGCCGGCGAGCATGTCGCACTCTGGAAGCCGTTGCCGGGCGCCGGCTCGCTCTGGCAGTCCGTCGCCTTCTGGCGCGGTCTTGCGGGTGTCGCAAGCTTCTGCCTCGTGGCCATGGGCCTGTCGCAGTCCGGCCTCTTCTCCGTCGGCGGGACGCCGGTCAGCAAGAGCCTGTCGGTTGCCGGCAGCGACCTTGCCTTGAGGGCGGACTACGACCCCTCCTCGGGCGCCCTGACGCTGGTGCCATCGGCCTCTTCGGCCAAACCTGGTGCCGTCATGGAGCTCTGGCTGGCGCAGAAGGGCGGCGAGCCGGTGTCGCTCGGCACGCTGGATCGGGCAAGCGCCTCGCTGACCGTTCCCCCCGCGCTTCGTGGGCGCCTTGGCGGCGATGCAGCCTTGACGCTGAGCCTCGAGCCGGCCGGCACGGTTCGCGATGGCATCGGCGGTCCTGGCCCGGTTCTGGCAGGAACGGCGAACTGAGATCCGCTATGCGCTCACGCGAGTGTGATGAGCCGCTTCTTTTGAGCATGTCCCACGCGGCTTAGATTAGGGCTTGGCGGCTGCGGCCGCTTTCCTTGAAGGATTTTGCCATGATCAGCCGTCGCCTGTTTCTGCTTGCCGGGTCGGCCGGCCTTGCCGCCGCCGCGTTCCCCTCCCTGTTTCCGCCCGTGACGCCCGCCGCTGCCGAAAGTTTTCCGGTGACGAAGAGCGATGCCGAATGGAAGGCGCAGTTGAGCGACGCGCAGTACCAGATCCTGCGCCACGAGGACACGGAGCGGCCGTTCACCAGCGCGCTCAATCATGAGAAGCGAGCCGGCACCTTCCACTGCGTCGGTTGCGACCAGGCCCTCTACGATTCGTCCAAGAAGTTCGACAGCGGAACCGGCTGGCCGAGCTTCTGGGATGCCCGGCCGAAGGCAATCGGCACGCGCGAGGACGGCAGTTTCGGGATGGTGCGCACCGAGTGCCATTGCAGCCGTTGCGGTGGCCATCTCGGCCACATCTTCAATGACGGGCCGCAGCCGACCGGCATGCGCCACTGCATCAATGGCGAGATCCTGACCTTCAGGCCCGGCGAAACGCCGGCCTGATCCCCTGGCCCAGGCTCAGTGCCCGATCGTGGTCAGGATGGCGGTGCGAAGCTCTTCGAGCCCGGCGCCCTTTTCCGAGGAGGTGGCGATCACCTCGGGGAAGGCGGCCGGGCGCTTGCGGATCTTCTCCAGCGTGTCGGCGACGAGATGCGGCACGGCGCCGGCCTTGATCTTGTCGGTCTTCGTCAGCACGATCTGGTAGGAAACGGCCGCCTTGTCGAGGAGAGAGAGCACCTCGTCGTCATTGCTCTTCAGCCCATGGCGGCTGTCGATCAGCACATAGACGCGCTTCAGCGTGGCGCGGCCGCGCAGATACTCAAAGACGAGCTTCGTCCAGGCATCCACCTGCGCCTTCGGTGCCTGGGCATAGCCGTAGCCCGGCATGTCGACCAGGGCCATCGGCGGCAGGTCCGTGCCTTCCCCGGAATAGCCATCGGGCACGAAATAATTGAGTTCCTGCGTGCGGCCGGGCGTGTTGGATGTGCGTGCCAGGCCCTTTTGTCCGACCAGCGCATTGATCAGCGACGATTTCCCGACATTGGAGCGCCCGGCAAAGGCCACCTCGAAGGGGCCTTCCGGCGGGAGGAACTTCATCGACGGCACGCCGCGGATAAAGATCCAGGGGTGGCCGAAGAGCGGCTTTTCGACGGGGGAAACGGGGTCGGTCATGGCGTCATCCTCGAGCCGGTCCTGAAACGAAAACCCCGGGCGCATGGCCCGGGGCGCGATCGCGTATCGTTCTTAGTCCCACATGCGACGGGACGAAAGCGGTCTATTCCGCCGGTTTCGGCTTTCGCGAGAACAGGCCCTTCAAATTGTCGAAGAGCTCGATCTTGGCGCCGTGGCGCTTCATGATGAAGGCCTGCTGGATGATCGACAGCGTGTTGTTCCACGCCCAGTAGATCACCAGACCCGCGGGGAAGCTTGCCAGCATGAAGGTGAAGACGACCGGCATCCAGGTGAACAGCATCGCCTGGGTCGGGTCCGGCGGCGTCGGGTTCATGCGCATCTGCAGGAACATGGTGACACCCATGACCAGCGGCCAGACGCCGATCATCAGCGCGTGCGGCACAGCGAAGGGCAGCAGGCCGAACAGGTTGAAGAGCGAGGTCGGATCGGGGGCGGAGAGGTCCTGGATCCAGCCGAAGAAGGGCGCGTGGCGCATTTCGATGGTGACATAGATCACCTTGTAGAGCGCGAAGAACACCGGGATTTGCAGGAGGATCGGCCAGCAGCCGGCCACCGGATTGATCTTCTCGTCCTTGTAGAGCTGCATCATCGCCTGCTGCAGGCCCATCCGGTCGTCGCCAAACTTCTTCTTCAGCTCCTCCATCTTCGGCTGAACCTTCTTCATATTGGCCATGGAGGCATATTGCTTGCTGGCCAGCGGGAAGAAGAGCGCCTTGACGACGATGGTGGTGAGCAGGATCGCCACGCCGAAGTTGCCGAAGAAGCGGAAGAAGAAATCCATCAGCTTAAACATCGGCTTGGTGATGAAGTAGAACCAGCCCCAATCGATCAGCAGGTCGAATTGGGGAATGTTGTAGCTTGCCTCGTAGCCATCGACGAGCGGTACCTGCTTGGCACCGGCGAAGACCAGCGTGTCCCGCTTGACGGACTGGCCGGGATCGACGGTCACGACGTCCTGGCGGAAGTCGGCCTGATAGCGCGGACGGCCGTCGGTGAAATGGGCAAAACGGGTATCGTAGGCGCCGGCCTGCGGAGGCACGATGGCAGCGGCCCAGTATTTGTCGGTGATGCCGAGCCAGCCGCCGGTCGCCTTGCCGGGTTCGCGCGGTGCGGCGTCTTCAACCTTGCCATAGGCAAGCTCCTGCAGGCCATGCTCGCCGATTACGCCGATGAAGCCTTCATGCAGGACATAGACCGACGGGGTGGCCGGCTTGTTGAAGCGGGTGACGCGGCCATAGGGCGACAGCGACACGGCCGCGCCGGAGGCGTTGGCGATCGTATCTTCGACCTTGAACATGAAGTGGTCGTCGACCGAGATGACGCGCGTGAAGTTCAGGCCCTTCTCGTTCGTATAGGTCAGCGTCACCGGCGTTTGGCTGGTCAGCGTCGCGCCGTCGGTCGCGGTCCACACCGTCTGCGGCCCGGGAACCGTGCCGGTAGTGGCGTCGCCGATATAGCCGAGTTCGGTGAAGTAGCCGTCCTGGGTTTCTGCCGGGCTGAAGAGCGTGATGATCGGGCTCTTCGGATCGACCGTCTCGTGATATTCCTTGAGCTTCAGGTCATCGAGGCGGCCACCGGTCAGATTGATCGAGCCGGCGAGGGCTTCCGTGTCGATCGGTACGCGCGCCGATTGGGCGATCGCCTGGTCGCGGCTTGCCGCCGTCTGCGGCACCGCGCCCGGAGCGGACGCCTGGCCGGAGGCGGGCGCCTGGCCGGAAGCGGCGGGCGTGCCCTGCTGCTGGCCGCCATTGGCGGCCTGCTGGCTCTGTTCGGTCTGGCGCGCCTGCTGGGCCAGCCGCTCGGCTTCCATTTTCGGATTGATGTAGAGGAACTGCCAGGCGATCAGAATGAGCACCGACACGCCGATGGCGATGAAGTAGTTGCGGTTTTTGTCCATCATTCTTTCCTGGAGCCGGTCTTTCGGCCGGGGCCGACCTCGTTTTCGGGTCTTTCGGGCGCAGGCGCTTTCGGCCTGCCATCGCCACGCCGGCCTTCGATCCGCGCGATCAGCTGGCCGGTGAGAGTCTCAAAGGGAATGCCAAGCACATCACGGCGGGCAACGATGACATAATCATGCCCGGCTTTCATCGCCGTTGCAGCCTTCAGCCGCACGGCCTCGCGCAGGCGCCGCCGCATGCGGTTTCGTTCCACCGCGTTGCCGTGCTTCTTCGTCACGGTAAAGCCGACACGGGGCGCGGCATCGGCCTCTCCGCGATCGAGCACTTCCAGCAGAAAGGTTGCCCCCTTCCGCCGTTCGCCCTCGCGGACGGCAAGGAACTGCGGCCGGCTTTTCAGCCGCCCGGCAGTGTTTCGTGGGTCGCCAGACGTCATGCGTCAGAAGTCTCTCTTGGCGGTTTCAGGCGGCGCGAAGGCCGCCACCCCGCAGAAGCGGGAGACCGGCTCAAGCCGAGAGACGGGCGCGGCCGCGGGCGCGGCGAGCCTGGATGACCTTGCGGCCGCCCTTGGTGGCGATACGCGCACGGAAACCGTGGCGGCGCTTGCGAACAAGCTTGGAGGGTTGATAGGTACGCTTCGACATTTATTTAATACCGCGGTGTGCGGCCCTTCTTGGATTTGCTGTAACAGCAAGGGAGCGTGGGTGTCCGGCACGGCCAAGCCGGCGAGCTGTCGCTCACCCGGACGTGCGGCGGCTTATAAGATGTAAACCGCAAAAGTCAATCGCGGCGGCTTGGAAGCATGGCCGCCCGTCCCCGGTCTGCGTCAGAATCAGACATCGGAAAGCTATCACGCACAAAGCCGCGGCTTATGCTGTGGTTTCTTAAATATTGGCCCCTAGGGTCCAGATGTCGGCACAGCGCCGGCTCTGGGGAGTGCAGGGGTAAGTCGTAATGAAAATTCGTGGAAAGATCGGTCTGATCGTCGGTGCCATGGGGGCGGTGACGATGGTGGTTGTGGTCATGGCGCTGGCCGTCGTCGCGCGGTATGACAGCCGCCTCGAGGCCTATGAGAATGCAGCCGACCGCGCCTATAATGGCGAGCGGCTGAACAGGTTGGTGACCGCCGTCGTCATGGAAGCGCGCGGCACCTATGCGGCTCCAACGCTGGAGAAAGCCGAGCCTTTCGCCAAGGGCATTGTCGACAACCTCGCCAAGATCGATTCCCTGCTTGAAGCCTGGCGTCCGCTCGTGCCGGCGGAAGAAGCCGAGAGCTTCAATGCCGTCGCCAAGCGCGCGGCCGAATTCCGCACCTTCCGCAGCGAGACCGCCCGTCTTGCCCGCGAGGTGTCGCCGCAGGCGGCCAACCAGCAGGGCAATACGGACGAGAACCGTGCCAACCGCAAGGCCTTCCAAGGGGAGATCGACGCGCTCGTTTCGGCCGACCGCGAACGGCTGGAGGCGATCCGTGCCGAAGTGGCCGGCATCAGCCACCAGATGAGCCTGCTGATTGCCGCCACGGCCCTGATCGGCCTGGCAATCGGCCTCGGCGTTGCGCTCACGGTCGCCGTGCGCCAGCTCAGCCACCCGATCAGCGCGCTGACCGGCGTGATGACCAAGCTGTCCGACGGCGAACTCGAGACCGAGATCCCGATGGCTGCCCGTGCCGACGAAATCGGCGAAATGGCGCGCGCCGTCGAGGTGTTCAAGCGCAATGCCCAGGCCGTCGAACGGCTGAACAGCGAGGAGGGGGCCCTGCGTGCGCGCTCCGCCGAGCTGCAAACCTCGATTGCCGAAGTGGTCCAGGCCGCGGCCGCCGGCGATTTCTCGCACCGGATTACGCGTGATTATGGCGATCCGGCGCTCAATCGTTTCGCCGAAAGCGTCAACCAGCTTCTGTCCGGCGTGAACGCCGGCGTGGAGGAGACCCGCCGCGTCATCGCCGGTCTTTCGAACGGCGATCTGACCGGCGCGATGACCGGCGAGTTCCGCGGTGCCTTCGGCGAGCTGCAGACCAATGTCAACGAAACGGTGAAGACGCTCCGCACGACCCTTTCCGAAGTGCGGGCCACCACCCACGACATCAACGGCAATTCCGGCGAGCTGCGCAGCGCGGCCGACGATCTTGCCCGTCGCACCGAACAGCAGGCTGCCTCGCTGGAACAGACGGCCGCTGCACTCGACGAAATCACCGTCGCCGTGCGCACTTCTACCGATCGGGCCCAGGAAGCGACGGTGATGGTGACGGAGGCCAAGGAAGCGGCCGCCCAGTCGGGCACGGTGGTGCGCAGCGCCGTCGACGCCATGGGCCGCATCGAGCAGGCCTCCAGCCAGATCTCGAGCATCATCGGCGTTATCGACGAGATCGCCTTCCAGACCAACCTTCTGGCACTGAATGCCGGTGTCGAAGCCGCGCGTGCCGGCGAGGCCGGCAAGGGCTTTGCCGTCGTCGCGCAGGAGGTGCGTGAGCTTGCCCAGCGGGCCGCCAGCGCGGCCAAGGATATCAAGGCGCTGATCGCCAAGTCCGGAACGGAGGTGGCAACCGGCGTGACGCTGGTGCAGCAGACCGGCAGCGCGCTGTCCGAGATCGAGACCCGCATCCTCGCTATCAACGACCACATCCACTCGATCGCCACCGCCGCGCGCGAACAGGCGACGGGCCTTGCCGAGGTCAGCAGCGCCGTCAACCAGATGGACCAGGTGACCCAGCAGAACGCCGCCATGGTGGAAGAGGCCAATGCCGCCACCCACAAGCTCTCCTCCGAAGCGGACAATCTCGCCCGGATGATCGGCCGGTTCAATCTCGGCGCGGTCGCGGCCGCCGGCGGCGCACCGCGGGCATCCGCTCCGGCCATGGCCCCTGTCTTAAGGGCGGCACAGCCCGCCGCGCGGCCTGCGCCCGGTCGTCGTCCGGCACCCGCATCCGTCGCCACCGCGCGTCCGGTCGCTTCCCCCGCGCGCGCCATGGTCGGCAATGTCGCGCGCGCCTTCGCCGCGCCGGCCGCGGCCGCCTCGGCCGACAATTGGGAAGAGTTCTAAGGCAGAGCCTGCCGGGCGGGAGTTCAAATCTACTCCCGCCGGCAGATCTCTATGCGCGATCATCGCGAATGCCTCGCTCCCGCGCCTTGCCGGCGGGGTCGAGGCCGTGCTCGCCTTGGACATTCCGTTCGCCTGTCCTATGATAAGGGCCGGTGTTGCGCGGTGCGTCGCCGCGAAGGCAAGGCGGGAATGACGATCGAAGCGGGCGAAGAGACTGTTCTGGGCGAGGCCGAGCCGCGCACCGGCTTTTTCGCAAGCCTGTCCGGCCGTCTTCTGCTTCTCACCGTTCTCTTCGTCATGATCGCCGAAGTCCTGATCTTCGTTCCCTCCGTCGCGATGATGCGGGTACGCTGGATGCAGGACCGGCTGAACACCGCCGCGGCCGCTGCGGTGGTGGTGGATGGCCTGCAGAACATGCAGCTCTCCGGCCCGGTGCGCGAGGATACGCTGATCGCCACCGGCACCAAGGCGATCGCGCTGCGCCGCGCCGAGGAAGCCCGGCTGATCGCCGCCATCGACGTTCCGCCGGAGGTGGATGCGCAATATGACATTGCCGCCGTCTCGCCGCTTGCCGAGATCCGCGATGCCTTCGACACGCTCCTCTTCGGCGGCAATCGGACCATCCGCTTCTACGGGCCGATCGGCGAGAGCGACACGATCATCGAGCTCGTGATGGAAGACCGCAGCTTGCGCAAGGCGATGCTGACCTATGCCCGCAATGTCTTCATCGTCTCGATCGGCATTTCGCTGTTTACCGCGGGCCTCATCTTTCTCGTCATCAACCGGGTGATGATCCTGCCGATCCGGCGCATGACCGCCAATATGCGCGCCTTCGCCGCCGACCCCGCCGATCCCACGCGGGTGATGATCCCGCAGTCGGGCGACGACGAACTCTCGGTGGCCGGCCGGCATCTGGCGGATATGCAGCGTCAGTTGCAGCGAACGCTGAAGCAGCAGAAGAACCTCGCCGATCTCGGGCTTGCCGTGTCCAAGATCAATCACGACATGCGCAACATCCTCTCCTCCGCCCAGCTGATCTCCGACCGGCTGGCCGATGTGGACGACCCGGTGGTCAAGCGCTTCGCCCCGACGCTGTTGCGCACCATCGACCGGGCGGTAGGCTATACGCGCGAGGTGCTCTCCTATGGCCGCACCACGGAAGCCGAGCCGCGCCGCCGCTTCCTGCCGCTCAAGCCGCTGGTGGCCGACGTGCTGGAGGTTCTGGCGGTCGATCCGAAGGCGGGAATCGAAGTTCGCGTCGCCGTTCCCGAGGAGCTGGCCATCGATGCCGACAGCGAGCAGCTCTTCCGCGTGGTGCACAATCTCTGCCGCAACGCGGTCCAGGCGCTGACGCTGGAGGCCGGGGAGCCTGAGGCGGGCAAGGTGCTGACCGTCACGGCCCTGCGCACCGGCAGCGTCGTCTCGATCACCATCGACGACAATGGTCCCGGCATGCCCGCCAAGGCGCGGGAAAACCTTTTCGCGGCCTTTCGCGGCTCCGCACGGTCCGGCGGCACCGGTCTCGGCCTGGCCATTGCGCGCGAACTGGTGCTCGCCCATGGCGGCACGATCGCGCTCGTGGAAAAGCCGACGCCCGGCACGCTCTTCCGCATCGAACTTCCCGACCGCCCCGTTCCGCTGGACGCCTTCCGCTCGCTGCAGCATCCCTAAGCCGCACAAAAATGCGCGAGCCCGAAACCCTTGCCGGATCGGGCTTTGCGCCCTCCGCTGCCTGTATCGCCCATGCCCCCTCCCGGTTTTTTTGGCCAAGCCGCCGAAAGAGGCTTGCATTCCCCCCAACCACCCTTTAGAGAACCGCCCAACGCAGCAAACGCCGCTGCAACACGCACCCGTAGCTCAGCTGGATAGAGCACCAGACTACGAATCTGGGGGTCAGGAGTTCGAATCTCTTCGGGTGCGCCATTTCTCCTCCAAGCAGTGATGATGCCGAACGGACGGCGAAGCCGGATCGTTTTCAGGCTTGATTGAGCCCAGCTCGGTTGTCCTCTTTTCCTACAAATCCCAGACCGCCAAGCCCGGCCTTCGCCCGGGCGCTCACTCCCGCCAGTTGTCTTCCACCCATTTCGTCGGCTTGATGTAGTGGCGCAGGTGGGAGAAGGGGGTGTCGCTGGATTTGCGGCGGGTCTTGTCGAAGGTGCGGGCCAGATGGTCGCGGATCGTGGTTGCGCCGTTGTTGTAGAATTTGCCGAGAATCGCATTTTCCGGGCGCAGCGTGCGGGGGAAGATGACGACGCGGGCGTCTTTCGGCAGTTTCGGGGCGAAGAGATAGTTGAGCGGCAGCGGCTGGCGGCAGTCCTGGCGGAAATGCAGGACCCAGCGGCGCGGATAAAAGCGCGGGCCGCCCGGCGCATTCTTGGTCACGAAGCGCTGCTCGAACCGGTACTGGTCGGCGATGCCTTGCGGATTGGCGCAGAAGGCCTCCTGCAGCGGCAAGAGCTTGCCGACCGGGAAGCGGTAGAGCGAGGTCTGACCGAGCTTTTCGAACGGCGTCGTCTGGTTGCGCGTCATCACCACATCCTCGGCCGATCCGACCTCAAAGAAGGCGTCGAGCGAGCGCACGATGACGAGGTCGAGGTCGAGAAACAGAACCGGCCCCTTCAGGCTACCGAGTTTCGGGCCCCAGAGGCGCGCCTTGTTCCAGATGCCCGGCGTGTTGACCGGCATGGCGCTGACGGCCAGGGGCGGGAGATCTTCGCACAGGATGTTCGGGTTCAGCCCGTCCCGCGTGTCGGTGAAGCAGGTGAAGGTGAAGGGCGGCGTGATGTTGCGCGCCACCATGCCATAGAGCCGATTTATGAACTTGGCGCCGTATTTCGTGCCCCAGTTGATGCATATGACCTGCTTGACGCCCCCGGAGGCGCTGAGGACGTCGTTCATGGGCATTCCCCGCACGGCTGAACGGCGCCGGATGGACCCGGCAGCCGTTAATGATCACTAACGTAAGTGTTCATTGCCGTGGGTAAGTCTGTTCTGTCAACCGGCGGGCGGGTCCGCCGTCTCAGCGCTTGTCGTAGAGTTCCTCGACCCGGCGCTTCTGCATGGCCTTCTCAACGCCGCTCAGGCGTCGGCGTGCCATGATGCCATAGGCGATGGCGAGGCCGAGAATGAGAGCGCCGCCGGCGGTGGCGAAAAGCCAGATGTTGTTTTCCATTCTGCATCTCCTTGCGATGAGACGGCCGAGATCGTTCGCCCGGCAGAGCGCAGAGAACGGATGGTCCGGACCTTGGTTCCCAAGCGCGATCAGCCGGGGGCGCTTCCTGGGTTCAGCATCCCGCGTGCGGCGGCGTCGCGCCGCGCTTTCCTCAGTCTTCGGCGGGCTTGAAGGCGGAAAGCCTGTGGCCGGCGATTCCCCATAGGAAAACCGGACGCGACAGCATGACATCGCGCGCCCCAAGCGTCGACAGCTGCCTGCGATAGGCGGGCGCATATCCAATGTCGAACAGCAGGATCTGGCCGCCCGGGCGAGTGACACGCAAGAGCTCGACGATCGCCTGCGCGCGGCCTTCCGCCGTATCGATGTTGTGAAGCGCGGTCATGGAGAGAACAACATCGAAGCGCTGATCGCCATAGGGAAGGGAGCGTGCATCGCCGGTGTCGATCGTCAGCCGCCCGGCCACGCCGGCGATCTCGGCATTGCGCCGCAGGCCCTCCGGTCCGTTGCCGCTGAGGTCGGCGCTCTGCCAGAGGTCGAGCGCATGCACATGGCCTGCAGGGGCACGTCGGGCGGCATTGACGGCTGCAAGACCGCGGCCGCTGCCGATATCGAGAATGGTCTCATCGCCGCGCCAGATGCGCTGGTTGAGCAGGGTCTGGACCAGGCGGCGTTTCAGCCAGAGGCTGGAGGCCAGCATCCACCCCGCCATCGCAAGACAGACAAGACCGGCTGGCAGGAGGGAGAGGCCGAGGAGTGGCAAGCGGTCCAGTGCCGCGAGCCCGGCCAGCCCCAACGCCAGGCCGATCAGGACAAGCCGACGCAGGACACCCGGTGCATCAAGGCCATACTCTTCCCGCTGTTGCATCTTTCCCGCCATCGATCGTGAGTCTCTGTTTTAGGGACTATGATCGGAAGGGCGCCCTTTTGAAAAGGGGCGCGCGCCGGCGAGCGGGCGCTCTCTGTCAGGAAGCGTCGAGGAGATCCAGCGTCAGCGGATCCTTTTCGCCGGCGAAATAGCGGTGGAGCGCCGCCTCGAAGGGAGCCGGATCATCCGCCGCTTCCGCAAACAGGGTCATGGACGAGCGGAACTTCAGATCATCGGGGGTTGAGAAGATGTCCCGCGCCGTGGGCCTGCCCGGCAGGGCCGTGACTGCGTCCGTGCAGGCAAGCAGGCGGCCGGACAGGGTTGGGTGCGCCAGATAGGCCTGTGCCTCGGCAAGGCCGGAGAGCGCGAAATGCTGCGCCGTCGACGAGCGTCCAAGCCCCTTGATCTGCGGAAAGATGAACCACATCCAATGGCTGCGCTTCACGCCGGATCGGAGTTCGGCCAGCGCTGTTTCGTAAACGCCGCGCTGGGCTTCGATGAAGCGGGCAAGGTGGAAGGGGTCGGGCACGGCTCAATCCTAAAGATGCAGATAGGCGCGAAAGCGCAACTTTGGAGGATTGTTCCCTCGACGCTCGCGTTCAGGAGCACGCATCCGCGCGTTTCGTTCACGCCTCTCTTGGCAGCGTGGTTCGGCGCATCGTGCCGCGGCCGCGGGTCATGTCTCCGACGAGCACGGCGACCCGCTCCGTCTCCGCCTCCGGCAGGGCAGCGGTGAGTCTTGCGCCGGCGGCATCGAAGGTCTCTGCCGTCAGCAGCACGCCGGCCTGGATCAGCCGGGCCTTCAGCCGCGCGAGATCGGGAAAGAGACAGATGATCTCCACCTCGACCCGGGCGACCCTTTCGTCCTTCTCCGCTTCGCGCAGGCAGGCGGCGGCGGTTCCGCCATAGGCGCGCATCAGACCGCCGCTGCCAAGCAGAATGCCTCCGAACCAGCGGATGACGAGTACCGCCACGCCATCGAGCCCCTGGCCGTCGATGGCCTGCAGGATCGGGCGACCGGCCGTGCCGGAAGGCTCGCCATCGTCGAAGGCGCGAACGACCGGGCCGATCTTGTAGGCCCAGCAATTATGGCTGGCCGCCGGGTCCGACCGGGAGCCAAGAAAAGCCCGCGCCTCGGCCTCGTCGGCAACCGGGGCGGCAAGAGCCAGAAAGCGGCTCTTGCGGATCTCCTGGGCAAAGCGATGCGGGGCGGCAAGCGTCAACATGTGCCGGTGATAGCGCCTGGCGCTCAAGCGCGCCAGAACCCTTCTGCCCGAGCGCCGCAGAGAGGGGCGATCCGCCCACCGGGCGACCAAGCAGGCCGCCCAGCGTTTCCGCGTCGACTGTCTGCGTCGGCGTGTCCTCAGCCGATCGACATCAGGCTCGCATTGCCGCCGGCGGCGGCCGTGTTGATGCTGGTGGACACCTCTTCCAGGAGCCAGTTGAGGCAGATCGCATCCGGGTCGTCGCGCAACGCCGTCGTGCCGGCTGCCTGCACGAGAACGAGCGGACCAGGCAGGCCGGCAATCGCGGTGGTGGCCGCCACGACCGTCTCTCCCTCTCCCTCGATCAGGGCGCCGGCGAAGGGCCCGGCGGCAGCGGCATCGCGCGTGATCTCCGCCCGGGCAGAGAGGGAAGCCGGCAGGGCGCGGATGAAGGCCTCGATCTCACCCCGCCCCCCGGTTTCGACGCCGGAGAGGTCCAC
The DNA here is from genome assembly GCF_034720595.1 of Rhizobium sp. CC-YZS058. Lineage (NCBI taxonomy): Bacteria > Pseudomonadati > Pseudomonadota > Alphaproteobacteria > Hyphomicrobiales > Rhizobiaceae > Rhizobium > Rhizobium sp. CC-YZS058. The sequence continues at coordinate 3,431,896 of NZ_JAYESJ010000001.1, read as the reverse complement.
CGCGGCACTGTTGCCGGTCGCCAGAACCGCGGCGATCTGCCGGGTCAGCCCCGTCACCGTTTGCGGCCTCAGCAGGATCCGGCCGCGCGGATGCAGGGCGTAGAGGTTGCGCTCGCCGACCGGGCCGGCGAGCTCGCTCGTCAGACCGAGTGCCGACTGGCTGCCGGTTTCGCGCGCGGCTTCCGCATCGGCCCGTGCGCCGCGTCCGTCCAGCCATTTGGCGAAATCGAGCAAAGCGGGGTCTGTATGGACCGAGCTCACCTGCGGCGGCACCGGCGGCCGGGCGACCAGACGGCCGAGATAGAGCGGACCGCCCGCCTTCGGCCCGGTTCCCGAAAGACCCCGGCCCCCGAAGGGCTGGACGCCGACCACCGCGCCGATGACGTTGCGGTTCACATAGACGTTTCCGGCCTTTACCCGACTCGTCACATGGGCAATCGTTTCATCGAGGCGGGTGTGCAGCCCGAAGGTCAGGCCATAGCCGGTGGCATTGATATCGTCGATCAGCCGGTCGAGATCGGCCCGTTCATACCGCAGCACATGCAGGACCGGACCGAAGACCTCGCGCTTGAGCTCGGACAGCGCGCCGATCTCGATGATGGTCGGCGCGACGAAGGTGCCGGCGGCGGTTTCGGGCGGCAGAGCAAGGCGGTCAACCCGGGCGCCCCGGGCCGCGAAGGCTGCGACATGCGCCTCGATTGTTTGCCGGGCCTCTGCCGTGATCACCGGGCCGATATCGACGCTCAGCCGGTCGGTACGGCCGATGGAGAGTTCCTGCAGCGCGCCCTTGAGCATGGCGAGAACCCGGTCGGCGATGTCGGTCTGCAGGCAGAGCACGCGCAATGCCGAGCAGCGCTGACCGGCGCTGTCGAAGGCGGAGGCGATGACGTCGAAGACCACCTGTTCGGCAAGCGCCGAGGAATCGACGATCATCGCGTTCTGCCCACCGGTTTCCGCGATGAGCGGGATCGGCCGGCCGGTGGGTGAAAGGCGGCTTGCAAGCTGGGCCTGGATCAGCCGCGCCACCTCGGTCGAACCGGTAAACATCACACCTGCGACGCCCTCTGCCCCCACGAGCGCGGCGCCGACGCGGCCGTCGCCCGGCAGAAGCTGCAGAACGTCGCTCGGCACGCCGGCGGCATGCAGCTGGCGCACGGCCTCGGCGGCGATCAGGGGCGTCTCCTCGGCCGGCTTGGCCAGAACCGGGTTGCCGGCCACCAAGGCGGCGGCCACCTGGCCGGTGAAAATGGCCAGCGGGAAGTTCCATGGGCTGATGCAGACGATCGGGCCCAGCGCGCCATGGCCGGGGCCGAGCGTCCGGCCGGCCTGCTCGGCGTAATAGCGCAGGAAATCGACGGCCTCGCGCACTTCGGAAATTGCATTGGCGGCGGACTTTCCGGCCTCGCGGATGATGAGGCCGAGAAGGCGCGGCATGTCGGTCTCCAGCCGGTCTGCGGCACGCAGCAGGCAGGCGGCGCGCTCCTGCGCCGGCGTCGCGGCCCAGCCGGCGGCGGCACGGGTGGCGACGGCAAGGGCTGCGCGCGCCTCCTCCTCGCTTGCTTCGACCACGTCACCCACGACATCGCCGTGATCGGCGGGGTTCAGCACCGGGCGGGCAGGGCCGGCGGCATTGGGACCGGCAGAGCGCCAGTCTTCGGACAGGCTGCCCTTCAGGGACTGCGAGAGGCTCGCCAGCGCGTCTTCGTTGGTAAGGTCGAGGCCGGCGGCGTTCCTGCGCGTGCCGTACAGCGCATGCGGGAGGCGGATCTTGTCATGCGGGGCGCCCGGCTGCGGCATGGCGCGCACAAGCTCCACCGGATCGGCCACCAGCTCATCCACCGAAATGGCGGGATCGGCGATCCGGTTGACGAAGGAGGAATTGGCACCGTTTTCGAGAAGCCGGCGGACGAGATAGGCAAGCAGCGTTTCATGCGTGCCGACCGGGGCATAGATCCGGCAGGGCCGGTTCAGCTTGTCCGTGCCGACCACCTCGTCATAGAGCGGCTCGCCCATGCCGTGCAGGCACTGGAACTCATAGTCGCCAACCGTAAAGTCCGGTCCTGCCAGCTCATAGATCGTCGCCAGCGTCTGGGCATTGTGCGTCGCAAATTGCGGGAAGACGAGCGCGCGGGCGTCGAGCAGCTTGCGGGCGCAGGCGATGTAGGACACGTCGGTGTGGAGCTTGCGCGTAAAGACAGGGAAATCGGAGAGGCCGTCGAGCTGCGCCCGCTTGATCTCGGCATCCCAATAGGCCCCCTTGACGAGGCGCACCATGATGCGGTGGCCGGAGCGCCGGGCGAGATCGATGATGACGTCGAGCACGAAGGGGCAGCGCTTGCCATAGGCCTGCACCACGAAGCCGAGGCCGTTCCAGCCGGACAGCGCAGGGTCGAGCCGCAGCGATTCGAGCAAATCGAGCGACAGCTCGAGCCGGTCCGCCTCTTCGGCATCGATATTGAGGCCGATATCATAGCCCTTGGCGATCAGCGCCAGCGCCTTGACCTGCGGAAGAAGCTCGCTCATCACCCGCGCTGCTTGGGCGCGGCTGTAGCGGGGATGCAGGGCAGAGAGCTTGATGGAAATGCCGGGGCCCTCATAGATGCCGCGGCCATTGGCGGCCTTGCCGATCGCGTGGATCGCCGCCTCGTAATCGGCATAGTAGCGCCTGGCATCGGCGGCCGTCGTCGCCGCTTCGCCCAGCATGTCGTAGGAATAGCGGAAGCCGCGGGCCTCCAGCGGCCGGGCGCGCTTCAAGGCCTCGCCGATCGTCTCGCCGGTCACGAACTGCTCGCCCATCATGCGCATGGCCATGTCGACGCCGCGGCGGATCACCGGCTCGCCGGCACGCGCAATCAGCCGCGTCAGCGCAGCTGAAAGGCTGCGGTCGTTGACGGTCGAGGTCAGCTTGCCGGTCACGACCAGACCCCAGGTGGCGGCATTGACGAAGAGCGAGCGGCCGCCGCCGATATGGGCGCGCCAGTCGCCGGTGGCGATCTTATCGCGGATCAGCGCGTCGCGGGTCGCCATGTCCGGAATGCGCAGCAGCGCCTCCGCCAGGCACATCAGCGCCACGCCCTCCTGGCTGGACAGCGAATATTCATGCACCAGCCCTTCGACGCCCGAGCCCTTGTGCTTGGCCCGCAGTGCGGTGATCAGTCCGCGCGCCGTTTCGCGCGCCTTCAGGCGCAGCGCATCCGGCAGGGTGGCGGCGGAGAGCAGAGGTGCGAGGCACTCCGGTTCGCTGCGCCGATAGGCGGCGGTCACGGCCCGCCGCAGGGCCGAGCGCTCGGCAACCGGCGGTGCGAAGTCGGCAAAGGGTTCCGGCGCGGAAACAGGCATCGGCTTCGTCTGCAGCGGGCTCATGAGCGGGCCTTTCGAGGCGCAAGGCCGAACCGGCCTGGCGGGAGGATGGTGATGCAGCAAAAATAAGGAGGAGCTTGCCGAATCGCCATCCGGAAAAATCGACCGATCGCCGCATCTTTCATGGTCTAGGCGCCATCACGCCGCATTTCGTGCGGCCATTCGGAAAAGGCTCGGTCGATCCTAGAGAAGCACGCGGGTCGAGAGCGCCTGGCGCGCGGTCAGGCATTCGTCGTCACCGGGCAGGCAGGTGCGGCAGACCTGGGGGCGCACGGCATAGATGCGGCAGCCCACATGCTGGCCGAGCGTGCCATCGAGCGCCGAACACCGGTCGTTCTCGCAGCGCATGCCGCTGAAGTCGGCGGCAACGAACTCTTCTGGAATGAGCGCCAGCTCCGCGTCGCTTTCCATGGAAAAGCGCGGCCAGTCGGCCGAATAGGCGCAACAGGCCCCGCAGGTCTGGCAGTCGAAATCATCACCGGGCACGGCTGGGCTCATGCCCGGCCTGTAGCACGAAAACCCACGGTCAGGCGATACGCAGATTGTGTCGAACGGCGATCTCGTAATCCTCTGTATGAACAAGAATGCCGTCGCGCGTCACCAGCGCAATGCCATAGGCGGCCGGCTCGTCGACGGAGAGCGATGTGTCCGGCGTGTCGAAGGGCATCGGCTGCTGGTGCACCGTGCTCTTGAACACGGAAAAGCCGATGCCGCGATGCGAGCCGGAAATGGTGCGGTGGACATGACCGGCAAAGATATGGCGCACCCCGCCCTGCCGCTCGATGGCTGCATAGAAAGCGTCCTCATTGCGAAGACGAATCGCATCCATGCCGGAAAAGCCGGTCTCATGCGGCGGATGGTGAAGAAAAAGCAGCACCGGGCGACCATTCGCCTCCGCCAGGCTTCGTTCGAGAAAGGCAAGCCGCGCCGGGCAGAGAAGGCCTGCGTGGTCATGCGGGTTGCCATAGGTCGCAAGCGCGACGGAATCGAGAACGACCAATCGGCAATCGGGAAGGTCGATGACGGACTGCACGAACCCGTTCTCGTCGCGCGCGGCGTCGCCGAAGACGTTTTGGAAAACCGGGCGCTGGTCGTGGTTGCCGATGGTGATGGAGAGCGGCGGCACCAGCCGGTCGAGCAGCGTCTTCAAGCGGCGATAGGATGGCTCGTCACCATGATGCGCAAGGTCGCCCGTTACCACCACCCGGTCTGCATCCGCATGGTGGCGGTTGATGTGGTCGATGCCGGCCTCCAGCCGCTGGTAGGGGTCGAGCCCGATGATGCGATGCCCTTCGGGCACCATATGCAGGTCTGTGAGCAGGATGAGCTTGGTCATGGCGCTTCGATCATTAGGGGCTGAGCGTGGCATAGGCCGCGATCATGTCGGGCGGATGAATCTTTGACGGAGTGGAGGTGGGCGAACCGGCGCCAGACTAGCCGAAGGCCCGCGCGGAGCAAGCTGTCTTGGCGGGATTCTGGTGGGCTAGGCAGGACTGACGGACCGGGCTATCAACGGCGGCGGTGCGGTCGATGGCCGCCGGAATTTGAGGCATGCCCAGGGAGAGCCGCCATGAGATGGAAGCGCACGATCCAATTGCTCGACGTGCATTGCGAGGGCGAGATCGGCAAGGTGGCGATCGGCGGCGTGCCGAAGATCCCCGGCAACAGCATCGCCGAGCAGCTGCACCATATCAACACGGTGGATGACAGCCTGCGCCGCTTCCTGTGCCTGGAGCCGCGTGCCGCATCGATCGGCTCGGTCAATCTTCTGGTGCCGCCGAAGCGGCCCGAAGCCGATGCCGGCTTCATCATCCTGCAGGCCGATCAGGCCCATGCCATGTCCGGCTCCAATTCCATCTGTGTCACGACGGCGCTGCTCGAATCCGGGATCGTGGAGATGAAGGAGCCGGAAACCGTGGTCATGCTCGACACGGCGGCCGGTCTCGTCAAGGCGACGGCGAGTTGCCGCGACGGGCGTTGCGAGCGGGTGACGCTGACCATGGTGCCATCCTTCGTCGAGGCGCTGGACGTGGGGCTGGACACACCGGACTGGGGCCGCATCACGCTCGACCTGTGTTTCGGCGGCATCTTCTATGCGCTCGTCGATGTTCACCAGATCGGCACGACGATCGAAAAGGCCAATGCCCGCCGTCTGGTCGAGGCCGGCATGGCCATCAAGGAGCTCGTCAACCGCACGATCCCGACGGTTCATCCCGAGATCCCGGAAATTTCGGGCGTCGCCTATGTCATGTTCCGCCAGACCGAGGAGGACGGCACGGTGCGCACCTGCACCACCATGTGGCCGGGACGGGTGGACCGCTCGCCCTGCGGAACGGGCAGCTCCGCCAATCTCGCGACGCTGCATGCCCGTGGCCTCGCCAAACCCGGCGATGTCTTCACCTCGCGCTCGATCATCGGATCGGAGTTCAAGGTCGGGCTGGAGCGCGAAACCGAGGTGGCGGGGCGCAAGGCCATCATCCCCACCATTTCGGGACGCGGCTGGACCTTCGGCTTGCATCAGGTTGCGCTCGACCCGTTCGATCCGCTGGCCGACGGCTTCGCGCTGACCGATACCTGGGGGCCGGAGGCCGGGCAGATCCGCTGATCAGCGCAGCCGTGCCGTCTTGGTCAGCAGGCTGACCTCGCGGGCAAGTTCGGTGCCGTTGCCGATCGACGCAAATTCGGCCTGTGCGGCTGCGTAACCGGCATCCGCCGCTTCCTTGAGGATCGGCACAGCGCGCTCGCGCTGTCCCGCCTTCTCGAGCACACGGGAGAGCTGGTAGGCAGAACGCGGCGTGCCGCCATGCTTGTAGGCCTCGCGGCAGGCAGAGAGCGCCACCCCGATGCGGATCTGCTCGGCAGAAACCGGCGGGAAGGCCGTATTGCGGGCGGCATCGGCGGCGCTGCCGGCCTCGGCATCGCATTGTTCGGCCGGGCTGTGGTACACGCGGTCGCCGGCAAGGGCGGAAAGGCTGGGCAGGAGGCCGACCAGGAGAGCGGCGGCAAATCGGCGGGCAGAAGACGGGTTCATCGTCGTAAGTCTCGTTTCACTGTGATGCGACCTTACGAACGAACGAGAGTCACGACTGTTCCGCGGGAAACAGCCGAGAAAGCGGAGGAGAGCCGGCAGGGTTAATGCCGGACAGGGGTGCAACGAGTTCCGGCAGTGCTCAAGCCTCCTCCGGCTCCGCGAACGCTTGGAGCAAGCCGATATGGCAGGTGATGACACCGTCATGACGGTGGATCGCGCCGTTTTCCTCGAGCGTCAGTATCGCGCGGTTCACCTTCGGTCGGCTCGCGCCCAGAATAGCGGCAATATCGGCCTGGCTCAGCGTCAGGCGCAGATTGGCGCTTTCAGGCAGCTCCGTCCCGTGGATCTGCTTCAGCGTGGCCAAGAAGAAGCGGGCTACGCGGGAGTTGAGATCGTAGAGCGCAATCGTTTCCAGCCGCTCGGTCGTGTCGCGCAGCATGGAGCAGAGATAACGCAGGATCGCCTCGCCGGCTTGCGGGCGATGGGTGATGAGGTCGAGGAACGGTTTGCGGGCGATGACATAGCCTTCCGTCGCGACCAGGGCGGTGGCATCGGCGGAGCGGTGCTTGCCGTCAAGCAGCGCCACTTCGCCGAACAGCGAACCGGGCTCGATATGGCGCAGAAGGAGTTCGCGTCCCTGCGGCGTCAGGAGCGAGATCTTGATGCGACCGGAGGTGACGGCGATCATCTCGTGGCCCGCATCGCCGCGCTGGAAGATCATGGCGCCCTGCTGCCATTTGCGGTGCGTGGCAATGCCGGAAAGCAGCGTGATCGTTTCGGTGTCGAATTCCTCGAAAATCGAAAAGGACCGCCAGAAGGCCGGGCTGCGGTTGATCTCGCTCATCTCTTTCCCTCCTCGACGGCGTCAACCCCGTTGCTTGTTGCGACCTGGCAGGTTGACAGCAAGGCGACATCGTTCACTTACCTTGAACAAAGTGTCGCGTAAGCGCTTGGCTTCGCAGCTTCGGCTTTGCTGCTACACAGCTCCTATCGAACTCGTCACAGCGGAGCCCACATCCATGTCGCAGCCCCTTATCGTTCTGATCGGCCGCATTCTTCTGTCCATCATCTTCATCCTTGCCGGCTTTAGCAAGATCACCAATCTTGGCGGTACCGCCGGCTATTTCGGCTCCATGGGCCTTCCGGTCCCGATGGTTACCGCGGTGATCGTGTCGCTCGTCGAGCTGGTCGGCGGCCTCTTCATCCTTGCCGGTTTCCTTACCCGTCCGACCTCCTATCTGCTGGCGGTCTTCTGCGTTGCCACCGCTTTCATCGCTCATGCCGATTTTGCTGACATGGGCCAGATGATCAACTTCCAGAAGAACCTCGCCATGGCCGGTGGTTTCCTGGTTCTGGCAGCCTTCGGTCCGAGCACGCTTTCGGTCGACGCCCGTCGCGCCTGATCTGTTCCCTGTCCCTCCCAGGACATGTAAGAACCCCCGCGGGACCGAGGTCCGGCGGGGGTTTTCCTTTGTCTCGGACTGCCGTCCTTATGGGTAGATGACGCCCTTGCGCAGGATCAGGTTGCCGTAAAGGCGCGGCTCGCTGGTCTGGACCACGGTGTGGGCGGCGCGCACCCGCTCATAGAATTCGGCGCCGACCAGCGGCACCACCGGGCGCTCCGGTTCGTGCCGCGCGCAGCAGGCGATCATGTCCTCATGCACGGGATCGAGCAGGTCTCGATCATGCTTCACCGTGGCACGGAAGATGGCCGCCGGCACGAAATCGTCGATCGGCAGTACGCTGAGGATCGCATCCACCACCGGCACGATCCCGTGACCATCGAGGCGGATCAGGCGCCGTCCGTGTTCGAGCCCCGGATAATTGCCGTCGACGATGGCAATCTCGTCCCCATGGCCCATGGCGCGCAGGGTCGAAAGCAGCTCCGGGCTCAGAATGGGGTTCAAACCTTTCAGCATCAGTCAGGATCCTTGAAGAGAATGGATGTGTCGAGAAGATAGCGGGAAAACAGCGGCAGGCTGGCCCCGCCGATGGCGCGCGCCTCGGATCCGACCGCGCCCTCGATGATATCGGGCACGATGACGCCCTGCAGGTCGAGATCCTGGACGGCATTGCGCGTGGCGGCCACGATTCGCGCGCGCACCCAGCCCGGAAAGCCGCCATCGATAACCGCCGCGCCGAAATCGATGATCGAGGCGGCGGAAATGACGGCACGGGCAAGCGCGGAGGCCGTACTGTCGATCCAGGCCGTCAGCGGCGGGCCGAAATCGATCCACTCGTCTGCCGAGTAGTAGAGCGGGCGCGGGTCGATGCCGGCGGCCTTCAGCATGTTCTCCAGAACGAAGATCGAGGCGACCTTGAGGAGCGGCGTCGTGCCGCCATCTGGACCCGGAACCTGCAGGGGCCCGAGCGCGCCCGCCGTTCCGGTACGCCCGGAAAACAGCGCCGAGTTGAGCACGATGCCGCCGCCGATGAAGGAGCCGATGTAGAAATAGATGAAATCCGGATAGCTGGCGCCGACGCCGAAGACCAGCTCGGCGCCGCAGGCGCTGGTCGCATCGTTCTGCACATGGATCGGATGGCGGGTGCGGGCGGCAAGCTCCGCCGACAGGTCGAAGGCGCGCCAGCGTTCCATGGCCGCCGCCGGCGCCCCCACCTCCGCCGCCCAGTTCCACAGCTCGAAGGGCGTGGCAATGCCGATGCCGGCGATGCGCGCCCGCTGCAGCGGCGTCAGCATGCGCTCGATCTTGCCAATCCCGTCGAGGATGAAGGCGAGGATCGCATCCGGGTCGGGGTAGGGATAGGGCTGGTGCAGGTTCAGGCGGATCGCCCCGACGAAATCCATCAGCACCAGATCCGCGCTGCGCCGGCCGATCTTGACGCCGAAGGAGTAGACCGCATCCGGATTGAGCATCATCGGGACGGAAGGCTGGCCGACGCGCCCGCGGACCGGCTCGCCGCGGATGAGCAGGTCGTCCCCTTCCAGCCCGCGCATGATCACCGATACGGTCTGGGCGGAAAGGCCGGAGCGCCGGGCGATCTCCGCCTTCGACAGCCCACCATGCCGGCGGACCAGCGACATGACCAGCCGCTCATTGTGTGCGCGCACGCGGGTCTGGTTCGCTCCCCCGGCGGGATCGACCACATCCGGAAGAGGGATCCCCCCATCCGCTGCGCTGAAATGGACCATGCTCTCCTCCCGCCGCGGCATGGCTGCCGGGCCGCACCTGGCCGCGCTGCTCCCAAACAAGGCGCTCTGCACAGGGCTTGGGCAGAGCATGCCATGGATTTTTAATAATTCAACTTGATTTATTTATTGACAGGCCGTTCCGGAATGTGTTTCCTCGCTAACGGAGACACGGTGGCTCAATGGAGGGATGCCAGAGCCGCCGCGTTGGCCAGAAAGGTTCGGCGCTGCCGGACCCGTTTTGATCCTTGGGAGGATATCCATGAAGTCTTTGATTCCCGCCGGTCTCGGCGCGCTGGCGCTTGGCGTCGTTTTCGCTGCTCCGGCCCAGGCTGCCGACGTTTCGGCCTGCCTGATCACCAAGACCGACACCAACCCTTTCTTCGTCAAGATGAAGGAAGGTGCTGAAGCCAAGGCCAAGGAACTCGGCGTTTCGCTGAAGTCCTATGCCGGCAAGATCGACGGCGATTCCGAAAGCCAGGTCGCTGCCGTTGAAACCTGCATCGCCGATGGCGCCAAGGGCATCCTGATTGCCGCGTCCGACACCACCGGCATCGTGCCGACCATCAAGAAGGCTCGCGATGCCGGCCTGCTGGTCATCGCGCTCGACACGCCTCTGACGCCGGCCGACAGCGCCGATGCCACCTTTGCGACCGACAACCTGCTGGCCGGCAAGCTGATCGGCCAGTGGGCTGCCGCCACGCTTGGCGATGCCGCCAAGGATGCCAAGGTTGCCTTCCTCGACCTCACCCCCTCGCAGCCGACCGTCGACGTTCTGCGCGACCAGGGCTTCATGATCGGCTTCGGCATCGACCCGAAGGACCCGAACAAGATCGGCGACGAGGATGATCCGCGCATCGTCGGCCACGACATCACCAACGGCAACGAAGAAGGCGGCCGCACCGCCATGGAGAACCTTCTTCAGAAGGATCCGACCATCAACGTCGTTCACACGATCAACGAGCCGGCCGCAGCCGGCGCCTATGAAGCGCTCAAGGCCGTCGGCCGCGAGAAAGACGTGCTGATCGTGTCGGTCGACGGCGGTTGCCCGGGTGTCAAGAACGTCGAGGACGGCGTGATCGGCGCCACCTCGCAGCAGTATCCGCTGCAGATGGCCGCGCTCGGCGTCGAGGCGATTAAGAAGTTCGCCGATACCGGCGAGAAGCCGCAGCCGACCCCCGGCAAGACCTTCTTCGACACGGGCGTCGCGCTCGTCACCGCCAAGCCCGCCGCTGGCGTCGAATCGATCGACGTGAAGGCCGGCAAGGACAAGTGCTGGGGCTGATCGGCAGTCCCGACGGGCACCCCCCGTTCGAAGGGCGGCTTCGGCCGCCCTTCCTTTGATCCTCTTCAAACCTATCCCCCGACGCTTCGCCGCGATCCGGGGACTGCCTGCAGAACCGCCGTGGCCGGCCCGGCCGCGATGAAGCGCTGCAGCATCGATCGAAGCGTGGAGCCAATCCTCATCCTCAGCGATGGGCAGCGCTCCGGACCCGGCCAGCGCGCAACAGCGCGGCCGTGGCGCAAGGGAGGCGAATGACATGAGCGAGCCAACAGCAGCAGCGACAGCACCGGGAACGCCGGGGCGCGCGCCGCAGGACTTCGAAACGGTCCTGTCCGGCAGTTCCAAACAGGTGGCATCCTTCGATACCAATCAGAAGAGCGCCCTGCAGCATTTCCAGCACTTCCTGCACTCGCGGCCCTCCGCCGTGCCGCTGATCGTGCTGGTCCTGTCGCTGATCATCTTCGGGTCGGTTCTCGGCAGCAAATTCTTCTCCGCCTTCTCCATGACGCTGATCCTGCAGCAGGTGGCAATCACCGGCATCGTCGGCGCCGCCCAGACGCTGGTCATCATGACGGCCGGCATCGACCTTTCGGTCGGCGCCATCATGGTGCTCTCCTCGGTCATCATGGGCCAGTTCGTCTTCCGCTACGGCTTTCCGGCCGAGCTTGCGATCCTCTGCGGCTTCGGCGTCGGGGCCCTTTGCGGGGCGATCAACGGCTGGCTCGTCTCCAAGATGAAGCTGCCGCCCTTCATCGTCACGCTCGGCATGTGGCAGATCATCCTGGCCTCGAACTTCCTCTATTCCGCCAACGAAACCATCCGCAGCCAGGACATCGAGGCCACCGCGCCTCTGCTCAAGCTGTTCGGCGAGAATTTCCGCATCGGCGGCGCGGTCTTCACCTATGGCGTCGTCGCCATGTTCCTGCTCGTCATCCTGCTCTGGTATGTGCTGAACAAGACCGCCTGGGGCCGCCATCTCTACGCGGTGGGCGATGATCCGGTCGCGGCCGAGCTTGCTGGCGTCAATGTCAAGCGCATGCTGATGTCCGTCTACACGCTTTCCGGCATCATCTGCGCGCTGGCCGGCTGGGCGCTGATCGGGCGCATCGGCTCCGTCTCGCCGACCGCGGGCCAGTTCGCCAACATCGAATCCATCACGGCCGTGGTAATCGGCGGCATCTCGCTCTTCGGCGGCCGCGGCTCCATCATGGGCATGCTGTTCGGGGCGCTGATCGTCGGTGTCTTCCAGCTCGGCCTGCGCCTCATCGGCACCGACCCGCAGTGGACCTATCTCATGATCGGCGTCCTCATCATCGCCGCCGTTGCAATCGACCAGTGGATCAGAAAGGTAGCCGGCTGATGGTCACGCCCTCCTATTCCGAAGCCCCCATCCTCACCGCGCGCAAGCTCGTCAAGCGCTATGGCCGCGTCACCGCGCTCGACCATGCCGATTTCGACCTGCACAAGGGCGAGATCCTGGCCGTCATTGGCGACAACGGCGCCGGCAAGTCCTCGCTGATCAAGGCGATCTCCGGCGCCGTCCGTCCCGACGAAGGCGAAATCCGGCTCGATGGGCAGCTGGTCAGCTTCAAGTCGCCGATCGAGGCGCAGAAGGCCGGTATCGAAACGGTCTATCAGAACCTCGCCGTTTCGCCGGCGCTCTCGATCGCCGACAATATGTTCTTGGGTCGCGAGATTCGCAAACCCGGCATCCTCGGCTCGGTGTTCCGCATGCTCGACAAGCCGGCCATGGAGAAGTTCTCGCGCGACAAGCTCTCCGAGCTGGGCCTGATGACCATCCAGAACATCAACCAGGCGGTGGAAACCCTCTCGGGTGGCCAGCGGCAGGGCGTGGCCGTCGCGCGGGCCGCCGCCTTCGGCTCCAAGCTCGTCATTCTCGACGAGCCGACGGCGGCGCTGGGCGTCAAGGAGAGCCGCCGCGTGCTGGAGCTCATCCTCGACGTGCGCTCGCGCGGCCTTCCGATCGTGCTCATCTCGCACAACATGCCGCATGTCTTCGAAGTGGCGGATCGCATCCATATCCATCGTCTCGGCAAGCGCCTCTGCGTCATCAATCCGAAGGATTACTCCATGTCAGATGCGGTGGCCTTCATGACCGGGGCCAAGGAGCCGCCGCGCGAGGCGATCGCGGCATGAGCATCAGCGTCGGCACGATCGCCGATCAGATCCTGGCGCGGGCCGAGGGCGCTCGCCGCTTCATCACCGCCATTGCCGGCCCTCCCGGGGCCGGCAAGTCCACGCTTTCCGAAGCGCTGCTCGAGGAACTGACCCGCCGCGGCGAGCGCGCTGCGATCCTGCCGATGGACGGCTTCCACATGGACAACGGCATTCTCGAGGAGCGCGGGCTTCTCAAGCGCAAGGGCGTGCCCGAGAGCTTCGATGTCCGCGGCTTTCTCGACATCGTCCAGGCCGTCCGCCGCGCCGACGAAGAGGTTCTCGTTCCGGTTTTCGATCGCGATCGCGAACTCTCGATCGGCTCGGCCCGGGCAATCGCGCCGCAGACCCGTCTCATCCTGGCGGAAGGCAACTATCTTCTCCTGAACGAAGCGCCGTGGACGCGGCTTGCGCCGCTGTTCGATTTCACGCTTCTCGTCGGCCCGCCCTATGCGGTGCTCGAAGAGCGGCTGCGCGCCCGCTGGGAGCATTACAAGCTCGACGAAGAGGAGATCCGCTGGAAGCTTTACGGCAATGATCTGCCGAATGGCGAGCGCATCCTCAACGGCTCGCGGCCGGCCGATCTGCGGATCGATCTCTTCGAACGTTAGGCCCATTCGACTGAGCGCGCCGCCGTGTTGTGGCGGGCAAAAAGAGGGAGCGGCATCACCTTGTCAAGCCGGGCGTGATGGGGCAAACGAAGGCGACACCCCAGAGAGCGAAGGCCGATGATGAGCGCTGAGCAGACCACCCACCTCACCCTTCGCCGCCCGGACGACTGGCATCTTCACCTACGTGATGGGGAGATGCTGAAGGGCGTTCTGCCGGACACCAGCCGTCATTTCGCGCGCGCCATCATCATGCCCAATCTCGTGCCTCCGGTGGTGACGACGGAGGATGCGGCAGCCTATCGCGCCCGCATTCTCGCCGTCCTTCCAAAGGAGCATCGCTTCACCCCGCTGATGACGCTCTATCTCACCGAGCAGACGCAGGCCGCGGATGTCGCGGCCGGCAGGGCAAGCGGGCTGATCACGGCGGTCAAGCTCTATCCGGCGGGTGCCACGACCAATTCCCACGGCGGCGTGCGCGACCTCGACAAGGTCATGCCGGTGCTTGAAAAGATAGCGGAGATCGGCCTGCCGCTCTGCGTGCATGGCGAGGTGACGACGCCGGAGGTCGATATCTTCGACCGCGAGGCCGTGTTCATCGATACCGTGCTCGACCCGCTGCGCCGCCGCCTGCCGGAGCTGAAGGTGACGATGGAGCATGTCACCACGCAGGATGGAGTCGAATATATTCGTGCAGCCGACCGCAATCTCGCCGGCAGCATCACCACCCATCACCTGATCATCAACCGCAACGCCCTTCTCGTCGGCGGCATCCGTCCGCATTATTATTGCCTGCCGGTCGCCAAGCGTGAGGTGCATCGTCTGGCGCTGCGCGCGGCGGCCACATCTGGCGATCCACGCTTCTTCCTCGGCACCGACAGCGCCCCGCATGTCGATCCGCTGAAGGAATGCGGCTGCGGCTGCGCCGGCATCTACACGTCGATCAACACGATGAGCTGCCTCGCCCATGTCTTCGAGCAGGAGAATGCGCTTGATCGGCTGGAGGCCTTCACCTCGCTGAACGGCCCGGCCTGGTACGGTCTGCCGGCCAACGAAGAGCGCATCACGCTCCACCGCCGCGAAGCGCCGCTTGCATTCCCAGCCAAGATCGAGACGGGCGCCGGGCCCGTGACGGTCTTCGATCCCATGTTCCCGCTGCATTGGGATGTTGTCGACGCCTGAAGCGTCCCATTCCACCCCCTCCATTTGCCAGGATGCCGCCCATGATGCTGAGTTCCTTTCCCGACAAGGCCGTGATGGCCGAGCTGCTTGCCCGGATGCTCTGGGAGATCAAGGCCGTGCATTTCCGGGCGGACCAGCCCTATAAGCTCGCCTCCGGCATGGCGAGCCCAGTCTATATCGATTGCCGCAAGCTGATCTCCTATCCGCGCATCCGCTCCACCGTCATGGATTTTGCTGCGGCCACGCTGGTGCGCGAAGCCGGTTTCGAAGCCTTCGACGTGGTGGCCGGCGGCGAAACGGCGGGCATTCCCTTCGCCGCCCTTCTGGCCGAGCGGCTGTCCCTGCCGATGATCTATGTGCGCAAGGCCCCGAAGGGCCATGGCCGCACCAGCCAGATCGAAGGCCATATGCCGGAGGGCGCCCGGGTCCTGGTCATCGAAGACCTGACGACGGCCGGCGTTTCCATGTTCACCTTCATCGACGCGATCCGCGCGGCAGGCGGCGTGGTCGATCACGGCATGGCGCTGTTCTACTACGATATCTTCCCGGAAGGCCGTGCCACCATGGCCAAGAAGGGCATCACGCTGCACAACATCGCCACCTGGCGGGAGGTGCTGGCGGTCGCGCGTGAGCAGGCACTCTTCGATTCGCAGACGCTCGAAAGCGTCCAGTCCTTCCTCGATGCGCCGCTCGACTGGTCCGGCCGCCATGGCGGCATCAGCGCGCTGGCCGGCTGAGATTGCATCGACACGACCCGTTCACAACCCGGAGACCGACATGATCATCTGCTGTGGGGAAGCCCTGATCGACATGCTGCCGCGCGAAAGCACGCTCGGCGAATCCGCCTTCGCGCCCTATGCGGGCGGCGCCATCTTCAACACCGCCATCGCGCTCGGCCGGCTCGGCATCCCCACCGGCTTCTTCACCGGCCTGTCCACCGACATGTTCGGCGATATCCTGCGCGAGACGCTCAAAGCCAGCAATGTCGACTTCGGCCCCTGCGCCACCTCCGATCTGCACACAACGCTTGCCGTGGTCAAGCTCGTGAACGGCTCGGCCACCTATGCCTTCTTCGATGAGAACACCGCCGGGCGGATGATCACCGAGGCGGACCTGCCGGCGCTCGGCGATTTCTGCGAGGCCCTGCATTTCGGCGCGATCAGCCTGATCCCCGAGCCCTGCGGCTCGACCTATGAGGCCCTGATGGTGCGCGAGCACGAGAAGCGCGTCATCTCCTTCGATCCGAACATCCGCCCCGGCTTCATCAAGGATCGCGCGGCGCACAAGGCGCGCATGCTGCGGATGGCGGCCATGTCGGACATCGTCAAGTTCTCCGACGAAGACCTCGACTGGTTCGGCGAGGAGGGCAGCCACGAGGCGCTGGCTGCCGAATGGCTGAAGCGCGGACCGAAGCTCGTCGTCATCACCAAGGGCGCGGACGGCGCGGACGGCTATACGAGCCGCGGCAAGGTCACCGTTGCCGGCGAGAAAGTCACGGTCGTCGACACGGTCGGGGCAGGGGACACCTTCGATGCCGGCATCCTGGCCTCGCTCAAACTCAACAACCTGCTGACCAAGCAGGCCGTGGCAAATCTGAGCGAAGCCCAGCTGCGCGATGCGCTGACGCTCGGCGCCAAGGCCGCCGCCGTCACCGTCTCCCGCGCCGGCGCCAACCCGCCTTTTGCGCATGAGATCGGGATGTGAACTTGATCGAAAGGTCGATTGGATAATCCGCCTCCGGCTCAGATCTCCGGAAACAGAAAGTCCTCATAGTTCTGCGCACCGTGAAGGATGTGCAGAACTTCAATCGTTTTACCCGTAATGCGGTAGAAGATCAGGTAGTTGCCGTGAACCCGTCTCCGCACACCAAGATGTGCGTAGCGCGGCAAGATTGGAAATGCCAAGGGCATGTCGCCAAGGCTTGTGCAGCGGGAGATGAGTTCCTGCACGAAGGTAACAGAGCGCTTGGGGTTGTCGAGCGCGATGCGGTCAGCAATTCTCTCCAGCTCGGCCTCCGCCGAACGGGAGATGAGGACGATCACGTCTGACGATCGGCTGTCATTCGTCCATATTTTTCGACGAGCCGATCCTCGACCTCTGCCACGGGCGAACTCCGCCCCGAGTCCATATCTGCGATGCCCCGCTCGATAGCGGCGTCGAGCGTTATAAGACGTTTCTCACGTTCCTCTAGCAACCGAACGCCCTCTCGCAAAACTTCGTCCCGCGAGCGGAAGCGCCCCGTGCTCACGAGGCTCTCGACGTAGTTTTCCAGATGTTCGCCAAGCTGCGCGCTCTGTGCCATAGCAAGTCTCCGCCACGGAGTTTAGAGTATGATCACCGACGACGGAAGTACGGATTCAACAAGGCGGCGGAAACCTTATCGCGGGCGTCAAGTTGCCCGGCGTGGCCTCATAAGGCCCGAGCGGCCGTCTCATCCGGCAGGTGAATGGTCAACGCAGTCATGCGGGTTCTCCAAGGCAGCCGGTCAAGTCTTGACCGGCCGCGTGGCTGCGTCAAGAGCGATGGCGCTTCACGATTTCGCCGCCAAGAGCGCCTTCACCAGGCCTGCCGTCGAGCTGTCATGGCCTTCGGGGCTTTGCTTGCCTTCCACCACCGGCAGCAGGCCGGTCGCCAGCTCCTTGCCGAGCTCCACGCCCCACTGGTCGAAGGAATTGATGTTGAAGAGCGCGCCTTCGACGAAAACGCGGTGCTCATAGAGCGCGATCAGGCGGCCGAGCGCGAAGGGCGTCAGCTGGTCATAGACGAGCGTCAGCGAGGGACGGTTGCCGGTAAAGACGCGGTGCGGGGCGATGTGGTCGGCCTTGGCCTCATTCATGCCCTTGTCGGTCAGCTGCGCCTTTGCTTCTTCCAGCGTGCGGCCCTTCATCAGCGCTTCCGACTGCGCCAGGCAATTGGCGATCAGCAGGTCGTGCTGGTGGCGGAGCTTGGGTTCATGGCCGTTGGCGGCGATCATGAATTCGGCCGGGATTACCGTCGTCCCCTGGTGGATCAGCTGGTAGAAGGCGTGCTGGCCGTTCGTGCCGGGCTCGCCCCAGACCACCGGGCCGCTGTCGCCCTGAACCGGCGTGCCGTCCAGCGTCACGCCCTTGCCGTTCGATTCCATGTCGAGCTGCTGCAGATAGGCGGGGAAGCGGGAGAGCCGCTGGTCATAGGGCAGGATGGCGCGGGAGGGGTAGCCCAGCACGTTGCGATGGTAGTAGCCGATCAGGCCCAGCAGCATCGGGAGGTTCTGGCGCACCGGTGCGGTCTTGAAGTGCATGTCGATGGCATGCGCACCCGCCAGGAATTCGCCGAACTTCTCCTTGCCGATGGCGATCATCAGCGGCAGGCCGATTGCCGACCAGATGGAATAGCGCCCGCCGACCCAATCCCAGAAGCCGAAGATCCGATCGCTGTCGATGCCGAAGGCGGCGACCTTGTCGAGCGCGGTGGAGACGGCGCAGAAATGGTGGCCGACGGCGGCCTCGCCCAGCGCATCGGCGATGAAGGCGCGCGCAGTCTGCGCATTGGTCATCGTCTCGATCGTGGTGAAGGTCTTCGAGGCGACGATGAAGAGCGACGTTTCCGGGTCGAGCAGCTTCAGCGTGTCGGCGATATGGGCGGCGTCGATGTTGGAGACGAAATGGGCGCGCGGGCCGTCATGCTCCGGCGCAAGCGCCAGCGTGGCCATGACCGGGCCGAGATCCGAACCGCCGATGCCGATATTGATGACGTCGGTGATCGCCTTGCCGGTCGCGCCCTTGAGCGTCCCGTTGCGGATTCCATCCGAAAAGCGGCCCATGGCCTCGAGCACGGCGTTGACGTCCGGCATCACATCCTTGCCGTCGACGAGGATCGGGGTGTTGGCGCGGTTGCGCAGCGCCGTGTGGAGAACCGCCCGGCCTTCGGTGAAGTTGATCGCTTCGCCGGCGAACATCGCGTCGCGCTTCTTGGCAACGCCTGCCGCTTCGGCCAGCTTCTCGAGGCCGTCGAGCACCCGGTCGTTGACTGCGCATTTGGAGTAATCGAGCAGCAGGTCGTCGAGCCGGACGCTGAAGCGCTGGAAGCGCTCGGGATCTGCGGCGAAAGCCGCGCGGATATCCGTTGCCTTTGTCTCGGCGGCGGTGCTCTTCAGTGTTTCGACCAGCGCTTGCATCATCGGGCTCCTCAGCAGCAGGGCGTCGGCGAACCGTCTCGCCGTCGGCCGAACCCTGTTTCGTGAAAACCGGCATTCGGCCGCGCTAGCTAGTCGCTTTGGAGCCTGCAAATCAAGACTCCTGCCGGCATTTTCGCCGCCCGCAGCGCTTCAGCCGCGCAGGTCCTTGCGCAGGATCTTGCCGACATTGCTCTTCGGCAGCTCTGCGCGGAATTCGATCAGGCGCGGCCGCTTGTAATTGGTCAGATGCGCGGCGCAGTGCGCGCGGATCGCCGGTTCGTCCAGCGTCTCGTCGCTTTTCACGACGAACAGCTTCACCGCCTCGCCCGAATGGCGATCCTCGACGCCGACGACCGCGCATTCCCGCACGCCCGGCATCATCATCACCACCTCCTCGATCTCGTTGGGGAAAACGTTGAAGCCGGAAACGAGGATCATGTCCTTCTTCCGATCGACGATCTTCACCAGACCCGACGCCGACATCAGGCCGATATCGCCCGTGCGGAAGAAGCCGTCGGGAAAGATGGCCTCGGCCGTTTCCTTCGGCCTGTTCCAGTAGCCGCGCATGACCTGCGGGCCGCGGATGCAAATCTCGCCGATATCGCCCAAGGGGAGCGCGCGGCCGTCGTCATCGCGGATTTCGACCTCGGTGGAGGAAAGCGGCAGGCCGATCGTGCCGGTGAAGTCCGGCAGGTCGAGCCGGTTGGCGGTGGCGACAGGCGCCGTCTCCGAAAGCCCGTAGCCTTCCTTGATCGGACATCCGGTCATCGCCTCCCAGCGCTCGGCCACCGGGCGCTGCACCGCCATGCCGCCGCCGAAGGTCAGGGTGAGCTGGGAGAAGTCGAGGTGCTGGAAATCGCGATTGTTCATCAATGCGTTGAAGAGTGTGTTGAGCCCGGGGAAGATGACGATCCTGTGCTTGCGCAGCTCCTTTACGAAAGCCGGAATATCGCGCGGATTGGGGATGAGCACATTGCTGCCGCCGAGCGCCAGTCCCATCAGCGCGTTCACGGTCAGCGCGAAGATATGGTAGAGCGGCAGGGCGCAGAGGAAGACCAGGGGGTCCGGGCGCGGCTTGCGCAGGAAGGCCGTTTCCACCCAGAGCGACATCTGGGCGATATTGGCGAGAAGGTTGGCATGGGTCAGCGTCGCGCCCTTGGAGATGCCGGTGGTTCCCCCCGTATATTGCAGGAAGGCCACATCCTGCGGCTTCATCGCGACAGGCGCCAAGCCGCGCCGGGCACCCTCTGCCAGCGCCCGGCGAAAGGACACGTGGCCGGGCAGCGACCAGGCGGGCACGAGCTTCTTGACCCGGCGCACGACGAGATTGACCAGATGGCCCTTCAGGCCCAGCATATCGCCCATGCTGGCGACGATGACATGGCGAAGGTCCGTGCGCGCGATGACCTCGGACAATGTATGGGCGAAGTTCTCCAGCACCACGATCGCCTTGGCGCCGGAATCCTTCAGCTGGTATTCGAGCTCGCGCGGCGTATAGAGCGGATTGATGTTGACGACGATCAGCCCGGCTTTGAGGATCCCGAAGAGGGTCACCGGATTTTGCAGGATGTTCGGCAACATGACGCCGACCCGGTCGCCCGGCTGAAGCCCGAGCGATTGCAGGTAGCTGCCGATCGCCGTCGCTTTCTGATGCAGGGTCGCAAAGGTCATGCTCGCGCCCAGCGAATGATACGCGGTTCGTTGCGCATGGCGCTTGCAGGACTGGTCGAAAAAATCGGCGAGCGAACTGTAGGGCAGGGGGTCGATCTCGGCAGGGACCCCGGGCGGATAGGACTTGAGCCAGGGCCGGTCCTCGACCAGCCCTCCCATGACTGCCGCACCGTCCACCATCCCGTCCTCCCTTAACCGCAGCCTTGGCAGGCTGCGCCTCCTCTGCCCGTCTTCTGCCGGCGCCGTCCTCCTCCGGAAGGGCCCGCATTCTTCGCAACGATCAGAAACGCAGTCTAGGCTAACATACAGACCGTTCAAGACACGTCTTCGTAGCTAACGTGTACGTCAACGTCAACAAGCCATGCGTCAGCGTCACTGTAGGCTTACCCCTGATGCATGGGTGACGCATCCGCCTTTGCCGCATCGGGCGAAGCGCGGTATTGCACTGCGAAACGAAAGCGCCCGCGGCCCTGTTCCCGGGCGGAGAGCCTCCCCCGATTCATCGAACACGGACGAAACCGCCATGTCGGACCACGTCATTTCCTCAACGGTCACGCCCCGGCGCGGCGGCATGTCTGCGGCCGAGCTGGCGCTCGCCGTCGGCGGCTTCGGCATCGGCACCGGCGAATTCGCGATCATGGGACTACTGCCGCAGGTGGCGGACGATCTTGCCATTTCCGTTCCCTCCGCCGGCATCGTCATCAGCGCCTATGCGCTGGGCGTGGTCGTCGGCGCGCCCTTGATCGCGGTGCTCGCCAGCCGCTATTCGCGCCAGCGCGTGCTTCTCCTGCTCATGGCGCTGTTCGCGCTCGGCAATTTTGCCAGCACGCTCGCGCCGAGTTTCGACCTCCTGGTCGGCGCACGGTTTCTGGCGGGCCTGCCGCACGGCGCCTATTTCGGGGTCGCCTCGCTGGTGGCGGCCGGCATGGTGGCGCCCCATCAGCGCGCCCGCGCTATCGGCCGGGTCATGCTGGGGCTGACAGTCGCGACGCTGGTCGGCACGCCGCTCGTCGCCTGGTTCGGCCAGGCGCTCGGCTGGCGCACGGCCTTTGCCATTGTCGGCGGCATCAGCCTCGTCACTATGGGCCTGATCAGCCTCCATGTGCCGAAGGACAGGGCCAATCCGGCCGCAACGCCGCTGCGCGAGCTCTCCGCGCTCGGCAAGACGCAGGTCTGGCTGACGCTCGCCATCTGCTCGATCGGCTGCGGCGGCATGTTCGCCGTCTTCAGCTACATCACGCCGGCGCTGACCGAGGTGGCCGGTATCCCGCTTTCAGGCGTGCCGCTGATGCTGACGCTGTTCGGTGCGGGCATGATCCTCGGCAACATCGTCGGTTCGCGGCTTGCCGACTGGTCGCTCTTGAAGGCGATCGGCCTGGCGTTGGTCTTCAACCTCGCCACTTTCGTGCTCTTCGCCCTGACGATGGACTCACCCTGGATCGCCGTCGTCAATGTCGTGATGGTCGGCGGCGGTTTCGCGGTCGTTCCCGGCATCCAGACTCGGTTGATGGATGTGTCCGGCGATGCGCAGACGCTGGCCGCGGCGCTGATGCATTCGGCCTTCAACCTCGCCAATGCGCTCGGCGCCTGGCTGGGCGGCCTGTCGATCGCAGCCGGCTACGGCTGGACATCGACCGGGATGGTCGGTGCCGTCATGGCGGTTTTCGGCATCGTGATCTTCCTTCTTTCAGTCAGTCTCGACCGGAAGAAGGGGCCAGGCGTCCGCGCAGGCTGAACTTTGCGCGAGGCGGGTCATATTTTGGCTGCCTTTATGCAATTGTCATCCCGGCCTGCGCAACATGGTGCTATAACCGCCGCACGGGCGGAGGAGCGAGAAGCAGGTTGATGAAGGATCAGGTGCGGGTGACGGCTGGCGATCGAGCACGGGTGCCGGCGGAGCCACGGCTGTTTGGGCGATCCGCCGCCTATGAGCGCTCGGCGTTGATCGGCCCCACATCGGCCGCCCGCTGGCTGCTGG
Source organism: Rhizobium sp. CC-YZS058 (assembly GCF_034720595.1). Lineage (NCBI taxonomy): Bacteria > Pseudomonadati > Pseudomonadota > Alphaproteobacteria > Hyphomicrobiales > Rhizobiaceae > Rhizobium > Rhizobium sp. CC-YZS058. The sequence continues at coordinate 3,409,302 of NZ_JAYESJ010000001.1, read as the reverse complement.
TGTTCGTCCTTCTCGCCGGTGCCTATTTCTTCCATGGCTTCCTGGTTCCGGTTCTGGCAGCCACCGTCATCGGCTTTGCCAGTTGGCCGCTCTATCGCCGGCTGCTCGTGCTCGTCGGCGGCAGCCGCACGGTGGCTGCAACCGTTGCCATCATTCTGGTCGTCGCCTTCATCGTCACGCCGATTTCAATCGCCGTCGCCTATGCGGTGGACGAGTTCAGGGGCTGGGTCGTCTGGGCGATCGAGGCCAATGCGGCGGGGGCGCCGGTGCCGGCCTGGGTGCTGCAGCTGCCCTTCGGCGGAGCCTGGCTCGGCGCGCAATGGGCCAAGCATGTGGGCCATCCCGGTGCGCTGGGCGAGCTCGTGCAGCTCGTGTCCGGCTCCAATATCGGCAATATCTATCGCGGCGTGCTGCTGGTCGGCGCGTCGACGGCCAAGGCCTTCCTGACGCTGCTCTTCATGCTGATCACCCTGTTCTTCGTGTATCGCGACGGGGAGAAGTTCGTGGCCCAGCTCGATCGGCTGGGCGAGCGGATCCTGCCCATGCGCTGGGAGCGGGTATCGCGCATCGTGCCGCTGACGATCAGCTCGACCGTCACCGGCATGGGCTTGATCGCCATTGGCGAGGGGATCGTGCTCGGTATCGCCTACTGGATCGCCGGCGTGCCGTCGCCGGTCACGCTCGGCATCATCACCGGCGTCATGGCGCTGATCCCGGGGGGCGCGCCGCTCTCCTTCACACTCGTCTCGATCTATCTCGTCGCCGATGGCGCTGTGTTTGCCGGCACGGCCCTTTTCGTCTGGGGCACGGTCGAGCTCTTCATCGTCGACAAGACGCTGCGGCCGCGCCTGGTGGGCGGGCCGATCAAGCTGCCCTTCCTGCCGACCTTCTTCGGCCTTGTCGGCGGGGTGAAGACCATGGGCTTCCTGGGCCTCTTCGTCGGCCCCGTGCTGATGGCGCTGCTCGTGGCCATCTGGCGGGAATGGCTGCATGAAGCGGAAGCGCCGGTGGCCGCAGAGCCGGAGCCGGCGAAGCTCATCAAGCACGCCTAATCGCGTTTCTGCCTGTCCCTTCCGCCGGGAACCGGCAGGCACCCTGCCGTGTTGGCGCTTGCGGGCGCCCGGACTTCGACCGATAAAGAGCGCCTGAACGGCGGGCGCTGCAGATCCTCTGGCATCGTCCGTAATCGGATGAGAGGGGCTTCGCTCCGGAAGGACTGCCACGGTGAATTTCTTTTCTGCCTATGACCAGGGTTTCGTTCGCGTTGCCGCCTGCACGCCGCGCTGCGAGGTGGCCGACCCGGCCTTCAACGCCGACGAGGTGATCGCGCTGGCCCGACAGGGCCACGCCCAGTCGATCGGCCTGATGGTCTTTCCCGAGCTCTGCATCTCCAGCTATTCGCTTGACGATCTCCTCGGCCAGGCCGCACTTCACGAGGCGGTGCATGCGGCGCTGGCCACGGTTGTCGAGGCCAGCCGGACGCTGATGCCGGTGCTGCTGGTCGGCGCGCCGATCGAAAAGAACGGTCGGCTCTACAATTGCGCGATCGCCATCCACCGCGGCGCTGTTCTCGGCGCCGTGCCGAAGAGCTTCCTGCCCAATTACCGCGAGTTCTACGAGAAGCGCTGGTGCGCGTCGGGCCGAGACATGCGCGGCGAAACGATCACGATTGCCGGACAGACAGTTCCCTTCGGCGTCGATCTGCTGTTTTCCGCCAGCGACGTGCGGGGCTTCGTCTTCCATATCGAAATCTGCGAGGATGTGTGGATCGCGGCTTCGCCGAGCGACTTCGGTGCCTTGTCGGGCGCGCTGATCCTCACCAATCTCTCCGCCAGCAATGTCACCGTCGGCAAGGCGGCGACGCGGCGGCTGCTCTGCGCGGCACAGTCGGAACGCTGCTTCTCCGCCTATGTCTATGCCGCGGCAGGCCCGGGTGAATCGACCACGGATCTCGCCTGGGACGGCCAGGCCTGCATCTACGAGCTCGGCAATCGCCTTGCCGAGACCGAGCGGTTCCCCTCCGGCGCGCAAATGTGCGTGGCCGATATCGATGTCGACCGGCTGCTTCTCGAGCGGCTGCGCACCGGCACGTTCAACGATGCCGCAACCCATGCGGCCCGCGCCGACCGGGCTTTCCGCACGGTCGAGTTCCGCTTCCAGCCGCCGTCCGAGGACATCGGCCTCGTTCGTCCGCTCTCGCGCTTTCCCTTCGTGCCCAACAATGCCGAGCAGCTCGATCAGGATTGCTACGAGACCTACAATATCCAGGTGCAGGGTCTGATGAAGCGCCTGCAGGCGACCGGAATCCGCAAGATCTGCATCGGGGTCTCCGGCGGTCTCGACTCCACCCATGCGCTGATCGTCGCGGCGCGCGCCTTCGACCAGCTGGGCCTTCCGCGCGAGAACATTCTCGGCTTCACCATGCCGGGCTTTGCCACCGGCGACACCACCAAGTCGAATGCCTGGTCGCTGATGCGCTCGCTGGGGCTGACGGCGGAAGAAATCGACATCCGGCCGCTGGCCGAGCAGTTGCTGAAGGACCTGCGCCACCCCTATGCGGAGGGCAAGCCGGTCTATGACATCACCTTCGAGAATGTGCAGGCGGGCCTGCGCACCGATTTCCTGTTCCGCGCCGCCAACCGCTACGATGCGCTGGTGCTCGGAACCGGCGATCTTTCCGAAATCGCGCTCGGCTGGTCCACCTATGGCGTCGGTGACCATATGAGCCACTACAATGTCAACGCGTCGGTGCCGAAGACGCTGATCCAGCATCTGATCCGCTGGGTCGTGCGCAAGGACCTGTTCGACGCGGAGACGAACGCCACCCTGCTCGGCGTGCTCGACACGGTCATCTCGCCCGAGCTCGTGCCGGCCGACGAGACGGGCGCGCTGCAGAGCACGGAAGACAAGATCGGCCCCTATGCGTTGCATGATTTCGCGCTCTACTACATCACCCGCTTCGGGCTGAAACCGTCCAAGGTCGCCTTTCTTGCCTGGCACGCCTGGCACGACGCAAGCCTTGGTGCCTGGCCGGCCGGCTTCCCCGACGATGCCAAGGGCGCCTATGACCTTCCCACCATCCGGCGGTGGCTGGAGGCCTTCCTGTTCCGGTTCTTCACCACCGCGCAGTTCAAGCGTTCGGCCTCGCCCAACGGACCGAAGGTCACCTCCGGCGGCTCGCTGTCGCCGCGCGGCGATTGGCGCGCCCCGTCCGACGGCAATGCGCGCCTGTGGCTCGACGAGCTGCGCCGCAATGTCCCCGACCATGGGCCGGACAGGCACTGACCGTCGATCGACGGCTTTGGTCGAAACTGTGGCGGACCTCTGAAGGATTGGGGACGAAATCTCGCGATTGCCGTCGCTTTCGCTTCTGGCAGACTTGGCCCGTTCACATGCAGGCGGGCGAAGCGATGGCGTTGGTGCTGATCAGAGGCGGCAAGGAAGAGGCGAGCGAGGCGGTCACGGTTGCGGCCGTCGAGCGCGAGGCGCTCCGCCGACTGGCGCTCGTTTCCTTCCCGCGTGAAGCCGCACGGGAGGCGGCGACAGGGCGGCCGATGCCGCTTTCGTTGCGGATCTACGGCCTGCAGGTCCAGGCGATCGCGCTTGCACTCTGCAATCTCAATGAGATCCCTGCCGATTATTGCGCCGATCTCTATTGGCCGGCGCCGGAGGGCGTGGCGGCGCTCAGCGTGGTTCGACCGAAAGGCTGAGATAGGTCTCGTCGAAATCGGCGATGGCGGCCAGCTCGTCCCATTTCAAGATTTCGATCGTCTGGTTGGTCCAGCTGATCAATCCATCCCGGCGCAGGCCCTGGATCGTGCGGTTCATGTGCACGAGCGAGAGACCCAGCACATCGGCCATCTCGCCCTGCGACAGCGGAAAATGGAAGCCGTTGCCCTCGGTCAGCCCGACCGCGCGCAGGCGCACGAAGAGTTCGCAGATGAGGTGGGCCAGATGCGCCCGCTTCGAGCGGCGGCCCATCGCCACGATCCACTCGCGGTGGACCGCGCCATCCACCAGCGTCTTCAGCCAAAAAAGCCGCGTCAGGTGCGGAGCCGTGTGGGACAGCGTCAGAAGATCGGTATGATCGACGGTCACGATGCGGCAGGTGGACAACGCCACGATGCCATGATCCATCGTCTTCAGCATGAAGGCATGCAGGTCGACGAAATCGCCCGGCACATGCAGGGCGGTGATCTGGCGTGAACCTTCTGCGGTGAGCTTGTATCGCGCTGCGAAGCCCGCCGTCAGCACGGTGCTGACCAGGGGGCGGCTGCCTTGTTTGACGATGTCTTCGTCCGGCTCGACCTCCTTTTCCTTGTCGAGCACCGCGCGCAGCTGAGCACGTTCAGCCTCGGAAATGATGTCGTGGTTTTCCAGGCTGCGGATAAGAATGTCGATCACGTCCGGCTCCAACTCGTCCTTGCCGCAAGGGGCGGTCAAGGCGTTGGTTTCACCTTACCATCTCCAGCCGCTTCGTCATCATCTCGGTCCGCTTCTCGTCGGACTGAGTTGAACGAACCGTTCGGCGCCGCTTTAACTTCGCCGCTTGCGAGCGTGATACGCACCGGCCAACGGTGCGGATGACTGCGGCACGGTTGCCTCTTCTCTGTCCAAAACTATCAAACTTGAGGCAGACAAGATGTGCGCCATTGCAAATCGATGCTCGGCGCTCCATTGTCTGATGCATCGGGCCGTTCCGTCCACCGGGAACTCCTGTCGCAATTCAAGCCCGCATCGATCGTGTGAATGCAAGAGCCTGGTAACGTCAATGCCCAGCGACGCTTCGCGGCCCTTCGCCGAAGCGGTCTCCTCACCAGTGCCGGAAACAAGCATTTCGCCGCGCTGAGCGAACATGTGCGCGTCATGCTGGATGTGCCTGTCGCCATCATCTCGCTGGTGGAAGAGGACCGTCAGGTCTTCGCCGGCCAGTGCGGGCTGCCGGAGCCCTGGGCAACGCGTGGCGAGACGCCGCTTTCCCATTCCTTCTGCCAGCATGTGGTCGACCAGCGCGCGCCGCTCGTGGTCGGCGATGCGCGCGAAGCGCCGCTGGTGCGCGACAATCTGGCCATCGCCGAGATCGGCGTCATCGCCTATCTCGGCGTGCCGGTTCTGCTGCCGACGGGAGAATGCATCGGCGCGCTTGCGGCGATCGATACCGTGCCGCACCGCTGGAGCGAGCATGACGTGAAGGTCATGACTTCGCTGGCGCGGGTGCTGGAAAACGACATTGCCGTCACGGCCTCCGAACACAAGTTCCGCCGCATGTTCGAGGATATGCAGGAGGGCTATTATGTGGCCGAAGCGGTGCGCGACAGTGCCGGCCGGCTTACGGACATGGTCTTCGAGGAGGTCAATCCGGCCTTCGAGCGGTTGACGGGCCTCTCCGTCGATGCTGCCGTGAACGCGCGGCTCTCCGTTCTCGTTCCGGCCGCGCTCGAGGACATGCTGCCTGCCTATGACCATGTGCTGGCGACGGGCGAGGTCATCTCGCATGTCAACCGAACCGATCTCCTCGGCGGCCGCTGGTACGAAAACCGCATCCGCCGGCTGGACGACAGCCGTGTCGCCTCGATTTTCTCCGATGTCACCGACCGCAAGCGCGCCGAAGAGCGGCTGATCGCCAGCGAGGTTCACTGGCGAAACCTGTTCGAGCGCCTGCATGAAGGCTTCATTCTGGGCGAGGTCATCCGCGATGAGGCAGGCCAGGTCGTCGATTGGCACTGCCGCGAGGTCAACCGCGCCTTTGGCGAGTTGATGGGTGTTTCGGCCGAAACGGCGATCGGCCGCACGATCCGCGCCGTCCTTCCCGACGCCAACGAAACCTGGATGGATCGCGTCCAGGCCGCTGTCGATGCGGGTGCGCCAACGGTCTTCACCGGGCCGGCCGGACAGGACGGCCGGTGGTTCGAGGCCCATGTCCAGCCGTTCGGCGGCGAGGTCTTCGTGGCGCTGTTCGTGGATGTCACCGAGCGGCTGAAGATGGAAAGCGTGCTGCGCGACCGCGAGCGCCAGCTCCGCACGGTGGTGGAAACGGTGCCGCTCGGCGTGCTGCTGGCCGAGGCGCCAAGCGGGCGCATCATCATGCAGAACCGCCGCCTGGTGCGGATGCTCGGCCAGGACGCCATGGAGGCGACCTCGCGCGATCGATACACGATCTTCAACGCCAAGGATGCCGATGGGCGGCGCATTCCGCCGCAGGACTATCCGTTAAGCCGCATCGTCACCGGCCAGTGCGAAAGCGCCATGCTCGAGGTCATCTATCAGCGCCGCGACGGCAGCGAGACCTGGCTGTCCGTCTCCGCCGAAGCGGTGCATGACGCGGGCGGCAGCCTGACAGGCGCGGTTGTGGCCATTTCCGACATTTCCGACCGCAAGCGCGCCGAGGCCGAGCAGACGCTGATCAACCGGGAAATCAGTCACCGGCTGAAGAATACCCTGGCCATGGTCCAGGCCATCGCCACGCAGACGCTCAAGCGCGTGCCCGACCGCCAGATCGTCCAGTCCTTCGAACGCCGTCTTCATGCGCTGAGCTCGGCCCATGACGTGCTGTTTGCCCGGAATGCCTCTTCGGCGGCCGTCGGCGCGTTGATCCGCAACACGCTGGAGCGGATCGCGCCGATCGAGCGGATCGAGATGTCCGGGCCTACAGTCGATGTCGGACCGAAGGGCACCCTGTCGCTGGCGCTTCTCGTGCATGAGATGGGCACCAACGCCGTCAAATATGGCGCGCTTTCCAACGAGGAGGGCCGCGTCTCGTTGCTCTGGTCGATCGAGGGCGAGGGTGACGAAGCCGTTTTCCACCTGACCTGGCGCGAAAGCGGCGGCCCCGCTGTTTCCCCGCCCGGCGAGCGCGGCTTCGGCTCCAAGCTGATTGCAATGGGCCTTGTCGGCGCCGGCCAGGTGGAAACCCGCTTCGACCCGGACGGCTTCTCCGCCACCATGGCCGCCGCCCTTGCCAGATTGCGGCAGATGGACTGACGGCCGATCGGCGGCTCGGCTCAGGCGCGTCGCTTCCTGGCGCGCATTCCCGGCAGAAGGTCGAGCACCAGCAGGCATCCGAGCACGATGATCGCGGCGCCGGCAAGCTGCATGCCGGTCAAGGGTTCGCCAAGCACGACCGCGCCGACGAAGACCGCCACGATGGTGACGGCGAACTCGACGCTGATCGAGCGCGTCGCACCGATCGAGGCGACCAGCTTGAAATACAGCACATAGGTCAGCGCGCTCATTACCAGCGCCGAGGTGAACAGCGCCGCCCAGTCGAGCGGCCGCGGCCAGCCGGGGACGGGAATGATCAGCAAGAGGGGCAGCGTCATCAGCCCGCCGATCAGGAAAGCGGCCGAGGTGACCTCCAGCGCATCGACGCCGGCAAGCCGGGCGCTGACGACATTGCTGCCGAGTGCTGCGCAGAAGCAGCCTGCAAGGCAGGCCACGCAGCCGAGGATGAACGACGCGGTGACCGGAACGGCGGGAAAGCCGACCAGCAGCACGATGCCGCCCATGCCGAGCGCGAGGCCGAGAAGCCGGGACGGCGTCATGCGCTCCAGCCCCCAGAGCTGGGCGATGATCATGGAAAACAGCGGGATCGCGGCGACGATGATCGCCGCCATGGCCGTGCCGATCAGCGGCGTTCCATAGGAAAGGCCGATCAGCTGGCCAGCGACTGTGGTTGCGCCGACCAGCGCCAGCGGCCAGAAGCGGGCGGTAAACCGCAGCCGGCGGCCGGTAAGCCGGGCAAAGAGCAGGAGCGCGGAGCCTGCGATCAGCGCGCGCAGCGAGACCGCGCCTACCCAGCCGAAGCCGTCCACCACATGCAGAATGACGAGGAAGGACAAGCCCCAGGCGAGCGCCAAGAAGAGGTAGGAGGCAAGGTCGCGGGGCTGCATGCGGGCTCGAAGCGGCGGGAGAGACGATTGCCGGTGCTTACCCGATGGGGTGTCGCCGCGATAGCCCGTTTCTCCACTGATCAGCCGGGCAGCGTCACCGAACCGGGATCTGCCGGCATCAGAAACAGATAATAGCACGCCGCCACCACCATCGCGATGATGAAGATGGTGATCACGAAACGCCGCATGCCGCGGCCGGCTTTCTTGTTGGTGCTTGTCGTCATGGGCGCCCTAACTCGGCAGGCTCCGCTTTTGTTCCCGTCCATGCTGCAATGCGGAAAATGGGCGGGACAGGCGCGGCCGCCTATGCCATAAGGCGCCAAAATCGATCCAAGGCCGGGCCACCATGATCCGTATCGAAAATGTCAGCAAGCAGAACAGCCATCGTCTCCTCTTCATCGAGGCCTCCGCCGCGCTGAACAAGGGCGAGAAGATCGGCCTCGTGGGCCCGAACGGTGCCGGCAAAACCACGCTCTTCCGCATGATCACCGGCCAGGAAATCCCCGACGAGGGGCAGATCTCGGTCGAAAAGGGCGTCACCGTCGGCTATTTCGACCAGGATGTCGGCGAAATGTCCGGCCGCAGCGCGGTCGCCGAGGTCATGGAGGGGGCCGGACCCGTGAGCGTGGTTGCGGCCGAACTGCGTGACCTCGAAGCTGCGATGGTCGACCCGGACCGGATGGACGAGATGGACGCCATCATCGAGCGCTATGGCGAGGTACAGGCGCGCTATGAGGAACTGGACGGCTACGCGCTGGAAGGCCGGGCGCGGGAAGTGCTGGACGGGCTTTCCTTCACCCAGGCGATGATGGACGGCGATGTCGGCAAGCTTTCGGGCGGCTGGAAGATGCGCGTGGCGCTGGCCCGCATTCTGCTCATGCGCCCGGATGTCATGCTGCTCGACGAGCCGAGCAACCATCTCGATCTCGAAAGCCTGATCTGGCTCGAATCCTTCCTCAAGTCCTATGAGGGCGCGCTGCTCATGACCTCGCATGACCGCGAGTTCATGAACCGCATCGTGACAAAAATCATCGAGATCGACGGCGGCGGGCTGACAAGCTTTTCCGGCGACTATGCCTTCTACGAGCAGCAGCGCGCGCTGAACGAGAAGCATCAGCAGGCGCAGTTCGAGCGTCAGCAGGCCATGCTCGCCAAGGAGATCAAGTTCATCGAGCGGTTCAAGGCGCGCGCCTCGCATGCCTCGCAGGTGCAGAGCCGCGTCAAGAAACTCGAGAAGATCGACCGCGTGGAGCCCCCGCGCCGGCGCCAGACCGTCGCCTTCGACTTCCTGCCCGCGCCCCGCTCCGGCGAAGACGTGGTCAGCCTCAAGAAGGTGCAGAAGGCCTATGGCACGCGCACCATTTATGACGGCTTCGACTTCGTCGTCCGGCGCCGCGAGCGCTGGTGCATCATGGGCGTCAACGGCGCCGGCAAATCAACGCTGTTGAAGCTGGTGGCCGGCACGGCCCAGCCGGATGCCGGCACGGTGGCGCTCGGCGCCAGCGTGAAGATGGGCTATTTCGCCCAGCATGCGATGGACCTGCTCGATGGCGAGCGCACGGTGTTCGAATGGCTGGAGGACAGTTTCCCCAAGGCGGGCCAAGGCCCGCTGCGCGCGCTGGCCGGCTGTTTCGGCTTTTCCGGCGACGATGTCGAAAAGCGCTGCCGGGTTCTCTCCGGCGGGGAAAAGGCACGCCTGGTGATGGCCGCCATGCTGTTCGATCCGCCGAACCTTCTGGTGCTCGACGAGCCGACGAACCATCTCGATCTCGACACCAAGGAAATGCTGATCAAGGCGCTGGCGCTGTACGAAGGCACCATGCTCTTCGTCTCGCACGACCGCCACTTCCTCGCCGCACTTTCCAACCGCGTCCTCGAACTGACCCCCGACGGCATCCACCAATATGGCGGCGGCTACACGGAGTATGTCGAGCGCACAGGCCAGGAAGCGCCGGGGTTGCACAGCTGACGGATCGTCTTGGACAAGAAAGTCGATAGTCCGGAAGGCCGCCCGTTTTCAGCGGCTCGCACTCAGAACCCGATCGTTTCCTCAAACGCGTCCCAAGACTGGTACATCTGATAGCGACCGATTCCGCGGATGGGGACGTGGCCGTAGAGGGGGGAGATCTGGAGTTCGGCTTCGAGTTCGCTGCGGCCGGCGACAGCGCCGAGATAGATGGCGCTCGCCAGGCCCGTGCGGTTGGCGCCATGTTCGCAGTGGATGAGCAGCGGCTTCGGGGCGTCGCGCATCAGCGCGGCAAGGCGGGCGCCGTCCTCGTTCGACAAGACCTTCTTCGAACTCAGCGGAAGATCGATCAGGGTGATGCCGGCCTGCTTGGCCGCGGCCACTTCGTCCGCGTACCATTCAGTGCGCTTCTCGTTGCGCAGGTTCAGGATGGTCTTGATACCGTACTGCTTTGCGTAAAGGGCGACATCGTCGCCGCTCGGCTGGCCGGAGCGATAGAGTTCGCCGGGGATGACCGTGTGGAAATTTCCGGTCAGCTGGTCCACGCCCATCTTGGCGCCCAGCGTGGCAGGCAGTGCGGCAATGCAAAGGGCAGCGATGCCGGCGATGCGCAGGCGGCGGCGAAGGGGCGTCCGAGGGGCGGTCATGGGCTTTTCTATCCTGCCCCGAGGCAGGCATGCAACCCGTTCACGCAGAAGTCACCGCAATGCCGGACGGCCTTGGGTCTCACGAGCCGGCATCCTGATTGATGGCGTGGGGCGAGGGCTGGCTCGGCTGGTCGCGGGTGCGATCGGCCGACTGAACCCAGAAGACGGCCGCGGCAGCAGCGAGGCAGAGGATGACCACAAGGCTCGCGAGGAAGGTGGTGGTGCGGCGGGAACTCTGGGTGCGCATGGCGTGTTGACTCCGGGACAAGGGATGGCGCGCCTGCGCGACGCTCAGTAAGCGGGCCGAGCCTGCCGCAGAAACAAAGGAGCGCGAGGGATGGCGCTTTGGGTGTTGCCGGTCGAACCGGATGAAGGGGGAGGAGTTCCCGCGAGCTCAGGCGGAAAAGATGCGCTCGATGATGAAGACCATCTCCTGATCGTCCGAGCAGAGTTCGCAGCGCCCTTCGTCCACACAGGTCAGGATCGTGTCGATCTGGCGCTCGTTGCGCTCGCTGGCAAGCAGCAACACCCGGCGCAGATCGAACGCGCTGAGACTGACGGGCCGGCGCGTCAGGCGACCGGAACGGTAAACGCTCAACTGATAATTCTCGACCATTCCGGCCCCCGCTCGTTGGGCATAGAGATATCATGCTTATGCGAATGCGGATGTTTCAGTGCAGAAACGTACCAAGCTCGAAGGTTCGAAGAAGATCTCAGTCTTCTCGCGACACATGGACCTGTAGTTTCGAATATGTGATAATTCTTATATTATGTGGCGCAGCCTGTTTGTTCTTCTATCCGACTTAAGGTGCGGAGCATATCCATAGAATCAATGGGTCTACACGTGAGAATTGTTTAACCAGACCGTCGCAAACTATCCTTCCAAAAGAAGGAGGACGGGACCGTGTTGGGGCTAACGAGTTTCAGTGATGCAGCAAACGTTCTGCGCGCGCTTTCCCATTCGCAGGCAGTCATTGAATTCGATCTCACCGGCCGTATTCTTTCGGCCAATACCAATTTCTGCTCGGCCATGGGCTATGGTTTCGAGGAGATCCGCGGCCAACACCATTCCCTCTTCTGCGATCCAGCCACCGTCGCCTCTCCGGCTTACAAGGCCTTCTGGGCCGGACTTGCGGCCGGGCGGTTCGATGCCGGCGCCTATCGCCGGGTTGGCAAGGGCGGACGCGAGGTCTGGATCCAGGCCACCTACAATCCTGTCTTCAGCGGCTCCAAGCCGTACAAGGTCATCAAGCTCGCAGCTGATATCACTGCCGCCAAACATGCCGCCATCGAGAATGCCGGCAAGCTGGGCGCCATTTCCCGCTCGCAGGCCGTCATCGAATTCACCCCTGCGGGGGAGATCATCACCGCCAACCAGAACTTCTGCGCCACGCTCGGCTATCAGCTCGAAGAGATTGTCGGACGTCACCACCGGATCTTCTGCAAGCGCGACTATGTGGAAACGGCGGAGTACCAGAGCTTCTGGCCCCGCCTTGCCGGCGGCGAGTTCATTGCCAGCGAATTCGTCCGCATCGCCAAGAACGGCAGCGAGATCTGGATCCAGGCTGCCTATAACCCGATCCTCGATGCCGATGGCAAGGTGACCAAGGTCGTCAAGTTCGCAACCGACGTCACCGAGCGCATGAGCGCCATCAATGCGATGGGCGCGGCGATGAAGCGGGTGTCGAGGGGCGACCTGACCTGTTCGCTGAATGAGCGCTTTGTGCCCTCGATGGAGTCCTTGCGCGGCGATTTCAATGCCACGCTCGATCAGCTGCGCGAAACGCTGTCCGGCATCGGCATTGCGGTTGAGGCGGTCGCGTCTGCCGCCCGCGAGATCAGCTCCAATGCCGACAGCTTCTCGCGGCGGGTGGAGCAGCAGGCGGCGTCTCTCGAAGAAACAGCGGCGGCGCTGGAGGAAATCACCACGACCGTCAACGACACGAGCCGCGGTGCAGAGGAAGCCGGCCGTCTCGTCGCCAAGGCGCGCGAAAGCGCCGAATGTTCGGGCGATCTCGTCAGCACGGCTGTCGAGGCCATGGCCGATATCCAGAAATCCTCCGATGGGATTGCCAGCATCATCGGCGTGATCGACGAGATTGCTTTCCAGACGAACCTTCTGGCGCTCAATGCCGGGGTCGAGGCCGCGCGGGCCGGCGAGGCGGGCAAGGGCTTCGCCGTGGTGGCCCAGGAGGTGCGCGAGCTCGCCCAGCGATCGGCGCAGGCGGCCAAGGAGATCAAGAGCCTGATCGGCTCCTCCGGGTCACATGTGAAAACCGGCGTCGAGCTGGTCGGTCGCACCGGCGGAACCCTGCGGGCCATCGCCGACGAGGTGACGCGGATCGACAGCAATATCTCCAGCATCGCAGCTGCCGCCCGCGAACAGGCGAGCGGGCTGAGGGAGATCAACATCGCCGTCAACTCCATGGACCAGGCCACGCAGCAGAATGCCGCCATGGCCGAGGAAAGCACGGCTGCCTCCCATGATCTGGCAAACCAAGCTGCCGCCCTGCGCGAACTCCTCAGCCGCTTCGACTATGGCGCAACCAGCAGCCCCGCCCGGCGCGCCGCGGCCTGAGCGCGGCCAAAGACCCGGACTCATCCTGCGTTCGATCTTCAAGGCGCCCTGTCGAGACAGGCGGGGCGCTTTTGAGATGTCGTGCTGCGCGCAGTTTTCATCTCGCGCGCAATCCGAATGGTTCCATTCACCTTCGCTTAAGAGCGTTCGTAAACGGAAACATACGAATTCTGAGTCAGTGTAAGCTTACAATACATGATGAATGGAGTGACGAGACATGGATCGCCGGACCCGAGCCCTGCGGTTGATGCGTGGTTTTGCGCAGGCGCGTGGTGGCAATTTCGCCATGATGGGCGCCCTTCTGCTTCCTTTGCTGATCGGCGCTGCCGGCGTGGGTCTCGATGTGACGCGGCTCGTCCTGGCCAAGACCGAGCTGCAGGACGCCGTGGACATCGCAGCCTTGGCCGCTTCCTCCGGCCTTGCCAACGAGGTGATGACCCCGGACCAGGCAAAGGCCGCCGCCCGCAACCATCTCACCATCGCCATGTCCAATGCCAAGCGCTCGGGCATGACGGTGGAGGAGACGAAGGACGCGGAGGATGTGGCGAAGAACGCCGAGATCACGATCGATACTAGCGCCACCGGCGTCGGCAGCGGCAAGAAATACACCATCCTCGTCAGCGCCTCGCTGCACCAGAAGATGACGCCCTTGTCGAAGCTGCTGGGCTTGAGCGATGTCACCGTTTCGGCAAGCGGCCAATCGGTCGGCTCGACCGCGACCGAAAGCGCGCTGTCGATGTTCCTCGTCCTCGACCGTTCCGGTTCGATGGGAGAGGCGACCAACAAGCCGGGGATCAACAAGATCCAGTCGCTCAAGCTGGCTGTGGAGGCCCTGCTGGCCCAGTTCACCAAGGCCGACCCAGGGAACACCTATGCGCGCACCGCGGCTGTTTCCTATAATGGCAGCATGCAAACGCCCTCCGCCTTCACCTGGGACGAACAAACGACGCTCGCTTACGTCAAGGCGCTGACGGCGACCGGCACCACCGATTCGAGCAAGGCGATGGCGACGGCCTACACCGCGCTGACGAACGGCGACGAGGACAAGGTCCACAAGGACAAGACCGGTCTGATCCCGAAGAAGTTCATGGTCTTCATGACCGATGGCGACAATACCAGCACCGCCTTCGACACGGCCACCAAGGCAACCTGCGATACGGCGCGGGCGAACAAGGTGACCGTCTATACCGTCGCCTTCATGGCGCCCGCCAAGGGCAAGTCGCTCCTGCAATATTGCGCGACCTCGCCCAGCCACTACTTCCCGGCCGAAAATGCCGACGCCCTCATCGCCGCCTTTGCCTCCATCGGCCGCGACGCCTCGCAGCTCGCCGTGCGGCTGACGAAGTAGAGCGGACAAGGTCCGGCAAAACCAAAGGCTCTCTCCGCAGCACCAGGCAGCCGAGCGTGCGCCAAACCGGCTCAGGCTCGGCTGTTGGTGTTTTGAACGGCCGAAGGGCAACGTCTTGGTTCAGCCGAGAACGCCATCGGCGGATCTGCACCGATTAGGGTCAGTTCGAAAGATTTGTCTCTGGAGAAGAATGGTGCCGCTTACGTGACTCGAACACGTGACCCCATCATTACGAATGATGTGCTCTACCGACTGAGCTAAAGCGGCCCAAGGGGCGGCCCCGCTGGGGGCGGCCGGATGTGAGGGGGCTGATACCTGCAAAGCGGGGGAATTTCAAGACGTCTTCTGTGTCTTGTCGGAAAAAGCCTGTGCTTCGCTAGAGGGACGGGGCGCGACGCCGAGCCGCAAGCGGGCCTCGGCATATTCGGCCTCCAGCCGGTCGATCAGCGTGCTGACCGGTCCGCGGCTGGTCACCGCGCCGATCCCCTGGCCGGCGCCCCAGATGTCGCGCCAGGCCTTGGCGCCGCCATCGGCGGAGGCGGCGGCAAAATCGATGCCTTCGGCACTCATTCCCGAAAGCGCCGCGGGATCGAGCCCGGCCTTGAGGATCGACGCGCGGAGGTAGTTGCCGGGAATGCCGGTGAAATGGGCGGTGTAGAAAATGTCGGCCGCCTTGCTGTCGACGATCATCTGCTTGTAGTCGGCGCTGGCACGCGCCTCGTCGGTGGCAATGAAGGGCGAGCCGATATAGGCCATGTCGGCGCCCATGGCCTCGGCGGCGAGGATGGCGCCGCCGGTGGCGATCGCGCCGGAAAGCAGCAGCGGCCCTTCGAACCAGGCGCGGATTTCCTGGACGAGCGCGAATGGCGAGAGCGTGCCGGCATGGCCTCCGGCGCCGGCCGCCACCGCGATCAGCCCATCCGCGCCCTTGTTGATCGCCGAGCGGGCGTGGCGATCGTTGATGACATCATGCAGCACGAGCCCGCCATAGGCATGGATGGCCGCGTTGACCTCCGGAACCGCGCCCAGAGACGAAATGACAATCGGCACCCGGTATTTGACGCAAAGCGCGAGGTCGTGCTCCAGGCGGCGGTTGGTCTTGTGAACGATCTGGTTGACGGCAAAGGGCGCGCTCGGCCGGTCGGGGTTGGCGCGGTCATGGGCGGCAAGCGTTTCGGTGATCTCCGCCAGCCAGTCGTCGAGGGCCGAATCCGGCCGTGCATTGAGCGCGGGAAACGCGCCGATGACGCCCGCCTTGCATTGGGCGATCGTCAGGGCGGGATGGGAAATGATGAACAGCGGCGCCGCGATGACAGGCAGGCGCAGCCGGTCTTTGAGAATAGGGGGCAGCGCCATGCGATCGTCCTCGGTGTTGATTGACGTGTGCGTAAACGGAAGATAAGCCCAGCCTTCGTCGTTTGGCAAGCAAGGGACGCGGAGTTTTCCTGCGTCCACGTGGTCCTGATCCATCGGGCGGGAGACAGCGGCGGCGCGAGCGTTGCGCGACGTCGGGTGCGCTGCCGCGTGCTTCAGTGTCCTCGGGTTTCCGCTCGGCCTCGCAAGCTGTTCAGTCCGGCCGCGAGTTTGCCCTCCGCCCTTGCGGAACGCGGCGCCAACGGTTACCGAATCCTGAACAGCACCGGCATGCGGCGCTGGAGCATCGTCGGCCGGCCAAGACCGGCTGCCGGAACCGCGTGGATCTCTCGATCGCGTGCGGATGCCGGATCATCGGCGCTCCGACGTTCATGCCCAAGGGAGCAAGTGGTGAGCGGACTCGAAACGGCCATCAGGCAGGCGCTGGAGCGATCCGACCGCACGAGCGCGGAAACCCGCGCCAGGATCTACCAGTCGGCGCGCAATGCGCTGGAGGCGGGGCTGCGCAAGCAGAACATCGTTGACAGCGTGGTCGTGGCGCAGCAGCGCCACAGGCTGGAAACCGTCATTCACGGGATCGAGCAGGAGGAGCAGCGTGCAATCTCCTCTGCCCCGGTGAGCCAACCGGCCGCACCTGCGGCCAGGCCCGTCACACCGCCCGCTTCGTCGGCCATCCGCCCCGCAGAGGGCGGGCAACGCGCCGAGCCGCGGTTCGGGTCGGCCTCGACTCCGCCCTTCGCCGCCTCTCCGGCCGAGGAGCGACACGCCCCACGCGCGGATGCAGCGCCGAGCCTCGACGATGTCCATGATGATCCGGCCTATCCTGCGCCGCGCGAGACGCTCAGCGTTTCTCTCGACGGCGAGCGGTCCACGCGTGTGGATCCCCGTGCCCAGGAGCGCTTGGACGCGTCGCGCGATCGGAGCGCCGCGGGGTCCGATGCGCCGTCGCTCACCGCCGAACCGCGTGTCGCGCGCGATCGGGCTGCCGGTCGTCTGGCCGATCGGCGTGGTCGTGGCGGTCGGAAGAAGCAGGATCGTTTCGAGGACAGCAATGACCTCGGCCTGCCGGGCGTGGAGCCGCTCGTTCCGCGCCGCCGCCGCAGGGGGCGCTGGGTCTCCGGCCTGGCGGCCTTCGCCATTCTTTTCGGCGCGATCGGCAGTGCCGCCTGGTGGGTGGTCAGCACCGGCCTTCTCCAGGCGCCCGCGACGCTTCTGACACCGCAGAGCACCATCTCCGCCACCGATTTCGACGCCAGCGCCGGTCTGCGCACCCTCGGCGCCCAGGCCGGATTCTCCGGCGACTGGACCAATGTCTACCTGCCCGGCGAAGGCACGGCCACGCCAGGGTCCGCGGCAAGGCTCGAGGTTCTCGAGGATGAAGCCGGCAAGCGCCTGCGGATCATTTCGGCCGAAGAGGGCCCCGATGGCGCCGTCGCGATCGCGGTGCCTGCAGAAATCTTGGCACTTCTTTCCGGCAAAACCTCGACCCTGGCGCTGAGCGTGCGCGCGGACATGGGCAAGCCGACGCAATTCTCCGTCGAATGCGATTTCGGATCACTCGGTGGGTGCGAGCGTCATCGGTTCACGGTCAATGACGAGACGAGCGACATGCTGTTCAAGGTCAGCTTCGACCGCAGCCTCGCGCCGAACAGCCCCGGGCGGATTCTGATCAACAGCGATGTCTCCGGCCGCGGCGCGGCGCTGGACCTGTCGGCGATCCGCCTTCTGCCGGGGCAATGACTGAGTTCACGGGTGCGGCCAGCCTGACGCCACGGGCGCCCGCAGATTCTGCCGCGCACCGGCATTTTTGAACAAAAATAGGTCAGGCACTCGCCCTTGCGCCACTTGCATGCGCGTTCGAATAGTGTTCGATTTAAAGTTGCGTAAAAAAGCGACATAAGCTTAAAATTTAAGCGTAACTGACCGCTCATATTCAGACATCATCAAATCCTGATTTGTAAGCTGTGTTCACTGCCCGACCTAGCTTCAGGCATGAATGGAGCCAACATGTCCCTTCGCGGAAAACTTCTTGTCAGTATCGCCCTGCTTGTCGGCGTCATCGTCGGCATCTCGGCCTTTTCCTTCTCGGCGATGAGCCGAACCTCGCAGCTTGCAGCCTCGATCGTCACCGACCGTGTTCTGCCGATGGAGCAGCTGAAGGTCATTGCCGACCGTTATGCGGTCAATATCGTCGATACCGTCCACAAAGTACGGTCCGGCGCCCTCGGCTTTGCCGAGGGTTCCGCCAGTGTCGAGGCGGCGCTGCGCGACATCGATCAAAGCTGGAACGCCTATATGGCGACCTATCTCACCACGGAAGAAAAGGCGATGGCGGAGAGTTTCGCCAAGGATCGTCTGCAGGCCGATGCCAAGGTGAAGGTGCTGCTCGGGCTGCTGGCCAGCAAGGATCAGGCCGCGCTCGCCACCTTCGCGGATACGGAACTCTATCCGACCATCGACCCGCTGGGCGGCGATGTCGGCGCGTTGATCGATTTGCAGATCCGCGTATCGAAGGAAAAGTTGGCGGAAGGGCAGGCGTTGAAAACCCAGCTGACGCGCGTGATGATCGGCCTCTCGGCACTCGCCACCGGCATCGCAGCCTTTGCCGTCTATACCGTGGTTGCCGGCGTGGTTCGGCCGGTCAACTCCATCACCGGCGCCATGAAGGCACTTGCGGAAGGCAATGTCGATGTCGAGATCTATGGCGAAACGCGCCGCGACGAAATCGGCGTGATGGCGGGCACCGTTGCCGTCTTCCGGGAAAACGCGCGCGAGCGGCGCCGCCTGACGCAGGAAGCGGAGGCGAGCCGCGCTCTGTCCGAACAGGAGCGCCTGGCACGCGAACGGCGCCAGGCGGAAGAGGCGGAGGAAGTCCGCTTTGCCGTCGCCTGCATCGGCGATGCGCTTGGTCAATTGTCCGAAGGCCGGCTGACCTGCCGGATCAACGACCGGTTCGCCGAGCGGCTGGACCGGGTGCGGGTCGACTTCAACGCCGCGGTAGAGAAGCTCGAACAGGCCATGCGCAAGGTGGGCGAGAATGCCGAGGCGATCGCCGCCGGCTCGAACCAGATCCTGTCGGCCGCCGACGACCTCTCCCGCCGTACCGAGCAGCAGGCCGCCTCGGTGGAAGAAACCGCCGCGGCGCTGGAGCAGATCACCACCACCGTCAGCGATTCCAGCCGCCGTGCGGAAGAGGCGGGCGCACTGGTCAAGGAGGCCCGCAGCTCCGCCGAGCTGTCGGGTGACATCGTCGAGCGTGCCGTCCGGGCCATGCAGGACATCGAGGGCTCGGCGCGAGAAATCTCCTCCATCATCGGCGTGATCGACGAGATCGCCTTCCAGACCAACCTGCTGGCGCTCAATGCGGGCGTCGAGGCAGCGCGGGCGGGGGAGGCCGGCAAGGGCTTTGCCGTCGTCGCGCAGGAGGTTCGGGAGTTGGCGCAACGCTCCGCCGGCGCGGCCAAGGAAATCAAGGCGCTGATCAGCAAATCCGGGGGCCAGGTCAAGACCGGCGTCGAGCTGGTCACCCAGACGGGCGCCGCCCTTCAGCAGATCGTCGCCCAGGTTCAGGGCATCAGCATGAACGTCTCGGCCATCGTCGAAGGCGCGCGCGAGCAGGCGAGCGGGTTGAAAGAGATCAACCACGCCGTCAACACGATCGACCAGAACACCCAGCACAATGCCAGCATGGTGGAGGAATCGACCGCGGCCAGCCATTCGCTGGCGCGGGAGGCGGACGAGCTCTTCAAGCTGGTCGGCGGCTTCGAGCTTTCGCGAGGCGGCCAGCAGGCGAAGGTGCGGAGCGAGCGCGCGCCTCCTCGTTTCAACCGCGCCGCCTAAGCCGCGCTCAGCCGGCGCTCACACACCCTTAACGTCTGAAGGGCGGGCACCGTGCGGTGCCCGCCCTTCACCTGTCTTTCCCTCAGCGGCCGGCAGGATTCACTTCCTGAGGAAATCCGGACCGCTGCCCAGGATCTTGTCGTCGATCTCGCCGATCGCCACCGGATCCTTGCCGGCATAATCGAGCCGGGTCAGGATATGGCGGATGACATGCAGGCGCGCGCGGCGCCGGTCGTTCGCCCGCACCACGGTCCAGGGCGCCTTGTCGGTATGCGTCTCCTTGAACATGCGGTCCCGCTTTTCCGTATAGTCGTCCCAGCGCGTCAACGCCTCGATATCCATCGGTGAAAGCTTCCACACCTTCAGCGGATCATGGCGACGCTGGTGAAACTGCATCAGCTGCATTTCCCGGCCGATCTCCAGCCAGATCTTGATCAGCGTGATGCCCTCGTCGACGATCATCTTCTCGAAGCGCGGCGTCTGCGTCAGAAAGTGTTCGTACTGCTCGGGCGTGCAGAAGCCCATGACGGGCTCGACGCCGGCACGGTTGTACCAGGACCGGTCGAAGAGAATGAATTCCCCGGCCGAGGGAAAATGGGTGATGTAGCGCTGGTAGTACCATTGACCCTGTTCGGTTTCCGTCGGCTTGGTCAGGGCGACGATGCGGGCCGTACGCGGGTTCATATAGGCACGCGTCTCATGGATCGCGCCGCCCTTGCCGGCGGCGTCCCGCCCTTCGAACAGAACGATCACCCGCTTCCCGGTGGCCTGCTGCCAGGCCTGAACCTTGACGAGCTCGATCTGGAGGCGCTCGAGATCGGTCTTGAACGTGTCCTTGTCGAGCTTCTTGTCATAGGGGTAGCCGCCGGAAGACATGGCCTTCTTGGTGACCCAGTCCGGCAGTTCCGGCGTGTCGACATCGAAGCTCTTCGTCTTGCCGCCGATCTTCAGCGCCACCGGCAGAATGTCGTCCATTCGCAGTCCTCCTCGGTCTTGGCACCCGGCTCTCTCCCCACGGGTCTTTCGGGAGCTGGGCATAATTCCATTGTGGTTTCAAGCGGTCCGTGAAAATCATGTCACGGAACGGGTTTATGGCATGGTCGAGGCAGCAAAGGCTGCCGGTCGGAAAACGCGCCGACGCAGGAGGGGTTGCATGGCATTCTGGCGGCGTCTGGCGCGCAGGGCCTCGGGCGAATGGGGGCTGGTGCTGCTGTCGCTGCTTGCCGCCGTGGCCGTGGTTCTGTCGGCCGGCCATGTGGCGCTGGTGGCGCTCCTGTGGCTGGTCTTCATCGCGGCACTCCTGCGTCGCCCGAAGGAGGTGAAAGACGAGACTCACGTGATCGCCGACAGCCCGGAAGAGGCGCTGGACCTCGATGCGCTGGGGGCGGGCTTCGACGCGCTCGACATGCCGATCCTGGTGGTCGGGGCCGACGAGGCAGTGCTGTTCCAGAACCAGGCTGCCGAAAAGGCTTTCGGCGTCATCCCGCCGCTGACCGATCTCTCCGCCCGCGTCCGCTCGCCCGGCATTCTCGACATGGTGCGCGAAACCATCGCCACCGGCCGCGTCAACCAGATCGAGCATTCGGAGCGACTGCCGTCGGAGCTCGTCTACGTCGTGCGGGTCGCCCGCACCGTGATCGACGCGGCGGGCCGGACGACCGTCTACGTCATTTCCTACCGCGATATCTCGCAGGCGCGGCGGATCGACCGCATGCGCTCGGACTTCGTTGCCAATGCCAGCCACGAGCTGCGCACGCCGCTCGCCTCGCTGCGCGGCTTCATCGAAACCCTGCAGGGCCCGGCCCGCAACGATCCCAAGGCACAGGAGCGGTTCCTCGGCATCATGCTCGAGCAGGCAACCCGCATGAGCCGGCTGGTGGACGATCTCCTTTCCCTGTCGCGGCTGGAACTGAAGGCCCATATCGCGCCGGCCGACGAGATCGATCTCGTGCCGCTTATCAGCCATGTCTGCGATGCGCTGGGGCCGCTCGCCCGAGATCTCGACGTCGCCATCACCGTCAGTCCGCCGCCGGGCCCCGTCATCGTCCAGGGGGACCGGGACGAACTGATCGAAGTGTTCGAGAACCTTGTCGAGAATGCCTGCAAATACGGGCAGGAGGGCAAGCGCGTCGAAATCACCCTGTCGGGCGGCGGCAGCGACCCGGCCGAAGTCTCCGTGCGTGACCATGGTCCGGGCATTCCGGCCGAACATGTGCCGCGCATCACCGAGCGCTTCTACCGCGTCAATGTCGAGGCCAGCCGGTCGAAAAAAGGCACCGGACTCGGCCTCGCCATCGTCAAACATATCCTCACCCGCCACCGTGCGCGCCTCATCGTGCGCTCCACGCTGGGCGAGGGCACGGTCTTTACGGTCCGCTTTTGACAGCTTGACGGGATTATTGTGCAGCCGTTTTATTTTATTATTTCAAATCAGAGGGTTGCACTGTCATAAATGTTTTGCAGAACTGACATAAAAGCTCGGGGTGTCGGCCGCTAAAGGATTGGTTGCCGATAGATTGACGGCGAAAAAAGAGAGCGCTGCAGCGAAAGCGCACCCACCAGCCCACTTCGGGAGATTTCGATGAACACCCTCAAGCTTACCGCAGCCGCCCTCGTGGCGACCGTCGCCTTTGCCGGCGCTGCCGCCGCTCGCGACCAGATCCAGGTTGCCGGCTCTTCCACCGTTCTTCCCTACGCCAAGATCGTCGCTGAAACCTTCGGCGAGACCTTCCCCGACTTCAAGACCCCGGTCGTCGAATCCGGCGGCACCGGCGCGGGCCTCAAGGAATTCTGCAAGGGCGTTGGCCCGGACACGATCGACATCGCCAATGCTTCGCGCAAGATCAAGGACAGCGAGCTGGAGACCTGCAAGGCCGCCGGCGTCACCGAAGTCCAGGAAGTCAAGATCGGCTATGACGGCATCGTCTTCGCCACCGACAGCGGCAATGCCGACCTGAAGCTCGCGCCGAAGGATCTCTATCTCGGCCTCGCCGCCGAAGTGGTCGTCGACGGCAAGCTGGTCGCCAACCCCTACAAGAAGTGGTCGGACGTCAACAAGGACCTGCCGGACGCCACGATCGCCGCCTATATCCCGGGCGAAAAGCACGGCACGCGCGAAGTCTTCGAAGAGAAGATCCTGCATGCCGGCTGCAAGGACTCCGGCGCCGAAGAGGTCATCAAGGCTGCCGTTTCCGACGCCAAGGAGCAGGCCCGCAAGTGCATCGCGGTCCGCAAGGACGGCATGGCTGTCGACATCGACGGCGATTACACCGAAACGCTCGCCCGCATCGCGGCCAACAAGAGCGGCATCGGCGTCTTCGGTCTCGCCTTCTATGAAAACAATGCCGACAAGCTGAAGGTCGCCACCGTCAACGGCGTCGTGCCCTCGGTTGAAACCATCGCATCCGGCGAATATCCGGTCTCGCGTCCGCTGTTCTTCTACGTCAAGAAGGCGCATCTGGGCGTCATCCCGGGCCTGAAGGAATATGTCGAATTCTTCCTCGACGACCAGATGGTCGGTCCGGAAAGCCCGCTGGCCGCCTATGGTCTCGTCGCCGCTCCGGATGCCGAGCGCGAAGCCGCCCGCAAGGCCTTCACCGACGGCAAGCAGCTCTGATCCATGATGGATCATCCGGCGCGGCGCTTCGCCGCGCCGGACCCCTTTCGTCTCTGATTGGCCGGCTCTCCAGCGTGGACGAGACCGGGGGACCCGACCGATGACAGCATCACTCCTGTTCCTTCTCGTGCTCCTGATCGGAGCCGGTGCCTTTCTGATGGGACGCGCGCGCTCCATCGCTTCGGCCAAGGGCAAGCTCTCCTCCCTTCATTCGCTTCCCGGCTATCACGGCAGTTACGCAGCGCTTCTCTCGCTCCTGCCGGCGCTTCTTGTCTTCGCCGTCTGGCTTGCCGTCGCCCCGTCCGTCATCGATGATCGCACGCGCTTCGGCCTGCCGAACGACGTGCTGAACCAGGGCGCGGCCGCCACCGAGCTGGCGCTCGGCCAGGTCAAGTCTGTGGCCCGCGGCCTGCTTCTGCTCTCGCCGGAAGAGCGGGCCGCGATCGACAATGGATCGGTTTCGCTGCGCGACGGTCTGGCCGCCAGGGGCATTCCGCTCGCCGGTGACGGCGCGCCCTACATGGTCGAGTCCGCCAACCGGTATAATGCGATGAGCCAGACCAGCGCGCTCGCCATGGGCGGCGTGGTTCTGCTGCTTGCCATCGCCGGTGCGGTCTTTGCGCTACGCGGCATCGACCAGCGCTTCCGGGCCCGCAACAGGGTCGAGCGCGTCATCCTCGGCGCCCTCTTGCTCGCCTCCTCCATCGCCATCCTGACCACGATCGGCATCATCGGCTCGATGCTGACCGAGGCGCTGCGCTTCTTTGCCTCCGTCTCGCCGGCCGAGTTCTTCTTCGGCACGGTCTGGGATCCGCGCTTTGCCGCCGCGGGCAACACCGGCCAGGCCGGGCAGTTCGGCCTCCTGCCGCTGCTGGCCGGCACGCTCTACATCGCCTTCGTCGCCATGCTGTTCGCGGTGCCGATCGGCCTCTTCGCCGCCATCTACATGGCGGAATATGCGAGCAACCCGGTTCGCTCCATCGCCAAGCCGCTGCTGGAAATCCTGGCCGGCATCCCCACCATCGTCTACGGCTTCTTCGCCCTCGTGACCGTCGGCCCGTTCCTGCGCGACATCTCGGCCCAGCTGAACGGCCTCGTGACCGGCAATTATACGAGCTTCATCCAGGCCCAGAGCGTGCTGACGGCCGGCATCGTCATGGGTATCATGCTGATCCCCTTCGTCTCCTCGCTCTCCGACGACATCATCACCCAGGTGCCCCGCGCGCTGCGCGATGGCTCGCTCGGGCTTGGGGCGACCCGCTCGGAAACGATCAAGCGCGTGGTGCTGCCGGCAGCGCTTCCCGGCATTGTCGGCGCGCTGCTGCTCACCGCCTCGCGCGCCGTCGGCGAAACCATGATCGTGGTGCTGGCCGCCGGTGTTGCGGCGCGCATGCAGATCAATCCCTTCGAGCCGATGACGACCGTGACCGTCAAGATCGTCAACCAGCTGACCGGCGACCTTGAATTCACCTCGCCGCAGACGCTGGTCGCCTTCGCGCTTGGCATCACGCTCTTCGCCATCACACTCTGCCTCAACATCTACGCGCTCTACATCGTCCGCAAATATCGGGAGCAGTACGAATGACCGATTTCACCCATTCGCTGCCGGGTGCGCCCACCGCGCGTCCCGCCCAGGCCCGGCGCGATATCGGCATCAAGCGCCGCTACGCTTCCGAACGTCGCTTCCGCGCCTATGGCATTGCGGCGATCTGCACCGGCATTTTCTTCCTCTGCCTTCTGCTCTGGACGGTGATCTCCAACGGCTACACCGCCTTCCTGCAGACGACGGTCACGCTGCCGATCACCTTCTCCGAGCAGGTCATCGACCCCAAGAACGAGCGGGCGACCAATCCGGCCAAGCTGATGACGGCGAACTACCCGCTGCTGGTACGCGATGCGCTGGTGGCCAAGCTCGGCATCGATCCGAAGAACCGGGCGGATGTGAAGCTCGCCACCGACATGATTTCGGCGAGCGCCCGCACCCAGCTGCGCGACATCGTCGTCGCCAACCCGGCGATCATCGGCCAGACCATGCCGGTCGCCCTGCTTGCCGAAGGCAATATCGATTCCGCCAACAAGGGGCAGATCGATCTTTCGGTTGCGGAAGCCAACCGCAAGGTCAAGGACAAGCAGGTGGCCTGGATGAAGACGCTCGCCGAGGATGGCGCGCTGACGGCCAACTTCAACACCGGCCTCTTTACCTCGGGTGCGTCCTCGCGGCCGGAGGCCGCCGGCATCGGCGTCGCCGCTTTGGGCTCGCTCTACACGATGATGATCGTTCTGGTTCTCGCTCTGCCGATCGGCGTCGCCGCCTCGATCTATCTCGAGGAATTTGCGCCGAAGAACCGGCTGACGGACCTGATCGAGGTGAACATCAACAACCTCGCGGCCGTTCCCTCGATCGTCTACGGCCTGCTGGGCCTCGCCGTCTTCATCAACTTTGCCGGCCTTCCGCGCTCTGCGGCGCTGGTGGGTGGCCTGGTGCTGACGCTGATGACCCTGCCGACCATCATCATCGCCACACGGGCGGCGCTCAAAGCCGTGCCTCCATCGATCCGCGCAGCAGCCCTCGGTCTCGGCGCCTCGAAGATGCAGACGATCTTCCACCATGTCCTGCCGCTTGCCATGCCGGGCATCCTCACCGGCACCATCATCGGCCTTGCCCACGCGCTCGGCGAAACGGCGCCGCTGCTCCTGATCGGCATGGTCGCCTTCGTGGTCGATTTCCCCGGATCGCCGCTCGAACCCTCCACCGCACTACCGGTCCAGATCTACATGTGGGCCAACGAAGCCGAACGAGCATTTGTCGAACGGACCTCCGGCGCGATCATCATTCTCCTGATCTTCCTGGTGGTCATGAACCTTGGCGCAATCCTGTTGCGGCGTCGCTTTGAGCGTCGCTGGTAGTGAGGTAGAAACGATGAACATGATGACCGAAGCAGCACTCGAGAAGGCAGTGGACCAGAAAATGAATGCGGTGCCCCTGAAAATGGTCGGCAAGGATGTGTCGGTCTATTACGGCGAGAAGCGTGCGCTGTTCGACGTGAACCTCGACATCCGCGAAAACACCGTGACCGCGCTGATCGGCCCTTCGGGCTGCGGCAAGTCCACCTTCCTGCGCACGCTCAACCGCATGAACGACACGATCGACCATTGCCGCGTGACCGGCAAGATCACGCTCGATGGCGGCGATATCTATGATCCTTCGATCGATGTGGTGGAACTGCGCGCCCGTGTCGGCATGGTGTTCCAGAAGCCGAACCCCTTCCCGAAGTCGATCTACGAAAACGTCACCTATGGCCCGAAGATCCACGGGCTCGCCCGCACCAAGGCCGAGTTCGACGCGATCGTCGAGCAGAGCCTGCAGAAGGCCGGCCTCTGGAACGAGGTGAAGGACCGTCTGCACGAATCCGGAACCGGCCTCTCCGGTGGCCAGCAGCAGCGCCTGTGCATTGCGCGTGCCGTCGCCGTCAGCCCGGAAGTGATCCTGATGGACGAGCCCTGCTCGGCGCTCGACCCCATCGCCACCGCCAAGGTCGAGGAGCTGATCCACGAGCTGCGCGCCAATTACACGATCGTCATCGTCACCCACTCGATGCAGCAGGCCGCCCGCGTCTCGCAGCGCACCGCCATGTTCCACCTCGGCAATCTCGTCGAGGAGAACGACACCGACAAGATGTTCACCAATCCGGATGACCAGCGCACCCAGGATTACATCATGGGTCGCTTCGGCTGAGGCCCGTGCCCGCCGCGCCTCTTGAGACAAGGACAGGACCATGGCCAGCCATATCGTTTCCGTTTATGATGAAGACCTGAAATATCTGAGCCGCCGCATTTCCGAAATGGGCGGGCTCGCCGAGCAGATGGTCGCCGAATCCGTGCGCGCCCTCGTCAATGCCGATCTGGGCCTCGCCCAGAAGGTCATTTCCGACGATGTCGTACTCGACGATGCCGAGCGCCAGATCGGCGAAAAGGCGATCGTGACCATCGCCAAGCGCCAGCCGATGGCGGCGGATCTGCGCGAGATCATGGGCTCCATCCGCATTGCCGCCGATCTCGAGCGGGTGGGCGATCTCGGCAAGAACACGGCCAAGCGGGTGATCGCGGTGTCCAGCACCAGCCTGCCGCGCCAGCTCGCCCGTGGGCTCGAACATCTCGCCGAACTGGCGCTGATGCAGCTCAAGGAAGTGCTCGATGTCTATGCCTCGCGCTCGGCCGAAAAGGCCAAGAGCATTCGCGAGCGCGACAGCGAGATCGACGCCATCTACACCTCGCTGTTCCGCGAGCTCTTGACCTACATGATGGAAGATCCGCGCAACATCACCTCCTGCACGCATCTTCTGTTCTGCGCGAAGAACATCGAGCGGATCGGCGACCACGCGACCAACATCGCGGAAACGATCTACTACATGACCACCGGCGCCCAGCCGCTCGGCGAGCGCCCCAAGGATGATTCCGCAAACACGGTGGGTGCGCTCGCCACCTGAGTGATCCGGCTGCCGCGCGCCCCGTGTCTCAGGGCGGTCCCGCCTGCGTTCAACGGCGCTGGCGGCGCGGTACCCTCACTGTGCACTGACCCGCCGGCCTCCGGGGCCGGACAGCAAGAAGGGCCCTTGCGGCCAGTTGTGATCCCCGCACGCCGGACCGCCGGCGCGGGATGGGAGTAGGATGAAATGCAACCCAAGATAGCAGTCGTTGAAGATGAAGAGGCGCTGAGCGTTCTCCTCCGCTACAATCTCGAGGCGGAGGGCTTCGAGGTCGATACGATCGCGCGCGGCGACGAAGCGGAGATCCGCCTGCAGGAGCGCCTGCCGGACCTGCTCATCCTCGACTGGATGCTGCCGGGCGTGTCCGGCATCGAGCTCTGCCGGCGTCTGCGCCAGCGCAATGAAACGGAGCGGCTGCCGATCATCATGCTGACCGCACGCGGCGAAGAGAGCGAGCGCGTCCGTGGCCTGGCGACAGGAGCCGACGATTATGTCGTCAAGCCGTTCTCTACGCCGGAACTGATCGCGCGGGTGCGCGCCATGCTGCGGCGAGCCCGGCCGGAAGTGCTCTCCTCGCTCCTGAAATGCGGCGATATCGAGCTCGACCGCGAGACCCATCGCGTGCATCGCAAGAGCCGCGAGGTGCGTCTCGGCCCGACGGAGTTCCGCCTGCTGGAATTCTTCATGTCCTCGCCGGGCCGCGTCTTTTCGCGCTCGCAATTGCTCGACGGCGTCTGGGGACATGACATCTATGTCGATGAACGCACGGTCGACGTTCATGTCGGCCGGCTGCGCAAGGCGCTGAACTTCGCCAACATGCAGGACGTCATCCGCACCGTGCGCGGCGCCGGCTATTCGCTGGAAGGCTGATCGGACCCTCGGCCGGACGCTTCACACCCCGGCACGAACGAAAAAGCCCTTCCGAACACGAGGCGGGAAGGGCTTCTTCTCATTCGTTTTCCGTTTGCGCACTCAGCGCATGCGGCGGCGCTCGGCAGAGGGCTGGTAGGCGAGGCGGGCATGGAAGGTGCAGTAGGGCGACGTATCCGGCGCATCGTTGCCGCAGAAGTGGAACTCGTCCTTCATCGGATCGCCGATCGGCCATTTGCAGGTCCGGTCGGTCAGCTGCGTCAGCGCCAGCTTGCGCGACGAGGGCGATGCAATGTTGGTATTGGCCGGCTGCTGGGCGTCCTCGAAGAGAGCGACAGCGCGGTCCTGCGTTTCATGGATAACCATCGGGCTGGTGGCGCGGGCTGCCGGACGCGGCGCCACGGCGCGGGGCTGTTCCTGTGCCTGCGTGGCCGGCGCCGCGGAAACCGGACGAACGGGGGTCGCGGGCCGCTTCGGACGCGTAGCCGCCGGCGCGCTGCCGCCCGCCTTGGCACGACCCGGCAGGGACAGGCGATGCACCTTTCCGATCACGGCATTGCGGCTTACGCCGCCGAGCTGCGCGGCAATCTGACTCGCGCTCAGGCCTTCGGCCCAAAGCTTCTTGAGTTTCTCAACGCGCTCATCCGTCCAGTTCATGCTCTCGTGTCTCCCATCCCAGGCATTTCGGAGAGCGAATCCCTCACCGTGTTCCGGAAGCTCCGAAACCACAACGCCTTGACTCTTTTGGTGACTAGGTCCGCCGCATGCGTCTAGCAATTGAGAGTTAACCTAGAGATGGGGTGACTCCGTGACAAGAGTCGCCGGAATCGGCCCGAATCGATTTTTGAGTTTTCCCCAACTTGCTCCGTCGGTGTGATCATTTTGCAAGCCTGTCGGTGATGCGTGACGCGCATGGTTTCATGCGCCGCAAACCTCGACAAAAGCGGGAGTTTTGTTGACAGAAAGGCACGGAATGACAATAGTGCCGCTGCCGCCGCCAAGGCGGCATTTTTCATTGTTCCGGGCCGTTTCGAGCACCGGACGGCCACGCGGAGGTCCGCGCCGGCCGGCAAGGGAAGGCGCCGTTGCTTGAAAGACCGCGTTCAGCGCGCGGCGGTGGCGGCCAAGCGAAGGAGTTCCACGTCATGACCGAGGCCACGCCGCTTTACGACACCTATATGCGTGCGCCCCTCCGCTTCGAGCGCGGCGAGGGGGTCTGGCTGACGACGGAGGATGGCAACCGCTATCTCGATTTCGCGGCCGGCGTCGCCGTCAATTCGCTCGGCCATGCGCATCCGCATCTGGTCGCCGCGCTCAAGGAGCAGGCGGAAAAGATCTGGCATCTCTCCAATCTCTACGAGATCCCAGGGCAGGAGAAGCTTGCGGCGCGTCTGACGGCCAACACTTTCGCAGACAAGGTCTTCTTTACCAATTCCGGCGCGGAAGCCCTGGAATGCGCCATCAAGACGGCGCGCCGCTACCAGTTCTCCAAGGGCCGGCCGGAGCGCTTCCACATCATCACCTTCGAGGGCGCCTTCCACGGCCGGACGCTCGCAACCATCGCTGCCGGCGGCCAGGCGAAGTATCTCGAAGGCTTCGGCCCGAAGACCCCCGGCTTCGTTCAGGTGCCCTTCGGCGATCTGACGGCCGTCAAGGATGCGATCACCGACGAGACGGCGGCCATCCTCATCGAGCCGATCCAGGGCGAAGGCGGCATCCGCCTCGCATCGAAGGAATTCATGCAGGCGCTGCGGCAGCTCTGCGACGAGTTCGGCCTGCTGCTCATCTGCGACGAGGTCCAGTGCGGCATCGGCAGGACCGGCAAGCTCTTCGCCCATGAGTGGTCGGGCGTCACGCCGGATATCATGGCTGTGGCCAAGGGCATCGGCGGCGGCTTCCCGCTCGGCGCCTGCCTGGCAACGGCCGAAGCGGCCTCGGGCATGATCGCCGGCACGCACGGGTCTACCTATGGCGGCAATCCGCTGGCCATGGCCGTCGGTAATGCCGTGCTCGACGTCGTGCTGGCCGAAGGGTTCCTCGAGCATGTGCGCGACGTGGCGCTGGTCTTTCGCCAAGGTCTCGCCTCTCTGGCCGACCGCTATCCCGACGTGATCGCCGAGATCCGTGGCGACGGGCTGATGCTCGGCATCAAGGCCGTGGTGCCGGCGGCCGATCTCCTCAAGGCGATCCGTGCTGAGAAGATGCTGGCAGTGCCCGCGGGCGAAAACGTCATCCGCCTGCTGCCGCCACTGGTCACCAGCGCGGACGAGGCGCGCGAGGGTCTGGCCCGGCTGGAACGCGCCGCCGAGCAGCTGACCCGCGTCGAGCAGCAGCGCGCCAGCGCCTGATCCCAACCAACGGTTTCGTTTTTCCAGGCCGGGCGTTCCGACGCCCGGCATTCCGATTTTGAGAAGGACCGCATTTCATGGCCGAGACCCGACATTTCCTCGATCTGTCCGCGATGACCGGAGAACACCTGCGCGCGATCATCGAGGATGCGCGGGAGCGAAAGGCGGCCACCAAGGCGGGCACGGCGGAGAAACCGCTGGCCGGCAAGATGCTCGCGATGATCTTCGAAAAACCGTCGACCCGCACCCGCGTGTCCTTCGATGTCGGCATGCGCCAGCTCGGCGGCGAGACACTGTTTCTCTCCGGCACGGAAATGCAGCTCGGCCGGGCCGAGACGATCGGCGATACGGCCAAGGTGCTGTCGCGCTATGTCGACGCCATCATGATCCGCACCACCGACCACACCCGGCTGATGGAGCTTGCCGAACATGCGACCGTGCCGGTCATCAACGGCCTGACCGATGCCACGCATCCCTGTCAGATCATGGCCGATATCATGACCTTCGAGGAGCATCACGGACCGGTCAAGGGCAAGACGATCGCCTGGACGGGCGACGGCAACAATGTGCTCCACTCCTTCATCGAAGGCTCGGCCCGCTTCGGCTACCGCATGACCATGGCCGTGCCGCTCGGCTCCGAGCCGGAGGATCGCTTCCTCAACTGGGCGCGCAACAATGGCGGCGATGTCATGCTCTGCCATGACGCGGAAAAGGCGGTCGAGGGCGCCGACTGCGTGGTGACGGATACCTGGGTGTCGATGAACCAGGAGCATCGCGCGCGCGGCCACAATGTCTTCCAGCCCTTCCAGGTCAATCCGGCCCTGATGCAGCGGGCCGACCCCAAGGCGCTCTTCATGCATTGCCTGCCAGCCCATCGCGGCGAGGAGGTGGTGGACGAGGTCATCGACGGTCCGCAGTCTGTCGTTTTCGACGAGGCCGAGAACCGGCTGCACGCGCAGAAATCCATCCTTGCCTGGTGCCTCGGCGCGCTCTGAGCCTGCCCTTGAAAGGAACGGGCGTCATCCCGATCTAAGCCTCGACGACGGGTGCCAGGAGGAAGCTCTTGGCGCCTGTCTTGTTTTGTGATGATCACCCCACACGGATGCCGGCGCATCGCGCAAGGCCGGACGGCTGGAACCCCTGCCGTCCCGGTGCTTTATCAAGTGCGTGCCCGTCGCTATCCTGCAGGCCGATGCGCGATGCGCCGCTTGCAGGCAGGAAAGGAGCGTAGAGTATGACGCAGGAGAGCCATAGCCTCGGCCAGTTCGATTTCGCCGGCGACGATCATGTCGTGCCCTTCCAGGTCGAAGGGCTCGACGTGCGCGGCCGCGCCGTCCAGCTGGGCCCGATGCTCGACGCCATTCTCGAGCGCCACAACTACCCGCTGCCGGTGGCCCGGCTGGTGGCGGAAACGGTGGTC
This sequence comes from Rhizobium sp. CC-YZS058, assembly GCF_034720595.1. Taxonomy (NCBI): domain Bacteria; kingdom Pseudomonadati; phylum Pseudomonadota; class Alphaproteobacteria; order Hyphomicrobiales; family Rhizobiaceae; genus Rhizobium; species Rhizobium sp. CC-YZS058. The sequence continues at coordinate 3,376,919 of NZ_JAYESJ010000001.1, read as the reverse complement.
CTCACCGTCCTGCTCGGCACCTCGCTCAAGTTCGAGGGCAAGCTGATCATCCAGACCAAGAGCAATGGTCCGGTGGATCTGGTCGTCGCGGATTTCTCCACGCCCGATCGCGTCCGCGCCTATGCCCGCTATGACGAGGCGGCGCTGGCGCAGGCAGTGGAGCGCGGCGACACCCAGCCCCAGGACCTGCTGGGCGAAGGGATTCTTGCCTTCACCATCGACCAGGGTGCGCACACGCAACGCTACCAGGGCATCGTGCCGCTCGACGGTGCCTCGCTCGAGGAGATTGCCGGGGTCTACTTCCGCCAGTCCGAACAGATCCCGACCAAGGTGCGGCTCGGCGTCGCCGAATTGCTCGATCGTGACGAGAACGGCAAGCCGCGCCATCGCTGGCGGGCAGGGGGCATGGTCGCCCAGTTCCTGCCCGAGGCGCCGGAGCGCATGCGCCAGCCGGACCTGCCGGGCGGCGATGGCGCCGAGGACATGCCGGCGGAGATCGATGATCTATGGGACGAGGCCCGTGTCATGGTCGAGACGATCGACGCCGACGAACTGACTGATCCGATGGTTGGCACCGAGCGTCTGCTCTACCGCCTGTTCCATGAGCGCGGCGTTCGGGTCTATCCGCCGCAGCCGGTCTATGACCGCTGCACCTGCTCGCGCGAACGGCTGCGCGACGTTCTCGCCAGCCTCAGCCAGGAGGAGATCGACGCCTCGCTGGAAGATGGCGCCATCTCGGTGACCTGCGAGTTCTGCTCGACCACCTACCGCTTCGAGGCAACGGAGGTGCGGCCGCAGTAGAGCGGCGGTCCTTGAACGAATCCGGGTCAGCCGGGGGCAGACAGTGCCTCCGGCTTTTTCGTGCGCACAGCCTGCACGCCTGCGGCACACCCTTGCCGAATTTAAGAAGAAACTGATAAGCTTTTCGGATACGGAGCGAGCCGGGCGCTCGAGATCCGGAAGACAGGCAAGTCTAACGGGGCAGGTGGCGAAGGGATGGAGCAGGCCCATGATTCAGACCTCTGGATCGCCGAGTTTCTTGCCCAGATCGTCGCTGTGGACGCGTCTCACTTTCCCCGCCGTTACAAGCCGGTCATCCGCGCCGCGCCGCGCGTCGGCGACGTCTACTGGTGCGCCTTCAACGACCGACGGGACACCGCATTGCCGGAAATGTGGAAGACGCGACCGTGTGTGATCGTGAGCCGCAGAAACACCCTCCACGGCAAGGTCACCGTCCTGCCGTTCTCGACCGCACGCAGCAATGAAACCGATCCGATGGCCATCGAAACCAGCCGCGCTGTGCAGGAGCGCCTCGATAACCGTCGCAGCTGGATTTTGTGCGACCACCCCTGCATGGTCGCAACGAGCCGGTTGAGGCAGGTGAGAGGACAGGTTCCCAGGCTCTCCTCGAAGGAGCTCCAATCTGTCCTGACCCTGATGTCTCAAGCTCTCGCCGCGCCTCTCAAAGATTGCTCTTGACCAGACGAAGGATCGGCTTCATATTAGCATCATCTGCGGGGGTCAAAAGCCCTTTCGCCGCCCGGCAACGGGAGTTCGTCGCCAAGCCACCCTTCGGGGTGGCTTTGGTTTTTCTGGCAGGACGATCTGGGATAGAAGCTTCCCGAAATGTTCGAGCATAGCGCCGTCGCTTGGCGGTTGGCGATGCGGCCACGCGATGCGTTCGGCTTGCGTCCTGCCTTCAATTCAACGTCCGCGTCAGCCCCGGTGCATCCAGCGAGAAAGCCGGAATATCGACGGTGAAGGTTTCGCCATCGGCCGTGATCATGGAATAGTGGCCGAACATCATGCCGGAGGGTGTGTCGAGCGGGCAGCCGGAGGAATATTCGAAGCTTTCGCCGGGGTTGAGCACGGGTTGTTCGCCGATCACGCCCGGCCCGTTGACCTCGTCCACCTGCCCGTTCTCATCGGTGATGTGCCAGTAGCGGGTCATCAGCCGCACGGTTCGGGAGGAATGGTTGGCAATCTGGATGCGATAGCCCCAGACATAGCGACCATCGTCCGGGTCAGATTGCTCTTCCAGATAATAGGGCTCGACTGTCACCTCGATATCGCGTGTCAGCGCGCGGTACATGCTTCCAAAGTCTCCAGCGTTCCTGGCTGAAGTCTAAGACAAGATCGTTTCCCGAACGATAACAGATGCGTGTTGCTGTGCGCGATCGAAACGGGCCGCAGCAGGGCAGACCTGCCGCGGTCCGGCTTTGCAGATCAGGCCGAAACGCTGCGCAGCGCCTGTGCCAGGTCTTCCACCAGATCGGCGCCGTCCTCGATGCCGAGCGAAAGGCGAACGGTGCCGGGCGAAATGCCGAGTTCTGCGCGGGCTTCGTCCGTCAGGTTCTTGTGCGTCGTCGTGGCGGGGTGGGTAATCAGGCTCTTGGAATCGCCGAGATTGTTGGAGATGCGGATGATCTTCAGCGCGTCCTGCAGGGCAAAAGCCGCTTCCTTGCCGCCCTTCAGCTCGAAGCAGACGAGCGTCGAGCCGCCCTTCATCTGGCGGGCGATGATCTCGGCCTGCGGATGGTCCTTGCGGCCCGGATAGATGACGCGCGCCACCTGTGCCTGATCGGCCAGGAAATCGGCTGCCAGGGCGGCATTGGCCGTCTGTTGCCCGACGCGCAGCGGCAGCGTCTCGATGCCCTTCAGCAGGGTCCAGGCGTTGAAGGGCGACAGGGACGGGCCGGTATGGCGGAAATAATCGTGCAGATGCTCGTCGATCCAGTCCTTGGACGAAAGGATGACGCCGCCCAGGCACCGGCCCTGGCCGTCGATGTGCTTGGTGGCCGAATAGACGACGACATGAGCGCCGAGCTCCAGCGGCTTCTGCAGCAGCGGCGTCGCAAAGACATTGTCCACGACCAGCTTGCCGCCGACGCTGTCGGCGAGTTTCGCCACTGCGGCGATGTCGACCACTTCCAGCGTCGGATTGGTCGGGCTTTCCAGGAAGAAGACCTTGGTATTGGGACGAACCGCCTTTTCCCAGTTCTCGATGAAGCGCCCGTCGACCAGCGTGCATTCGATGCCGTATTTCGGCGCCAGGGTTTCCACGACCCAGCGGCAGGAGCCGAAAAGCGCACGGGCCGCGACGATATGGTCTCCCGCCTTCAGCTGGCAGAGAATGGCGGCCGAGATCGCGGCCATGCCGGAGGCGGTGGCGCGCGCATCCTCCGCACCCTCCAGCATGCACATGCGCTTCTCGAACATGTCATTGGTGGGGCTGCCATAGCGGGCATAGATGAAGCCGTCCGTCTCGCCCTTGAACCGCGCTTCGGCAGCCGCAGAGGTTTCGTAGACGAAGCCTTGTGTCAGGAAGATCGCTTCGGAGGTTTCGCCATGGTTGGAGCGCGTGGTTCCGCCATGAACGAGCTGAGTGGCCGGGCGCCAGGAATTGCTCATCGAACATCGCCTTCAAACAAAAAAACCGGCCGCAAAATGAGGCCGGTTTCCACCCGGCCTTTTTAGCTACTTGTTTAACGTGGCTGCAAGCCGGCCGGCCAAATCACCACGGAATTCGGCTTGCATACTGCCGGCTCGCGCTTGCGTCAATCTGGCTAGTCTGATTTTGTCCGCCGGGATGATGAAGGGCAGCATAAGGGTGGCCGGACGATGACGCGCGACAACGGCATTCTGGCGGACGGCGCGATTGAGGGCCTGTTTGCAAGCGGCGCGCTGATCAGCGAGGCACCGCTCGATCCCGACCAAATCCAGCCGGCGAGCCTGGATCTGCGCCTCGGCGCCACGGCCTTCCGGGTCCGCGCCAGCTTCATGCCGGGCCCTGGCCATCTGGTCGCCGACAAGCTCGACCGACTGAAGCTGCATGTGGTGGATCTGAGCGATGGCGCCGTGCTCGAAACGGGCTGTGTCTATATCGTTCCACTCATGGAGCGGCTCGATCTGCCGGCCGCCATGTCGGCCTCCGCAAATCCGAAGAGCTCGACCGGCCGGCTCGACATCTTCACCCGCGTCATCACCGACCGGGCGCAGGAGTTCGACAAGATTCCCGCCGGCTATCGGGGACCGCTCTACCTTGAAATCTCGCCGCGCACCTTCCCGGTCATCGTTCGGCGCGGCTCCCGCCTGTCGCAGATCCGCTTTCGCGTTGGCCAAGCCTTGCTGAGCGAAGCCGAACTTCTCGACCTCCATGCCCGCGAAACGCTGGTTGCCAGCGAAGCCCCCAACGTGTCCGGCGGCGGCATCGCGCTCTCGATCGACCTCAAGGGCACGGGTCCCGATGGGCTGATCGGCTATCGCGGCAAGCACCATACGGCGGTGGTCGATGTCGACAAGAAGGCCGGCCACGGGATCTATGACTTCTGGGAGCCTCTCTATGCCCGCGGCTCCGACGAACTGATCCTCGATCCCGATGAGTTCTATATCCTCGTCTCCCGCGAGGCCGTGCATGTTCCGCCGCTCTATGCCGCCGAGATGACGCCCTTCGATCCGCTGGTGGGCGAATTCCGCGTTCATTATGCAGGCTTCTTCGATCCGGGCTTCGGTCATGAATTGGCCGGCGGCCGCGGCAGCCGTGCGGTGCTCGAGGTTCGCAGCCACGAGGTGCCCTTCATCCTCGAACATGGGCAGATCGTCGGACGCTTGGTCTATGAGCATATGCTGGAACGTCCCCGCAGCCTCTACGGCCTCGGCGCCGGCTCCAACTACCAGGCCCAGGGCCTCAAGCTTTCCAAGCATTTCCGCGCCGAATAGCCCCGCCCATCCCGCCGCGCCTGACTGGCGGCCTTGACAGGCCGGCCGGCATGGGGGAAAGCTCTCGCTGCGTTGCGGGTATGATGTAATGGTAGCCTGTCAGCTTCCCAAGCTGAACGCGCGGGTTCGATTCCCGCTACCCGCTCCATAGAGGCTTGTCTTTCGTTCCATGCGCAGCTTCAAGCCACTACCTATGGGCATTCTCTGCGACTGGCACTGTGTTCATCCCACCTGCCGGTGATCTGGTATTGGCCAAGAACTGTTTGACGCAACCCTTTCTGCTTCGCACGCTCAGCCTCGCCGACGTCATCCATGCGTTCCTGTTGCCGTCGGTGTTAACCCCTTCATAATCGTTGTCTAGCAGCTACGAAAGTTGGCTATGTGGAACGCAGGTGATCTGCGCAATTATAACGTTTCCAAATTGAAAATATTAGTACCTATAAGGGAGTCTTCACCGCGACTGTATTTGCTTGAAAGGCGCGATGATGACGACTGTTCAGACCAGGACACTTGCCTCGGCACGAACTTTTGTTGAGACCATTGGTATCAATGTTCATGTCGGACAGAGTGGAACGGCCTATGCCGATCCTACAAAGGTCGCTGCGGCCCTTGGCTATTTGGGTGTCGATCTTGTGCGCACTCACCTGCCTTCCTACGCATCCGGCCTTGCCAGCATCAATGTTCTCGCGAAGAACGGCATCAAGTTCGATTTCACGCCGGTGCCGCATTTGACCGAGCAAACTGTGGACGTTGCCGGTTTTATTGCCGGGCTCGAGGCGCTGGAGAAGGTTTATCCAGGCAGTGTCGCAGCGATCGAAGGGCCGAACGAAGTCAATATCTATGCGGTCAGCGTGGGTGGAGTGAAATCGATTGCGTCAGCCGCCGAGGTTCAAAAGCAGCTCTACAGCGCTGTAAAACAGTCAGAAATCCTGAAAGACATCCCAGTCTACAATGTGTCGATCGGCGCAACAAATGCCGATCTTTTCAAGCAGCTCGGTGATCTTTCCTCATTCACGGATTATGCGAATTCGCATGCATACGCGATGTCGACCAGCAATATTTCCGCAGCTCTGGAGTACCTCATCGACTTCGCAAAAATTTCTGCGCCCGACAAGCCGGTCGTTATAACGGAAGCTGGTTACAACACGTTGGAGAGCTACTGGTACAACGGCGTGAGCGAGATCGTTCAAGCTAAGTACACGTTGGACACCCTGATGTCGGCCTTCGATCAGGGGGTCGCGAAAACCTATCTCTATGAACTCTATGATTTCCAGCCGGACTTACGCCCCAGTAGTGCAAACAGTCACTACGGTCTTTTCAATGCTGACGGCACGCCGAAATTAGCTGCCACAGCAATACACAACCTAACAACTATTCTGTCCGACAATGAATACGCGACCACTTCACTCGGCAATGAAGATTTTACCTATTGCTTGAAGGGGATGCCGTTCCGGGGACAAGATCTCGTTCTGGGCAAAACCAATGGATCCGTCGATCTGGTGGTCTGGTCGGAACCGATCATCTGGAGCCAGCTATCCCAGTCCGCGATCGTTGCCCCGACCTCGACAGTAACTGTCACCTTTGGTTCGGTTGAGGGGAGAGTTGACGTCTACGATCCGCTCCTCGGCACGTCGATCATCGCCACGTATTACGGTGTTAGCGAGATCAAGGTCGATATCTCCGATCATCCGCTGATCATCGAAGTCAACGCCACGGCGACATCCACAGCTGACAGCAGGACTTTTGCCGGTAACAACACCATGATCGGTGGTCAAAGCGCTGATCTCCTGAGGGGGTATGCTGGCGATGACACGCTGTATGGCAACGCGGGCAACGATAGAATTCATGGCTCGATAGGTGCAGACTTGCTTTACGGTGGCAGCGGTCTGGACACGTTCGTTTACAATAGCATCACAGAATCGACAGTCTCTTCGGGCGGACGCGATACCATTTTCGACTTCACCAAGGGGGACCGAATTGATCTCCGCGTCATCGATGCGAATTTCGGTGCGGCTGGAAATCAGAGCTTCACGTTCGTCGGCGAGGATGTCTTCCACGGCCTCGCTGGTGAGGTACGCTATGAAACGTCGTCGTCACAAGCGAAGATTTACGGCGACATCAACGGAGACGGTCAGGCTGACTTCTCGATCGTTTTGCAAAACGTGACGAAATTATCAGAAGGCGACTTTCTTCTTTAGACGATTGTTCTCTTCGCCTTCGTGTTTATGCGACGGCCATGGCGGGTTGCCGTCTGAAAGCGTGTTACCCTGCGGCCAGGTCAGGATGTCGCGCAAGATGTTTCCTTCGGAACAGTCCCGGGCCGATCGCATCGCTACACATCGAGCGCCGGTGACGCCGCCGGTTTTTTCAAGAACCTAGCCCTTTGGCCTCCACGGGCTCGCCCGTGGAGGCTTTCCGTTGTTGGAGGACCTCGAACGCTTTGGCGGTGCCGACCGCGAGCCTTCATTCAAGGCCATGTCCGACGTCGCTTTTCTCCGCCGGGCGGTGCGGCGTCTTTTGCCAGGCGGTGGGGCGGCGGCGGAGGTCGCGGACGGCGGACCAGGCTGCAGCGGAAATCGTCAACCAGTAGGCCGGCACCAGGAGCCAGCGCCATCCCACGGCCCGCTTCTCCACCCGTTGCATGGCCCCCAGCCCAAGGCCAATGGTAATGGCATAGCTGCCGAAAAGATTGAAAAGGTCGATTACGAGCAGAGTGGAGGACATCGTCCTGCCGATCAGCGAGGAGCCCGTCGAGAGAACGAAGAGCAGATAGGCGACGAAAGCCAGAATGAGCGGGTGGCCGAGCGCAGAGAGCAGCATGCCGCCGATCGTCACTTGCGCGAGGAGGAAGGCGCGGGGGCCGAGTTCGGCCAGGAGCCGACCCGGTTTGCGCATCATCACGATATAGGTCTGCAGCCAGCCCTTGTACCAGCGGGTGCGCTGCCCAAGCCAGACAGGCAGGGTCACCGGCGCATCCTCCAGCGTCGGCAGGCTGAGCACGCCGGTGCGGTACCCCAGTCGGTGCAGGCGCATTCCAAGGTCCGCATCCTCGGTCAGGTTGAACGGGTCCCAGCCGCCCACCGCGCGCAGCGGGTCCGTCTTGAAGTGGTTGGACGTGCCGCCGAGCGGCAGGGGCGCTTCGAGTTTTGCCAGCAGCGGCAGGAGGGCACGGAAAAGCCCGGCATAGTCGACCGCAAAGAGAGCGCTCAGCCAGGAGCTGCGGGCATTGCTGACGACGAGCGGCGCCTGAAGGCAGGCCACCTCCGCCGGCAGGGTGCGAAACGCGGCCAATGCCTCGCGCAGCTGGTCGGGGTGCGGGCGGTCTTCGGCATCATAGACGGTGACATAGTCTCCGCGCACGCCGGGCAAGGCATATTGCAGCGCCTTGGGCTTGGTGCGGGGGTGCGACGGCGGCACCAGCACGACCTCATAGTCGGGGCCGAGCCGCTGTGCCGCCACTGCCCGAAGGGTCGCTGCGTCATCCGCCTCGCAGACCAGCTTGATGTCCAGCCGGGAGCGAGGCCAGGAGAGAGCGTTCAGTGCGGCGATCAACTGCGGCACCACGGCGGCCTCGTCGTGAAGTGCCACCAGAATGGAATAGACAGGCAGCCTCTCTCCCTCTGCAATGCGGGGCGCAGGCTGGCCGCGGCGCGTGGCGGCAAAGGCCGAAACGCGCAGCAGGAATTGCAGGCAATAGACGCTCGTCAACAGACCATGGACGGCGAGAATCCAGCCGAAGGGGGCGAGGACGAGGCTGCTGAGCGAAACGGCGAGACCAAGACCCAGCAGGAAGCCCTGCCACCCCCGCCAGAGAACACGGGCGCTGAGATCGGGATCGGTGCGAAACAGCGTGTCGGTGGCCTGTTGCAGCCGCTGCTGCTCACCCGCTCTCCAGGCGGTGTCGCGCAGGAGGCTGGGCGATGCAATCGAGAGCATGGATGCCAGCGCCGGTCGGGAGGCCAGCCGCGCTTTCAGCCTCGGAAAAATGGCGAGCGTCGGGGCGATGACGGTCATGGGCGGCTGATCGGCCGAATAGACGCGCAGCATTTCCGGTCGGCGAAGCTGGCTGTCGAGATGGTGCGGGGTGGAGACCTGGTTGGGGTCGATCTCTCGCCGGAATGGCAGGCCGAGATCTTTGGCCATTGCCTCGAAAAGGGCGGCCTCGTCGACAAGACCGCTCGCCAGCGCTTCCCGATGCACGCTCGTGCCGCGGGCCTGGGCCTGCCACATCAGCGTCGCAACCATGCCGCCGGCCACGCCCAAGCGGAGCAGGGTCCGACCTTCCTCGATCTGCTCGGCCGAGAAGCTGTCGCTCGGTCGTGTCGGGCTGCAGGGTGCGGTCTCGGCTCTGGCCAGCGGCTGTGGGGCGAGATAGTCTGAAGGACGCATTGCAAATCCCGTCGAGAAGCTTGAAACAGTGCCTCCATCACGTGAGATCGGATGATAATGACGAGATCGGCCCTGCGGCAACGCCTGCGTTTCAGTCTTTTCTTATTAAGCTTACTTCTGGGCATGGCGGGCGTGCCTCTCCGGGCACAGGAAGCCGTCAAGGATCTGCCGCTGGCCTTCGACAGTCGGGAGCGGATCGCCAAGCCGGATCTGAGCGTGCTGCCTCGGCTTCGCTTTCTGACGACGGTCGATTTCCCGCCTTTCAACTTCATCGACCAGTCCGGCCGCCTCTCCGGTTTCCATGTCGATCTGGCGCGGGAGATCTGTCGCGTGCTCGAGGTGCAGCCGAAGTGCCAGATCCAGGCCATGACCTTCGCGGAGCTGCAACCGGGCCTAAGCGATCGGCAGGGCGAGGTGGTCATGGCCGGTGTGGCGGTGACCGAGGAGCTGCGCCGCAGCTTCGGCTTCAGCCGCCCTTATCTGCGTCTCCCCGCCCGCTTCGCGGCCAACCGCAAGGCTTTTCCCGCCTCACCCAGCGTGGAGGACCTCCTCGCACGGCCTGTCGGCCTTGTCGCCGGCACCACGCATGAAGCGATGTTCAAAGCCTTCTTTCCCGGCAGGGACGCGCAGAGTTTTCCCGAGCGCAGCGCGCTTCTGCAAGCGCTGAAGCGCGGAGAGGTCGGCTCCGTCTTTTCCGACAGCCTTCAGCTCGCCTTCTGGACGGCAGGCAGCGAGGCCGCCGGCTGCTGCCAGCTTGTGGGAGAAGCCTATATGTCGCAGCGCTTCCTTGGCGAAGGCCTGTCGCTGATGACGCGGAAGGACGAGCCGGCGCTGACCCAGGCGCTCGACCATGCGCTGCTGGAGCTGTCGCGCAGCGGCCGGCTGAACGAGATCTATCTGCGCTATTTCCCGACCGGCATTTACTGAGCGAGCGGGCCGCTTCTCCCGCGGCTAGCGTCGTTAGCGGGCAAGGGCGCCACGTTCGATCGCGGCACAGACGAGGCGGTCGAGGTCGAGCCGGTCGCTGATCAGTTTCAGGAGCCTGATCTCCTCGCTGCGAATGCGGCCATCGACGACGGCGATCTCCACCGCCAGCGCATAGGCCGTTTCTCGCAGACGGGGCGGCAGGGCCTCGCGCATGAGTTCGAGCGCGATATCGAGCCCTTCCGGTCCGGCAAGCAGCACCGCGCAATCTTCGGCGACCGTCACCAGCCGCTCGGTCTTGAAATCAGCGAAGACCGGCAGGGTGCGCAGCAATCCACCGATCTGCTCGAGCTCGCCTGCCGACATGGCACGATCGACGGCCGACATCATGACCATGGCATAGATCAGCGCATCCTCAGCGGGCAGATGCGAGGTCAAGGCGGGCTCCCTGCTGATTGGGGAAGGGGGCGCATGCCTAGCGACCGATCTCGGGAGCGGCGTCCTGGCCGGTGGCCGTATCGGCGAAGGGATCGTCGGACGGCGGCACGGTGCCCGGCATGGGGCCGCCCATCCGCGAGTCGGGCGCGCTGACGGGGCGGTAGAAGCCCTTGCCCAGCGACTTGGCGGTTTCCACGGCTGCGGCCAGCGGCGCCCCCGGCTCGGCTTCGGCCCAGCCGTTTTCGGCCAGCCACAGCGCCGGATCGTCGCCGCCGACCAGGCATTGCGTGGTCAGCGTTCCGCTCCAGCCATCCGTTGGGGTCCGGCACACAAGGGCACGGGCCCGCAGGAAGTTGCGAAAGGCGGTCCGTGCCAGCATGCCGCACGGCCATTCGCCCGAGGAGCCCTTGCAGCGGCGTTCGGGCGATTGCGGCTTCAGGCCTTCAAGCTGGATCTGGCGGCCCTCGAAATCGACGAGCCCCGCCGCCAGCGCCACGGGATGGCGCAGCACGGTGTCCACGCCATCCCCTTGAGCGCCCTGCTGGTCTTTGGCAGCAGCGGGTGCGGGGGCCTGCGGCGGGGGCAGGGGTTCGGATGTGACACTGGAGGCTGCCGGGTCATCGGTCTTGTCGGTGGACGATTCGGGCAGGACAGGCACCGCATCGTCCCCGCCGTCGGTGGCGGTTGCGCCGTTCTCCTCCGCGCCATCCAGTTCGCCCATGTCCGGCGTTTCCAGAACCAGATCGGGGGTGACGGCGCTTTGCCGGCCGGTGATGGCTGCCTTGCCGCTCAAGAGAATGGCGATCGTCAGCGCCAGGCAGGCGAGACCGCCCCCGGCCGAGCGGAGCGCGGGGTTCACCACGTCCTCACTGGCTGGCCCAGATGATACGCGCGATCCATTCGATGTCCTTCATGTCGAAACTGCGATTGGGATGGTCGGGATTGATCGAGTGGAGTTCGATGGCGCGGGCGCTCTGGCGCATCAGCACCTTGGCCATGACCTCGCCCTCGGTGGTCTTGACCACCACCCGGTCGCCGCGGCGCACCTGCGCGCCCGGCTCGACGATCAGCACATCGCCGTCGCGATAGAGCGGCATCATGCTGTCGCCCTGGATTTCCAGCGCGTAAAGCCCGGCCTTGGCCTGTGCGGCGGGAAAATCGACCACATCCCAGCCTTGCCCGGCGGGGAAGCCGCCATCATCAAAGAATCCGCCGGCGCCGGCCTGGGCGAAGCCGAGAAGCGGAACGGCCTGCGAGGGCAGGGTCCTGTCCATCGCCGCTTCGCCTTCGCTGCGCAAGAACTCCATGAACTGGGTGATGGTCGAGCCCGTGGCATCCAGCACTTTGGAGATCGATTCCGTCGAGGGCCAGCGCTCGCGCCCGTCGGCCGAATGCCGCTTGGACTTGTTGAACGATGTCGGATCGAGACCCGCGCGCCGGGCGAGGCCGGAGGGCGACATCTTGTGACGCTCGGCGAGCGCGTCGATCGCACCCCAGATGCGGTCATGTGAGAGCATCGGCGTCCTCATTCGAAAGGGCGGCTGCCAGCGGGTTCTCCTGGGCCTCCTCTGCGGACATTAGCGAATGCCGAAACCGGAGTAAAGGGAACGAGGAAAATAATCCTGTTGCAGGCGGATGCGCTAAAACTGCAATTGAAAAGCGGTGGCCCCGACCTATACTCGCCCTCACAATCCAGGCCGGCCGTTCGTCCCGGTCCCTTCCAACACATAGACAGGGTGACGCGGCGTGGTGCTGTCTCTCATTCGCTCCGAGCGATTTCTCATCCTGGCGATCCTGGTCGGGCTGGCCACCTTCTTCGTCGAGCACAGCCTGATCGAGGCGGGCCGGACGGTGGCGCTGATCGGCGCTGCGGTGCTGGTCGGAGCGATCATCCTGGCGTCCATGCGCGTGGCCCATCACGCAGAAGTGCTGGCCGCCAAGGTGGGCGATCCCTACGGCACGATGATCCTGACCCTGTCGGCCGTTCTGGTCGAAGTGATCATCCTCGCCATTCTGATGAGCACGGCCGGAAGTTCGCCGACGCTCGTGCGCGACACGATCTATTCCGCCGTCATGCTGGATATCAACGGCATCCTCGGCCTTGCCGCCCTGCTCGGAGGCCTCAAGCATGGCGAGCAACCCTATAACGACGATTCGAGTCGCACCTATTGCGTGATGATCCTCACCGCCATGGGCATTTCGATGATCGTGCCGGAGTTCGTGCCGCGCGAAAACTGGCACTATTACTCCGCCTTCACCATCGTGGCGATGATCACGCTCTATACCGTGTTCCTGCGCATGCAGGTCGGCCCGCACAGCTATTTCTTCAGCTACAGCTATCCCAAGACCCGCCGCGTGGCCCCGGCCGGCAAGCCGGGCGCGGCTGTGCCCGCCGCGGCCTCCGCATCGGTCTCCGCGGGGGCGGCCGTCGGATCGTCCGCTGCTGCCGCACCGGCCCAGGCCGTCGTTCCGGCGCCGAGCGAGGCGCATGAGGAGGCGGAAGACGAGCCCGCGTCCCGCTCCATTGCCGTGCTCATTGCCGGGGTCGTCATCATCGGCGGTTTGGCGGAGCTGCTTTCCGGCCTGATGGATGCCGGTCTCGAAGGAAGCGGCGCGCCGCCGATCCTGGCCGCCATCGTGGTCGCCGCCATTTCCGCCTCGCCGGAGATCATGACGGCGCTGCGTGCCGCGCTCGCCAACCGCATGCAGTCGGTCGTCAACATCGCGCTCGGCGCCTCGCTGTCCACCGTCATCCTCACCGTGCCGGTCATGGAAGGCATTGCGCTCTATACCGGCCAGCCCTTCATCATGGCCATGTCGCCGGTGCAGACGGTGATGATCACCATCACGCTCATCGCCGCGGCGATCAACCTCAATGATGGCGAGACCAATGCGATCGAGGGCATGACGCATTTCGTGCTGTTCGCCACCTTCATCATGCTGTCGCTTCTGGGGCTCTAGTCGCTTCAGACCTTGCCGGCAATGAAGCGGCGGAACGCTTCCAGCGTTTCCTCGCTGACATGATGCTCGATGCCCTCGGCATCGATCCGCGCCGTTTCGGTGCTGACGCCGAGGCACTTCAGCAGCGCTTCCACGGTCTGGTGGCGCTCGCGGCTGGCATGGGCCATCTTTTGGCCGGCTTCCGTCAGAAACACCCCGCGATAGGGCTTGCGCGAGACCAGCCCATCCGCCGCCAGCCGGGCCAGCATCTTGGCGACCGTCGGCTGCGCCACGCCCAGCCGCGCGGCAATGTCGACCTGGCGGGCTTCGTTGCCGTCCTCGATCAGATCGGCGATCAGCTCGACATAGTCCTCGATCAGCGCGCCCTTGCGCGCCTCCCGGGTCTGCCGGAAGCCTTCGGAGTGGATCTCCGCGCGCGGAAGCGGATCAGCGCGGGGAACGGTACGGCGCGCCACGGGTCTCGTCGTCCTCGCCTGGTTGGAACATCGGGTCCCGGCGTCTTAGCATGAGGAACCGCAAATCCTAGCGCCTTTCTCGCGGCATCCACCGCCGGCATCCCGCGCCCTTCCTGGGTGCGCCGCAATAAAAGCAGGATCAATGAAATATAGCCTCTTGCATAATGTTGGGGGCTGCCCTAGCTTCCGTGTCGTTGGACGTGCTGCGTCGCGCGGGCAATCCTGCCTCCTCCTGCCGCAGCCGCTCTCCGCTCGATTTGTCGTCTCGTGCCTTTTCTGCCTGTCCGATCCAGGCGGTCCGTTTCCGGAGCCTCCATGTCGCCTCACGATACCCTGCTTTCCACCGATCGACCCCATGCCGGCTGGCGCCATGCCGAACCGGGGGAGGAGCGCCGCAGCCTGGCGGATGTTCATTCGAGCGTGTCGGTGCCGAAGGGCGGGCTCTGGTTCCGGCGCTTCCTCGCCTTCGTCGGTCCCGGCTACATGGTCTCGGTCGGTTACATGGATCCCGGCAACTGGGCGACCGACATCGCCGGGGGCGCCCAGTTCGGCTATACGCTGCTGACCGTCATCCTGCTCTCCAACCTGATGGCCATTCTTCTGCAGTCGCTCGCCGCGCGACTCGGAATCGCCACCGGGCGCGATCTGGCGCAGGCCTGTCGCGATGCCTATCCGCGCCCCGTCGGCTTCGTGCTCTGGATCGCCTGTGAGATCGCCATCATCGCCTGCGATCTCGCCGAGGTGATCGGCACGGCCATCGCGCTCAAGCTCCTGTTCGGCATTCCGCTCATCGGTGGCGCGCTGATCACCGCGGCGGATGCCGTGCTCCTGCTCTTCCTCATGCATCGCGGCTTCCGCTTCCTGGAAGCCTTCGTCATCGCGCTGCTGACCATCATTGCCGGTTGCTTCATCGTTCAGGTCATCGCCGCCCAGCCGCCGGTGGCCGCCGTTCTGGCCGGCTTCCTGCCTTCGGCGGAGATCGTTTCCAACCCGGCCATGCTCTACATCGCCATCGGCATCATCGGCGCCACCGTCATGCCGCATAACCTCTACCTGCACTCCTCGATCGTGCAGACGCGCGCCTATGAGCGGACCGAGGCCGGCAAGCGGGAAGCGATCAAATTCGCCACCGCCGACAGCACCATCGCCCTCATGCTGGCCCTGTTCATCAATGCCTCGATCCTCATCGTCGCCGCGGCGGTCTTCCACACCTCGGGGCGTACGGAGGTGGCGGAGATCGAGCAGGCCTACGAGCTGCTGTCGCCGCTGCTCGGCCTCGGCATCGCCTCGACGCTCTTCGCCGTCGCGCTGCTCGCCTCGGGCCTCAATTCCACCATCACCGCCACACTGGCCGGTCAGATCGTCATGGAAGGCTTCCTGCAGCTGCGCATCCCCAACTGGGCGCGCCGGCTGATCACCCGCGGCATCGCCATCGTTCCGGTCGTCATCATCACCTGGATCTATGGCGAGCGCGGCACGGCCGAGCTTCTTGTGCTGAGCCAGGTCATCCTCTCCATGCAGCTGCCCTTCGCCGTCATTCCGCTGGTCAGCTTCGTCACCGACAGGGAGAAGATGGGCCGCTTCGTGGTGTCGCGCTGGGTGGGCGTTCTGGCCTGGATCGTCGCGGCCATCATCGTCGTGCTCAACATCAAGCTGCTGATCGACACCTTCTTCAGCTGAGAGCGCGCGCCTCGCGCAGACGTGAGGGAACGGCCGGGCGACCTCGGCCGTTTTCCGGCCATTCCCGCTTCGTGAAAGGCCGGTCATGAAAGCCCTCCTTGCCGCTCTCATCTTCGCCTGTTTCGTGCCAGGTCTGGCCAGCACCGCGGGGCTCGATACCTTCGCCTGGAAGAACCGCGTGCTGCTGGTGGTCGCAGGGGCCGGGAACAGCATGCTCGCGCAGCAGCGGCAGGGGATCGCCGCGCAGCGAGCCGCGCTTGCCGAGCGCGACATGGTCGTGCTGCAGGTGAGCGGCGACACGGTGACGCCGCTTTACGGCAATGCGCCGGGGGTCACCGCCGGAGAGCTTCTGAACGCCGCCAAGATCGATCCGAGCGCCAGCGGCTTCCAGGCCGTTCTGATCGGCAAGGATGGCGGGGTGAAGCTGCGCCAGGACCGCCCGGTCACCGCGGAGGCGCTGTTCGGCCTGATCGACGCGATGCCGATGCGCGCCGGGGAGCAGCGAGGGGCAAAGTCCTCCCGGCCGTGATCGCCCGTCGTCCCTCCCTGTCATCGGCGTGAAACGGAGACGTCATCGCCGCGTCACGACGCGGTCACCCGTCTGTCATCCCCATGCTCTACCCGCTGTCCGAACGGATACAGTTCGGGAGCTTCGACCATGCGTTGGCCTTTCCTCCTTCTCGCCGGCCTCGCGCTGGCTGCAGCGCCGGCACCTGTTTCGCCACGCGCTCCGCGCGCCGCCGAGGTAACCCGGACCAGCCAGATCCTTGGCCGACTGACCGATGCCAATCAGTGGCGCGCCCATGTCATGGTCGTTGCCCACCGAACGGGGTGGAAGGAGAATGGCCGGATCGTGCGGCCGGAAAATTCGCTGGAAGCGATCCGCAACGCCATCGCGCTTGGCGCAGAGATGATCGAGCTGGACGTCCGCCAAACCAGCGACGGCACGCTGGTGCTGATGCATGACGATTTTCTCGACCGCACCACGACCTGCCGCGGCGAGACGGCGAAGACGTCGCTTGCCCGCCTGAAAACCTGCCATCTCGTCATCGAGGGCACCGGCCGCGCGACGCAGGAGACCGTGCCGACCTTGGAAGACGCCTTCGCCGTCACCAAAGGGCAGATCCTCGTCAATATCGACAACAAGCTGACGCGCAAGATCCTGCCGCGCGTGGCGGCGCTTGCCCGTGCCCATGGCATGGCGCAGGAGATCCTGATCAAGGAAAACCTCTGGAACGAGACGCGGATCGGCGAGGCGAGGTCTCTCATCGCCGCTGTCGGACCGGATGTCACCTTCCTGCCGATCCTGGCCGATGATGCCGTTCGCGAGGCGGGCTTCATGGCCCGCGCCACCTCCGCGACCCATGCACCGGCCGCCGAGCTCGTCCACTGGCATGTCGACGGCACGCCGCTGACCGCCGATGGCGGGCCGCTTTTCTCCGCCAAGGCGAGGGCCGCCGCCATTCGCGGCAACTGGCATCTCTGGGCCAACACCTATCCGATCGTCAACCGCGCGCCGGGCCCGCAGGCCGGCGGCCGGGGCGATGAGCTGGCGGTGCGCGATGGCCGGTTTGCCGAAAGCTGGGGATTCTGGATCGACCGCGGCGCCACCATTCTGCAGACTGACGAACCGAAAGCGCTGATCGCCTGGCTCGACCAGAACGGCTACCGGATCCCCTATGATCTGACCAACTGAGGGTTCCTTTCAAGACGCCCGGCACAGGCGCGGTCGGCGGAGGGTCAAGCGGCGATGGCGTGATTGTGATGGGCCAGTTGGTCCGAAAGCGTGCTTTGGTCTTTCAGGAACCCCGCTGCCTCCCCATATAGGAGGCAACCCGCGGATGGGATGCGGGTCTTGAGGACAAGGAACAGATTGAACATGGCTCGCTTTTCACGCTCGCTCGCAATGGTCGCCGTGGCACTCACGGTCGTCGTCGCGGCCACGGATTTCGCGGAGGCGCGGCGCGCCGGCGGCGGGTTCGGCAGCCGTGGAACGCGCACCTTCTCCGCTCCTCCGGTCACCCGCACCGCGCCCGCTCCGGCGGCCCCCGTCGAGCGGACGATGACGCCGCAGACGACGCGTCCAGGCGCCAACCAGACCCAGCCCGGCATCGGCCAGACGGCGCAGGCGCGCCGGCCCGGCGGCTTCTTCTCCGGCTTCGGCGGCTCGCTGCTCGGCGGTCTCGCGCTGGGCGGCCTGATCGGCATGATGATGGGCCATGGCTTCGGCGGCGTCGCCGGCATGTTCGGCATGCTCTTCCAGCTCCTGCTGATCGCCGGCCTCGTCATGCTCGCCATGCGCTTCTTCGCCCGCCGCAACGCGCCGCGCCCGGCTGGTGCCTATGGCTCCGCGCGCGAGGCGAATGGCGGCTATGATGGACGTCCGGGCGGCGCCGGCTTCACCATTCCGAAGATCGGTGGTGGCCCGGCGGCACAGGCGGCCGCAGCGCCGAAGCGCGCCGGCGTGAGCGATGAAATCGGCATCGGCCCGGCCGATCTCGACCGGTTCGAGACGATGCTGAAGGATGTTCAGACGGCCTATGGCGCCGAGGATTACGGTGCGCTGCGCCGGCTGACCACGCCGGAGGCCATGAGCTGGCTTGCCGAAGAACTGAGCGAAAACGCCACCAACGGCGTACGCAACGAGGTGCGCGACGTCCGCCTGCTGCAGGGCGATCTCGCCGAGGCTTGGCGCGAAGAAGGTGGCGAGTACGCCACGGTCGCCATGCGCTATGAGAGCATCGACGTCACCCGCGACCGTGCGACCGGCAAGGTGGTCGAAGGCGATCCGGACCGGCCGACGGAAGCAACGGAAATCTGGACCTTCTTCCGCCGCCCCAACACCCAATGGCAGGTTTCGGCCATCCAGGGCGTGCAGGGTTGAGTTTCGACTACACATGACAGGAAAAGGGGAGGCGCCATCCTTCCCTTTTTTTATGCAGCGCTGCCGTCTAAGGGGTCGCGTCAGCTCTCGAAGAGGGCGGCATGCGTACCTGCACGCACGAAGACCACAAGCCCGGGCGCCCCTTCCTCCAGCCGGTACATCAACAGAAAATCGCCACCGATATGGCATTCCCGAAAGGCGCTGAGAGTGCCTTTGAGGGGGTGATCCATCGACTGCGCCGGAAGCGGTCCATCATTGGCGATCAACAATAACATCGCCTCCTTCATCCGCGCCAGGCCGAGCCGGCCGGAGCAGGAAAGCCGTTCCCAATCTCTCAGGAAGGCCCTGGTAAAATCGGCGCGCCGCGGAGGCGCGGCCCGCTTACCGGTCTTCACCGCTGTCGAGCGCGTCGATCAGCGCAGGGCCGTTTTCGAAGCGGGGCGTGTTCCCAGCGACGATCGAATTTGCTTCCTGCATGGCCGCGCGGGTCTCGGCATTCGGACGTGCGAGATCGAAGGGCAGGTCCTGCTCGTCGCGCACGCGCCGAAGGAACAGGCCGATGCCGTCCGAAAGAGACAGCCCCATGGCATCGAGTGCCTGAGCTGCCCTCTCTCTCGTCTCATCGTCCACCTGAATATGCAGTATGGATGTGCGTGCGGTCATGGCCGATCCTCTGCGCGCAGCTTGCCCTGTGGGTGGGATGTGCGCAAGGGCTCCGCCCTCAGGCCGCCTTCTCGACCGCACCATAGGGATCGAAGCGGCCGTAGAAGGTTTCGCCGCGCTCAGCCATTTCCTTGATGAGAGGGGTCGGCGCGAAGTGGCTGCCGTGGTCGCGGGCGAGCGTCTCGCAGAGCGCGGCGAAGGTTTTCAAGCCCATGCCGTCGATATAGGAGAGCGTTCCGCCGGTGTAGGGCGCAAAGCCGAAGCCGAGGATGGAGCCGACATCGGCCTCGCGCGGATCGGTAACGATGCCTTCCTCGATCGTGCGGGCGGCTTCGAGCGCGATGGTGACGAGGAAGCGCTGCTTCAGCCTTTCGACGCCGACTGCTTCCGCCGGCTTCTTTGGGAAGAGTTCGCTCAGCCCCTGCCAGAGGTGTTTCTTCGCCGGCTTGGCCGGATAGTCGTAGAAGCCCTTGCCGTTCTTTCGGCCCCGCCGGTCGAGATCGTCGACCATCGTGTTGATCAGCGCCATATGCCGCGGGTCGACCGAGGCCGCGCCGAGATCGGCGATGGAGGCCTTGAGGATCTTCTGAGACAGGTCGATCGCGACCTCGTCGTTGAGCGAAAGCGGGCCGACCGGCATGCCGGCCATCTTGGCGGCATTCTCGATCATGGCCGGCGGCACGCCCTCGAGCAGCATGTCATAGGCTTCGTGGATGTAGCGGAAGACGCAGCGGTTGACGTAGAAGCCGCGCGTATCGTTGACGACGATCGGCGTCTTCTTGATCTGGCCGACGAAATCGAGCGCGGCGGCGAGTGCAGCGTCCCCGGTCTTCTCGCCGAGGATCACCTCGGTCAGCGTCATCTTTTCCACTGGCGAGAAGAAGTGAATGCCGATGAAGCGATCCGGCCGCTTCGAGGCCTCGGCGAGGCCGGAAATCGGCAGGGTGGAGGTGTTGGAGGCAAAAATCGCATCCTCGGCCAGCACCGCCTCCACCTTGGCAATCACATCGGTCTTGACCTTCCGGTCCTCGAACACGGCCTCGATGACCAGCTTCACATCCGAAAGCGCGCCATAATCGGCCGTGGGCGTGATCCTGTCGAGCAGCGCCACGCCATCGTCCTGGCTGATCCGGCCCTTGCGGACCGAATCCTTGACCAGCCCTTCCGAATGGCTCTTGCCCTTGGCGGCTGCTTCCTCGTCGCGGTCGATGAGGATGACCTTGATGCCGGCGGCGGCGGCTACATAGGCGATCGAGGCGCCCATGAAACCGGCGCCGACGACGCCGATCGTCTCGAATTTCGTCTTGTCCACGCCCCCCGGCCGGCGGGCCCCCTTGCCCAGTTCCTGCATGGAAATGAACAGCGAGCGGATCATCGAGAAGGCCTCGGTCGTCTGGAGGATCTCGGTGAAATAGCGCTGCTCGATTTTCAGGCCCGTGTCGAAGGGCACCTGCAGCCCCTCATAGACGCATTTGAGGATGGCATGTGCACCCGGATAGTTGCCATAGGTCTCGCGGCGCAGAATGCCGGAGGCGGCCGGCCAGAGCTGCGCCGAGGCCGGCGTCCAGATGCCGCCGCCCGGTGCCTTGAAGCCACGCTCGTCCCAGGGCTGCACGGGCTTCAGCCCATCGCGGATCATCGCCTTGGCCGTGTCGATTAGCGCGTCGGGTTCTGCGAGCGCGTGGACGAGGCCCATGGCCTTGGCGCGCTGCGGCGTCAGCGTCTGGCCGGTCGTCATCATCTGCAGCGCGTCCTGCGCATTGGTCAGCCGCGGCACGCGCTGCGTGCCGCCGGCACCGGGGAAGATGCCGACCTTGACCTCGGGCAGGGCGATCTTCACCGATTTCTGATTGGAGGCGATGCGGCCATGGCAAGCGAGCGAAAGCTCGAAGGCGCCGCCCATGCAGGTGCCGTTGATCGCCGACACCCAAGGCTTGCCGCTGGTTTCCAGCTTGCGGAATACCCGCGTCAGGCTGCCGGCGAGCTCGAAGAGCTTGGCCGCCGCCTGGTCCGGATCGATCGCCTTCTGCTCCTCGTAGAAGGAGAACATGCCCTTGATCATGGAGAGATCGGCGCCGCCGGAAAAGGCCGCCTTGCCAGAGGTGATGACGGCGCCCTTGATCGCTGCATCGCCCGCCACCTGGTCAACGATCGCATCGAGTTCGGCCAGCACCTCCTGGGTAATGACGTTCATCGACTTGCCCGGCATGTCCCAGGTCACAAGCGCGATGCCGTTCTGATCCGTCTCCAGCGTGAAATTGGTGTAGCTCATGGTCTCTCTCCCTCTCACACGCGTTCGACGATCGTTGCCGTGCCCATGCCGGCGCCGATGCAGAGCGTCACCAGCGCCACGTTCAGGTCGCGCCGTTCCAGCTCGTCGAGAACGGTGCCGAGGATCATGGCGCCGGTGGCGCCGAGCGGATGGCCCATGGCGATCGCCCCGCCATTGACGTTGATCCGGTCGGCCGGGATGTCGAAGGCCTGCATGTAGCGCAGCACGACGGCTGCGAAGGCCTCGTTCAGCTCGAAGAGATCGATATCGGCAAGCGTCATTCCGGCGCGCGCGAGCAGCTTCTCGGTCACGTCGATCGGGCCGGTCAGCATCAGTGCCGGATCGGAACCGATATTGGCGAAGGCGCGGATGCGGGCGCGGGGGGTGAGCCCCAGCGCCTCGCCTCCCGCCTTCGAACCAAGCAGCACGGCGGCTGCGCCATCGACGATGCCGGAGGAATTGCCGGCATGGTGGACATAGTTCAGCCGCTCGATCTCCGGATGGGCCTGGATCGCCACGGCCTCGAAGCCGCCCATCTCGCCCGGCATCTGGAAGGACGGTGTGAGCGAGGCCAGCGCCTGCATGTCGGTGCCGGGGCGCATATGCTCGTCGCGGTCAAGGATCACCAGCCCGTTCTGGTCCTTGACCGGCACGACCGAGCGGTCGAAATAGCCGCTCGTCCAGGCATGGGCGGCTCGCTTCTGGCTTTCCACCGCATAGGCATCCACGTCATCGCGCGAGAAGCCGTATTTGGTGGCGATCAGATCCGCGGAGACGCCCTGCGGCATGAAATAGGCGGGCACGTTGACGGACGGATCCATGAACCAGGCGCCACCCGACATGCCGAGCCCGACGCGCGACATGCTCTCCACCCCACCGGCGATCACGATGTCGTCCGCCCCTTGCGCGATCTTGGCGGCGCCGAGGTTGACGGCATCGAGGCCCGACGCGCAGAAGCGCGAAATCTGCATGCCGGGCGCCGTCGTCGAATAGCCGGCCTCGAAGGCGGCCGCCTTGGGGATCACCGCGCCGGCTTCCATCACCGGATCGACGCAGCCCATGATGATGTCGTCCACCTGGCCCGTATCGAGCCCGGTGCGGTCGCGCAGCGCCTCCAGCATGCGCGCGGCCAGCCGCACGCTCGGCACTTCATGCAGCGCCCCATCCTTCTTGCCACGCCCCCGGGGCGTGCGCACATGGTCATAGATGAAGGCGTCGGTCATCGGTGTCTCCCATTCGACGTCAGCGTCGATCAGTATTCGAAAAGTGTCTGGAGGCGGGCCAGAACGTCGTCCACCACGGCGTCCGGTGCCTTTTCGACGAAGCGCCCGTGTCTTGCCTGCAGATCCACCGTTCGGATCTGATGGCAGAGAACGACACCCCTGGTCTTCATGTTTCCCTCGGGCAGCGGAACGGCAAAGCCGCGCATGCGCACAAAAGCACCGCCACTGCTGATTGGCGCAATCAACTGGACGCCAAGCATGTTGAACACCTGCGGCGAAACGATCATGACCGGTCGCGCCTTTGCCTGCTCGTGCCCGCGCGTGGGGTCAAGATCCACAAACCAGATGTCGCCGCGATCCATCAATCGGTCGTCTCATTGCCGAGCGCCGGCACGTCCATCCACTCGCGCTCGCTTTCTTCCCAGGCCGCATCTGGCTTGCATTGCGCGATCAGTGTCTCAAGCGCGTAGCGTGGGCGGGTACTAACGGCGACGAGACGACCGCTCTCCGCTGTGACATCGACCTTGTCGTTCAGATGCAGACCAAGCTCGTCCATGACGGCGCGTGGAATGGTCATCATCGCTGAGCCGCCTACACCGCGGATTGTTGAAACAGGCATGGCATCTCCCTCACAAGTTATACAAATATATAACTCTACGCCTGAATGATCAAGCCTTCCTAAAACACCGCCGCGTCCAGCGCCATCATCGTCTCCGCGCCGGCTTCGATGCGGGTGCGGCGGAGCGCGGTCTCGGGGAGGATGCGGCTCATATAGAAGGAGGCGGTCACGAGCTTGGCGTCGAGATAGGCGTCGCGCCCCTCGCTGCCTGCCGCAAGCTCGGCCTGTGCCGTCTTCGCCATCCGCGCCCACATGTAGCCGATGACCACGAGGCCGGCGAGGTGCATGTAGTCGGTCGAGCCGGCGCCGGCATTGTCGGGCTTGGCCATGGCGTTCGACATGAACCACATGGTCGCCGTCTGCAGGTCGGTCAGGCCCTTCTTCAGCGCCTTGGTATAGGGCGCCATGGCCGCGTCGTTGCGGTTCTCCTCGCAGAAATCGCCGATCTCCTTGAAGAGCGCCATGATCGCGCGTCCGCCGTTCAGCGCCAGCTTCCGGCCGACGAGGTCGAGGGCCTGGATGCCGTTCGCCCCTTCATAGATCATGGCGATGCGCGCATCGCGCACATACTGGCTCATGCCGTGTTCTTCGATATAGCCGTGGCCGCCATAGACCTGCTGCGCCATGACCGCATGGTCGAAGCCGCGATCGGTGAGCACGCCTTTCAGGATCGGTGTCATCAGGCCGAGCAGATCGTCCGCCTGCTGGCGTTCGGCCGGATCGGCGGAGCGGTGGGCGATGTCCGACTGCAGCGCGGTCCAGAGCGCGAAGGCGCGCCCGCCCTCATTGAAGGCGCGCATGGTCATCAGCGCCCGGCGGATGTCGGGATGAACGATGATCGGATCGGCCTTCTTCCCCGCCTCCTTGGCACCGGAGAGCGCCCGGCCCTGCAGCCGCTCGCGCGCATAGGCAACCGCATTCTGGTAGGCGATCTCGGAGATCGCGAGCCCCTGCATGCCGACGCCGAGCCGTGCCTCGTTCATCATCACGAACATGGCGTTCAGGCCGCGATTAGTCTCGCCTAGCAGAAAGCCGGTCGCCGCGTCATAGTTCATCACGCAGGTCGCATTGCCATGAATGCCCATCTTGTGCTCGATCGCGCCACAGGAGACGCCGTTCGGCGCGCGGCTGTCGTCCAGATGCTTGGGCACGATGAACAGAGAGATACCCTTGGTGCCCTCCGGCGCGCCTTCGATGCGGGCGAGAACCAGGTGGATGATGTTCTCCGCCATGTCGTGCTCGCCGGCGGAGATGAAGATCTTCTGGCCGGAAATCCTGTAGCTGCCGTCCGCCTGCGGCACGGCGCGGCTGCGCAGCAGGCCGAGATCGGTGCCGCAATGCGGCTCGGTCAGGTTCATCGTGCCCGTCCAGCGGCCGGCAACCATGTTCGGCAGATAGGCGTCCTTCTGCGCCTGCGAGCCATGAACGAGGATCGCGGCGATCGCACCCTGGGTCAGGCCGGGATACATCATCAGCGACATGTTGGCCGACGACATGTATTCAGCGACCGCCGTGTGCAGCGTATAGGGAAGGCCCTGGCCGCCGAACTCCTCCGGCACGGCAAGGCCAAGCCAGCCGCTGTCGCGATAGAGCGCATAGGCCTCGCGAAACCCCTTGGGTGTCGTGACCGAGCCATCCGGATGACGGGTGCAGCCCTCCTGATCGCCCGAAAGGTTGATCGGGAACAGAACATCTTCGGAAAGCCTGGCCGCCTCGCCGAGGATCGCCTCGATCATGTCCGGCGTCGCTTCGGCAAAGCCCGGCAGATTGTTGTGGCGCTCGATGCCGAGCACCGCATTCAAGATGAAGAGCGTATCGTCTACCGGAGCCTTGTAGATGGGCATCAGTTCCTGTCCTCGCCGCGGGCCCGCCTCAGGCCCGACCATATCCTCTCTGACGAGGCTAGCGAAATTTGACGTGCGCGTAAACGTCAAAAATGACGGAGAGCGGCAATTCCCGTCCCCTCGCATGGCTGCGCAGCCGCCGCGGCAAGGCAACGGCAAGAAAGGTTAAAAAATACGAACGAACCTTAACGGGTTGTTTACCACGTTTCGTGAAAGTGGCGCTTGGAGAGGTCACTGTTGATTCCGGATGCATCCCGCGGGTTCGGTCATCATGGCGCTCGATGAAGTCGGGAAGGGGGCGCTGCCTGCCCTTTGTCCGGTGGTGCCGCTAAGAGAGGCGAAGCAGACATGAACGGATCGCGACCAACTCCTCCGCGCCAGGGTTTTAGGGCTCAGGAGACTGCCCGTAGCAGGGACAGCGCCTCGCTCGAAGCGCTGAACCGGACGATCGAGGGGTTGGAAGCGCGGATCGAGGGACTGATGCCGGCCGCCGCTTCGGATCGCGCCGCGCGGCCGATGCCGCCCGAGCGCAGCGACCGGTCCATCTCCTCCCGTGCCGACGCGATCTCGGAAATTCTGGAGCGCCAGCGCACGCTGGCCGCAAGCCGCCTCGAGCGGGCAGCCAACCGGCCGGACACGCTGCGCACCGCGCCGCCGCGCCCTGTCGCGGCCACCTATGACGATCGCCGTCCGAGCGATACGGCAGGTCATTCGTCTCGCGCGTCTCAACCTGAATCCACTCGTCAGCCTGCCATGTCCGACACGGCCATGCGCGAGATCGCCGATGCGCTGGTCGGGCTCCGCCAGGAGCTCAAGCGCGATATCGAGGATGGGCTGACGCGGGAAATGATGGCTCTGCGCGCCGAAATCCGCGGAATCAAGGCCGAAGCCGCCCAGGACGATCGCCTTGCGGTCGATATCCGCTCCGATCTTCAGCGGCTGGCCGAGAGCATCAGCACGCTCGGCCACCAGGCGCCCTCCGCCGAACAGGATGCCTTGCGCGCCGAGTTCGACGATCTGCGCCGGATGATCGACGGGCTGGCCCGCGAAGACAGCGTCCGGCGGATGGAGACCCGCTGGAACGGCGTCGAGGAAGCGCTGTCGCTCTCCGACAGCAGCCGCGACGACGAACTCGTTGCGCTCGCCTATCGCCTCGACGAGATCAAGCAGCAGCTCGGCACGCTGAATGCCGGTCCGGCGCTCAACGCGTTGGAAGACAAGCTCTATGCCGTCGCCCAGGCCATCGACCTCATGGCCCGCAACATGCAGCCGGACGACCGTCGCTTCGACGGCCAGTTCGCCGATCTCGACCAGCGGCTGGACGAGATCAGCCGCGCCATTGTTGCCAGCGGCCGGACTGCCGATAGCCCCGGCGTCCTCCGTGTCGAAGGGCGGCTCGCCGATCTTTCCCGCCAGATCGACGGTCTGGCGCTACCGGACGAGAGCGGGCTTTCGAGCCGGATCGAAACCCTGGCGCTGCGCGTCGAGGATCTGGCCAATGCCCAGGCGGCCGCTCGGCTCGAGGAGCGCCTTGACCAGCTCTCGCTGATGATGGAGCGCGCCGAACGCGCCGCTCACCAGCCGGATCTCACCGATCACCTGACCGACATTTCCCGCAAGATCGATGCGCTCGACCAAGGCACCTTCAACGAGGCGCTGGCCGATCGGCTGGATGCGCTTTCGCGCCGGATCGAAGAGCTCGACATGCCGTCGGTCTCCCAGCATGAAGAGGCCGATCGTTTCGCCCGTCTGGAAGACCAGCTGACGGACATCGCGCTCCGCCTGCAGGAAACCCAGGCCGCCCCCTATGACGATGGCGCCGTGCTGCGCAGCCTGCAGGACCAGATCGCCAATCTGTCCTCGCTCGTCAGCCAGCCGCGCGAGGCGGCCCCGGTGGTCATCGCGCCGGAGTTCGAAGGCCGCATGAGCGCGCTTGAGGATTATCTGGCCTCCAGCGACGAATATATCATCGAAGCCGCCCGCCAGGCGGCCGAGGCGGTCATGGAGGCCTATTCGCGCAACGGCATCGGCCAGGCCGCCGGTGCCGCTCCGGCCGATATCGCCGCCATCTCCTCGCTTGCCGACGATCTGAAGACGCTCGAAACCTTGAGCCGCTCCAGCGAGGAGCGCACCGCGCGCACCTTCGAAGCGCTGCACGAAACGCTCGTGCATATTGCCGACAAGCTCGAGCGGATCGAGGAGCGGCACCAGGAGCAGATGCTCTTCAAATCCGCGCCGATGCCGCGCGCCGAAACCCCTCTCTTCTTCAACGAGCGCGCAGCAGCCGAGACCGAAGCGCGCCCGCAGCCGGCCGAGCGTCCGGCGATGGTGCGTGACGCGGCGCCTTCCGAAACCCTGACCTTCGGCCAGGCTGCGCCGCAGCCGGCACCGGACCTGTCGGCCGCGCTCGAAGATCCCTTCCTCGAGCCGGTGGATGAGACCGCCGAGCCGGCGCCAGCCAAGACCGGTTTCCTGGCCGGCCTCACCCGCCGCTTCTCGCGCCGCACGGCGAAGTCGGAAACGGCGCTGGTCACCAATGCCGTTGCCGAGCCCCGGGTCGACATGGACGGCCCGATCGCCGCGGACGTTGCCAACCAGCCGCTGGAGCCGGGCTCCGGCGTGCCGGACGTCAAGAAGATCCTGGAGCGCGTTCGAGCCGGACAGACGGCCCGCGGACCGGGCGTGGGCGAGGGCGACAAGTCGGACTTCATCACCGCCGCGCGCCGCGCCGCCAAGCTTGCCGCCGAAGAGGCCGACACGCAGACGCGTGCGCCGCTGCGGGCGGAAGCCAGCGGCAAGACCAGCCTGTTTGCGGCCAAGCGCCGGCCGATCCTGATGGCCGTCGGCGCCATCCTGCTCGCCATCCTGTCCTACAAGACCTTCGTGCCGATGTTCACCGGGGATGCCGCCGCGCCGGCCGCTGTGGTCGAACAGCCGCTCGAAGCCCCGGCCGATCCCGCATCCGAGGACGGAGCCGCCACGATCTCCGGCAGCGCGGACGCTGCCGCTCCGGTGGAGAGCGCTTCGAGCGCCACCGCTTCCACGCCTGCCGCCTCTGCAGAGCCTGTTCCCTCCGAACCCGCGGCGCCGGCAGTGGCCGGTGAGGCGACGGTCGAGGATCCGACGGCGGCGGCACCTGCGGCCGAGGCTTCTGCTTCCGACGCCGCAGAGCCCGCGGTCACCGAGCCCGCGGCCGAAGCTGCAGCACCCGCTGCCGTAAAGGTCGATGCTGCCACGCCGGCAGAGGCCGCGCCGCTTGCCGCCGCCCCGGTCGAGGTTCCGGCCGAGATCAAGCCGCAGGCGCTCGCCGATGCCGCCCGCAGCGGCGACCCGGCAGCCTTCTTCGAAATCGGGACCGTCTACACCGAAGGCCGCGGCGTTGCCGCCGATCTCGCCAAGGCGGCGCAATGGTACCAGCGGGCCGCCGATGCCGGCCTGACGCCGGCCGAATATCGCCTGGCCAGCCTTTACGAGAAGGGCTCCGGCGTACCGCGCGACGCGGTCAAGGCCCGCGCGCTCTACGAGCAGGCCGCCACCAAGGGCAATGCCAGCGCCATGCACAATCTCGCCGTGCTTTTGGCCAGCGGGTCGGCCGTCACCCCGCCGGACTTCACGGCCGCGGCCAAGTGGTTCGAAAAGGCGGCCGAACTCGGCGTGCGCGACAGCCAGTTCAACCTCGCCATCCTCTATGCCCGTGGCAATGGCGTGCCGCAGAATCTGGAAGCCTCCTACAAATGGTTCGCCGTGGCCGCCAAGGAAGGCGACGCCGATGCCGGAGCCAAGAGCGAGGAGGTTGCCAAGACGCTGTCGGCCGAACAGCTCGCCCGCGCTAAGGCCGCCGTCGACGCGTTCAAGATCACGACGCCGGATGCCGCCGCCAATGATGTGACGGTGCCGGATGCCTGGGTCGGCAAGGCGGAGAAGACCTCGAGCGTCGACATGAAGCGCGCCGTGCGCAACATCCAGGCAATCCTCAACAACAACGGCTTCGACGCCGGCAAGCCGGATGGCGAGCTTGGCGCGAAGACGATCGCCGCCATCAAGGGGTTCCAGACCTCGATCGGCCAGGAGCCGACCGGAAAGATCACCGATGCGCTGGTGAAGGAACTCCTGAAGCGCAACGGTTGAGGCCAAAGCGCCGCGCGGCGAGGAAAAAGGACCAGACGGACCCTGCCATGTCGCCCTTGGCGCTTCCTGGCCGGCGGGCCGTATCGTATGGCAAAAACAGGCGGCGCTCCGAAAAGGGCCGCTGAGCCGCATCCAGCCGCCCTCCGTTTTCCGGCGGGCGGCCTTCGCATGGCATCGAGGTCCTGTCGTGACGGTCTATCTGCCGATTGCCGAATTGTCGGTCAATATTCTCATCATCCTCGGCATGGGCGCCGCGGTCGGCTTCCTGTCGGGCATGTTCGGCGTCGGCGGCGGCTTCCTCATCACCCCGCTGCTGATCTTCTACAACATTCCGCCGGTCGTGGCCGTGGCCACCGGGGCCAACCAGGTCGTGGCCTCGTCGATCTCCGGCGCCATCACCCATTTCCGCCGCGGCACGATCGATATCAAGCTCGGCTGCGTCCTGCTTGTCGGTGGTCTTCTGGGCGCCACCGTCGGCATCTGGATCTTCGGGCTCCTGCGCCGGCTCGGCCAGCTCGATCTCGTGATTTCGCTCGCCTACGTCCTGCTGCTCGGCACGGTCGGCACGCTGATGCTGATCGAAAGCCTGCGGGCCATGCGCCGTGCCAAGCGCAACGAGCCGCTGTCGCTGCGCCGGCCCGGCCATCATGGCTGGGTTCACCGGCTGCCCTTGAAGATGCGGTTCAAGAAGTCGAAGATCTATCTGAGCGTCATTCCCGTCGCCGGCCTCGGCTTCTGCATCGGCGTGCTGACCTCGGTCATGGGGGTCGGCGGTGGCTTCATCATGGTTCCGGCCATGATCTACCTCCTGCGCATCCCCACCAATGTCGTCGTCGGCACCTCGCTCTTCCAGATCATCTTCGTCTCCGCTTATACGGTGATCGTCCAGGCAAGCGCCAACCGCTCGGTCGATATCGTGCTCGCTTTCGTGCTGATGATCGCCGGCGTGATCGGCGCGCAATATGGCGTGCGCGTCGGCCAGAAGCTGCGCGGCGAGCAGCTGCGGGCGCTTCTGGCCCTGCTGGTGCTGGCCGTCGGCCTGCGCCTCGCCATCGAGCTCGTTCTGCCGCCGGAGGATATCTATTCCATCGTCTCCGCCAGTGGAGGCTTCTGATGCGCCGGTTTCTGCTCTCGTTCTTGACCAGCCTCGCGCTCTCGCTCCCCGCTCTGGCGCAGCAGGCGCCGGCGGAGTTTCCCGAAAAGCTCGATATCGGCATCTCCACCAACGAGATCGCCATCACCTCCGATTTTCGTGGCGCGGACCTGACGATCTTCGGCGCGATCGACGGATTCGACGGCAATCTGCTCGCCCAGGGCAAGTACGATATCGTCGTCTCCCTGGAAGGTCCGAAGGAAAGCGCGACGGTGCGCAAGAAGACCCGCGTCTTCGGCATTTGGATCAACACCCGCGCGATGACCTTCGAGCTGGTGCCGGAATCCTATTCCGTCTCTTCCACGCGCGATATCGAGGCGATCGCGCCGGCCGAGGAGATGAACAATATGGGCATCGGCGTTTCGCATCTGACGCTGACGCCGATCGGCTTCATCGGCGATGGCAGCGGCGTGACCGAGTTCCGCGAGGCCTTCCGCCGGCTGCGGGAGACGAGCGGGGTCTATCAGCGCGATTCGGGCGGCGTGCAGTTCATCAGCGCCAGCCTGTTCAAGGCCTCGGTGCGCCTGCCGGCCGATGTGCCGAACGGCACCCATGTGGTGCGGGCCTTTCTCTTCCGCGATGGCACCTTCGTTGCCGCCAAGGCACTGCCGCTCCGCGTGGTCAAGACGGGGCTCGAGGCGGCGATCACCCAGGCCGCGCAGGAGAAGCCGCTGCTCTATGGCGTCATCGCCGTGCTGCTCGCCATCATCACCGGTTGGACCGCCAGCCTGATCTTCCGCCGCGACTGACCAAGGCTTTGACAGGGCGGCGAAACAGGTTATCTCGGCAGGCAGCCCGGCCGCTTGCGCGAAAGGGATCGAGGAGACCGAGATGAAGCCGATTTTCGTTCAGCTGCAATGCACCCCCGGCCAGACCTATGCGGTGGCCGATGCGATCTACAAGAAGGAGATCGTTTCGGAAATGTATTCGACGAGCGGCGAGTACGATCTGCTGATCAAGATCTACATCGAGGAAGGCCAGGATGTCGGCAAGTTCATCAATGATCACATCGCCACGGTGGCGGGCATCAGCCGCTCGCTGACCACGCTGACCTTCAACGCCTTCTGACGGACCGGGAATGGCGGACCAGCCTCAGGGCCGCAGGCCCGCGACCGGACGGCTCCTGGTCTTCGCGGCCGTGATCGCCGCCCAGGTGGCTGGTGCGCTCCTTGCTCATCTGCTGCCCTTCGAGGACCGCAGGGCGACATTGCTGGCGCAGGGGCTGATTGCCGCCGGCTTGACGGCCGGGTTCCGCCTGCCGCGGATCTGGCTCCCGGTCCAGATCCTCATGCCTTTCCTCGTCGTCTACGGTATCCAGCTGCCGGCCTGGGTCTTTCTCGCGGCCTTCGTGCTGACCCTGCTCATTTCCTGGAACAGCGCCGGCGAGCGCGTGCCGCTCTACCTCACGAATGCCACAACGGCGGCCGCGCTGGGGGAGCTGGCGGAGGAGGCCGGCGCGCGAAAGCTGGTCGATCTCGGCAGCGGGCTCGGCAGCGTTGTCCTGCCGCTCGCCCGGCGCGGCCCGCATCTCTTCGCGACCGGCATCGAGAACGCCCCGCTGCCCTATCTCGCTTCCCGGATCAGGCTGTCGGTCTCCGGCCTCGCCAATGCGCGGTTCCAGCGCCTCAGCCTCTGGAAGGCCGATCTTTCGGCCTATGACTTCGTCTACTGCTTCCTTTCGCCCGTGCCGATGCCGAAGCTCTTTGAGAAGGCGCGGGCGGAGATGCGGCCGGGGTCGCTTTTCGTCAGCAACAGCTTTCCCGTGCCGGACCAGACGCCGGAGCGCATCGTGCAGGTGGACGATGCACGGCAGACGAGGCTCTATCTCTATCGGATGTGAGGGTCGTTCCGGCCTGCCTCGTCAGGCAAGCAGCCGGTCGAAGCGGACGGAGTAGATCCGGTCGCGCCCGAGCATGTGGGCCATCAGCCGCGCCTGTTCGAAAAGGCCGGAAAAGGCGCGGTGCGCCAGGTCCATGCCGCCGGTGGTGACGCCGAAGGCCGGCATGACGAGCCGGGCGCCATCGGTCGCGAAGCAGGCGCGCCGAACCAGCGTCTCGCGCCGGCGGACGGTGGCGGCCGGATGCAGATGTCCGGCGATCTCGCCGGCGGCAGTGCCGGCTTCCGGCTCATGGCGGAAGGTCAGGCCGTTCAGCCGCAGCATCTCGAGTGACTGGCCGGGCAGGCCGGCCGGCGCCTCCGGGTCATGGTTGCCGGTGATCCAGATCCATTCGCGCCCGCGCGCCATGGTCTCGATCATGGCGCGGAAGGGGGCAGGCATATGGGCCGCGCCCTTGCGGTCGTGAAAGGCGTCGCCGAGACTGATCACCACCTTCGGATCGTGTCTGGCGATCAGCACTTCGAGCAGCTTCAGCGTCATCAGCGTATCATAGGGCGGCAGCATCATGCCGCGGCGGGCAAAGGCGGAGCCCTTTTCCAGATGCAGATCGGACACGATCAGCACCTTGTCCTCCGGCAGGTACAGCCCGCCCAGGGGATCGCACACGGCCTCGACGCCGTTGACGGTGATCCGCTCGGGAAGCGTGGGCGGCGTTTCG
Source organism: Rhizobium sp. CC-YZS058 (assembly GCF_034720595.1). NCBI lineage: Bacteria > Pseudomonadati > Pseudomonadota > Alphaproteobacteria > Hyphomicrobiales > Rhizobiaceae > Rhizobium > Rhizobium sp. CC-YZS058. Next base: position 3,344,012 of record NZ_JAYESJ010000001.1, on the reverse strand, counting down.
CCGAGGCGGCGAAGGGCATGGGACAGTCGGCTCATGGTCTCGTTCGGTCTTCGTCTTTCGCGCCGGACCGAAGTTTCGGTGGCCGGTCAGTCTGTGCCCATCGCCTCCGAGATCAGCTCGTCCGCGGCTCCCGCCAGCAGCAGATCCTGCGACTGGCCGGGCACCGCCTCGCGGCCGATCTCCAGCATGATCGGCACGGCCAGCGGCGACACCCGCGTCAGCGGCAAGTGGGTGATGTGGCTCTTGATTCGCACCAGCATATCGCCAAGCCGGCCGATATCCAAAAGCCCTGTTGCCGCATCGTTGCGCGTCGCTTCCAGAAGGATGTGGTCCGGCTCATGGCTGCGCAACACGTCGTAAATAAGGTCGCTCGACACGGTGACCTGCCGGCCGGTCTTCTCCTTGCCGGGATGGCGCGGCTCGATCAGGCCGGCAATGATCGCGCAGTTGCGGAAGGTGCGCTTCAAAAGAAAGCTCTCGTCGAGCCAGGCTTCCAGATCGTCGCCCAGCATGTCCTCGTCGAAGAGTTCGCCGAGCGAGGGCTGCCCGGCGGCAAAGGCCGCGCCGAGATCCTCCATGGCCCAGATCGCCAGCGAATAATCGGTGGCGACGAATCCCATGGGCTGCAGCCCGGCCCGGTCCATGCGGCGGGTGAGCAGCATGCCGAGCGTCTGGTGCGCCAGCCGCCCCTCGAAGGCATAGGCCACCATGAAGAAGCGGTTGCCGCGCGGAAAGGTCTCGACCAGCAGCTCGTCCTCGCGCGGCAGCATGGACACATCGCGCTGCACGGCCAGCCAGTCGCGCACCTGATCGGGCAGGTCGCCATGGGCTTCGGGATCGGCCAGCATGCGCCGCACGCGGCTGGCGAGGTAGGTGGAGAGCGGAAACTTGCCGCCGGCATAGGAGGGGATCTTCGGGTCCATCTGATAGCCCTGCGTCACCAGGCACTCGCTTTCGCGGATGCCTTCGAAGCGCAGCACCTTGCCGCCGAAGAGAAACGTATCGCCGGGAGAAAGCATTTCGAGGAAGAACTCCTCGACCTTGCCGAGCGTCAGCCCGCCGCGGCCGAGCATGGAGCGCCGACTGCCGCTGACGAGCCGGACATTGAGCATGGGCGATTCGATGATCGTCCCGACATTCAGCCGATATTGCTGCGCCACCTTGCCGTTCGAAACCCGCCAGAGCCCGTCTTCCGTCTTGCGGATCCGGGCGTAGCGCTCATAGGTGCGCAGCGCATAGCCGCCGGTGGCGATGAAATCGATGATGCGCTCGAAGGTCTCCCATTCAAGCGCGCGATAGGGCGAGGCGCTGGTGATCTCATCGAACAGGAGCAGCGGATCGAAAGGGGCGGCGCAGGCCATGCCGAGCACGTGCTGGGCGAGCACATCCAGCGCCCCGCGTCCCACAGGCGGCGTGTCCTGGGCGCCGAGATAATTGGCATCGAGCGCCGCCTGGCATTCCATCACCTCGAATCGATTGCCCGGCACCAGGATCGCCTGGCTCGGCTCGTCCATGCGGTGATTGGCCCGGCCGATGCGCTGGGCCAGACGCGAGGCGCCCTTCGGCGCGCCGACATGGATCACGAGATCGACATCGCCCCAGTCGATGCCGAGATCGAGCGTCGAGGTGGCCACGACCGCGCGCAGGCGGTTTTCCGCCATCGCCGCCTCCACCTTGCGCCGCTGGCCGGCATCGAGCGAACCGTGATGCAGCGCGATCGGCAGGCTGTCCTCGTTGATCGTCCAGAGCTCCTGGAAAAGCAGTTCCGCCTGGTTCCTCGTGTTGACGAAGAGCAGCGCCGTCTTGTGCCGCTTGATCGCCTCATAGACCTCGGCCATGGCATAGCGCGCAGAATGTCCGGACCAGGGCACGCGCCCATCGCTCTTCAGGATCGAGATCTCCGGCTTGGCGCCGCCTTCGACGAGGATCACGCCGGCATGGCGCTCCTCCTCCGGCGTCTGCGACACCAGCCAGCGCTGCAGGTCCATGGGGTCGGCGACTGTCGCCGAAAGGCCGATCGTGGTCAGGTCCGGCGCGAGCTTGCGCAGCCGTGCCAGGCCCAGGGCCAGGAGATGCCCGCGCTTGGAGGTCACCAGCGAATGCAGCTCGTCGAAGATGACGAATTTCAGGTCCTTGAAGAAGCGCTCGGCCTCGCCGTTGGCGATCAGCAGTGCCACCTGCTCGGGCGTCGTCAGCAGAATATCCGGCGGGTTCACCTTCTGGCGCTGGCGCTTGGCCTGCGGCGTGTCGCCGGTGCGGTTCTCGATGCGGATCGGCAGGCCCATCTCGCTGACGGGCTTCATCAGATTGCGCTCGATATCGACCGCGAGCGCCTTCAAGGGCGAGATATAGAGCGTGTGGATGCCGCGAAAGCCGCTGCCGGGCGGCACCTTGCCGCGCTCGGCGAGCGCCGTCAGCGCCGGCAGGAAGCCGGCCAGCGTCTTGCCGGCGCCGGTCGGCGCAATCAGCAACATGCTTTCCCCGGCCCGCGTCCGGCTCAAAAGGTCGAGCTGATGGGCACGCGGCTGCCAGCCCTTGTCCGCGAACCAGCGCAGGAACGGCGGTGGAAGGACAAGCGGGCCGGATGTGCCGGCGGGGGGAGGTGCGGAAAGCTGGTTCACGTCCTCAATGTAGCCTCGCCGCGGCGAATTTGAAGATCATCGGCCGCGCAGTGCCGGCTGCTTTCGAACGCTAGCGCACCGGCGCCGGGCTCTCGCGGAACCTTCCGCACGAGGCACCGTTCTCACCTCACTGTCACAACCGGAAGAACGGAAGGAGACGACGATGGACAAGGCACAGCCGAAGGCCGCGGAAAACGATATCCTGCAGGAGCCGGCAGAGGGCGATCGCGCCACGATCGACCGTGAACTGGCGCGCCAGGAGAGTGGCGCCGCCAAGGGTGAGTCCAAGGAAAAGAGCGCCGTGGGCAAGGCGATGGACGAGGCCGCGCCGCAGACCGGCGTGCGCCCGGGCCCTTGATGGATTACGAAAAAATGTCGTGCCTTAGCGGTTCCGAAAGGAGTAATATGGTTTGGGTGTCCTTCGAAACGGGAAGGGTGTGATCATGAGCTTCACGGAAAAAGAACGGGTCGAGAGCGCGGCTCCCGCCGAGCTCGCGCAGATCGGCCTTGGCACAGGGGTGGCAGCGGAGCGCCGGCCCGGTCTCAGCCTTGCCGAGGCCTACAGCCTGCCGGCCATGCCCGCCGAGCTTTGCGCGGCTGACATCCGTCGGTTGCGGCTTGAAGGACGGCGCGCGGCCTTCGAGGGACGCTCCATGGCCCGTTGCCCCTATGGACTGGCCGATCAGGCGCGGCGCAAGGCCTGGCTCTCCGGCTTCGGCGGTGAACGCTGAGAAGGACAGGTTTCTCGATCAGGCGTTGGTCTGCAGGGTAAACGTTGAACGGCGCGGACCCTTGCCCCGCAGGGTCAGCGCCCGAAACGGGCAGGCGAGAAGGGTTCAGTATCGGCAAAAGCTGGCTTGCCCGTCACGAGATCGGCCAGCAGCCGTCCGCTGACGGGCCCGAGCGTCAGCCCGTGATGGGCGTGGCCGAAATCGCACCAGAGACCATCTTGACCGGGAACGGCGCCGATCACCGGCTTCATGTCCGGCAAGCAGGGGCGAAAGCCCAGCCAAGGCTGCGCCTCCACCGGCGGCCCAAGGTCGAGCAGGCCGCGCGCTGCCGTCTCGCAGGCGGAGAGCTGGATGGCGTTGGCGGCACGATCGAACGAGGCGAATTCGATGCCGGTCGTCAGCCTGAGACCTTGCCGCATCGGCGCCAGCACATAGCCGGCCTCCTCGTCCACCACCGGCCGATCCGGCATGCCGCTCGCCGCCTGGCGATAATGGCGATGATAGCCGCGCTTGGCGGCCATCGGGATCCTGAGATTGAAGCGGGCGAGCAGCGTGGCGGACTGCGCCCCCAGCGCCACGACCACGTCACGCGCCCCGACACTCCCCTCCGACGTCTCGACGAGCCAGAGTTCTCCCTCGCGGCGCAGGCTCTCTGCCGAACCGATCGCAATCTGTCCGCCCTCACGGGTGAAGAGCCCGGCATAGGCGGTGGTCAGGGCAAGCGGGTCTTCCACCGTCAGCGGATCGCGCCAGTGAACGGCGCCGGCGATCGATGCTCCCGCATGGAAGGCCGGCTCCAGGGTCAGGAAGGCTGCGCGGTCGAGCACGGAAACGGCAAGTCCGTGGGAGGATCGCAGCGCCTCGGCTTCTTTCGCCGCCAGGGCAAAGGCGGCGGGATCCTTGTAGAGCGACACCCAGCCGCCGGCCCGCATCAGTCCTTCCGCGCCGGCGCGACGGGCGAGCGCCTTGTGTTCGTCGATCGAAGCCTCGATCAGCGGAAGCAGCGCCCTGGCGGAAGCCTCCAGAGCGTTCGGGGCCGAAGCCTGCCAGTAGCGCAGCAGGAAAGGCGCGATCTTCGGCAGATAGGACCAGTCATAGCGCACGTCCGATCGCCGGTTCATTCCATAGGCAAGAAGTGCGGAGAGCTTGCGCGGGAAGGCATAGGGAACGACCGAGGAGCGCTCGATCAGCCCCGCATTGCCATAGCTCGTGCCGTGGCCGGGTGCCGCGCGATCGAGGAGGAGGACCGAGCGCCCGCGGTCCTGGAGATGAAGCGCAGCGCTGACGCCGACAATTCCGGCACCAAGAACAAGACAATCGACGGTCACCATTCATTTCACCATGCGAGTCCGCCGCAGCTGGGGGCCAGGCGGCGCGAATGCAAAAGCCGGAGCGCAGGCGACTGCACTCCGGCGGAGGGTTCGGCAGACCGGCAGGCCGGTCAACGGATCAATAGATGTCGAAGGGGAAATACTTCTTGTTGATCTTGGCATAGGTGCCGTTCTTGACGATCGCGTCGATCGCGGCGTTGAACTTTTCCTTCAACGGATCGCCCTTGCGCAGACCGATGCCGACTTCCGTCTGCGTGCCGGGAACATCGCCCAGAAGCTTGCAGCAGTCCTTACCGTCCTTGTTCAGCCAGTCGACGAGAACGAACTTGTCGACGATCAGCGCGTCCAGACGGCCGTTCTGCAGGTCGGCGGTGGCTTCGTCGTTGCTCGGGTAGAGCTTCACCTCGGCGCCGGCCTTGCCATAGTGGTCCTCGGCATAATCGGCCTGGGTGGTGGAGCCCTGTGCGCCGATCGTGTGGCCTTTCATGTCCTCCGGCGTCAGCCCGGTCACCGCGCTGTCCTTCATCACGCCGACCGAAAGCGGCTGCGAATAATATTTGTTGGTGAAGTCGATCTGCTTCTTGCGTTCCTCGGTGATCGACATCGAGGCGACGATCGCGTCGAACTTCTTGGCGGTCAGAGCCGGGATCATGCCGTCCCATTCCTGGGAGACGATCGTGCACTTGGCCTTCATTTCCTCGCAGAGCGCATTGGCGATATCGACGTCCATGCCCTTCAGCGTGCCGTCCGTATCGGCATAGTTGAAGGGCGGGTAGGCACCTTCGGTCGCGATGGTGATCGTGTCTTCGGCCCGGGCGAGGCCGGTCGCGGCCAGTATCAGGCCAGCGGTCATCAGGATCGTCTTCACGCGCATTCCCCTTGTTCCTTCTTTTTAAGCCGTCGTCGGCCAGTGCAGCCTAACGCAGTCGCTGCGGCGCACAAGACGCAGAATGTAGGGGACGGGGTTCGACGTGCGGCAAGATGCCTGCCGGGGCCGCTCGCATCGCGCCTGCGCGGCGGGGACGAGGCTCAAAGAGCGATGTAGCGGTCGGCGCGGTGGTTGATCGTCAGGAAGAGATTGAGCGCCACGGCGCCCAGCACCGAATAGAGCACGATCGGCGGCGTGGTGACGAAGAAGGCGGCGGCGAGCACGCAGAGATCGATGGCAAGCTGCACGAGCCCGGCGCGGATGCCGAAGCGCTCCTGCAGGTAGATGCCGAGAATGCCGACGCCGCCGAGGCTTGCGCGATGGCGATAGAGCGCCAGCAATCCATAGCCGAGCAGCAACCCGCCAAGCAGCGCCGCCCAGCCGGGATGAATGGAGGAGATGACGAGGAAGCGCGACTGCAGGTCGGCGATCAGGGAGGTCAGCGCGATGGCCGCGAAGGTCTTGAGCGTGAAGGCGAGCCCCAGCCGTTTCAGCGAAAGATAGAAGAACGGCAGGTTGAGCAGGAAGAAGGAGAGGCCGAAATTGACGCCGAAGGCATAATGGAGAAGGAAGGCGACGCCCGCCGTGCTGCCGGTCAAAAGGCCGGCACTTGCCAGCAGGTAGAGGCCGAGCGCGGAGACGAGGCTGCCCGTCAGCACGCCTTGCACGTCTTCGAGAGGGGAATGCCGGGTGGCGTTGCTGTTCCACACGCCGAGAGCGGTCATCAGGGTCATGGCGCAAACTCCGCAAGAGAAAGGCGAGCGAGGGCGAGCGCCGGTGAGCCGGCGCGGCGTCAAGAAGTATTTCGATGACGTCTGGCGGGGAGAAGGGGGAAGCCCGAGCCGCTCCGACCCCTTCAAGATCAGGCTTTTCGCCCTGTTCGGCAAGCAAAATATGTAAGGATTGCTGACCTATTCCAACTTCGCAGCAATGTTGCGCTCACGGGTCACGCTGCGCAACGAACAGGATGCCGAAGATGGGGTTTCCGGCATCTTTGCGAATGGCCCTTCGCTCCAAAGTCACGATGCGGAAGCCGTACTGTGCGCAAAGCGATCGAATGTAGGCTTCCGAATGGGCGTAGCGCAGCGAGGGGCGCAGCACGACATCGCCATCCTCGCCCGCATCTTCCACGGAGAAGGCGAGCAGCCCTCCCGCTCGGACCAGGCGCGGAAGCAGGGCGAAGGGGGCCTTGAGATCGCCGAGATACATCAGCACGTCGGCCGCCGAGGCGAGATCGGCCCGCCCTTCGGCCAGCGCGCTGTTGAAAAGGCCCGAGGTTTCGGCGGGCAGGGAAAGGTCGGCCTGGCCAAGATGGTCGTAGAGCCCCTTCTCGGTCGCTTTTGCCAGCATGCCGGCAGAAAGGTCGAAGCCCTCCAGCCGCTTGACCGCCGTGCGGATCTCGGACCCGAACAGGCCCGTGCCGCAACCGAGATCGACCGCGAGTGGGAGAGGGCGCTCCGGCATGAGCGGCAGGACGAGGGCGGCCAGCGCCTGCGGCACGGTATACTCCAGCCGCTCCACGAGCGCCGTGTCGAACCGATCGGCATAATCGTCGAAAAGGCGGGCCACATAGGCGCTCGGCACCGGCGCCGGCGCCTCCTCCTGGCGCAGCACGGCCCGCTTCAGCCCGGCGCCGAACAGATCGTCCGGGCTCAAGGCCAGAACCGTGTCGAGAGCGGCGATCGCCGCCTCTTTCCGGCCGGATTTCTCCTCATAGTCGGCGAGCCGGAACCAGCCGGCCGCCCAGCCGGGCGCAAGCTCCAGCGCCTGGCGCACGAGATCCGCAGCGCCGGCATGGTCGCCGGCGTCCGCCAGCATCAGGGCATATTCGGCACGGCGGTCGGCAAGCAGATCGCCGGAGCTGAGCTGATGCGGGGTCATATGCGGGGTCCTTGAAAGCGGAGGGCCTTGGGGCAAGCGCAGATAGGGTCCGCAGCCGGCGAAAATCAAGCGGGCACCGGCCCCCTGTGAGTACGAGCCGCTTGCGGCGCAAAAAGTTTGGCCGCACAAGGCGGTGGAAGAACGAGAAAGGAAGAAGGGGCCGATGGCCGAAGGTCTGAACAGGTTTCTGGGCGATTCGCCGTTTCGGGTGATCGTCAAGCTGGTGATCGTGTCGATCATCGTCGGGTTCGTCATGACCTTCTTCGGCTGGACGCCCTATGAGATCTTCGACGGCGTGCGCTACTTCCTCCTCGATCTCTGGCATTCGGGGTTCGACGCGCTGGGCGCCGTCGGCGATTATCTGGTCATCGGTGCCGTGGTCGTCATCCCGGTCTTCTTCATCCTGCGCCTCTTGAGCTTCCGGCGCTGAGATGGACGGGGTTTCCATGACGAGCCGCCGCACCTTCCTGGCGGGCACCGCCGCCCTGTCGCTTGCCGCGCTTGCCGGCTGCACCACGACCGAAGTGCTTGGACCGCCAGGCTCGGGCAGCGACGAAACGGAAGCGGTGCTCGGCCTCGTCAATCAGCTGCGCCGCAGCCGCGGGCTCGGGCCCCTGTCCCGTGACCCGGCAGCGGCCAAGGCGGCGCTCTCGCAGGCCGATCGCATGGCCAAGGCCGGCAAGATGGCGCATCTGATCGGGCTGACCGACAGTTTCCTCAACCGGATGAAGAGCCAGGGAGTTTCCCTGCCGGCTGCGGAGAACATCGCCGTCGGCCAGGCCGACGCCGCCAAGGCCTATGATGCCTGGTTCCGTTCGCCCAAACATCTCGAAAACATGCTGGGGCCGCGCTACACCGGCCTCGGCGTGGCCGTGATGCGCAATCCGAAATCGGGCAATCATCCCTATTGGGCCATGGTGCTTTCCACGCCGCCGGTGCTCTCGGCCGGCGGTTGATCGCCCTATCAGCAAAACTCATTGGACGCGCCGGGGCGAAGCGGGTTTGGTAAGCGCAACGCCTGACTGACCGCGTTGACGGTCTCACACCGGACATTTCCATGCGCATCGAGAGCGACACCGCGCCCGCCGGCGAAGCCCGCCACGCGGGCGGCCCCTTTCTCGTCACCAACCGGCTGATCCTGTCGATCGCGGTGCCGATGACGCTCGGCTTCCTGACCACGCCGCTGCTCGGCCTCGTCGATACGGCGGTTATCGGCCATTTGGGCGATGCGATCCTGCTGGCGGGCCTGGCCGTCGGCGCCGTCATCTTCGACCTCATTTTCACCACCTTCAACTTCCTGCGCTCGGCCACGACCGGCCTCGTCGCCCAGGCCTATGGGCGCGGCGACCAAGTGGAGGAGCAGGCGGTGTTCTGGCGCTCGCTCGTCATCGCGCTCGGCTCCGGCCTGGTGCTGGCGCTTGCCTCGCCATTGCTGCTGTGGCTGGGGCTGCTGGTGCTTTCGCCGGGGCCGGAGGTGGAGGCGGTCACGCGCACCTATTTCTTCTGGCGCATCGTGGCGGCACCCGCTTCGCTCGCCAATTATGCGATCCTTGGCTATGTGCTCGGCCGCGGGCAGGGCACGCTCGGCCTCGTGCTCCAGACGCTGATCAACGGCGTCAACATCGTGCTGTCGATCACGCTTGGCCTCGTGCTCGGCTGGGGCGTGGCGGGTGTCGCCATCGCCACCATGACCGGCGAGATCGCCGGGGCGCTGATCGGGTTCACCCTCGTCTTCTCGCGGTTCGACCGGCGGTTCCGCCCGCCGCTGGCGCGCCTGCGCGATCCGGCACGGTTGCGGCTGCTGTTCAGCCTCAACCGCGACATCATGATCCGCTCCTTCGTCCTGCTGGCGACCTTCCTGCTCATGACCCGCGTCGGCACCGGCTTCGGCCCGGTCACGTTGGCCGCCAATGCGGTACTGATGACGATCTTCATGGTCGCCGGCTATTATCTGGACGGGCTCGCCAACGCGGCCGAGCAACTGACGGGACGGGCCATCGGCGCGCGCTATCGCCCCGCCTTCGACCGGGCGCTGAAGATGACGGCGGTGTGGTCCTTCGCGCTCGCCGCGCTGACGACGCTGATCTTCTTCCTGATCGGCACCTTTGTGGTGGAAACGCTGACGACGGCCGAGGATGTGCGGGCGGTGGCCACGCTCTACCTGCCCTGGGCGGCCATCACCGCGCTCACCGGAGCGCTCGCCTTCCTGATGGATGGCGTCTTCATCGGCGCCACCTGGTCGCGCGACATGCGCAACATGATGATCGCCGCCTTCCTCGTCTATCTGGCAGCCATTGCGGTGCTGGTCCCGGCTTTCGGCAATCACGGCCTCTGGGCAGCGCTCAACCTGTTTCTTGTCTGCCGCGGGCTCTTCCTGCTCCGGCTGGTCCCGCGCCGTGCGGCTCAGGCTTTCGCGGCCCAGTGATCGGTCTGGCTGTTGCGCAGCTCGCGGATCGAGGTGAGGCCACGCGCGTCGCACAGCTTGGAAAGGCCGCGCACGATCCGGCCGGGCAGGCTCGGTCCTTGATAGACCATTCCGGAATAGAGCTGCACGAGATCGGCGCCGGCTTCGATCTTGGCCACCGCTGTCTCAAGATTGTGAACCCCGCCGACGCCGATGATCGGCAGGCCGGGTCCCAGGCGCCGGCGCATCTTGGCAAGCACGATGGTGGAGGCCGCAAACAGCGGCTTGCCGGAAAGCCCGCCCGCTTCGCCGGCCTGCCGGACGTCGCGGAGCCCGTCCCGCGACAGCGTGGTGTTGGACACGATCAGCCCGTCGAGCGGATGGGCCAGCGCTTCGGCTGCAATATCGTCCATGCCCTCTTCGCTGAGGTCCGGGGCGATCTTCAGGAACACCGGAACCTTGCGCGCGCCGGCACCCACCTCCCCATCGCGCGCGGCGAGAACGGCCGAGAGCAGGGCGCCCAGGCTCTCGCGGGCCTGCAGGTCGCGCAAGCCGGGCGTGTTGGGCGAGGAGATGTTGACCGTGAAATAGCTGGCGACACCGGCAAAGGTGCGGATCCCCTGCACGTAATCGTCGATCCGGTCGGCCGAATCCTTGTTGGCGCCGATATTGACGCCGATCAGCCCGCCGCGCGTGCAGGCCTTCAGCCGCTCCAGCGCCGGGGCATGACCCTCATTGTTGAAACCCAGCCGGTTGATCACCGCCTCGTCGGCAACGAGGCGGAAGATGCGCGGCTTCGGATTGCCGGCCTGCGGCTTCGGCGTCAGCGTGCCGACTTCGGTAAAGCCGAAACCGAGCTTCAGCAGGGCTTCCGGCACTTCGGCATTCTTGTCGTAGCCGGCGGCAAGGCCGATCGGGTTCGGGAAGGCGAGGCCGGCGATGGTCTGGCGCAGGCGCGGATCGGCCGGCGCCGGCGCGCCGGGCACCAGCCCGGTCTTCAGCGCCTTGATCGACAGGCCATGGGCCTGTTCCGGATCGGTCAGGAACAGGGCCTTGCGGGCAATCTCGTCGATCCGGATCCTCATGCGAGCGGCTCGGGAAAACGATGCGTGCCATCGGGTGCGCGCGGCAGGGGATGCGCGCTCAGCACGGCGGAAACCGGCATCGGCCCGTAAAGATGCGGAAACAGCGCGCCCCCGCGAGAGGGCTCATAAACCAGCGCCTCGCCCAGCGCATCGCCGTCGATGGCGAGCAGCATCAGGTCGTCCTGTCCGGCGAAGTGACGCCGCGCGGTCTCCTGCACCTGGTCGGCGGTGGAAAAATGGATGAAGCCGTCGGCCTCGTCCACCGGTGCGCCCGTGAACAGGCCGGCCTCACGCGCCGCCGCCCACATCGGCGCGGGGAGAATCTTGTAAACAATGCCGCTCATCATCTGCCCTGCAAGCCTAGGCCCCCGCGCCGGCGCGGTTGCGCGTCTGTCGTGGACTTGCCGCAAATATGCGCAATTGTCCACAACCGACAGGCCATTCTGCCCCTTTCGACAGGAGACGGACCCATGACCCGACACGCTTTTCCCCTCGCAGCCGCCCTGCTGTTCTGCCCAGCCGCGCTTGGCGTCGGCGCTGCGCTCGCCGAAGAGGCGGCACCCGGACGCTATGCGATGCAGCGGGTGGAGGGCGGGATCGCCCGGCTCGATACGCAGACGGGGGAGGTGACGCTCTGCCAGGAGGCTGAGGGCCAGATGACCTGCCGCATGGCGGCCGACGAGAAGACGGCCTACGATCTGGAACTCGATCTTCTGACCAAACGGGTCGAGGCGCTGGAAAAGGCGGCGGAGCCGACGGCCGAGCGTTTCTCGCCGCGCCTGCCGACGCAGGAAGAGATTGACCAGACCATGGGCCTCATGGAAAGAATGATGCGCAGTTTCATGGGGATCGTCCGCGATCTCGACGGTGGGGAGAGGAGCCCCGCCCCAGAGCCCGGAAGCCAGCCCCAGAAAACGTGATGCCCATGGGCCGAGCCTTCGCCGTCACCCTGCCGGGATGATGGCCTCAAGCGCCCAGGGTCTGCTCTTCGTCAGCATGCGTTCTTGGGAGGGAACATCATGACGGACAGGATGACGATCATCGTGGCGGACGATCATCCGCTGTTTCGCGGCGCCATGCGTCAGGCGCTTGCCAGTGCGGCCGAGGGCGCGCTGATCGTGGAGGCCGGCGATTTTTCGGCCGCGCGCGCGGCGGCCGAGGCTCATCCCGAGGCCGATCTTCTTCTACTCGATCTCACCATGCCGGGCGTCAGCGGCCTGTCCGGGCTGATGGCGTTGCGCGCCGAGTTTCCCTCGCTCCCGATCATGGTCGTTTCAGCCCATGACGATGCGTCGACGGTGGAGCGCAGCCTGGCGCTCGGCGCTTGCGGCTTCCTGCCCAAATCGTCGAGCATCGAGGACATCCGCTCAGGGATCGAGACCGTCATGGCCGGCGATGTCCATGCGCCGGAAGGCATCCGCAGAGGCGGGGCGGAGGATGCCGATCTTCGCGGCCTCGTCCAGCGGCTCGCGACCCTGACGCCGCAGCAGTCGCGCGTGCTCTCGATGTTGGCGGAAGGCCTGCTCAACAAGCAGATCGCCTATGAGCTCGGGGTTTCGGAGGCGACGATCAAGGCGCATGTCTCCGCCATCCTTCTCAAGCTCAATGTCGACAGCCGAACGCAGGCGGTGATCCAGCTGGCGCGGCTGACCACCGTTCCCGCCTGAGCGCCCCCTTCATTCGGCCGCGGCGCGCTGCGCGAGAGAAGCCTGGGTCAGCCAGGCGCGCAGGGCGGCGGGGCGCACCGGCTTGTTCTGCAGCGCCACGCCATCCCGTTCCGCGGCAGCCCGCACCTCCGCCGAACGGTCGGCCGTGATCAGCAGAGCCGGGAGGGCGGCGCCGGAGAGGGCGCGCACGGCGGCGATGGCGCTGAGCCCGGTCGCCTGATCGAGATGGTAGTCGGCAACGATCGCATCGGGGCACGCGGCGCGGGCCGCCGCCTCGCCCTCTTCCCGCGATGCCGCCAGCGCCACCTGGCAGCCCCAGTTTTCCAAGAGCACCCGCATGCCGTCGAGAATGGCGGGCTCGTTGTCGATGCACAGCACCCGCAGTCCCGTTAGCGGCGTCGAGGCGGGCAGCGGTTTGGCCGAGCGGCGGCGTGGTGTCGCAACCGCCGTGTCGAGCGGTACGCCGACGCGGAACCGCGTGCCGCGGCCAGGGGTCGACTGCAGCTCCACCGCATGGTGCAGCACGCGCGAGATGCGATCGACGATCGACAGCCCGAGGCCGAGGCCGGAGGCCGTGCGCGCGCCTTCGTCCAGCCGGGCGAACTCCTTGAAGACCGTGCGGAACTTCGAAGCGGGAATGCCGATCCCGGTGTCGTAGACTTCGATCAGTGCCTGGCCACCGCGCCGCCGCACGCCGACGAGCACGCGGCCTTCGGGCGTGTATTTGATCGCGTTCGACACCAGGTTCTGCACCAGCCTGCGCAGGAGATTGGGGTCGGTGCGCACCGAAAGCTGGGTCGGCATCACGGTCAGCCTCAGGCCGCGGGCCCTTGCGACGGGGGCGAAATCCGTTTCGATCCGGCGCAGGAACTCGTTCAGCGGTACGGTCTGCAGCCGCGGTTTCATCGCCCCCGTGTCCAGTCTCGACAGATCGAGCACGGCGCCGAGAATCGTCTCGACCGATTCCAGCGAGGAATCGATGTTGTGAACCAGGGCGCGGTCGTCGGTCTCGCCGAGACGCTCCACCAGGGCGGAGGAATAGAGGCGCGCGGCGTTCAGCGGCTGGAGAATGTCGTGGCCGGCGGCGGCGAAGAACCGGGTCTTGCCATTGTTGGCCTCTTCCGCCGCGGCGCGGGCTTCCGCCACTTCGCGGTTCACCCGGGTCAGTTCCGCCGTGCGCTCGGCCACCCGCGCTTCCAGCGTCTCGTTGGCCTGTTTCAGCGCCATGTCGGCCGCCACGCGCTGGGTGATGTCGGTGCAGGTGGTGACGAGCCCCTTGTCCGGCATGGCATTGCTGCGCACCTCCACGATCCGCTCGCCGCCGCCAAGCGAGAGCTGGAACGGCTTTTCCAGCGTCAGGAAGCTGGTCGAAAGCGGGTCGCTCCCGTCCCGCACCCCGTCGCCGCGGGCTTCGAGAATGGCGACGATCTCGCTCAGGGGCACGCCGACCTGCCCGGTGCTTTCCGGCAGGTCCAGCAGATGGCGGAACCTCCGGTTCCAGATGATCAGCCGGTTGGCACTGTCGAAGACGGCGATCCCTTGGTCCATCTGCGACAGGGCGGTCTGCAGCATGTCTTGGTTATAGTGCAGGGCTTCGCTCGCCTGGTCGAGCAGCCAGGCGGTGTCGGACGAGGCGTCATCCAGCCGCTGCAGCACGAGCGAGAGCACAAGGCGGGCGGAAGAAGACCCGATGGCGCTGCCGAGCAGCTGTTCGGAGAAGGTGACGAGCGCCATGTCGGCGACCTGGTGATCCGCCAGCCGCCGGCCGATGCGGGTCTCGTAGCTGTGGAAGGATCTGAGCATCCGCTCTTCGCCAAGATAGCGCGCGATGGTGGTCTTCAGGTCCGAAACGGTGATCTTGGTCTTGCGGCCGCCAAAGGCGCGTTCGCTGCGCGAGGCCCGGCGGATGAAGATGCCGGCCTGCAGCCTCTCCAAAGGCTTCGGCGCGCGGGAGAGGGAGAAGAGCACGTAAGCGAGCCCGTTGATAATCAGGCTGAGCGCCGTTGCGTTGACCAGCGGATCGGCGCCGGGCCCGGAAAATGTGTCGGCGAAGGGAAAGAGGAAGGAAAGCAGAGCGGCGGCCACGCCCGAATAATCCGGTCCGCCGAGGCTCGGCAGGAAGAGGAGATAGGCCCAGGCAAGAAAGCCGAAGGTCATGCCGGCAATGGCACCCCGGGCATTGGCTTGGCGCCAGACGAGGCCGCCGAACAGCGCCGGCGCCATCTGCGCGATGGCCGCGAAAGAGAGCAGGCCGAGCGACGCGAGCCCTGCAGACATGTCGGCTGCCCGATAATAGGCATAGCCCAGCAGGAGCACGGCGAAAATTGCCCCGCGCCGCACATTGAGCAGCAGCCCCGCCATGTCGCGCGGCACGCCGCGGCCAAGCAGCTTGCGGCGCAGGAAGACCGGCATGACGATGTCGTTGGAGATCATGATCGACAGCGCCACGGAGGCGACGATGACCATGGCGGTAGCGGCCGAGAACCCGCCGATGAAAGCGATCATGGTCAGCGCCGGATTGCCATGGGCAAGCGGCAGGGTCAGGAGATAGAGGTCCGCCACGCCTTCGCCCTTGAAGGTCAGCATGCCGGCCACCGCCACCGGCAGCACGAACAGGTTGATGGCGATCAGGTAGAGCGGGAAGAGCAGGCCGGCGGTTCGCAGTTCCCGGTCGCTGCGGTTTTCCACCACGGTGACGTGGAACTGACGCGGCAGCAGAACGATCGCCACCGAGGAGAGGCCGATCAGCAGGATCCAGCGGGGAAGCGGCGTTTCGTAGGAGACCGCCGCCATGACCTGCGCATCGGCTGCCGCGCGCGCCATCAGATCCGCCGGGCCGTCGAACAGCGCGAAGACGACATAGAGACCGACCGCTACCAGGGCCACCAGCTTGACCACCGATTCCATGGCGATCGCCAGGATCAGCCCGTCCTGGTGCTCGGTCGCGTCGGTGTGGCGCGTCCCGAAAATGATGGCGAAACAGGCGAGAAACAGCGTGACGAGCAGGGGCAGTTCGACGAAGCCCTGCGGACCGGTGATCTGCGCGCCCATCATATGCGCGCCGATGCCGTAGCCGCTGGTATCGACCAGTGCCGCCACGGAGCCCGAGACGGCCTTGAGCTGCAGCGCGATATAGGGAATGGCGCCGACGAGCGAAATCAGCGCGACGATCGCCGCCACGGCCGGGTTCTTGCCGTAGCGCGCGCCGACGAAATCGGCGACCGAGGTCAGCCGCTCGGACTTGGCGAGCGCGATGATCCGGCGGATGACCGGCAGGCCGAGCGTGAACATCAGGATCGGGCCGATATAGATGCCGGTGAACTCCAGCCCGCGTTGCGCCGCCAGGCCGACCCCGCCGAAATAGGTCCAGGAGGTGCAGTAGATCGCCAGGCTCAGCGCATAGACGAGCGGCCTGCCGCCCGCCGCCGTGCGGGCCTTGCGGTCCCCATAGGCCGCGACCGCGAAGAGCAGCAGCAGATAGGCGAAGGCGGTGCCGAAGATCACCGAGCCGGACAGCATGCCCCATCTCCATTGCAAGAGCCCCCTTACCATAGGGGATGCCGGCCGCCTTGAACATTGGCGGCGGGCTGCGTCTTAAGTCGAAGACGGGGCCGGCAGCGACCGCAACTTCTTACAGTCATGCCTACGTAACGCTTCCCTTTCGTGCGCAGCAGGCTAAATTCAACGCAGGGGCGCACACGGGCGCGTCCCATCCGGGGACAGTGGATTTCGCCAGGAGAGTGGGAGCATGTTGAACGAGTTCAAGCAATTTATCGCCAGGGGCAATGTCATGGATCTCGCCGTCGGCGTGATCATCGGCGCGGCCTTCAGCAAGATCGTCGATTCCGTCGTCAACGATCTCGTCATGCCGGTCGTGGGCGCGCTCACCGGCGGCGGGTTCGATTTTTCCAATTATTTCATCGCTCTGACCGGCAATGTCACCGCCACGACACTGGCCGAAGCCCGCAAGCAGGGCGCCATCTTCGCCTACGGCAATTTCGTCACCGTCGCGATCAACTTCGTCATCCTTGCCTGGATCATTTTCCTCATGGTCAAGGCCGTGAACCGGCTGCGCGCCTCGGTGGAGCGGGACAAGGCGCAAGGTAAGCCGGAAGCGGCTCCGCCGCCGGCCGACGTGCTGCTGCTGACGGAGATCCGCGATCTCCTGCGCACCCAGCGCGTCTGACGCGGCTCCATTCATCAGCGGAGCTGATCGACGCGTCAGCACTTGTCGCGTGAACTCCGCCCGCGAAGCGGATAGAAGGCAGGCATGATCACTCACCGGCCGGGTCTCCCCGGCCGGTTTGCCGTGGAGACCCCGCCGTGGAAATGTCCGTGTCCAGCCTTGCCCGCCCGCTTGCCGCCGTCAGCCGCCGTGCGCTGGAGGCGCCGGAAAGCGGCATCGTCGAGGTGTTCAACTATGCCCGCGGGCGGGAGGGGCTCATTCCGATGTGGGTGGGTGAGGGGGACCTGCCGACCCCGGACTTCATCTCCCGCGTCGCCCGCCAGTCCCTTTCCGATGGCGAAACCTTCTACACCTGGCAGCGCGGCATTCCGGCGCTGCGCGAAGCGCTGTCGCGCTACTATGCCCGCCATTTCGATGCGGCGCTGTCCGTCGATCGGTTCTATGTGACCGGGTCCGGCATGCAGGCGATCAAGATTGCCGTCGAAGCGCTGACCTCGCCCGGCGACGAGGTGATCTATCTTACCCCCGCCTGGCCCAATATTGCCGCGTCCGCCGCCGTTTCCGGCGCGGTCCCCGTCGCGGTGCCGCTTTCCTTCGAAAACGGCCGCTGGCAATTGGATTTCGATCGGCTCGAGGCCGCCATCACGCCGAAAACGAGGGTGCTGTTCGTCAATACGCCCTCGAACCCCACCGGCTGGACGGCGACGAAGGACGATCTCAACGCGCTGCTGGCGCTCGCCCGCAAGCACGACCTCTGGATCCTCTCCGACGAAATCTATGCGCAGTATTTCTATGCCGATGCCCGGGCGCCGTCCTTCCTCGACGTGATGGAGGAGGACGAGAAGATCCTCTTCGTCAATTCCTTTTCCAAGAACTGGTCGATGACCGGCTGGCGCGTCGGCTGGATCGTGGCACCCGCCGCGCTGGGGCAGGTCATCGAAAATCTCATCCAGTACTCCACCTCCGGCGTCGCCGCCTTTATCCAGGCCGGCGCCGTCGCCGCGCTCGACGAGGGGGACGCCTTCCTCAGGGCCAACGTTGAGCGCGCCGCCCAGTCGCGCGACATCCTCTGCGACGCGCTGATCGCCACCAACCGGGTGGACACGCTGCGTCCGGACGGCGCGATCTATGCCTTCCTCAAGATCGACGGGGTCAGCGATTCCCGGCAGGCGGCGCTTGAGATCGTCGACCGGACCCTCGTGGGACTGGCGCCCGGCACCGCCTTTGGCGAGGGTGGCTCCGCCTTCCTGCGGGCCTGCTTCCTGCGCGATCCGCTGAAGGTGCGCGAAGCGGCAGGCCGCCTGGCGGACTATATCGCCAAGCTCTGAGCGGGACGCCTGTTTGAAGGGGACTTGTGCAGTGCGGCAAAACCGCGTTTTATCCCCGCACATTTGAGCAACAAGGGATTGGATAATGGCGGTATTGGTCACGGGCGGCGGTGGATATATCGGCAGCCACATGGTCTGGGCTCTTCTCGATGCCAACGAAGACGTGGTGGTGATCGACCGCCTGTCCACAGGCTTCCGCTGGGCGATAGCACCCGAAGCGCGCTTCTACGAGGGCGACATTGCCGACCAATCGCTGATGGCGACCATCTTCGCCGAAAACAGCATCGACGCCATCATCCACTTCGCCGGCTCGATCGTCGTGCCGGACTCGGTTGCCGATCCGCTCGGCTATTACGAGAACAACACGGTCAAATCGCGCAGCCTGATCGAGAGCGCGGTCAAGGCCGGCGTGCCCTATTTCGTCTTCTCCTCCACCGCGGCCGTCTACGGCACGCCGGATGTGCTCGAACCGGTAACGGAAACCGTGCCGCTGCGCCCGGAATCCCCCTATGGCTCGTCCAAGCTGATGACCGAGATCATGCTGCGCGACACGGCAGCTGCCCATCCCTTCACCTATACGGCGCTGCGCTACTTCAACGTGGCCGGCGCCGATCCGAAAGGGCGCTCCGGCCAGTCGTCTGCGCTTGCCACCCATCTGATCAAGGTCGCCTGCGCCACCGCGCTCGGCAAGCGGCCGTCGATGAGCGTGTTCGGAACCGATTACCCGACGCCGGACGGCACCTGCGTGCGCGACTATATTCATGTCTGGGACCTGGTGCAGGCGCATCTCAAAGCCCTGCAGCGCATGCGCGCCGGGGGCGGCTCGCTTGCGGCCAATTGCGGCTATGGCCATGGCTTCTCGGTGCTCGAAGTGCTCGACACGGTGAAGAAGGTGCATGGGGCCGAGTTTCCGGTCACCTTCGCGGGCCGGCGGGCCGGCGATCCGGCCATGATCGTCGCCAATCCGGCGCTCGCCCGCCAGGAACTTGGCTGGGAGCCGGAATTCGACGATCTGGAGCGCATCGTCCGCAGCGCGCTCGACTGGGAAGACCGCCTGTCGCGGCGCAACGCCGTCGATTGAAAGCCGCGGCTGAAACAGGCGGTTTCACGCCAGTTTGACAACAGCTTCGGCGCTTAAGGTCACGTCCACGATGAGCCTTCTCAGGACCTCTGGACGCCGATGCCTGTCATTGCCCTGCCACGCACCCACTGCCTTAACAGGCGCCCCGAAGGGCGCCGGGCGGAAGGACGTGTGGCATGAAGGCGGTCATCCTTGCCGGCGGGCTCGGTTCGCGCATTGCCGAGGAAACGCATCTGCGGCCCAAGCCGATGATCGAAATCGGCGGACGGCCGATCCTCTGGCATATCATGAAGATGTATTATGCCCACGGCATCCGCGACTTCATCATCTGCTGCGGCTTCAAGGGCTATGTGATCAAGGAATACTTCGCCAATTACGGGCTGCACATGTCGGATATCACCTTCGACCTTGCCCGCAACAGCGTCGAGTTCCATCGCCAGAGCGCCGAGAACTGGCGGGTGACGCTGGTCGATACCGGCGAGAGCTCCATGACCGGCGGTCGGCTGAAGCGGGTCGCGCGCTATCTGGATGAGGATGAAGCCTTCTGCTTCACCTATGGCGATGGCGTCAGCAGCATCGATATCGGCGCCACCATCGCCTTTCACCGCAGCCACGGCAGGCTGGCCACGGTTTCCGCCGTGCGCCCGCCGGCGCGCTATGGCGCGCTGCAGCTTGAAGGAACCGAGGTGCGGGGCTTCATCGAGAAGCCGGAAGGCGAGGGTGGCTTCATCAATGGCGGCTTCTTCGTGCTCTCGCCGCGCTGCATCGACCGCATCGACGGCGATCATGTGAGCTGGGAGGGCGAGCCGCTGACGGGGCTTGCGGCATCGGGCGAGCTGCGCGCCTTTCTCCACGAAGGGTTCTGGCAGCCGATGGATACCCTGCGCGACAAGAACCATCTCGAAAGCCTCTGGCAAAGCGGCGCTCCGCCTTGGAAGGTCTGGTAAGCATGACAGCGAATTTCTGGTACGGCAAACGTGTTCTCGTGACGGGGCACACCGGCTTCAAGGGAAGCTGGCTGGCGCTCTGGCTGAAGGAACTGGGCGCGGAGGTCACCGGCCTTTCGCTGGCGCCGCAGACCGAGCCGTCGCTGCACCGCCTGCTGGATGGTGCCTGCGAAGGGCCCGGCATTCTCGACATTCGCGACCGCACCGCCGTGCTCAACCACGTGCTGCGCAGCCGCCCGCAGATCGTCTTCCACCTGGCGGCGCAGGCACTGGTGCGGGCGGGCTATCGCAATCCCGCCGAAACCTACGACATCAACGTGCTCGGCACGGCCAATCTCCTCGATGCGCTGCGCGCCGCCGAGGATGTGCGCTCGATCGTGGTCGTGACCACCGACAAGGTCTACCACAATCCCGAAACCGGGCTCGCATTCATGGAGAGCGATCCGCTCGGCGGCGAGGATCCCTATTCGGCCAGCAAGGCGGCCGCGGAGATCGTGGCGGCCTCCTACCGGTCCTCCTATTTCGCGGCACGGCGCGTCGGGCTTGCCACGGCGCGGGCCGGCAATGTCATCGGCGGCGGCGACTGGGCGGAAGACCGGCTGATCCCCGATGCGGTGCGCGCCTGGCAGGCGGGTGCGACGCTGCATGTGCGCCGGCCGCGCGCCGTGCGCCCCTGGCAGCACGTGCTGGAGCCGCTCGGCGGCTATCTCGGCCTTGCCCAGCGCCTCTGGCACGCGCCCGAGGGGCTGGAGGCTTTCAATTTCGGTCCGGACCATGGCGAGGCCGCCTCCGTCGGCGCCGTGCTGACGATGGCGGAGCGCTATTTCGGCCGCGGCGGTGTGTTGCTGGGGGACGGAAGCGAGGGCCCACACGAGGCCGGCTATCTGGTGCTCGACAGCGGGAAGGCGCGCAGCGAGCTCGGCTATTATCCGCGCTGGCGGCTGCAGGAAACCGTGCGGCGAACCATGGAATGGTATCGCAAGCTCGATGACGGCACCTCTGCGCGTGAGCTGTGCCTGGCCGATATCCGCGACTTCATCCATGCCGGCCGGCGGGACATGCAGTGGAGAGCGGCGGGATGAGCGACCGCTTCGCCATCGAGACGCGCGCGCTCAACGGCGTTCTTCTCCTGGCGCGCAGGCGCTTGGGCGATGCACGCGGGCATTTTTCCCGCGTGTTCTGCGCACAGGATTTTGCGCCCTTCGGCTGGACGCAGCCGGTCGCGCAGATCAATGAAAGCCGCACGCGCCTGCGCGGCACGGTGCGTGGGCTGCACTACCAGGCGCCGCCTTACGCGGAGAAGAAGCTGGTGTCCTGCCTGGAAGGGGCGATCCTCGATGTCGCGGTCGACATCCGCCACGGGTCTCCCACCTTTCTTCAAAGCTTCGCCGCCGAACTTTCGGCCGAGAATGGCCGCTCCATGCTGGTGCCGGAAGGCTTTGCCCATGGCTTCCAGGCCCTGACCGACGAGGTTGAGGTCGTCTATGCCACCTCCGCGCCCTATGCGCAGGAGGCGGAACATGCGCTGCATAGCCTCGATCCGGCGCTGGCGATCGCCTGGCCGCTCGAGGTCGTCAATCTTTCGCCGCGCGACGCCGCGCACTCCTTCCTCTCCCCCAGCTTTACGGGACTGACGCTGTGATTGGACAAGGCACACCGGGGCTCGGCGCCCCGAAGACAGCAGACGACAAGGATATGCTTTGCCTGCCGGATCCGACGCCGGCCGTGGCCTTCGCGCTGCAGCGGCTCGGCTGGCATACGCTCGCCGCCGAAAAGGCGCTCGCCGATGCCAAGGCCGAAGAGGCGGCACTGGCCGCCCGGCCGGCGATCTGAGTGCTGCTCAGGCCCCGGGCGCTCCGTTCGCGTCGCGCCCGGGCGAAAGCACCTCGTCCTCGAAATCGATGCTGTGGCGGATCAGCTGCGACCACAGCCGATCGTAGAACAGCGGATCGAGCCCCAGCGCCTCGGCATGGGCGCGCACATTGGCCCGCACCTCGTCGACGCGCGAGGGAATATCGGCGGGCAGGCCGGCATCGGCCTTGATCTCGGCCGCCCGATTGATGAAGCTCCAGCGCTCGGCGAGAAGCTGCATCAGGCTGAGATCGATCCGGTCGATCTCCACGCGCAGCTCCTCCATCGACCGGCAGTCTGCAGCCTTTTTCATAGGTCTTCCGTTCCTCATCGTTCACGGCGCCGGCGTTTGGCGGAGGCCGGCCGGCTCCTGTCGAGCGGCTCTTCTAGAGCAATTCTTCGCCTCTGCGAACCGACTTTCGCAGCCGCACCACCGCCTGGCCAGATCAGCCTCGCGAAAGCCGCTGCGGATAGCCTGATCGAAACGGAGAATCCTGATGCGCACGCCGCCGATCCTGACCATTTGCGTTCCCTCGCGAAACCGCCAGGAGACCTTCAAGAAAACGATCGAGAGCCTCGTCGTCTCGCTGCGCACCGATATCGAGTTCATCTTCGCCGACAATTCCGACGATCCCTCGATCATGAACGGCTTCATGACCGAGATCAGCCGCGACCCGCGCGTCACCTATCTCCCCAGCACCGACCGCGTCCTTCCCATGAACGCGAACTGGGAACGCTGCATCGACACCGCCGCAGGCGACTTCATCTGTGTGATCGGGGATGATGATTATGTGGATCCGGAGGTGGCAGGCGTTCTGGACACGCTTTGCCGTGCCGAACAGGATGTCGATGTTCTGGTCTGGGCACGGCTGAACTACAATTGGCCCGACAATCGCCTTGTCCACTGCAATGTCGCGGTCCCGCTCGGAACCCGGCTTCAGGAGGTTAAGCGGGAGCACCTGTTTCAGGAATTCTTTTCCTGGCGGACCCATGATGCAACCCCGCATTGCCCCTTTTCGATCTACCATGGCGCCGTGTCGCGTCGGGTGATGAATGCGAACAAGGCGAAGTTCGGTGGCCGGCATTTCGGCCATCTCACCGTCGATTTCGAAACGAGCTGCAAGCTTCTGGTCAATGCCAAGCGGTTCTTCTACTGCGAGAGACCGTTCTCCGTGCTCGGAGCCTGCTTCGCTAGCAATTCCGGGACGATCGGCAACCCCGACGAGCTCAAGCGTCGGCATGCGCAGATCATGGCCGAGCTCGGCCGGAACATGGATGAAGATCCGTACATGAAGGATTTCCCGTTCGGTTGCATTCTCGGCGTGACCGCCGCAGTTGCGCAGGTTCAGCAATGGTTCTGCGTCACCTTCGGCTATACGCGTCCTGCCGGCTGGGAGCGGAACTTTGCCGAAGCCTGCGGAATCGACTGCGGCAATGCGAAGTCCCGCTATGCCTTCGATCTGATGGTCGCCGGATACAGGCAGGCGCTGAGCCAGTGGAAGGGTGGCCGCTTCCTCAAGTTCTTCAAGCCGAGATACAAGGAGGTGCGGGTCGGGAGCGTCTTCCAGGGCATGGACAAGACCACGCTCTATGTCGACGAAGTCATTCCAACCGTGGTGACGCCAGCCGATCTCTATCATTTCGTCGGCCAGGCACTCGTCTCTCCGTCCGAAATCGCAACAGCATTTGCCGGGAGAAAGGCTGCCTGATGAAGCGGAAAGTCGCGTCTTCTGCGGCGAAGTCGCACTCGCCGCGTCCCAAAGTTTCGATCCTGCTGCCCTCGCGCAATCGACAGCCTTACTTCAAGCAGCTGATCTTGGACATGATCAGCAACCCGCGTCGCGATCTTGAATTCGTCGTTGCCGACAACTCGGACGACGGATCGATCATGCGGGCGTTCATGGAGACGCTCAGCGACGACCGGATCCGCTTCCTGCCCTCTCTCGAGCGTCCGCTCGGCATGCGGGACAATTTCGAACGCTGTGTCGCCAACAGCCGCGGCGACTGGATGACGATGTGTGGGGACGATGACTACATCGACCCCAACATTCCGGATCTCCTGGACCGCGCGCTCCGTGAGAAACCCGATCTCGACATCATCTCCTGGTCCCGGATCTATTATCGATGGCCGGATAACCGAGAAAAAGACGGGAAAATCTCGATCAGCCTGCTGGATTTTCTTGGCGAAGTGCCAAAGGCCACTCTCCTTGACGAATATTTCATGTGGCGCCACCGCAGCTTGACGGCTGCTGTCCCCTTCACGATCTTCCATTGCCTCGTCTCACGAAAGCTGATGGACGCGATCCGCACACGGTTCGGGGGACGGTTTTTCGGCCATACGACGGTCGACGTCGACAATTTCTGCAAGATTCTCGTTACAGCAAACCGCTTTATGTATTCCGCACGCCCATTTTCAATCGACGGGGCCTGCAGACAGAGTAACCAGGCCCGCGCCCGGGGGGTTGAAAACTATTCGAAGCTGCAGAGCGAGATGGTCAAGGATCTCGGCTTCGACCCCAATGCCAATGGTCTCATTCGTGACTTCCCGTTTCCTTCCACCCTTGGCATCGCAGCAAGCGGCGCACAGGCCATCGAGTATTTCAAACGAAAGCACGGTCTTATGATCGATGGATGGCAGGAGAACTTCGCGAAATCATGCGAAGCGGACTGTTCTGCCTTTTCTCTGGATCAAGCAGACTACGAGCATGCCGTGGCGAAATACCGCGCCGCTTTCGCAGCCTGGGCGGATGGGCGTTATGCGAGGTTTTTCGACCCGCCGGCGCAGAAGCCGGTCCTCGAAACAAGCGAACTGCTCGGTGTCGTTGATCGCTCGCTGTTTGTCCCGGAATCAATCGGGGGCGTGGAGCGTCCCAAGCAGCTGTACGATTTCGTTCAATGGATTCTTGCTCCCATCGATCAACTCGTCACCGTGCCGTCCCTGTCTTTCGTGGCGAGGCCTGAGCAAGAGCAAGACAGTCCGAATATCCCAGATCCATCCCTGGAGCGCCGCTTCGGCTAACCGGATTTCGAGGAAAACTGATGCTGACCTTTCAAACAGCCAAGGATCCTGCGCAGAAGGCGTCTCGCGAAGAAAACCTGCTCCGTGCGCTGGAGCAGCGACGGATCATGACCCTGATCGTCGAGGTTGCCTCAAGCTGCAATCTCAAATGCACGTTCTGCGATGCGCATTCCGGCCGTGCACCGAAATTCCGCGAAAACGCGGGACTCATGAAGCCGGATACGTGGGCAACGGTGCTGGCAACCATTCAGGACTACTGCGCTCTGCGCGGTCCTTTGGAGATGATGCAGTTTTACGGCAATGGCGAGCCGCTTTTGAACAAGAAGCTTCCGGCGATGGTTGCGCAGGTCGTCGCTGCCGGCATTGCCCGCAAAACGCGTGTCATCACGAACGGTGTTCTGCTGACACCGGAAAAGTTGACCGAGCTTGCGGATGCCGGGCTCGACGAGATCCACATCAGCCTCGATACCATCGATCAGGGCCGCTATCTCGACATCAAGAAGAGCGATGAGGCAGGACGGGTCGTCGAAAACGTGCAGGCCTGCATTCCCGTCATCGAGGCGCGCGGGGACGTGCAGCTCTTCATCAAGTACTTCACGCGGGAGAGCAGCAATGCCTACGGCCTGGTGCCGGAGGACTCCGATTCCGTCCGTCAAACCTTCCTTGCCGCGTGCGAGCATTCCAACTTCGTGCATCTGAAGGAAATGCCGCTGGTGGATGTCGGGGTCGGCATGCTGAACGACAAGCAGGACTTCTCCTCGCCCTGCGAGATCCCGTTCTACCTCCTCTATATCATGCACAACGGCAAGGTCTCTGCGTGCTGCTCGGACGTCTTCAACGGTATGACCGTGGGTCGGCTGGTGGAAACTTCCGTCCCGCCCTTGGCCCCATCGCTGGTTCCAGCCAAACCTGCGGCCGTCAGCACCCTGACGCAGATCGTCGACTCCGCCGC